>JBGTDU010000001.1:0-2898 GCA_041748175.1 Rubricoccaceae bacterium
TCGTCCGCGTCAGTTTGGAAACGGTGCGGATTGTGAACGGATTGCCGGAGCGGTATGCGAAGTAAACGCTGTGTTCTCCGTTCTGCCGATCGGCACCGCATTGCCAACTTAAGCCTAAACAAACTGAGGCTTAAGCATGCAAGCCGTCCCGCAGTCTCGCGGGGGTCGGTGCTTATCATCGTTTTCCTGAGCTGGATCATCACGCTTGCCTTCACGGCCGGACAGACGACCGGTCCGCCGCCGTAAGAAATCTTTTTCAAATTAGGCCCATACGCCATATTCAAATTTCTTGTTCAACGCCCGCCCCATTGATAGAATTGCGCGCAGCCCTGGCAACCGAACAGCGCGTGGTGCACCGATCATGGCTAAGACGATCAATGAGCTTTGTCGATTCCTCGACGGTTTGGAAGAGCGGGTCGATCTCGCGGATTTGCAGATTGAGTTGAGCCAACTCGAAATCACTTGCGATGCTGTCGCGGAGCATGCTCGGTTTTCCGAACGCGGATATTGCCGAAATCTGGTGCGCTCCGGTGAATGGTATCATTTGCTGGTGCTCTGTTGGAAGAATGGACAAAGAAGCCCGATTCATGATCACGCCGGGTCCAGTTGTGGGATTCGGGTCCTTCGCGGCACCATGACTGAAACTCGATTTGAGTTCGCGCCGAACGGGCATGTCAAAGCCGTGTCATCGAGAGACTACGACGTTGGAAGCGTGCAAGGCAGCCAGGATTTCGATCTGCATCAGATTTCCAACCTGCAAGCGGATGATGCGGAACTGATCACGCTGCACGTCTATTCGCCGCCGTTGTTCCGCATGGGCACCTACTCGCTTATGGACCAGAGCCGGGGCGAGGAAATGATGCTCATGGAATTCTGCGACGCCGCGGGCATCTAACAAGTAATCACCAGTAGAGTAGGAGAGCGGACCACGGTGTTTAGGCTTCGGTCTACCAGTGTTTCGGGGTTTCCCCGTGCGTGGCTCACGAACCGCTTGCCATGCCACGTAGAACGCTCTCCCCTCAGCACACCGGACGTGCGGATTTCCCGCATCCGGCGTTCCCAGACACTTCTTGCCAAAGACGGACGCAAGGAGTTGACGGCCCACTTAGATCGGCCGCAGACCCAGGCGGGTCAACTGCTGATCCCAAGTGGTTCCTTCCGGGGGACGGAAGGGCCGTTGGCTCCGCCGGCGCAAATGCCGGATCACACGCTCGCGAACATACCAGTCGATCTTTCGAAACGCACGCCGGGGATAACCCAACTTGAAGTATTCGGTCCAGCCTTTCAGGTGTCGATTCAGCTCGGCGATGAGCACGGGAATCGGCTTGAAGCACATGCGTGGGCCGGTCATCTGCCGCAGCGTGTCCCGTTCGCGTTGCACCGCTTGCACCGACGGCTCCTGGTTCAGATACCGATGGGCGCGACCATGCCGGTCGCGTTCGTACCGGAACCGGTAGCCCAGAAAGTCCAGCCAGGAACCTTCGTCGTGGAGGTTCACCACGCGCGTTTTGTCTCGATGGATCACGAGACCCATCCAGTTCTCCAAGGTCTGTTCCATCCAGGCACGCAACCGCGGTCCCTGGTAACGGGCCAGGACGACGAAATCGTCCGCGTACCGTACCAGTTTCGCGTTGGCGAAATGGGCCGGGCCGTCCCGGCGATGAAAGAGCTTGTCGAACCAGTGCAGGTACACATTGGCCAAGAGTGGCGACAGCACGCCTCCTTGCGGCGTCCCTTGCTTCGGCCGGTGTCCATGAGTCTTACCGTCTTCGTCCTCTTCCACGACGACCGCTTCTAGCCACGAGCGAATCAGTCGCAAGACCGAACGGTCCACGATCCGCATTCGCAAGCACGCCATCAGCTTGTCATGAGGAATCGAATCGAAGCACCCTTGCAGGTCGGCGTCGTACACTTCCCGATACCCCGCTTGCAGGTGTTGACGAATGACCGTCAAAGCATCGTGGGCCGAGCGTCCCGGCCGGAATCCGTAGGAGCAGTCCTCGAAATCCGCCTCGAAGATCGGTTCCACGATGAGATAGACCGCCATCTGACATACCCGATCGCGAATGGTCGGTATCCCCAAGGGACGCATCTTGCCGTTCGCCTTGGGAATGTACACACGTCGCACAGGTTGGGGTTGGTACTGCTTGGTTTGCAGATCCTCTTGAAGTCGTTTCAAGAAACCCTGCACCCCCTCGGCGGAGTTTTCGATCTGCTCGAACGAGACTCCGTCGATGCCTGGAGCGCCCTTGTTGGCACGCACCAGGTTCCAAGCCGTTTGCAGCGTGTCGAACCGAACGATTCGGCCGTACAAAGTGTAAAACCGAAACTTCGGCTCTTGCTTGGCCTTTTGGCTCAGCTTCTGCCTCAGAAGAGAGAGCTTCTCCGGGATGCCGCGTTCGCGGTCCCGGTTCTCCGTCGTGGGATCGGAATGATCCAATCGGTTCTCCCTTCCTCTTGCGGACGCACGTATCTGGCAGGGCCCCTTCGCTCCACGGACATTACTCCGCTTCGTCGCTACTATGCGCCCCGCCGACTCCCGACCGGGACCGTGCCAACGGTTATGTCTTCCCGTTCGCCGTTGAGCCGCGGCTCATCCCGTCGGGTCTCCCAGGTTCCTGACCGGTCTGTCGGCACGCGCCGCCCCCAACCACCCCGGAGAGTTCGACAGGTGCTTATGCCCGTTGCTACCCTGTCGATAGCAGGCTTCACCACCTTTGGCAGGCTGGCCACCCTCACTAGCGTAACGAGGCCGAATCGGGTTCAATGCTTGCGGCTCGCACCTTCGCCTCACGAGGCTCCGCACCCCGGATTACTCCGACGCACGCTCGCTCGGCTACATGTCGAACGGGCAACTTACATGACAAGCTCCTTTCAACTTGCAAGACCCGCCAGGCT
>JBGTDU010000002.1:0-4034 GCA_041748175.1 Rubricoccaceae bacterium
TTGCGGCCGGATCGGTCTGAACAGTGATGGTGACGCTTTTCTTATAATGTAATATCAAGGGCTTAGGGTGGAGAAGGTTGGACGTCAGGCCCATCCCCTCCGCCACTTGCCCCCGCGAAAGCGTTCTCCCGATCCGGCTGCGGCCGGATTTTCTCGTTGTTTTCGAGGGTTATGCGGGAAGGGCTGAGCACCGGCCTCTGCGCCAAGGGGCTCGGAAGCGGTCTCTCAGGGCCGATATTCTCTGGACCTGTTGCCTGCGTCGATCCAGTGAATTTCTCACAAGCCAATGATAGTGCAGCGGTTTTTCGTCTGCCCAGCTGAACACTTGGATTTCGGGGACGCATCCTCGATGGAACAGAAATCGAACTCTTGCTGTGCTCAGGTCAGTCGTGCCCCGGCAAAGGGGAGAGCCCGAGTTCCCGCAGATACTCGTTGTGCTTCGCTGTGGACTCCCGAACTTGACGCTCGATCTCGACCAGTTCTTTATGCGTGGCAGACAGATCGATCGCGGCCTCCTCCCTGGCCGTGCTGACATAGCGAGAGATGTTCAGGTTGAAGTCGTTGGCCTCAATTTCGTCCATCCCCACGCGCCTGGCGTACCGCTCGATACCCTCCGGACGCTGTTGATATGTGTCGATGATCTTCGCGATGTGGCCGTCGGACAGATAATTCTGTCGTTTGCCTCGCTCGAAATGCTCGGACGCGTTGATGAATAGGACGTCGTCAGGCTTCTTGCACTTCTTCAAAACGAGGATACAGACCGGAATGCCAGTCGAGTAAAACAGGTTCGCCGGCAGGCCGATAACGGTATCGATGTGCCCGTCTTCGAGGAGCTTGCGGCGGATCTTCGCCTCCGCGCCGCCGCGAAACAACACGCCATGCGGCAGGATGATCGCCATCACACCGTCGTCCTTGAGGTAGTGAAACCCGTGCAGCAAGAAGGCGAAGTCTGCCGCCGATTTAGGTGCCAGCCCGTAGTTCTTGAACCGCACGTCCTCGCCCAATGCCTCGTTTGGGTTCCAGCGGTAGCTGAACGGCGGGTTGGCGACCACCGCGTCGAAATAGGGCTTCTTCGCCGGGTTGATCTCGCGGAGCATGTCCCAGTCGTTCTCCAGCGTATCGCCGTGGTAGATCTCGAACTCCGTGTCCTTCACCCCGTGCAGCAGCATGTTCATGCGCGCGAGGTTAAGTGGTTATGTTCTTCTCCTGCCCGAAGATCTTGCCGATGCCGTGCGACCCCATGCGCTTGCGCACATTGAGTAGCAGAGAGCCCGAGCCACAGGCAAAGTCCATCACGCTGGAGAGGTGCTTCCGCTTGCCGGTCTTGGGCTCCTGGCTGTCGAGGGTGACGATCTCAGAGAGGATGTCCGAGATCCGCTGAGGCGTATAGAACTCGCCAGCTTTCTTGCCCGAGCCCGCCGCAAACTGGCCGATCAGGTACTCGTAGGCATCTCCCAGCGTATCACTGTCGGTGGAGAACTCGGCGAGACCCTCGGCAATCTTGGTAATAATCGTGCAGAGCTTCGCGTTCCGGTCGGCGTAGGTCTTGCCCAGCTTCTCAGACCCCAGATTGATCTCCGAGAAAAGCCCGGAGAACGTGCTCTGAAACGACTCGTTTTCGATGTATTTGAACCCGGCCTGGAGCGTGTTGAGCAGCTCGTTATCCTGGGTACGGGCCATGTGGGCGACACTGGCCCAGAGGTGCTCGGGGCGGATAACGTAGTGCGCCTTGAGCCGCATTTGCTTCTCGAAGGCCCCCACGTCGCTGGGGTTCTGTTCGTACCACACGGATAGTGAGGACCGCCCACCATTGCCGACGGCGTCCGGGTCAGGGTAGTCGCGCCCAAGCTCCTTTTTCGCGGCCTGCTGATAGTTGTCAGACAGGTAGCGCAGGAACAGGAACGCCAGCATGTAATCGCGGAAATCGTCCGCGTTCATCGCCCCGCGGAGCTGGTCGGCGATGGCCCAAAGCGTCTTGCCAAGCTGCTTTTGATTGCTCTCGTTCATGTAGTTTCCGTTCTTGCGGCAGGCTCTGGCACGAGCTCACGGTTGAATGGGTGGCGCTCCACGAAGCCCTTCAGGATCGTTATGAAGTACTCGTTCGTGTCGCCGCCATCGGCATCGAGACCGAGGACGCGAACACCGCGCCTGCGGGCGCGACGGACACGCCGACCAAGGAGCCCGCGCCGGAAACTCCCACCGAGACCGAACCCGCGCCCAAAGCGCGCACGCCGCGCGAGGGGACCAAGCACGCCACGCTGATCGCCATGCTACGCGCGACTGATGGCGCGACTATAGAGGAGATCCTGGCCGCGACCGGCTGGCAGTCGCACACGGTGCGCGGCGCGATTTCGGGGGCGCTCAAGAAGAAGCTCGGACTGACCATCACCTCCGGAAAGGTGGACGGGCGGGGACGTTGCTACCGTGTGGTGGCCTGACCGTTACCGCTTTCTCGCTTTTCGGTTGGCGTAGCGCCGGTCCCGTTCGGCCTTTTGGGCGGCTCCATCGTCGATGATGCGGGAGCTATGGTCTTTTTGAACCTTCTCGCGCGTTCCCGCCTTGGCTTTGGCTGCAACATCGGCTGCCAAAACATCGGCTTGGACACGCTCCTGCTCTTCCAGTTTTCTCCGTGCTCGCTCTGCCTGGCGTGCCTCCCTGGCCGCGGCGGTCGCAAAACGTTCTTCCTGCCGTTCAACCCGGGTCGGTTCGGCGGCTTCCTTGGCAGCACGGTGGGATTGAAGCAGGGCCGCTTTTGCATCGGCAGCAGCGCTGCGGCGACCGTTGAAATCGTTCTCTCTCGGGTTTCTTATGTTCTTGTTCCGCTGGTAGTGCTGTCGTTCAGACGTCGGGTCCGTGCGACGTATTGCAAGAAACCCGGCGCTGCCAGTTTGTAATGATCTTCGCAAACCACTTCCCTACGGGCTTGCCGACCCAAGTCCAGTCCGTCAGAGCGGCGGCATTCGTCTGCACAACCGCAAACGATTTCAGCGCGGGGCGATGGAACAGCAGCCTGTCAGCATCTGCGGCGCGGCGCCTCCCCCGAGGATCAGGGTGACGTCGAGGCCGTAGCTGCGGTCGGACATCCCATCCGAACATGCCATTGGCACGATCACCGCGGTCACGCGGCTGGAGTCACCCTGAGCCGATAGCGACCGACGTGGATCTCGGAGAATGCCTGTCGACATGACCTTCTCGATCCGCATCACGGCTTCGGGCTTGTCCGGCGTCGAGAACACCATGTCCTCTCCCTCTGGCCGGAACGACCAGAACGGCTCATTTCCGAGGCAATGCAGGGTCTGCGGCAAGATCCCGGGAGTCCAGACATCGACCTGATAGGCAAGGTAGCGAAGAGCGGTCCAACCGCTGCGCTCTCTCGTATTGATCCGGGCCCACTGTCCGGTCTCGTCATGTCCCACGACTTCAATATCGCGTGCGTTCGGCGCGAAAGTCCCGATGATTTCAGCACTGGCATTGGGGGCCGCACGGATGTTCAGCACGTCGTCTGCTGCAACCCCCGTCACATCGAACAACGTGGGCAAGATATATTCCTGTGTTGCCGCCGCTGGCTCGGCCCCACCGATCAGTATTCCGAGCAAGAGCGCGCATGCAACAGGCAGACTTGGGAACACCCTGGTGTTTGACCGTTCATGATTCATTGTTTTACCTCATCTGCAGCGCCCGGCCCCTCGCGGTCACATAGGGTCTGCACGTGGCGCTCAGTATACAGCGAAACAGGATCCTCGCGTCACTTTTCCGGTTGGTTTGTCGGCATGCTGAGTGCCTCGAAAACCCGCCGCAGCGCGTAGGACATGGTCAAACTCACGATCATGAAAACGGCGCCAATCTTGTGGTTCTGCGCCAGCGTCGTGTGCAAGCCGAAGGCCGGGAAGGCCAAGATCCGAGTGGTATTGGCGGCACCGTAGCCCATGGTCGTGTTAGCGACCGGTCAGTACGTCAGCGAGTAAAGTACGCCTACGAAGAATTCTCAAAGGTATCCGGCCCTTCAAGACCGCTGAGACTACAGCTCTGTTTTT
>JBGTDU010000003.1:0-12294 GCA_041748175.1 Rubricoccaceae bacterium
AAGCAGAACCCGTCCAGCCGCCCTCGCCGCTTCATCAAGTCGCGCGGCAAGTTTCGGATGCCTGTCAAAAGGAAAAGCAAGTTCTTCCGTAGACGAGACAACATGAGCGCCGGCAGACAGGCACATCTCGAGTTGATCCGCAACGGAAGGCAGAAACGAGCCCGTCGCGTGCAGCACGACATCCGGTTTCGCCTCACGGAGAACCTCCACGGCATCCGTCGAAACGATGACGCCTGTTGGATCCGGGAGGTCTAGCAGTGTCCCCAGATCGCGGCCCGCTCTCTCCGGGTCGATATCAATTGCCCCGACGAGCTCCATACTATATGGCTTCTCGAGGACAAGCCTTGATGTGGCGAGACCGATGGGGCCGAGGCCAAATTGGACAACGCGAATGGGGTGCGGAAGCGTCACAGCACGTTTACGGTCGGTCATGGTGAAGCTACGGTAGGCCGACCGAGGTGGACTGCAAACGACACCACCCAGCTAACCTTCCTACAAAGACAACTTAATCGCGGCAATGGCTTGCAAGTTTGGGGGCGTGGTCCTTACCTATAGACTTCAAACCTGTCACGAGCGTGTCCGCGCCGTGGTGCAAATCCTCTCAACTAACCCGACACCCGCCATGAAAAATTCTTACGCTCACCGCCAGTGGTTAGGCGCAGCCTTGCTCGTCCTGCTGCTGCCGACAGTCGGCCTTGCACAAGAGACGATTGACAACGGCGTCATACAAACGTTCCTATTCAACAATGGGGCCGTCGGCAGCGACGATTGTTTGTCCGGTGGATTTACCTATGGGGGGCAGCAGGCTCTTTGCGGATCCGTTTTCCTCCTGGGCGTGAATCCTTCCACCGTGATTGGAAATCCATATCAGGTCGGCGCAGCATCGGAATGGGGTCCAGGCTCGACGGGTCCTTCGACGTCCTTCCCCTACCCCTCGCTGCCATTCGGCAAGAAGGCGGTATTCTCCTCCAACACAGGCCCCGCGGTCAACGTGGAGGTCAACGCCTACTACGGTGCCTCGACTCCGTACGTAGTCTTCCAATATGAAATCACGAATGTCTCGGGGGGTACGCTCTCCAACTTGTATCCCGGCCTCTGGATGGATTGGGATGTCGACGGGCCCGACTTTCAGGCGAACCTCGCTGCCGCCTCGGGTGACCTTCAATACGTATATGATGGCAACCAATCGGTGCCCCAGCATTTCGGGGCGGCCATCCTGAATAGCGCGCTCGGTGGGTGGACCTGCTTCTCCTCGTACAGCCACCTCGATGGAGACATCTACCAGGAGTTGTCGACTCCCGGCCCGGCGACGTGCACCGCTAACGACATTCGCGGGCCGGTCGGCGGCGCGCCGATGACCCTGGCAAACGGCCAGACCGGCGTGTTCATCGCCGCAATCCTCGGAGGCGACAATGCGGCAAACATCATGGCCAATGCGGTTGACGCCGCGATGGCTATCCCCGTCGAGCTCGTATCCTTCGGCGCAACGCTGAATGGCATTGACGTGCGGCTCAGCTGGGCAACCGCCAGCGAGACCAACAACGCGGGATTCGAGGTCCAGATGGATGCAGGCGCAGGCTTCCAGGCACTGGCATTTGTCGACGGCCACGGCACGACGACCGAGGCGCAGACCTACACGCACACCGCGCGCGGCCTCGATCCTGGCACCTACCATTTCCGCCTCAAGCAGATCGACTACGACGGCGCGTTCGAGTACCATGGTGATATTGAGGTTTCTGTCGCAACCCCGGATCACTACGTGCTGATGCCCGCCTACCCGAACCCCTTCAACCCGGAGGCGACGGTACGCTTCGCCGTCCGCGAGTCGGCGCCGGTGACTATGACACTTCACGACGCGCTAGGCAGGCAGGTCTCGACGCTCTACAGCGGCACGCCCGAAGCCAACCAGACGCTCTCCGTCCGGATCGACGGTAGCGGGTTGCCGAGCGGAATGTACCTCGTCCGACTGAAGGGAAGCGGCTTCTCCGACTCGCAAGCGGTGACGCTGCTTAAATAACGCCATCCCGTCTAGTCCATGCCGTCCGCCGCCGCTTCCGATCCTGGAAGCGGCCGCTTTTTATCTGAATCGCCGTTCTCATCGCGACGCCGCCGCACGTGTTTCGGAGCTGAAAGTGATGCCAACGGCATAACATTCCGGCCCACCGGTTGACAAGCGGGATGCAAAATCCGTATTTAGGGTCTCCAAGGTGCCCTCGCGCGAGGCATCGGCTTTCCTCTCACTAGAACCGCCCCCATCACATGAAATATCTCGCTACGATCACGATGCTTGCAGCCATGCTGCTCGTCTTGCCGCGGCTTGCATCTGCGCAACACGTGCATGATACGGGCTCCGTTATGACAGACATCTACGACAACGGGTTTGTGGGTACCGACCCGGCATTCGCCGGCACGGGATTTTGCTTTAATGCTGAGCCATGTACTAATCTGTTCGTGGGCACCGCCCTTGTCGGCATCGGCGGAAGTGCTGATTCTCAGCCTTACGCTGGCGCATCGGAGTTCACAAATGTCTCTCCGGGGGCAGCTGTGGTTCCCGCGCCTCCATATGACACTCACTTCGATGACGGTTGGGGCGTTTCGTTCTCCAGCCCACTCGGTGTTACCTTGCACCAGACGTCCTACTCTGCTACCGCGTCTAGCGATCAATACATCGTCTTTGACCTCTGCGCAGAAAATACGTCTGGCGGTTCATTGGACATATTTCTCGGTTACTTCGCCGACTGGGATGTTGGTGACTTCTTGCAAAACCTTGGCGATTCGGTAGGGAATCTCGTTTATACATGGGATAACAGCGGTACGTCAACTGCGTACTATGGATTTGCGCCCATTGACGATGGTACAATCCTTTCGGGCTGGCACGTTAGTTCCGCGACGACGAACGCTGGACAGTTCACGGAGATGACAACGCTTGGAACCGCGCCTGCCGTGCCCGACGACCGTCGCAACGTGATGGGTGTTTCTTTGGGTTCAGTGGCAAATGGTGGCATTGCATGCGCCAATTTTGCCTGGGCTGCCGGTACCGATTTGTCGGATTTGCAGGCTGCCATTGATGCCGCAGAAGCGTCTATCGTTGGAGTCGCCATCGAGCCCGGCCCGGATGGCCTGCCAGGTACGCACAACCTGAGCACGGTCTACCCGAACCCGTTCAACCCACAGGCCAACTTCACGCTTGAAGTTGCCGAGCAGCAGAATGTCCGCATCGCGGTCTACGACGCGCTTGGCCGTGAAGTCGCCACGCTCTTCAACGGCAGCCTCAATGCCGGTACGGAGCACGCCTTCACGATTGATGGCGCTGGTCTGCCCTCGGGCATCTACATGGTCCGCGCCATTGGTGAGCAGTTCACCGACGTGCGCCAGGTGACTTTGATGAAGTAGGGACCATCACCGAAACGGTCGCTCTAGGCAGTGCCGTTGAGTCCAAGAGCCCCCGCTCCTGCCGCAGCAGAGCGGGGGCTCTTGCGTTTCTGTCACGGTAGTGCGGGAGCGGCTCCAGTAGGGGGTGTGCACGTTGACATCGGCTGCAGCGTTGCGTATTTATAGGAGTGTACCCGATGCCTCGCGCGAGGCATCGGCTTTCCTCTCACTTCAACCGCCCCCATCACATGAAATATCTAGCTACCACTGGGCTTTTTGTTGCGCTTCTGGCGCTTCTGGCCGCTCCTGCACTTGAGGCGCAGTCTGTCGGAACTCACGACAATGGCGTCGTGCAGTACGATGTCTACGACGACGGCAACCTGGGAACGCACTCACCACAATTCACTGGTACCGGCTTTGTGTTTATGGGTGCTCCCGGCGCCGCTCTCTTCGCTTCGACCGTTCTCGTAGCGCAAAGCGAAACGACCGTCAACGGCACCGCTTACCTGTCGGGTGACTTCGTTGTGGTTTCACCCGTCGCGGCGGGCACGGCTCCTCCCCCATTTGATGAAGCTTTCGAGACGTCTTTTGACGATTCGGGACATCCGACGCCACTAGGCATTGTTGTTCATCATACCTCATACACGAGCACGACTGCTGGCCTTACCGATTTTGTTGTCCTCGACTACATGATCGAGAACACATCGGGAGGCGCGCTGAATGGCGTCTATGTTGGCAACTTTTCTGACTGGGATGTCGACACTGCGGTAAACAACCAGGCATGCTTTGATGTGCCTTCGCAGACGCTCTATGTCTTCGCTGAAGGTGGTGCAACGCCGTTCCACTACGGAGTATCTCCCGGCGTCGACCCGGCCTCTGGCTGGGATGCTGACGGTTCGGCTGGTAATCCAACAGACGCTAACGTCTGGGCGGCGATGACGAATGGCGCTGGAACGTGTTCGACAGTTCAGGGCGATCGCCGTGTTACTATCGGTCAGGGCCCATTTGATATCCCTAACGGGGGATCTCAGCGTGTGCAGTTCTGCGTAGGCGCTGGTGAAGATCTTGCCGATCTCTCGCAAAACATGCTGGATTGCCAGGCTGCACTCGTTGTCGCTATCGAGCCCGGCCCGGATGGCCTGCCAGGTACGCACAACCTGAGCACGGTCTACCCGAACCCGTTCAACCCGCAGGCCAACTTCACGCTTGAAGTTGCGGAGCAGCAGAATGTCCGCATCGCGGTCTACGACGCGCTTGGCCGTGAAGTCGCCACGCTCTTCAACGGCAGCCTCAATGCCGGTACGGAGCACGCCTTCACGATTGATGGCGCTGATCTGCCCTCGGGCATTTACATGGTCCGCGCCATTGGTGAGCAGTTCACCGACGTGCGCCAGGTGACGCTGATGAAGTAACTCTTCGGAGTTCGCTTCAGGCTCACAAAGCCTGTCAGGCCCCGCTTCCATCTTGTGGAGGCGGGGCTTTTTATGTTTGATTCGTCATCCCGAGTAAGCGAGCCTGCGAGCGCACCGAGGGATCTACGCGGGCTTAGCTGGATCACCCCAACGAGTTGCGCCGGACGGCGAAAACCGACTACGCCGGAGCACGACGCCGTTCTGCAACCAGATCCCTCGACTGCGCTCGGGATGACGACGTTGGGGTTTGATGTTATCTAGAAGTGTCTCGAACGGGCTCGAGAATTAACTATGCGGGTATAGCATAATCCTGCGGCTGTTCGCGGCGAGGGCTCCTACCCGAGAACATCCGATTACTCAACGCGCCCGAACCGGCGGTCTCTGTCCTGGTAATCCCGGATGGCGCCGTAGAGCGCGTCGCGCCGGAAGGCAGGCCAGAAGAGTTCGGTGAAATAGAGCTCGGCGTAGGCGATCTGCCAAAGGAGGAAGTTGGAGATCCGGTGCTCGCCGCCAGTGCGAATCAGCAAGTCCGGATCTGGAAACGCCGCCGTATCCAGGCGGGCGGCAACGAGTTCTTCCGTAACATCGCCCGGCTCGATCTCGCCTGCCACCGCCTCTTGAGCCAATCGGCGGGCAGCTCGCGCAATCTCCCATCTTCCGCTATACGATAGCGCGAGATTGAGGGTCATTCGCTCATTTTTGGCGGTGAGCTCCCTCGCCTCAGCCATTTCCCGCTGCCCTCGATCTGGAAGGCGGTCGAGGTCGCCGATGGTCCGCAGGCGGATGTCGTTCGCGTTGAGGCGGTCGGCCTCGCGCCGAAGCGTTCGAACGAGCAGCTCCATCAACGCCGAAACCTCGGAGGCGGGCCGGTTCCAGTTCTCGGTTGAGAACGTGTAGAGCGTGAGATGCTTGACGCCAAGCTGCGCGCACGCTTCCGTGATGTCGCGCACAGATTCGACGCCTTCCCTGTGCCCAGACACGCGCCGCTTGCCTTGCGCTTTCGCCCAACGTCCATTCCCATCCATGATGCACGCGATATGAACGGGGATCTCCCCTCGCGCCTTCAACGCAGCCTGCAACTCCGCGTCTTCGACGGTCTGGGCCTTCTTTGCGAGGCGAATGGGCTTGGTCCGGGCACTCACGGCGTCATGCGTTCACTACCTCCAGAAAGTACGTCCGCTTCCAACCTGACCTCGCTAGCCAAACCACCTCACGGCGTCGTTGAAAATCACAAACACCATAAACACGAGCAGGAGAACAAACCCCACCTGCTGGACGACCATCCTGAATTTGACGCTCGGCTCGCGGCGTGTGATACCTTCGTAGATCAGAAAAACGAGGTGCCCGCCGTCCAGCACGGGGATCGGCAAAATGTTGAAAATGGCAAGGGCGATGGACAGCACGGCAACGATGTGCCAGAAGCCACGTCCACCCGAGTCGGCTGCTTCCTTCGTGGTTTTGGCGATGATGAGTGGCCCGCCGACGGACTCGCGCACATTTTCCCTACCTGTAATCAGCCGCCCGACAAACGAGGCATAGAACGTCGTCAGGGACCAGGCTTCCTGAAAGCCAGCCGAGACACCCTCAACCAAACCGTAGTTCTCATGCTCAACGGTGATTGCGCTGGGGTCGGGATAGATGCCAACGGTGAACGTGCCGCTGGGGTTGGCTTCGGGAGAGATGGTGGCCTCGTAGTATGCGTAGCCTCCTTCCTGAGCGACGGGCTCCGGACCGTCGGTCGCGACCAACGAATCCGGCCGCGACCAGCGGAACGTCATCGACGCGCCATTTGCCGCCTGGATCGTTGCGACCAACTCGCCCCAAAACGAGATCCGCTGGCTGTCGATGGCAACGATGCGATCGCCGCCGCGAAGGCCCGCGTCAGCCGCCGGCGACCCAGGAACCGTCGCTCCAATTTGGGAGGGTTCGATGGAGAATCCGAACGCCTCAAATCCGCCGCTGGCCTGCGTGCTACTCAGTTCCGAAATCAGCCGATCAGGCCCTTCCAGCGTCAACGAATCATCCCCACGCTCGACGGTCACGGAGAACGGTCGCGCCGATAGCGCTTCCGGCGAGAGGAGATCGTCGACACGGTCCAGCTTGCCGCCGTTGAGACCAACGATTCGGTCGCCCGTGCGCGCCCCCATGTTGTAGGCAATCGACGAATCGGCTACGTAAACGCCCTCCACGCTGTCTGCTGGCACATAGGCCTTGCCATACCACAGCGCGAGCCCGATGAAGATGACGAACGCCAGGATCATGTTGAAGATGACGCCGCCGGAGATCACCAGCATCCGCTGCCATACCGGCTTGGTCCTGAACTCGTCGGGCTGCGGCTCGTTTTTGGCGAACTCTGTATCCATGCTTTCGTCAATCATCCCGGCAATCTTGACGTAGCCGCCAAGTGGCACGGCGCCCAACCTGTACTCGGTGGCACCAATCTGCTTCCGCCATACAACGGGTGGGAATCCGATTGAAAAAGCATCGACGCGCATCCCAAACAGACGCGCAAAAAGAAAATGCCCGAGCTCGTGGATGAAGACGAGGATTCCGAGCGCCAGCGCCACCCAGAAGAAATACGAAAGGAAGTTGAGGACGGCGTCCATACGGATTCGGGGGGATCGATTTCAGCGTTGAGCTATCAACGGGCTGGCAGCAAGGGATCGTCTACTGGCGAACCGCAGGCCGACGTTCCGCGCCCACCAACAATTCATGCGCCGGGCGCGATGGGAGTCGTGCAGCATGATCGGGCGTGTGGGCACGCGCAATGGCGCGAGCCTCTGTATCGGCCGCAAGTAGCGATTCCAAATCATCCCGGCCTTCGGTGGAAGCTTCGGAAAGGGCGCGTTCGATCAGGCGGGGGATGTCATCAAAACCGATGCGTTCGTCAAGGAAGAGCTCGACGGCGACCTCATTAGCTGCGTTGAGGACAGCAGGAGCCGTTCCTCCCTTTCGGAGCGCGTCGAAGGCGAGACCCAGACACGGGAATCGGTCCAGATCGGGCTCGGCAAAATCGAGGGTGCGAAGGGCCACCCAATCGATCCGCTCATGCGCCGCAGCCCATCGATCCGGAAAAGCGAGGGCGTACTGAATCGGCACTCTCATGTCGGGAACCCCGAGTTGCGCCTTCACCGAGCCATCGACAAACGTGACGAACGAATGGATGATGGACTGCGGGTGAACGATGACGTTGATCCTATCCGGCGGCAGTCCAAAGAGCCAGTGGGCTTCGATCACCTCCAGCCCTTTGTTCATCAATGTGGCGGAGTCAATGGTGATTTTCTCGCCCATCGTCCAGTTGGGATGATCGAGGGCCTCGGCTTTTGTAATGGTGTCGAACGAGTGGGCTGGCCGGTCCCGAAATGGTCCGCCGGACGCGGTAAGGGTGATGGACTCGACGGTCTCGGCGTCTTCGCCCACGAGACACTGAAAAATGGCCGAGTGCTCCGAGTCGATGGGAATCAGCGTAGCGCCATGTTTCTCTGCAAGGCGCTTGACAAGCGCCCCGGCGACCACGAGCGTTTCTTTGTTGGCGAGGGCCACCAGCTTCCCTGCTTCTACCGCGGCAAGCGTGGACCTTAGCCCCGCCGAGCCGACAATGGCGGCCACGACGGTCTCGACTTCGGGCGCAGACGCGAGCTCACACAAGCCTTCTATCCCGGAAACCACGCGGGTTGGCTTTCCCGACATCGCATTCCGCAACGCTGGATAGTGCGTCTCGTCGGCGATACAGACGACCTCCGGCTGAAAAACACGCGCCTGCTCCGCCAACAGCTCCCAGTTCGACCCCGCCGCCAACGCATGAATCTCGAGATGCTCCGGGAAAAGGCCAGCAATCTCCAGCGTCTGCGTTCCGATGGAGCCCGTCGATCCGAGAACGGCCAAGCGGCGCGGGCGGTCAACTCTTGGTGCGTCGCTCTGGCGGAGGTCTGGAATCATACGGGAATACTAGTGGGTAAGCGGACAGACCAGCGCCTGGCGGCAATACAGCAGAGCGCGACCCGTTGTCTCGGAGCCCGTCGAACCGGAGCGAAGATAGCCGGACATTGCCCCCTCGCCGCACGTTTTTCGTTTCTTGATGCTATGCGCAACCTGGCTTCTTTCCTACTCGCAACCCTCGCCCTGTCGACGGGCGCCTTTGGCTCGGCGGCTGATGCGCAGCGAAGACTCCCGCCAACGGCCTCGGACGGGACAACCCCGCAGCCGGGTGTCGATGGGCAGATTGCGGCGGTCTTCCAGCTCGCCGACCAGTATGTGGCTTCGGGCGAGGAGGACCGCGCCGTCGCATTGATGGAGGATTTGTATGCGGACAATCCCGACTCGCTGCCCGTGTTCACGAAACTGAAACAAGTGTATGGCTCGGCGAGGCGGTTTGACCAAATCGTCGACCTTGTGGAGCGGCGCATGGAACAGCATGGGGCGAGCATGAACCTTTTTGCCGAACTCGGGACGGCGCTCCACGAGGCGGGACGCCCTGAGGAAGCGTTGGAAGCCTGGTCTTCGGCCATCTCCGCCGCGCCCAATGCAGAGATGACCTACCGGATCGTCGCGAACAACATGGGGCAAGCCCAGCTTTACGATGCCGCCGGGCGTTCACTATTGGCGGGCCGCGTGGCGCTTGGCGACTCGCTCCTCTATCGTGCGGAGCTCGCCAATATCTACGGGCTCGCAGCCAACTTCGAATCTGCCGCCGACGAGTACCTCGCGCTGCTGGTTGACAACCCCGATGCAGGCGACCTCGTCCGCGCCCGGCTGACGCGCCTGATCGAAACGACGGGAGCCGCCGAGGCGTTCTCTCTCGCGGTCGCTCGGGCGATTCGGCGCGACCCGCTGAACCGCGCCTACCGCGAACTCGCCGCGTGGATTGCCCTTGAACATGGCGACTATTCGACCGCACTCGACGCCAACATTGCGATCGACAGGCTCCAGGGTGAGCAAGGGCAGTCGCTGTACGGTTTTGCCCAGGCGGCGGCCACCGGGGATGCGTTGGAAGAAGCGCAGCGAGCCCTGGCAATCATCGTGGAACGCCATGGAAGTGGGCCGATAGCGCCGCACGCGCACATCGCGATGGCCCAGCTCTCGGAAAAACTTGCAGATCGGGCGGGCGAGCACGCCTTCGACGCCGACGGCCAGCGAATTCCAGCTCCGCACTTCGAAGCCGCGCTGGAGGCCTATGCGAGCTTCGCCGTTCGATACCCCAACCATCCCGCAGGAGATGGGGCCTTGGCTCGGGCCGCGGAGCTTCAGCAGGCCGTTTTTAGAGAGTACGAGGCGGCGGAGGCCCTCCTGCGGACACTCGTTGCGCAATCCAGCAACGCCGGCATTTCCGGCAACGCCCGCCTGGAGCTTGGCCGCGTTGCACTCCGCCGTGGCGATCTCGCCGCCGCGCGAACCTCTTTTGCGCAAGTCGAAGAAGGAATCCGAATCGGTCCGCTCGCCGAAAGCGCCCGCCTCGAACTAGCGAAACTCGATTTCTACCAGGGCGACTTCGGTGGTGCGATAGCCCGCGCCGACGCGATGAACCAGAACACGGCTACCGATGCCGCCAACGATGCCATCAGCCTGAAACTGCTCCTTCGCGAGAATGCGGGGCCCGATTCGCTTTCCGAGCCGCTACGGGCGTACGCGACGGCCGCCCTGCTCCAGCGCCAGCAGCGTTCGGGGGAAGCCCTCGCTGCGCTCGACAATCTGCTCAGTTCCTCAGGCGCGCATCCTATCTCCGATGAAGCCGCGTTTCTCCGCATCGAGGTCTTGCGCGACCTCCAGCGCACGGACGATGTGCTCGTTGCACTCAATAGCTTCGCGTCCCGCTACCCCGATTCGTACCTCGTTGAGCGAACCGTCTTTCTTTTGGGCGAGGTCTATGAGCGTGACATGGCCGATCCAACGGCCGCTGCCGAGGCCTACGCCGATCTTCTTGTCCGCTACCCCGGTTCCCTCCTCGCGCCCGAAGTGCGTTCGAGGCTGCGGCGTCTTCGTGGCGACCGACCGCCGGGATGAGCCGAATGCGCCCGAGCGCCCACCGAAAATCCTTTCGCGTGGGCTCGGCGAGCAGAGCATCCGGCGCGCTCGGCGAGCGCGCCCTACCTCACATTTTCCCGAAACGACGAGCATGAGCCGACGGGCCATCATACTTTTTGCCGCACTCCTCCTCCCGCTCCAAACAAGCGCCCAGGATCTCCTCATCCCCATGGATGACGCGCAGGCTGATCACCTGAAGGCGTACGGGGCGGTCTATTTCGCGCTGGATTTGGGGATGGAAGTAGACTGGCTGCTCAACTACCGGGGTGGCTCGTTCCTCGCCCCGGCTGTAGAGTCGCTGGCGGCGGAGCTCCGCATTCGCGGGGTCTCGTTCGAGCCCGTGTACGGCTCACCGATCCTGGCCGAGGTGGAAAGCCCCGCGGTAAACATGGCCGCCGTTCGATTGGAGAAAGCTCCGAAAATCGCCGTGTACGCGCCCGAGCGAACGCTGCCATGGGACGACGCCGTGCTCCTGGCGCTTAACTACGCCGAAGTCCCCTTCGAGCAGATCTACGACGACGACGTTCTCGATGGTCGATTAGGGGAATTCGACTGGGTTCACCTTCACCACGAGGACTTTACCGGGCAATACGGCAAGTTCTTCGCCGCATACCGGACGCAGGCCTGGTACCAGGAGGAACAGCGCAGCGCCGAAATCGCCGCGACGAACCGCGGATTTCAGAAAGTGAGCCAGCTCAAGCTGGCCGTTGCCCACGCGATTCGTTCGTATGTGTTGGAGGGCGGGTTTCTCTTCGCGATGTGTTCGGGATCAGACACGTTCGACATTGCGCTGGCCGCCGCCGGCACGGATATCGTCCCAGCCGAAATGGACGGCGATGGCGTTTCGCCGGATGCTATCTCCCGCCTGGACTATTCGCAAACGCTCGCCTTCCAGGATTTCTCGCCGTCCTTCAATGCGATGGAGTATGAGCACTCGGATATTGATGTAAACCCACCTGCTGAGTTCAGAAACCCGCTGACGGATTACTTCACGCTGTTCGACTTCTCGGCGAAATGGGACCCGGTCCCTGCGATGCTCACCCAGAACCACGTCGCTTCGATCCGTGGATTCATGGGGCAGACAACGGGCTTTCGGCAAAGCCTCATTAAGGCTGGCATCGTCACGATGGCGCAGGCACCCGGCGGCAATTCGGTGCGCTACCTCTACGGGCCGCTGGGCCGCGGCTTCTTTGCCTTCTACGCAGGCCACGACCCCGAGGACTACCAGCACTTCGTCGGCGATCAACCAACGGATCTGAACCTCCACCGACACTCGCCCGGCTATCGCCTGATCCTCAACAACGTGCTCTTCCCGGCGGCAAGGAAGCAGCCGCAGAAAACGTGACCGACTAGGGCCTGTTAACACTTTTCTCGACGGGCCATTGCGGGCCATTCTGGTCCGTTTCAGCGTTGCGCTCGTCATCCGGGACCCCGCCCCGAACTCCTCGCGCGTCTTGAAACGGCCTCAGAATGACCTCGCACTGACCTC
>JBGTDU010000004.1:0-18055 GCA_041748175.1 Rubricoccaceae bacterium
GTCGATGACGGACCTCGAACTGGCACAACTGAGTACTCTACGCAACACCATCTGCCCAAACGCAGAACAACCCGAAACGATCTCCTTCCGCCTGGCGGCATGACCTCCCGTTTTTACACACGATTTGGGACATCACCGCCTTTGATCTGTGGAATGAGATGATCTATATGGATTCTATCGGTGGAGCCGCAATAGCAACATGAATGAGGATACTTGTATTTTATTTTTTCGTCGTCAAGTGTTGACCGCATACTCATTGTGCCAGATTTGAGGCCCTTATTGAGCTTGGCGCGAATCATGTAATTCACTCTGCCATACTTCCTTGCACCGGATTCGACAGCCGCGTGTGCACATGCGAGATTGGCGTATGACCATGCTATGTGCTCCCTCACTGTATTTATTTCTGCCATGGTGCTCGACTGATCTCCAATCAATCAATATATCGCCACGTCGCCCTCCGGCCGAGGAAGGCGTTTCGCCGTTCAGTTTGCGGGGAACTAAGCGGGCTCACACGAATGGTCTAACTCACGAGCAAGAACAACACAAAGTCGCGTCATGCAGGGTGCGCGGAAAATTTGACCCCAAGTGCCTTCGCCACCTTCATCACCGTCTCGAAGCGCGGTTTCGCGCCGGGGGTGAGCGCCTTGTACAGGCTTTCACGGCCTAGCCCGGCATCCTTGGCTACTTGCGCCATTCCCTTCGCGCGGGCCACGTCACCCAGCGCCAGAAGGAGCAAATCCGGGTCGTCGGTTTCCAGTACGGCGGTCATGTATTCGGCAATCGCATCGTCATCGTCCAGATATCTTGCGGCGTCGAAAGGGACGAGCTTGATGGGTGCGTCTATCTTTTTCATAGGTCCTCTCCAAGTTGTGCGGCGAGCGTCATTGCGCGCCGAATGTCTTTCTTCTGCGCCGCCTTTTTACCGCCGTTGAGCAACACAAGAATGACGCGGCTCCTGCGCGTGAAATAGATCCGATAGCCGGGGCCTTAATGAACGCGCAACTCTGACACATCGCCATCAACCGGTTTCCAGTCGCCGAGGCTTCCCGCTTCGACGTGCCGCAGTCGAGCAACGATTCGGATCTGAGCACGCTTGTCCTTGAGACCATCGAGCCATGCAACGAACTCCTCGGTCTGCCGGATCGTGTACATGGCAGAATGTAGCCACCTGGATACAGACTGTCAAGCGACGACCTCGCCTGGCTACGCTTGATACCGCCGCATCGCCCAGCGGCTGAGGCCAGCGCTTTCGGTCGTTCCGTTAGTCGAGTGCGAAACCGTTTCGCCCTCCAACGCGATCAGCCCGGCGGCAACAACAGCAACACGTTGCAGATCGGCTGAAGGCGCGAGGTCTTCCGCATTGAAATGCTTTCCAACAAAGCCTGTGTCGAAATCGCCGGAGCGGAATGCCTCGCTCTGCATCACGAAGCGGCAGAACGGAATCGTCGTCTGGACACCCGCGATGTCGTACTCGGCGAGGGCGCGGTCCATTCTTGCGATTGCGGCTTCCCGGGTCGGGGCCCACGCGCAAAGTTTGGAAATCATCGGGTCGTAGAACACAGGCACTTCGTCGCCTTCTTCGACGCCTGCATCGACCCGCACGCCAAAACCGGAAGGCTGCCGATGCCTGAGCAACAGCCCCGGATCGGGAAGGAAGCCCGCAACAACGTCCTCGGCATACACCCGGCACTCGACCGCGTGGCCGTAAATGGATAGGTCGTCTTGTGTGTAGCCCAACTCTTCGCCTTCGGCTATCCGGATTTGCTCGGCAACGAGATCAAGGCCAGTGATCAGCTCTGTCACAGGATGCTCAACCTGGAGGCGCGTGTTCATTTCGAGGAAGAAGAACGCGCCGTCGTCAAACAGAAACTCAACCGTCCCGGCCCCGACGTAGCCGCAGGCCTCGGCGGCTTTGACAGCGGCTTCCCCCATCGCAGCGCGGAGTTCAGGCGTGAGGACGCTACTTGGAGCCTCCTCAATCACCTTCTGATGGCGGCGTTGGATGGAGCATTCGCGCTCAAACAGGTGGACAACGTTGCCGTGTGTGTCCGCCAGCACCTGAAATTCAATGTGCCGCGGTCCGGTCAGGTACTTCTCAATGAACACGCGGTCGTCGCCGAAGGCATTGCGGGCCTCGCTCTGTGCGCCTCGCAACGCCGACTCGAAATCCTCGGGCTTCTCGACTACGCGCATCCCCTTCCCTCCTCCTCCGGCCGCCGCCTTGACTAACACCGGATAGCCGATTTCCTCGGCTGCTTTCATCGCCTCCGCTTCATCCTCAATGGCGTCCGGTGTGCCAGGCGCCATCGGAACGTTGGCCTGCTGCATTAGCAACCGCGCTTCGGTCTTGTCGCCCATCGTCCGAATCGCGTTCGGTGGTGGACCTATGAACGTAATTCCGGCCGCTGCACAGGCTTCCGCGAAGCTGGCGTTCTCGGAAAGGAAGCCGTATCCCGGATGGATCGCATCGACATTCGCCTTCTTTGCAACGTCTAGAATTTTCTCCTGCACGAGATACGATTCACTCGACGGTGCCGAACCAACACAATAGGCTTCGTCCGCCATCCGAACGTGCAAAGCTTTCTTGTCCGCTTCTGAGTAAACCGCCACCGTCCGGATCCCGCGCTCTCTGCATGTGCGCATAACCCGAACCGCGATCTCGCCCCGGTTGGCGACAAGCAGTTTGCGGATGGGTTGCGGCATGGACGTCAGGTTGGACAGGTGAATTTAGCAGCGTGACGGAGGACGGAACTCGTATGTTTGCCCCTCACCCCGGCCTCTTCCCGACGTGTCGGGACAGGCGCCAAGGCGAGAGGTCCGGGGTGAGGGCGGTGCCAGGCGGAAAGTTGACACGAGCGTCCGCGTATCGAGGTTGCGAAGACTAAGCGCGCAGCGATTTTTATGGATTCAGCAGTCTGAACAGCACGGAATGCAACGCGCGGCTTGCACGCCCTGCATCGAGGAACAGGGATCGATCTTCGGGAAGGCCCACGCGCAGCCCATTCCGATACCGTTCAATCTCTCCCAGCGATTGCACGTAGTACGCCACGGGTTCGAGGCGCTCCGGCTTCATAATCAGGCGTTTGTTTGACACGATGATAAGGCCGTTGTAGAGCTTGCCGGAAACCGCCTGTCGCGGAACAACAAGACGATCCGTGTCGCCCTTCGT
Organism: Rubricoccaceae bacterium; assembly: GCA_041748175.1. Lineage (GTDB taxonomy): Bacteria > Bacteroidota > Rhodothermia > Rhodothermales > Rubricoccaceae > JAHEJB01. Next base: position 3,170 of record JBGTDU010000004.1, read on the forward strand.
CAGCGAGATCCTCTGGGCGCTCAGGGCTACGCGCAATCGGGCATAGTTGAGGCGCTGCCATTGGCCTGCCGTCTGAAAGTGACCATACTCGGCCGGAAGCAGTAGAATTCCAACGCTGACGGTCGGAAGCGGGCCGTGTTGGATCGCCCAGTTCCGAGCGGCCTCTGCCAGGAGTTTTTCAACGGTTGGCGGAATCTCAATCCCGACCTCAGCCCTCAGCGCTTCAATCTCCTTTCGTTCCTCGGGCGACAACATGCCGTCACAGACTGCGTGTGCAACAGTTGTGAGCAACCGCTCCCGAGCTACGGCCTCGTACGTCCCATCGGCCATGCGTGGATCGAGCCCCAACGTATGCTGGAGTTTGTAGAGCAGCAGGCGTTCTTCCAAGGATACACAGTCATCAGACAGAACGTTGGAAACGGTGCGCCCAAATGCCCGCTCGTGAACCGGCTGAAGGTCGGCGTTGGTGAGGCGCAATGTGTCTGCAAGATGGGCCAGAACTCTGCGGTCGCGCTCAGCCAGATCACCCCGATCCAGGCAGTAGTCGAGGAACGTCCTGTAGAGGCCGACACGCTCGGCGCCAAACGACGTCACAAAATCGAGCCCGTACTCCCGACAGATTCGCAACGCGTCCGCCGGGCCGTAGTCGCGAATCGAGGCGGCAGCCGCAATGAGGTTGTGGATCTCTACCCATGCGTTCCATTTCGGCTGAACGCCGATGGCGCGGTCGAGCGGCTCCGGCTCTTCGTATTCGAGAAGATCAAACGGAATCACAGCGTGGGTCAGGCAACGATATCGGCCTTGCGGTTCATCATTGCACGTTTTCTGTCGTGCGGATCGGTGTGCCGCTTACGCAAACGCAATGACTTCGGCGTGACCTCAATCAGTTCGTCGTCGCGGATAAACTCGATGGCCTCCTCCAATGACATGACGCGCGGTGGATCCATTTTGACGAAGAAGTCGGCGCTCGCCGCGCGATGGTTCGTCAGCTTTTTCTCCTTCGTGATGTTGGCTTCAAGGTCTTCGTCACGTGCGTTCTCGCCAATAATCATCCCGCCATACACTACGTCTCCGGGGCCGACGAAAAGCTGCCCACGCTCCTGCAAGTTTACGATGGAATAGCCCGTCACCTTGCCGTTCCGATCCGCGACGAGAGCACCTGTAGCACGATGCGTGATGTGCCCGGCCCACGGCCGGAAGCCATCGAAGATGTGCGTCAGCAGCCCCGTGCCTTTCGTATCCGTGAGGAATTCCGTCCGGTAGCCGATGAGGCCGCGAGCAGGAATCTCGAACTCCATGCGCACCCGCCCCGAGCCGTGGTTGATCATCTGCATCATCTGGCCCCTCCGTGTGCTCAGCTTCTCGATAACGACGCCCATGAACTCTTCCGCCACGTCGATCGTCGTGCGTTCGAACGGCTCGTTTTTCTTACCGTCGACCTCTTTCGTAATCACTTGCGGCATGCCAACCGCAAACTCGTAGCCCTGGCGTCGCATTTGCTCGATGAGAATGGCAAGCTGGAGTTCTCCGCGTCCAAAAACTAGGTAGCGATCAGGAGTCTCGGTTTCTTCGATGCGGAGGGAAAGGTTTGATTCGCCCTCGCGTTGGAGGCGGTCTTTCAAGTTGCGCGAGGTCACGAATCTGCCCTCCTTGCCAGCGAATGGCGAGTCGTTGATGCGGAATTCCATCGACAGCGTGGGCTCATCCACATGCAGCGCCGGAAGCGGCTGCGGGTCATCCGCATCGGCGATCGATTCACCGAGGCCGATGCCCACCATGCCACCAATATGGACAACTTCGCCGGATGAGGCCTCGGTCACGGGCACCCGATCTAACCCCTCATTGACAAAGAGCGCCGTCACCTGAGCGGACTTTGTCGCGCCGTCCCGGCCGCAAAGCACCACGCGCTGCTTCTCGCGGAGCGTACCGTTGACCACGCGGCCGATTGCCATGGGACCGAGATAGGCGTCGGGCTTGACGTCGGTGATGAGAACCTGCAACGATGCCTCTGTGTCTCCGGCAGGCGCGGGAATAGTGTTCAGGATGGCGTCAAAAATCGGCTTGAGATCGGTGAGGGGTTGGTTGAGATCCGTCGTGCACTGGCCATCTTTTGCGACCGCATAAATCACCGGGAACTCGATCTGGCGCTCGTCGGCGTCAAGGTCGATGAACAGGTCGTAGACCTCGTTCAGGACGTCCTCGGCCCGCGCGTCACTCCGGTCGATTTTGTTGATGACGACGATCGCGGGAAGGCGCAAGTCCAAGGCCTTCGAGAGCACGAAGCGGGTTTGCGGAAGCGGCCCCTCGGCAGCATCGACGAGGAGCATGACGCCGTCTACCATACGGAGCGTGCGTTCCACCTCACCTCCAAAGTCGGCGTGGCCGGGCGTGTCGACGATGTTGATTTTGTGGTCGCCTACGCGCACGGCCGTGTTCTTGGCCATGATGGTGATGCCCTTCTCGCGCTCGAGGTCCATCGAGTCCATGACGCGCTCGGCCACGTCTTCGTTCTCACGAAACGTGCCACTCTGCCACAGCAGCGCGTCCACGAGCGTGGTTTTGCCGTGGTCCACGTGCGCGATGATGGCGATGTTGCGGATGGATTGCTGCTGCATGGTGCTTCCTGCTGAAACGCAAAAAGGGCACGTCGCGACGCGCCCCTAGAAATAGGACGGGTAACCTATTGAACCCCGGAGGCCTCAGGGGCGAAGAATGCGGGGAAATGGGTGCCAGGAACCGCGACCATCGAAAGTGGTCGAACACGTGCAGTTACACGTGTAAATGACATGGCTCGCAAGCTCACCATCACCATCGACGAGGACGTCTACGACGGCCTGTACCGCGTCGTCGGCCCTCGCCGCATCAGCCGTTTTATTGAGAAGCTCGTCCGCCCGCACGTAGTCTCGGAAGATTTGAGTGCTGGTTACGCAGCCATGGCGCAGGACGAGACGCGGGAAGCTGAGGCGTTGGAATGGTCGGAGGCCTTAATCGGCGATGTGAATCCGGAGGGCAATAATGACGCGCGGTGAGGTCTGGTGGGTGGATTTCGATCCGTCCGTTGGCGGCGAGATTCAGAAGAGGCGCCCCGCCATAGTTCTCAGCAACGACGCCGCGAACCAGCATCTCAACCGCATACAGGTTGTTCCACTCACGTCAAACACCGGTCGCGTCTATCCGGGCGAGGCTCTCGTTAATTTTGCGGGAGGCAGAAGCAAAGCCATGGCCGACCAACTCACAACAGTTAGCAAGAAGCGCTTCTCAAGCAAGGCGGGGGAGCTTTCGTTGGCAGATCTGAGGGCTGTAGAGAACGCGGTGCGCGTGCAGCTCGCATTGAAGTAGTCAGTCGTCAGCAACTAGCTCATTGAAAACCACCTCTCCCGTCCGCAGCATGCGGCGGACGTAGGGATGGCAGAGCTCGCACTGTTCCCCGAATCGAACATGCTGCTGTAACTCGGGAATTGAGGTCGCGCCGGTGGCTTCCGCGACTTCCTTTAGTTCCTGAAACGGGCAGAAGAAGCAGTAGCACCGGTCGATGTGGATGTCCTGCATCATTCCACGCTTTCGCGAACCGCGATTGATGCTGGAGCGACGCCCGCCGAAAACGATCCGACTTCCGCGCCCATTCTGTCTGTGATAATCACCGATCCAGCCGATGCGTAGTCGTTGAATGTGCCGACCAAAAGCCGGTCGTTCACCTCGTCGTAGCCAACGGCGCTGATCATGCGACCTGCGGGGATCTCGGGCGAGATGGTCTGTACGAGGCTGTTTGTGGTCGTATCAAATCGAAGCAGTTCGGTCCCTTTCACCGCCCAGATTTCGTTGCGCCCGGCGACGAGGAACGCGTCCTGCCCGATGGCGCCGCCACCGAATTGCGCATCCATTTCAACACGGGCCATTTCCGCGCCCGTGGAACCATTCAACACAATCGCCGCCCCGTTCGTTTGCCCGATGATCTCGAAGGTCACGGGATCGAAGAGGGTCTGGCCGGTGCAGAAAACCCAGATCTCGTCGTCGGCATCGGCTACCAGTCCACGCGGCCCGTCGCAGTCGACGTCCACCGTGTTTGTGATCGAGCCAGAGGCCGTGTCGATCATTGAAACCGTCGTCGAAGATCCGAAACCACTGTTCGCCACGAACAGGTTGCCGTTGGAAAGCGCAAGTCCTTCCGGGTTGAAACCGACGTCGATGGGCGGTCCAAGTGTGTTGTCCGAGAGGTCGATAGGCGTGACCGTGCTCGCGTAGAGATTCGAGACCCAGAGTGTGTTGCCGTCAACAACTGCGCTGCGCGGCGTATTGATATCGATCTGGGCCGTCCTCTGGTTTGTGGCAAGATCCACGATGTCAATGCGTCCGTGGCCCGTCGAGAACGAGTCGTCGAAGTTGAGTAGAACGAAGGCCCGATCTCCGTCAAGAACGATATTCTGAACCAGGCCGTTGAGGTTGGGGATGGCGTTGACGTTCGACTGTCCCGTCGCGGGGTCGTAGATGGAAACCGAGCCGTTGTTGTCGGAGAAGTTGCCCTGGTTGCCGACGTATATGCCTGATACGACGCGAACGACGGGGTCGCTGGAGTCGCACGCGGACAGCGCGAGGACGCTAAGAAGCGCGAAGATGGAAGGACGTAGCATGGATGATTATCTGGTTTGAATGGTGAGGCGCGCGCTGAAATGGCGTGGCGGCATGACGTAAGACTGGATCACCTCGTAGTGACGGTCGGTGAGGTTCTCGGCGGCGACTGCGATGGTTGCGGAGACAGGCCCGAGCGTGTGCCGATAGCGGATCTGCCCGTTAAGGAGGAGATAGGGGTTTTGGCTCTGGGATTCGTCGGTCGTCGTGTACCGGCGGCCAACAGCTTGCACGCCGAGATCTATCCGCATAGCTCCGAAAGAAGCCGAGGTCCACGCTTTGGCGGTCCATCTCGGGACGTACCGAAGTTGCTGGTTGTAGCTGGATGCCGTCGGATCCGAGCGGTCGCGCGCATCGGTGATCGTTCCGACTGCGCCGACCTCCAGACCTGTGCTTCGACCGAGGAGCCAGGTTCGATCGAACGACGCCTCCACACCAAGACTCCTCGTTCGGGCAACGTTCTCCGGCGCGTAGTACCCGTCTACTGTCGGGGACCAGACGATTTGATCGCTCGCCGTGGCCGCAAAGAACGTGACTTCAGCGCTCGTGCGGTTTGCAGCGAAGAGGAGCCCAAGATCGCCCGTCCAGCCGATTTCGGGGAGGAGATCCGGGTTGCCACCCGGCTGCCACAAGCGGTCGTTAAACGTGGGCATGCGGAAAGCCCTACCAACACTCGCCTTCATCCTGAACGCTTCTGACTCGAGCGCTTGCCAGTTAATTCCAATCTGTGGACTGAGCGCCAACTTCCGCTCGCCACCCGATGGCGCATATCCATCCAGCCGAACGGCCGGGAAAATCCGAAGCCGACCTTCCGTTTGCGCGGCGGCCAACGCCAGCGCGCCGAAGGAATCGGAGGCATCGCTGGAGAGGCTGGGGTGCTCAGCTTTCCCGGTGGCGACTGTTGCAGAGCCGGTAAGATGCCATCCTGAAATGCTGGTTTGATGGGCCGTGAGATCGAACGAAGCTGTCGTCGTTCTCCCGGTGTCGTCGATGGCATCCGGGCGGGTGGACGGAAACGGGCTCGCATACCGAAGGCTGGATCGCTGGACGAAGCCCCCTGCTTCGACGCGGCCCCACGATGTGTTCTGGGAGCCATCGAGCCAGAGTCGAGAAGTTGTGTCCCATTGTCGTGCTCCGATGGAGTCCGTCCCGCCGAGACCGCGTTCAGCATCGGTGAGCATCAGGGCGGTACGAATGGACGTTGGGCCATTGGCGTACGTCACCGCTCCATAACCCGCCACCCGTTCGCGATCCCAGCCCTCGTTTCGAATCATCGGGTTGTCAATCAGTGAAGCGTCGCGGAAGGAAAAGTCTTCGTTAGCCGTCTCGCCTTCGGCTGCGATTACAGCGCTCCATCTACCAGACTCGCCGGAAACCACACCGCCGATCCGCCGCTGCCCCCACGCGCCAACTTCAGATGTCAGGCGCGTCGCGAATCCTTCCGACGGCCTTACAGAACGCAGGTGAACCACGCCGCCCAGCGCATCTGTTCCGTACAGCGCCGAGCCGCCGCCGTGCAGCACTTCGAAGGATTCAAGCATCACGGTCGGCAGGAGCGAGACGTCCAACTGACCAAGTTGCGGATCAGCAAGGCGCCTTCCATCCAACAAAACCAGAGTTTGTGACGCTGTGGAACCCCGAAGCGTGATGGACGCCAGTCCGTTGGACCCGTAGCGCCGGACGAACATCGGTCCACGCGCCTCCAACAGATCGGCTACGCTCGCTGCGTTGGTCGCGGCAATGGCATCCGCATCCAACAGCGTCACCCGCGCCGGTGCGCCGCGCGACGGAATGGGTAGCCGCGTCGCCGTGACGGTTACCGCCGGAAGCGTGGTATCCGCTGCCACCGGCCTGTCGGTGGTCTGGGCCGCGACGGGCGCAACGAGGAACAGGATGAAAAGGAAGCGCAATAAAAAACCCGATCCTCAAAGCGAGAACCGGGTAGCCGATGCGATCAGGAAGAACGCGCAGCACCGTGGCCCTCTGATCCCGGAGGTCGTGGTGAAAACGCGTCTGGTAGGTCTCCTGGCTCGCGGCTATTCGTCGGACGCCTCGGCACGCGCCTTCCCTTCCAATTGCGGAAAGTGGCGCGACACTTCGTCGGCATCAGACAAGCCGCCTACAGTTGCGGGTACAGCTCCGGCTTCGCTTGATTTCGGATTTCGGATATATGATTTCGGTGGCTCCGGCCATGCCGAAATCCGAAATCGCAAATCCGAAATCGTCGGACCGGATTCCCTTTTATCCCGAAATGCTCGGGACCAGAGGCGTATGAGAGAGAACAGGATTGAAAGGTACCATCAGGGCGGTATCGAGGAAGCGAAGCCTTCGTGCATCATCAACCCCGAATCTGCGCTGTGCATAAACCTTTTGTGGCTGCTCGGATCCAATCACGTAGCGCTACCTTCAACGGTGCCATAGAACAAACTTTGCGAAGCGTGCGAGGATACGTTCAGACTCCAGCCAGCGTCGTCGACCTAATGGTGGCCAAGCTTTTCAGCGCGCAGGCGCCGTCGGAGAAGATGCGTTTGCTCGACCCGGGTTGTGGCGACGGGGCTTTTGTCGAGGGTGTTGTCCGATGGTGTCGGAACCACGGATCCCCTCTGCCGCGAATCGTGGGTGTCGAACTTCATCCCGGACGTAGCCGGGAAGCTAGCCAGAGGTTTTCTGGCAACGAATCCATCTGTATTCGGACTTGCGATTTCCTCCAGAGCGAGCTCGCGCCGTTCGACTTCATTATTGGAAACCCGCCCTACGTAGGCATAACTGAGCTTGGAGAAGATGAGAAAGCTCGCTTTCGCGCCAGATTCGCTACAGCCGTGGGCCGGTTCGATCTCTACCTTTTATTCTGGGAACGGGCGCTCCGGCTCCTGAAGTCCGGTGGTCGAATGGTCTTCATCACCCCCGAGAAATTCCTGACGGTCGAGTCGGCTCGACCTCTTCGCCGCCTTTTGGCGGAGCGTGTCGTGCCGGAGGTCGAGCTGGTTTCGGAGGAGACGTTTCCTGGCCTCACGACCTATCCCACCATTACCACCATAGAGCAACGGAGTTCTCCGACCAAAACACGGTTACTGCTCCGCGACGGGTCCGAACGAATGGTTCGTTTCACGCATCGCGGCGACTCACTCGCAGTCGATATGTACGGCAACGGCTCTACTCCCGAATGCGACATCGTGCTTCAAGACATCTGCGACCGGATCAGCTGTGGAGTCGCCACCGGTGCGGATCGACACTTCGTGCGAAGAACAGCAAGCCTCCCCGGAGAGCTTCGCCAGTTCGCCTTCCCAACCATCTCAGGTCGTCAACTGGTACCGGGCGAGGAAGGTGTCGACCCCGTAGACTCTCTTCTGATTCCCTATGACCATCGTGGCCGCCTCCTCCCATTGAATCATCTCGATGGTTTCGCCCCTTACCTATTTGAGCGCAGGGAGAGCCTGCTGGAGCGGACGTGCACGAGGCGAAAGCCGTGGTATGCGTTTCATGAGACACCCTTGCTGCATAGCATCATGCGCCCAAAAATCTTGTGCAAAGACGTCACGGAGAGACCTCAGTTCTGGGTAGACATGGACGGCTCGATCGTGCCTCGCCACAGTGTCTATTACATCGTTCCGCTCGACGAGGAAATCGTTTTCGACCTTGCAGAATATTTAAACGGTCCCGAAGCTGGCCATTGGCTTATGGGACATTGCCAGCGAGTTCGGAAAGGGTTCATCCGCTTGCAGAGCACTATTCTCAAGCAACTGCCGGTTCCGAAGGAGTTTTCTTGCACGGTGGCCGCACCCCTCTTCGCCGCGGCGGACGCCTGATGCGCACACCGTTTGACGATCTCGTTGAGGACATCATCCGGCGTGGTTACCACAATCAACGGCTTGAAGGACACTCGGATATAGTTGCGGATGGAATCCTGAGAGACCTCAGATCGGCCTGCGCACCTCTGCGCGCGGATATCGAGACTGGAGTCGTCCGAGCGTGGAAGAACGTGCCATCGCCCGGTGATCGGCGGCGAAAGATTGACCTGCTCGTCGCGGAACCCATTGAGGATGCGGACAAGCCCGACTTGACGAAGACTAGCTTGGGCATCGAGAACAAATCGGTCGTGACTGCGCATCGCAACAAGACCAGCCGCTTCGACGATCTGACGAAGCTCCTTGGCGCCTATCAGTCTAAACGACCAGAGACGGTACTCGTCGCTACTGTAATCGTGGGTACCGCTCATCGATTCCTCAATGTGAGTGACCGAATCTCGCCGTTCTACGGAGCTACGTTTGACGAAGAAATTCGACCGCGACTCTCGACCGGTGATCAAAAGCTTTGGGAGGATTTTCCAGCTGCTGTGAGCAAGAATCGGCCGCAAGATCCGACCTCAACCGTCGCGCACTTTCGGGGTCTACCAACCCGTCCACCGGGAATGACCCACATCTCCGGATACGATTACGTCCTTCTGGTCCCGATGCACATCGACAATGTGTCGCCCCCGTACGTCGAACGGGAATTCGCCGACACAGCTAATTGCGATGCCGACTACGGAAACATGATTGCCGCGATCTGCACGGCTTACACCGCACGCTGGCACATGGGGTAGTCAGAGGCGATTCGATTCAATTTGCCTCCTCAGGCCGAACAACCAACCGCTAGAAGTAGTCAATCAGCCCCACAATCAGTGTGAACGCCTATGTGGCCCTCGAAACCAACGAACTCTAAACAGAATCCGAAGCACGTCAAGCGTGTTCGAATGGGGCAACCGGCCTGAAACAACGGACTACGAATCATGGAACGAGCCAAAATCTACCACGCTGACCCCGAGATTCTCGGCGGCACGCCGGTCTTCACTGGTACGCGTGTTCCTATCGATACGCTTCTTGTCTACCTCCGAAAGGGGAAGGGGATCGAGGACTTCCGCGACGACTTTCCAACCGTCAGCAGAGAGCAAGCGGAGGCCCTGCTTGAGTTGGCAGAACAGGACAATAAGCGGGCAGAGAACCGTGCGTGGTTTGACTTGTCATTGCAATCGGCACTTCGGGAAAGCGAAGACAAAAGCGGTCCAGAATATTCAGAAGCTAATCTGAAACAACGATACGCGTGAGGTAGCCACGCGGTGCCCCGATCGACCTCTTCCAATCGAAGGCAGCCCCGACGACGAACGCATTGGTACCTTTACGAAAACACACATTGCCATGGAGACAAAGGCCATCCGTATCCGTGTCAGCCCAGCCGCTGCCCGCGCCTACCAAAGTGCGGGTACGGAAGAGCGCCGCAAGCTTGATGCCTTGCTCGATCTCAGACTGACCGAGGCAATTAATCCGCGACGGTCGCTGGAAGAAGTAATGAGCGAGATGAGCCGACAGGCCCGGGAACGAGGACTTACTCCCGAGTTGCTGGATGACATTCTTGGTGAGTCGGAGGCGTGAACCGCCACCGGTTCGTTCTGGATACATCCACGCTCGTTGGAGCGGCCCTTTTTGAGGGATCCATACCCGACCACGCGGTCCGGCGCGCCTTTGCACTTGGAGACGTGCTGCTTTCGGCGGAAACACTTAGCGAAGCCGCCGATGTCCTCCGAAGGCCCAAGTTCGACAACTACGTTTCGCTGGCGGTGCGCGAGGAGTTCTTGGTCTCGTACGTTGAGCGATCCAAATGGGTTGAAGTCACAGAGACCATCAAAGTCTGTCGAGATCCGAAAGATGATATGTTCCTCGCTCTCGCCGTCTCCGGCAAAGCACAGGCTATCGTCAGTGGAGACCAGGATCTGCTGGTGCTGGATCCGTTTCGAGGAGCCTCTATTCTAACTCCCGCTGCATTTCTAGCGACCTATAAAGAGGTTCTCTAACCCCAATACCGCCGCATCTACTCTACATCCCGCTTCACCACCAACCTCGCGAAGTAGGCAATCAGCCCAACGAACAGCGCGAACGCCAACCACGGCGCGAGCGCACCGGCCCACTCGTAGCCAATCGTCCACGGAGTCTGCCCGCGCGATACGGCGTAACCCGCAGCTCCGGCGATCACCACGCCGATAAGCCCCTCGCCGCCGACCAGCCCTGAGCCGAACAGGATGCCCCGGTCGCGACGGCCTGTCTTCTCCTCCTCGGATGCGGCGCGGCGTTTGAGCGTGAGGCGCAGCAACCCGCCGAGGAAGACCGGAAACATGGTGGAGACCGGCAGATAAACCCCAACCGCGAACGGCAGCGACGGGATGCGGAAGATCTCGGCTACGACTGCAATACCTGCACCGATGGCAACTAATACCCATGGCAGCGATTGCGACAAGACGCCGTCGATGACTAGTTGCATGAGTGTGGCCTGGGGCGCGGGTAGTTCCTCGCCGCCGAATCCATACGCTTTGCCTAGCAACAGCACAGTGAGAGCCACAAATGCAGCGGAGGTAAGCACACCGGCCAATTCACCAACCTGCTGCCTTCGCGGTGTTCCACCAAGCAAGAACCCCGTTTTCAAGTCCTGCGAGGTATCGCCGGCGATAGAGGCTGCGATGGCCACAACTGCGCCAACCGTCAGCGCCGCAACCTTGCCTGCGTCATCCGTCCAGCCGAGGAGAAGGAAGACGGAGGCCGTGCCGAGCAACGTGGCAATCGTCATCCCGCTGGTTGGGTTCGACGTTACGCCGACAAGGCCGACAATCCTCGAACTGACCGTCACAAAGAAAAACGCGAAGACGATGACCAGCAGCGCGGCGAGTGCGCGGCCTAGCGGCACATCGATGGTGCTGAACGCTTGCGGCACGAGCGTGAGGACTACAAAAACCACAACGACACCGATACCGACGATTCGGAGCGAAAGATCTTGCTCCGTGCGCGGGATTGCGGGCTGGTCTTCGTCGGACCCGATGCGTTCGCGGATCTGCTTCGCGCCGATCCGGAAACTCTCAATCATCGTTGGGATGCTCTTGATCAGCGTGATCAATCCCCCCGCCGCCACGGCACCCGCGCCGATGTAGCGGACGTAGCGCGTCCAGATCTCAGGCGCGGACATCTCCGAAATCGTCTTCACCGTCTCGGGGAAAAGCGGATCAACCCGCCCTTCGCCCCACGTCGCGATGATGGGAATAATGACGAGCCACGAAAGCAAACCGCCGCCGACCATGATCGTGGCAATCCGAGGCCCGAGGATGTATCCCACGCCAAAGAGCGCGGCGCTCACGTCGCTGCCAAGCTGGCCCTTCTTGAGAAACGGAATTTGGACTTCAAGCTCATCCGGGACGGCGCGAAGCCAGCCTGTCAAGCCCTTCAAGACTGCGCCCACGCCCAGTCCGAGGAAGACGTTTTTTGCCCCGGCGCCGCCCGTCTCGCTGGCCTTGAGCACCTCTGCGCAGGCCGTTCCTTCGGGGTAGGGGAGATTCGGATGCTCCTTGACGATGAGGTAGCGTCGCAGCGGGATCATGAACAACACTCCGAGCAATCCGCCGCACATCGCCAGAAGCGTGATCTGAACCACGTTCGTGTCGAAGCCCCAGAGGAACAGCGCCGGTAGCGTAAAGATGACGCCGCTCGCCACTGAGCTCGACGCCGAGCCCACTGTCTGCGACATGTTGGCTTCGAGGATGGTGCTCCCAACGCCCGCCGCTCTCAGCGCGCGGAACAGGGCGACTGTCATCACGGCCACCGGGATGGATGTCGAGATCGTCAGTCCGGCGCGAAGGCCGAGGTAAGCGTTGGCCGCTCCAAACAGAATCCCAAATATGATTCCCGCGATCAGCGCCTTGAGCGTGGCCTCAGCGGGAGACTCAGCGGCCGAGACGTAGGGCTCGGGGATCGCGCCTTCGTCTTTGGTTAGCGGCGAGGAAGGCGTTTCGGTCACGTGGCTCGGGTGAGATCGGCGGTTCGGAGTGGCCGAAGTTAGGCATGTGCGGCCAAACCACGTAATCCCGCCTTCTCCTCAGACAGGACTCGCCGTGTCCCTACGACAGTACGGCAAGAGCGCTAGAGCACCACCGCCTATCCCTTCTCCGCGATCTGCGCTTTCATTCGGAACGATCCGAATCCGTCGAAAGAAGAGGCTCCAGTTCTCTCAGCAATTCGGGCACGTCTATTTCTACGGTCGTCCATACCATTTCGAGATCGATATCGTCGTATCCGTGGATCAAACGATCTCACATTCTGGCTATCAGGCTCCACGGCACGTCGGGATGGTCTTGTCGGAAGGTCTCGGATAGACGCTTCACTGCCTCGCCTAACACAAGAAGCTGATGCAGAATAGCCGACTGAACCAGAATATCATCCTCCAAAGAGCCCGCATCTGTTTGGGCCGCGAACTCAATTATTAGCCGCGCTGCGCCCACCACATCGAGAAGCGTGGCTTGATCGGACTTCATAGCGCGGCGGGAAGCAGCGGTCTTGCCGTCGATAGGATCGCCCGCCGCCTGATCGGATTGCGGCTTCTTTCGACGGCACGGCGCGTCAAGACATCCACATTGCGACCTAAAAGCGCCTCAAGCTCTTCCTGCATCTTCGACTGGTCGAGCAGGCTCCACCGAGCATCGGCGGCAAATGAAAGCAGGAGGTCGACGTCGCTATCTACAGGAAAATCCTCTCGGAGAGCTGAGCCGAACAGCTCCATTCCGACGACCTTCCAGCGTTCAGCGAACATCTGGAGACTTCTTTTCTGTTCCGTGCTGAGCGTAAACGAACTCATCTGTGCGGGCGGTTAGTTCCTTGTAACGAACAATCTAATGTCCTGTTGCTGCTCACAACACCACCGTCGCACCCCGTTCCGGAATCTGAACGTCCGTATATCCGGCCGTGTTCATCGCGCCGCGCAGCATCTCCTGCCGATCCAAATCGCCATGCACGAGGAAGATGGTTTGCAGACGTTCACGGTCGAGTTTGGACGTGAAATCCAGGATGCCGGATTCGTCGGCGTGGGCGGAGAAGTAGTTCATCACGACCACCTCGGCCCGCAGCTTATGCGACTCGCCGAAAATCCTGATCTCGGGTCGCTTCTCGACGATTCGGCGGCCCAACGTGTTCTCACCCTGATAGCCCACGATCATTACCGTGTTTTTTGGATCCTCGACGTTGTTTCGTAGATGGTGGAGGATGCGCCCGGCTTCGGCCATCCCGCTCGCCGAGATGATCACCATGGGCGTTTTCAACGTGTTGAGTTCCTTCGAGCGCGCTACATCGCGCACGTATTCGAGGCGCTCAAAACCGAACGGGTTCGGATCGGTGAGCATGTAGTCGAGCAGTTCGCGGTCGTAGCACTCGGGGTGCGCCTGAAACACGCCCGTCACATTTACCGCCAGCGGACTATCGACGAATACAGGAATTTTTGGAATGCGGTCCTCGTTCCAAAGCTGATCGAGGGTGTGCACCAGCTCTTGCGTCCGACCGACGGCGAAGGCTGGGATGATCACCTTTCCGCCACGCGCGGACGTTCGTGTGATCACCTCTGCAAGCTTCTCTTTCGCCTTTCCAATCGGTTCGTGCGTCTTCCCGCCGTAGGTGGATTCGCAAATGAGCCAATCCACATCGAGCATTTTCGCAGGGTCGTTCAGGATCGGCCGATTTGGGTTTCCGATGTCGCCCGTAAATCCCAGTCGCTTCTCCTTCCCACCTTCCGTTACTGTGAGCGTCATCGTGGCCGAGCCCAGAATGTGCCCGGCATCGCGATAGCGAACCTCGAGGCCGTCGCAGGGCGCGAAGGGATAGTCGTAGGGCATCGCGACGAACTGCTTGAGTACGCCCTCGGCATCCTCCATTCCATAGAGCGGCTCAACCTCCGGCTCGTTCTTTTTGCGCTTCTTGCGGTTGAAATACTCTGCGTCTTTCTCCTGGATGTAGGCGCTGTCGCGCAGCATCAATGCGCAAAGGTCGTACGTGGCGTGCGTGCAATAGACGGTTCCTCGAAAGCCATCGCGATACAACCTCGGCAACAGCCCGGAATGGTCGATGTGCGCGTGCGAAAGCAGAACGAAGTCGATCTCGCGGGGATCGGCGGCGAACTCGGAGTTCAGTCGCTTGGCATCCTCGCGGCGGCCCTGATACAGACCGCAGTCGAGCAGCATCTTTTTGCCGTTGTCGAGTTCGAGGAGATGCTGCGAGCCAGTTACCGTTTGGGCGGCGCCCCAGAAGGTGAGTTTCATGTAAGAGTAGTTCAGTCTTCTCCAAACTAGGGCCTGTTAACACTTTTCTCGACGGGCCATTGCGGGCCATTCTGGTCCGTTTCAGCGTTGCGCTCGTCATCCGGGACCCCGCCCCGAACTCCTCGCGCGTCTTGAAACGGCCTCAGAATGACCTCGCACTGACC
>JBGTDU010000005.1:0-16631 GCA_041748175.1 Rubricoccaceae bacterium
TAGGGGCGTGATGATTCACGCCCTTCCACGATCCGGCGTGATGTTTCATGTGGGCGTGTGTTGGCGGGCGATTGCGTGAGGGCGAGATGTATCTCGCCCCTACCCGATGCGGCTTGATGATCTATGTGGGCGTGATGGATCGCGCCCCTACCGATGCGGCTTGATAATCTATGCGGACGTGACGTATCTCGCCCCTACCGCTTCACTTTACCCCTCCAGCACATCCACCAGCGCCTTCTCCAGGATCTCGAGCCCCTCGTCAATACCCTCCGGCGTGATGCACAGCGACGGCCGGAAGCGAATGGTTTTCGTGCCGCAGCCGAGGATGACGGCTCCGTGGTCAAAAGTCTTTTGCACCACCGCATTCCGGGTTTCTCCGTCCGGTAGGTCGAAGGCGCACATCAGGCCGGTGCCGCGAGGATTCTCGATACCCTCAAAACGCTCGGCTAATCCGTCCAATTTGGTTTGCAGGTAGGAGCCGGTCTCGCGTGCGTTGCCGATCAGGTCTTCCTCCTCGATAACCTCCAAAATCCGGTCGAAGCGCACCATGTCCACGAGGTTGCCGCCCCATGTCGAGTTAATCCGGCTGGGCTTGACAAAAACGTTTTCATCCACCTCGTCGATGCGCGGCCCGGCGAGGATGCCGCAGACTTGCGTCTTCTTGCCAAACGCGATGACATCTGGCGCAACGCCAATGCCCTGGTACGCCCAGAATGTGCCCGTGAGAGCGACGCCGGTCTGGATTTCGTCGTAGATGAGAAGCGCCTCGTTTTCGTCGGCGAGGTCGCGGAGAGCCTGATGGAACTGCGACCGGAAGTGGTTGTCGCCGCCCTCACCCTGGATCGGTTCGATGATGATGCCGGCGATGTCGTCCTTATTTATGTGGAAGTAGGTCTTCGCCTGCGTGAGCGCCATCTCCTCGCGCTCCTCGATGTCGATCCTGTCGGCGACGCCGTTGCAGTGCGGATTCACCACGCGCGGCCAGTCGAATTTCGGGAAGAGCGCCACCTTGTTCGGGTCTGTATTCGTAAGCGACATCGTGTATCCGCTCCGGCCGTGGAACGCCTGCTCAAAGTGCATGATCTGGTGGCCGCGTTCGGAGGTGTAGCCTTTCTGGAAGTTCTTCCGAACCTTCCAGTCGAACGCCGTCTTCAGTGCGTTTTCCACGGCCAGCGCTCCTCCCGATACAAAGAACGCGTGCGGCAATTCCGCGGGGATGCCGACCCGCTCGAACGTTTCGACAAAGCGAGCGAAGTGGCGCGTGTACATGTCCGAGTTCGCCACCTTATTGAGCGCAGCATCCAGCAGCCGCGCCTTGAACGGTTCGTCGTCGCGCAGCATGGGGTGGTTCATCCCCAGCGGGTTCGACGCGAAGAATGTGAACAGGTCGACGAACGTGCGGCCAGAAACCGCGTCCTTCAAATAAATCCCCTCGCTCTCCGACATATCGAGCACCATGTCGTAGCCATCCGCCAGAATGTGGCGCCCAAGGGTTTCTCGAACCGTCTCGGGCGCGGGAAGGGACTTGGAGAAGAGTTCGGAGACGAGCATGGGATCTATTGAGTAGTGCGTGTTGCGTAATGCGTGTTGCGTAAGGGTGGACGGCCCACTACCACGCAAAACGAAACACGCAATAGTCCGGCGGAAGCGGGAAGATAGTGCGCGAAACCCCGTGAAAAGTGTGGCGTCAATGGCCCCACAGGTGATTCACGAATCGCCGTGGATGGCTTGGGTACCTTGCCGATGTCTTCAACTCTTTCTGTCCCGACAGGCTCATGACCGATCCCCTTCATAGCGTTCGCCGCCCAGGAGATATCGCCCTGAAAGCGGCGTCGGTGTCGCTCGGTGATGGCGCGGCTTTCGAGGAAGGGATGCTGGCGTTACCCGTTGTCGAGAAGCCTGCGGAGGCGAACCGTCCGGGGCAGCGACCTGAGTGGTTGCGCGTAAAGCTGCCGTACGGCGACACCTTCCGCAGCGTGCAGCAGACGATTGAAGACCACGGCTTGCACACGGTTTGCCAGAGCGCACGCTGCCCAAATATGGGCGAATGCTGGACCGCGGGCACGGCTACATTCATGATTCTCGGCAACGTCTGCACGCGCTCGTGCTCGTTCTGCGCCGTGCAAACCGGCCGACCGGAAAACAAGGAACTCGACTACGATGAACCTCGGCGTGTAGCCGATGCCGCAAGGCTGATGGGCCTCAAGCACGTCGTCGTCACGTCTATCAACCGCGATGACCGGGAAGATGGCGGGGCCCCGATCTTCGTCGAAACCATCCGGCTCGTGCGTGAGCAGATCCCCGGCTGCACTATCGAAGTGCTCATCCCCGATATGCGTGGGCTCCGTCCCGCCCTCGAACCCATCTTCGAGCAAAAGCCCGACCTCCTCAACCACAATGTTGAAACCGTTCCGCGACTCTACCGCCGCGTGCGCCCACAGGCAGACTACCAGCGCTCGCTCGATGTACTCAAGCTGGCGAAAGACGAATATGGCCTACGCACAAAGAGCGGAATCATGGTGGGCCTCGGGGAAACGAAAGAGGAGGTTTTCGATCTCATGGGCGATTTTGCCGCGCACGGTATCGATGTAATGACCATCGGGCAATACCTCCAGCCAACCAAGATGCATTTGCCCGTGGAGCGCTACGTCCACCCCGACGAGTTTGCCCGCTACAAGGAAGTTGGCGAAGCACGGGGCATCGAGCACGTTGAAAGCGGCCCGCTCGTGCGCTCGTCCTACCACGCTGAACGGCACGTATGATGGGTGATCGTCAGCGGCCTGTGGTCAAAAGTCGGTGGTCGAACAGGTGGGAAAGAAGCGGATATACGATATCCGATATCCGATATCGAATCTCCCCCTCACGCTCGCACCCTTTCTCCCTCTCCTCCTTTCTCCCTCTCCTCCTTTCACTCCTTTTCTCCGGCTGCGGCATCAGCCTCTTCTCGTCCAGCGAGGCAAGTATCACGGCCCATGCCGTCTTCCTCACGCAAGAGGGATGCTCCACATTTGTTACCCAAATGCTGCGGGAGGGCCTGTCGCTGATCGAAACGGAGGATGCCTCCTACACGCCAACGACAGGAGACGTTTTTGAAGGCCCGGGTAGAGTAGGTCCCTCCGTTTTTCGGTTGTTCGACGGCGAGGAAGTGCAGCTCCGGGACGGCGGGCGCAACGTCTCGCTGACTATTCTGGCCAGGAACCTCGAGCCTGAGGAGGCCCGAAGGTCGTTGAACGCAGCCTGCCTTTGATCAGCGACCGTCTTCCACCCAGGCTCGAACAGCCTCCTCCGCCCCTGGAATCCCGCTTTCCGCGAGTCCATACTCCAAGGGGAGGTCGTCCGCGAGCCGGTCGAACGTCATGTAGCCGGATACCGTGATCGACCGCGGGTCGACCTCTTCACCAAACCGATCCAACCGCGCGGAAGCTTGCGCAATTCCAAAGCGGAACTCGGAGGTCTGTACATCGCGCAGGTCATGACGGTCGGAGACCCACTCGCTCTCGGCATACGAAGGATCTTCCGGCTCTCCGACGTAGATCACTTGCAGGATTCCATGGAACTCCAGGTCGAATTCCTCGCCGTCCCGCTTTGGCTTCAGGATTTCCTCCGGGTTGGTTGGAAAGCGCGTGCCGCCACCGCCTCCCGCGCCGCCAAAAATGCTGCGGTTTCCGCCCGGACCCTGATTAGGCAGGAGGTACAGATGGAAGCCCTGCTCCTCGACATTGTTGCCGAGAATGGAGCGTAGCGCGTGGCGGAAAGAACCGGCATAGGCCCGTGTCCGATTGGCCTGCCATTGGGCAGCTTGAGCACGATCTTCGGGGACCATCTCCTCATAAAGGGCCTCGCCGTGGAAGAAGTTGTAGTTCGACCGCGCTTCGAAATCGGTTAGGTCGTAGCGGATCCGGTAGCCGAGTGCCAGGTTTTCGACGATGAGCGGCTCGGCGGCTTCGGCTTTCAACTCGCCCAAGCGGTCGGAGAAGTTCAGGACGAAAGGATTCATGATCGTCGTGTGGGCTGCGTTCGGCGTCTCGCCAATGAACCGTTGTTTGAAGCGCTCGAACCGCTGCTGCCACTCGACATCCTCCGTCGATTCTACCGTGACATCGCCGAGTTCAAGCACGGCCTCGCGCATCCTGAAATCAACCGTCTTGTTTTCGCCCCCGTCACGGAGGTTCAGGTTCTCCACCTTTGTCTCAAACCCGATGATGGACGCCACCAGGCGATGTGCGCCGAGCGGGACGTTCTCCAGGCGATAGCGCCCACTGATATCCGTAGCGGTTCCGCGTTGAGATCCCGCGACATAGACGTTCGCGCCGGGAATGGGCTGGCGGTCGTTATCCGTGACTGTGCCCGAGAGTGTTGCGGTCGCGCCCGTTTGAGCCGAAAGGCTGGAGGCGAGGACGAGGGCCGCGAGCGGGACGCCGAAAATTCTTGTCAGGATTGCCATGCGGAAGGTTACGAATGCGTGTGAGAGATGGACGCAAGGTCAACGCGAATGGTCACGGAATGGTCTGGCCAGTCCGGGGCAGTTCGACGTGACTGAACGCGACTTGGCTCGTCTTCGCCCTGACTTCGCGGTTTCAGCGCGTCACCGTCGGTTGTTTGCGGCAGATGTCTTTTGTCAATTCCTCCCGCTTACCGTTGGAGCAGCTTTCAAGAGGGCTTCCAGACAATACTTTCCACCACCCACGGTCCCGCCTGTCCAGGAGGGGAGCTAATGCAGAGTTCCATGGAGCGCACGCTAGCCATCATCAAGCCCGACGCCGTAACAGCTGGTCATTCGGGCAAAATCATCGACCGCATCCTTTTGGAAGGCTTTGCGATCCGCGCAATGAAGCTTGTACATCTCACACGGCGTGAGGCCGATGGGTTCTATGCCGTCCACGCCGAGCGCCCGTTTTTTGATGAGCTGACAGAGTTTATGTCAAGCGCTCCGTGCATTCCGCTGGTTTTGGAACGCGAGAATGCCGTCGCTAAATGGCGCGAGGTTATCGGTGCCACGAACCCCGCCGATGCGGCTGAAGGAACCATCCGCAAGCAGTTCG
This sequence comes from Rubricoccaceae bacterium, assembly GCA_041748175.1. Taxonomy (GTDB): domain Bacteria; phylum Bacteroidota; class Rhodothermia; order Rhodothermales; family Rubricoccaceae; genus JAHEJB01. The sequence goes on from JBGTDU010000005.1 coordinate 5,043, forward strand.
CCACCTCAATGGGCGAAAACGCCGTCCATGGCTCGGATTCGCCCGAGAACGGCATCAAGGAAGGCCGCTACTTCTTTGCCGAAAGCGAGATCGTAGCCAACGGTGCAGACGTGATCGACGCCTGAATATCGCGTAGGGCGTCATGCGTAGTGGAAGTTCGGTTTTACGCAAGACGCAATAGTTCTCTCAACCCAGCCCTCCGGCGTACAGCTACTTCACCAGCCCTTTCTCCAGCGCGAACCGCACAGCTTGCGCTCTGCTGTGCACGTGTAGCTTGGCGTAGAGGTTCTTGACGTGGCTACGCACAGTGTGGGGGCTGATGAACAGGCGCTCTCCAATCTTCACTTCCGTGTCATCCGCAACCAGATGCTCCAGAATCTCTCGCTCGCGTGACGTGAGGTTAAGGGCGGCGGCCTCCTGAGCGTGTGCAGAGGATGCCGCTTCGTTCTGCCGGACGTACCCGAGTAGTTTGCGCGCTACGACTGGAGTCATGGGAGCACCACCTTCCAGTAGATCGTGCGCTGCGTTGACGACGGTTTCTGTTGAGGTGTCTTTCAGGAGATAGCCCGATGCTCCGGCCTGTACGGCGGCGAAAATCTTGTCCTCATCCTCGAAGACCGTCAACATCAAAACATCCACGGCCGGATACAGCGATTTAACCTGAGCCGTCGCCGCTATGCCGTCCATGAGAGGCATCTCGATATCCATCAGAATAACTTCCGGGCGCATGTCCTCTGCAAGGGCGGCGAGCGCATTCAGGCATTCCTCGCCGTTCTCGGCCGCGAATACCAGCGCGACATTGTCAAAGAAGCGCAGCCGCTCGATCATGCGGCTGCGGAGTTGCGGATGGTCTTCGACCAGAGCGAGGCGAAGCATAAGACGGCGGTCGGTCAAGGCGATAGGATCGCGCTCAACCGGGTAACGGGTCAATCCCCTCTGCCGGTGATGTGCTCCGGCGCTTGGCGGGGCGCCGTGACGCGCAGGGTGGTGCCGTTTTCCGTGCTCAAATCCAGCGTTCCGCCTATTTCTCTGGCCCGGGTCCGCATGCCGGAAAGGCCGAATCCGGAGAGTTCCGCTCTCGTCGAACCAGTCGCTTTTTGTGTTGCCGAGTTCCTAAACGTCCCGTCATCCCGGATAGAAAGCAGAACCTGGCCGCCCTCGCAGGAGAGAGTGACTTTGATAGTTTCGGCCTGCGCGTGCTTCAGGGCGTTTGTGATGGCCTCCTGCGTAATTCGGAAGAGGTGGAGGGCCTGCATCGGTGAGAGCTCGCACGATCTGTTGGCGTCATCGACATGGACGTGGGCCACGGGCCGGTCACGATACCGGAGGCGCGTATGCAGGTCCCTCCGGATCTGTTCGGCGAAGTCATCCAGTGTCACAGACTCGTGGTGGAGTGCCCAGATGGTCTCGCGAAGCTGCCGCATCGTCGTCCGCGCATCTTCTTCGACGCCAATCAGCGGGTCGACATCTGGAGTCGCAGCCTGTCCGTCGCCCGATGATTGGCTTGAGAGCCGGGCAAGTTCTAGCCCGGCCAGCATGTTTGAGATTTGGGCACCGACGTTGTCATGGAGATCCCGGCTGATGCGCTCACGTTCGTTCTGGAGCCTCAGCGCCGTTTCTTGTTTGCGAAGGCGTTCCTTCAGTGTGCGAGTTGCAATCTGACGGACGATCAAAACCAATCCGACGGCCAGGAGAAGGATTACCAGCCCGCGAAACCACGCCGTCATCCAGAATGGCGGGACGATCTCGACCGGCACCGACAGTTCATCCGAACTGACAACGCCGCTGCTTGACGATGCCTGAACGCGAAACACATAGCTACCCGGCGGAAGGTTTGTGTAGGAAGCAAAGCGACGGCCATCCGAGTCGATCCAGTCGTTGTCGAAGCCCTCAAGTTGATAGCGGTACCGCGTGTGCTCTGGAGCAGAAAAGTTGAGCGCCGCAAATCCAAACTCCAGCGTCCTGTCTTCCCACGCGATGCGCATAGCCTCGTGATGTGGCCCCAGCCGTAGAACGCGGCCCGCAGCCCGAACGCGGGTGAGGACAACGGGCGCTTCAAATGCGCCGGCCTCCACGTTCTCGGGACGGAAACGCACGAGATGCCGCTGCATCCCGAAAAGGAATCAGCCGTCTTCGAGTGACATGGCATCAAAAAGACCAAAATCAACTTCCGGAAGACCGTCGGCTGTGGTGAACACCGTGAGGTCGCGCGTCTCGGGGTCGAATCGGACAAGACCGTCGCTCGTGCCTATCCAGAGCCGACCCATATCGTCCTCCAACAGGCTCTTGATGTTCAGGTCTGGCAATCCTTCACGCCTGCCGATACGCTCGAACCGGCCCGTTGCCGAATCGAACCGGTTCAAGCCGCCCTCTGCTGTTCCGATCCACAGGATGCCGGGCTCCTCGGGCCGCTCAAGAATTGCCGTGACAATATTCGAGCTGATCGAAAGTGGATCGTCCAGGTCGTTCACAAAGCGGGTGACGCTGCCGGATGCACGGTTTAGAAGCGCGAGCCCGCCTCCGTAGGTTCCCACCCAGAAGCGCCCGGCCAGGTCTTCGAAGAGCACCCAAACCGTGCTGCTCGCCAGTGTGGCGGGATTGTCGGGGTCATTACGGAAGTGATCGAAGCCGTCGGCTGCTTCGTTGAAGCGGTCCAGCCCGGTTTCCGTCGCCACCCAGAGCACGCCTTGCCGGTCCTCGTAGAGCATCCTCATGCTCCGGTTGCTGATTGACGAAGGATTTGTCTGATCGGGAAGGTATGTGGTTGAAACCCCGTTCGGCATTCTGCGGACCAGCCCGCCGCTCGACCTGCGATCCCACCCGGCGAGCCACAGGCTGCCGTCGCGCGTTTCCAGCGCGTCCGAAACGCATCCCGGCATGGCACCCTCGATCCGCGAGAACGCCTGCGCTGCCACGTCATAACGATAGACGGGGCCGCACATCGTGGAGATCAGAGGACTCCCCGATCGGTCGCGGCCAAACGCGAGCGCAAAGTCCGGAGTTGGGACGGGCAAGCTTTCAAAGGCATCCCAGGACGGGCTAACCTTCCTCAATCCACCTTCGGTCGCAAACCACAGCACACCGCTTCGGTCCTCAAGGATGTGCTGAACGAGCGCGGCGGGAGGCGTCGTGGAGTCGAGAGGATCGGAACGAAATCTGGTGGTCTCGTTCGTCGCAAGGTTGATGACCCCTATCAATCCTCCTTCTACTGATCCATGCCAGAGCAATCCCCGCCGATCCACATGCCAGTTGATTGCAGCGCCAAGATTCTCTGCTGGTGGACCGTTTACGGGTACGAAGGCGTTGGGTGAAGGATCATAGACATTGATAGACCCGTCAAGGCCGATCGACCGGATCACGCCATCACCGCCGACGTCGAGGCTGCCATACACTCCACCAACCTGTTGCCAGCTCGACCCGGATGCACGACGCCAGATTCGTCGCTTGTCGTCCTCTCCTTCCACGAGCCAGATTGTACCATCCTTATCGCGATTCAGCGTGAAAGCACTTTTTATAGGTTCTCCTGCCAGTTCAGTAATTCGCTCTATCCGGCGCTCCTCCGGAAAAAACCTGACGAGGGCACGGTCGTGCTCCGTGCTGTACCACACGGCTCCGGACTCATCTACGGCGAGACTGTACGGGGCACCCGTAATCTCGCGGATTGGAAATCGTTCAAATAGCTCGGTACTCGGGTCGTAGCGGCAAAGTCCGAAGCGATCCAGCCCGATCCAAAGGCGTCCCTGGGCGTCTTCGGCCAAGCCAAGCGTACGCCGGGTGGGCAGCGCATACGGATCAGATGGATCTACGGGGATGGCTTCAAAAGTGTAGCCATCGTATCGATAAAGTCCTTCTTCCGACGCAATCCAGAGAAATCCCGTGTGGTCCTGAAGGAGACTGTAAAATGTGGTTGCCCGTGAACACATCTGGCTGGGGCACATCAAACCGCACGCGGGCCGGCTGCGCGGTGGCCTGCATAGCCAGCAGTAGGGCGGCTGCAACGCCTGACCATCGTAAGGGGCAGATCCGGAAAGAACGCATGGGGGACGAGACGGACGAAGGAAACTACCGCGATTTCAGGCGGCCTGAACGACAATCCCGGCCTGAACGACAATCCCCTCATCCGGGGATAGCCTTCGGCGCGTCCGCTCCGATACCATATCGGTAGACCGCCAACCCACCTGAAGCCTTCCACCAACCAACAGGATCAAGCCATGCGCTTCTTGTTTCTCGCCCTTCTCCTCCTCGCCAGCTTTCTTACGCCTACCGCATCAGCCCAGTGGGAGCGCATCGACACCAACTACGGCATAGGCGGGGCCTACACGACCAACCTCGCCACGTTCGACGGCACGTATCTCTACGCCACCGTCCTCTACTCGCCGCCGGTGCTCCACCTCTTTCGCTCCGCGGACCATGGAGCCACATGGACGGAGCAAACCGGATTTCCGCCCGGCGTCGCAGGCTCGGCCAATTTCTTTTCCGTGCTTGAAGGTCGCCTGGCGATGGGCGGCGTCGCAGGTAGTAGTGCGCTGTTCCTCTTCTCGGACGACCAGGGTGCCACGTGGGACCAGGTTCTAGCCCCTGGCGTGGGCAGCCCCAAGGCAATGGCCAGGCAGGGGAATTTGCACATCGTTGCTACGGCCAACCTCTTCGCGCGCTCAACGGATGACGGCCAGACATGGGCGAACGTGGCCGGAAGTCCGACCGCTGGAGGAGCGGTCGTTATCGCTGCGAATCGCGTAATCGCCATTGCACAGTTCGGATTCCTCCATGAATCGTCGGATCAGGGGCTGACGTGGAGTGCGCTGACCATTGCCGGAAATTCCATCGCGACCGCCCTCTGGGAAGAAGGAAGCACGACCTACGTAAAACTGAACGCGGGCTCGCTCTACGCTTCTACTGACGGCGGCACGACATGGAATGCGCAACCGACCTTCGATCCGCTCGGGTTCACCTTCGTGACGCCGGGGCCGGGGATGGATAACGCGCTGACGCTGAGCAGCGTCGGAGCGCCTCTCGTCACAATTGATCAAGGCGCGACCGCAACGGACCTGACAGCTGGATATCCATTGGACATCAACGGAGCGCCCTGCACCTCAAACTTCGCGATGACGGATGAGTTTGTGATTGCCAATGCGTGGGGTTGCTTCAACAACAACACAGGCGTCTACCGGCAGATGTACACGGCGGTTACGGCGATCGAAGAACCGGTCATCGCGTCGGTTGTTACTCTGGGAAACCCCCGGCCAAACCCTGGGAGCGATGTCGTCGAAGTGCGTTTGAGGACGACCTCTCCCGGCGCAGTCACCCTCAGCCTCTACGATTTACTTGGGCGGGAAGTGGCTGTTCTGGATCGCTCGACGAGACTAGCCGGAACGCACGACGTTTCGTTCAATGTCCGCGATCTTCCGGCAGGTTCGTATGTGCTCCGGCTTTCTACGGGATCAGGGGTGGCTAGCAGAATGATTTCCGTCGTCCATTAGCAGGGCGTAGATACCATTCAAGACAGAGGGTGTCTGCCCCTGGCAGGAGCCCGTCAATACTCCTGCCATTCGCCAACCCGCTCTCCTATGAAGACGCTTCTTGCCGCGCTGGCCTTCTTCTCATTTCTTGGCAACACAACGCTCGCCCAGCCCTCTCCGGACCAGGTGACTGCCATGGCCGGGCGCGGCGACACGCAAGCTCTGCGCACAGCGCTCGAGGCAGGTGCGGACCCGAATGGATTCGGGAAATCTCACGCGATTAATCTGAGCAGCGAAACAGGGCCGCTCTTCGAGGCCATCAACGGCCGTCACGTGGAGGCGGTCGAGCTACTACTGGAAGCCGGGGCCAATCCCTTTGCGCCAGACGAGGCTGGGCGGATGCCGATGTGGTATGCCGCTGACGCGGGCAGCGTGGACATCGCCAGGCTGCTTCTTGCGTTCGATGCAGATATCGAGGAAGGCAGCGACGGAGGCACCACGCCGCTGATGTGGGCCGCATACAATGATCACGTGGACCTCGTCCGGTTCTTGCTCGACGCCGGAGCCGACCTCAATGCACGGGACGCCAACAACAATTCCGTCCTAGGCAAGGCGGCGAGCCCGTACAGCGATTCGTTCGGGAACGCGCGGACCGTGGCATTCCTCCTGGAGCGAGGTGCCGAGCTATCCGTGCCGAATGTTTACGGCTTCACGCCGCTCCACATGGCCGTTCACACCACGCCGAGCAGCCTCCTCCTGACACATATGCTGCTTGAAGCGGGAGCTGACCGAAACGCCCGCAACGCCGATGGCAAGACGGCCGAGGAGCTCGCCGACGTACGAGGAAGCGAGGCACTCAGAGGCTACTATGACGGAGCAACGTTCCCGCGTGCGCAGTCCGAGCTTTTTGCAGCCGTGCTCCGCGCCGACGCCAGCGGCGTTCGCGATGCGGTTGCGGCCGGAGCAGACCCGAATTGGGGCAGCACCATCAATGGTGACGAACCGACCGAGGATGGCGGAGCGCTTCATGAAGCCGCCGCGTTCGGCCACACGAATTTGATCCCCGTCCTCATCGACGCCGGGGCCGACATCGAAGCCATCGATGCCCGGGGTTTCACACCTATCTACCGCGCCACAGAGAATGGTGACCTTGTTACCGTCCGCGCGCTGCTGGACGCGGGCGCGAACCCGCAAGGCACGGACGGATGGTCATTTATCGGGCTGGAGCCAATCCACTACGCCGCGAAGACCGGGAACGCCGCTGTCGTTCAGGCACTCCTGGATGCGGGGGCAAGCGCGGACTGGACAACGAGTGCCACGATGGGCGATGGCTACAACGCGCTCGGATTTGCGATCCGGGGTGGGCATTTGGATGTAGTTCGTACGCTTCTCGTCGCGGGGGCTGACCCGAATGTGCTGGGGGAAACGATGAGCGTACCGCTCGACCTCGCCGAAGAACGCGGCTGGACGGCCATTGCCGAGTTGCTCCGTGAGCACGGCGGTGTTTCTGGTGCCGAGGCGGACGCGCGCTTCATCGATGAGCAGCTCGCAGATGGTACGCTGCCGGACGACCTGTTCAATGAGGCTGCGGCGCTTGAGAAGCTGCCCATGCTGGAGGCATTGCTTGATCGTGGGTACTCGCCTTCGCAAGACGTGTTGGGGTATGCCGGTAGCGGCGAAATGGTCCGCACGCTTCTGGCCCTTGGCCTTTCACCCAACGAAGAGACCTCCGGCGGAACGCCGCTCTTCGATGTGGTCGAGAACGGAAGTGGAAAAGCTGCAGAAGTAGTAGAAGCCCTCCTCGAGGCGGGAGCCGACCCCGACACGCCGGATGCTATCGGGCAGAGTGTCCTGCATCTTGCCGTGAGCTATGAGATGATTGACGTCGTTGCAACTCTTGTCGATGGTGGCGCGGAAATCAACGCAACGAATGGAGACGGAATGACTGCCCTCCAGATCGCTCGCGAATACGAAATGTCCGAGATCATCGACCTGCTTACAGAGGCGGGCGGGTCCGACTAGCCGACCGCCCGTATCCATGAAACACACGTTCTAACGTTGCGCAGTCCTTCCTTTGGCGGTGTCCCGTGGCCTCAGGGACGCTCGGCCTTCCCCGGACTCGTTGCAAAGAACCGTAAATCACGGTTCGCCACTATGTACAAGGGACAAGTCGGCGGCGTGTCCGTGCTCCAACAAACCCGCCCGAACAGGGTCCGGCATTGCCGGGGCTCTACAGCATTTCCCCAGGAGCACCTGGCGATGCGCCCCTATTGGAATGCCACCTTCAATTTTGCACACGCTTCCTCCAGCACGTCCATCTCCTTCGCATAGCAAAACCGAAGGAAATACCGCCCGTCGTCGGGGTTGGCGAAGAACGAATTGCCGGGCACGCAGCCAACGCCCGACATCTCGATGAGCGTGTTGGTGGCTTCGCGGTCGTCGGCGAAACCGCTGCGCTCGTTCGATAGCCGTTGGAAATTGGCGAAGACGTAGTACGCGCCTTCCGGCCACGTAACGTCGAAGCCGCAGGCCTCCAGCGTCTCGCACATGAGTTTGCGCTTGACGGTATAGTCCGCCAGCATCCGGGCATAGTAGGACGAATCCATCGGCAGCGCGGAGGCTACGCCATATTGCAGCGGCGCGGGTGCGCAGATAAATACGAGGTCGTTAACGAGGCCCATTTTTGCGATGACAGCCTCCGGCCCCACCGCGTAACCAAGCCGCCAACCCGTCATGTTGAAGGTCTTCGAGAAGCCCGAAAGCGTGATCGTGCGCTCGTAGGCGCCGGGCAGACTCGCGAGCGAGCAGTGTTTGCGGCCATCGTAGGTCATGTACTCGTAGATCTCGTCGGTGATTGCCCAGAGGTCGTGCTTTTCGAGCAGGTCGAGCAGCCAGGTCAGCTCCTCCTTCGTCCACATCTTGCCGCTGGGGTTGGCTGGCGTGCAAACGAGCACGGCTTTCGTTTTTTTTGTGATGGCGTCTTCGAGCGCCTGAAAATCAACCACCCATCCTTCTTGAGATAGCGGCACCGAAACCGGCGTAATTCCGAAGAGCCGCAAGATGCCGGTGTGGTAGCCATAGAACGGCTCGAAGAGGATGACCTCATCGCCGGGTTCGCAGAGCGTTAGTACGGTGGCGACGAACGCTCCGGTCGAGCCGACCGAAACCATCACCTCGGCATCGCTGGCTGCCGGAATGCGGTTGAACGATTGCACTTTCTCCAAAATGGGCTGACGCAAGTCACTGATTCCGTTGTAAGCGGTGTAGATAGACTTGTCGTTTTCGATGGCCGCGATGGCCCCCTGCTTGATCGGATCCGGCGTGGGGAGGTCGCAGATGCCCTGGCCGAGGTTAATGCCGTTCACGCGGTTGACCGCAAAGGTGACGGCGCGGATGTCGCTCTGGCGGAGCGCGTCGGTGCGGGAGGCGAGAGGCTTCAATTCTGGGCGTGGGAGAAAGGGTGAGAGGGGGGATGGGTGAGAGGGAGAGGGGGAGAGAGGGGGAACTTGAGAGCGGAAGAACGGGAGAGAGGGAGAGTGGGGGACTTTACAGAGATTATGGCGTGCCCGGAAATATAGACGGCGGCGACCGTCTCGGACCGCGCATGTCTCGGCTTCCCGATCCTGCTAAAAAATCAGCCGCAATAGCGTAGGATTTGTGGGCGTTCGTTGCACACTCTCCCTCTCGCCGACTCTCCCTCACTCCCGTTCTCCTCCTCGCCGACTCACCTTTACTCACTCCGAAACGTACTTTCCTGCGTACCAACGCAACCAACCATGCGCCCAACAATCCTGGCTCTCACGCTCCTCTTCGCCGCTCCGGCATTCGCCCAACCCTCCGTCGTATCCGACCCCGAATCCCAGCAGGGTGTCTCGCTGACCATTTACAACCAGGGCTTCGCCGTCGTCCGCGAGGTCCGGCCCATCAATCTCCAGCAGGGAATGAACCTGGTCCGAATCGAGGGCGTGGCGGCGCAAATCGACCCGACGAGCATTTCCATCCAGTCGCTCGACCACCCCGGCTCGCTCAGCGTCCGCGAGCAGAATTACCAGTACGACCTCATCGGGACGAACTCGGTGCTGGACAAAGCCGTTGGGCAGCGCATCCGACTCATCCGCGAAACCCAGAACGGAACGGAGATCGACACGGGTATCCTGCTCTCACAGCCAGCGCAGGGTAGGATTGTGCAACTGGACGATGGCCGGGTCCTTGTTAATCCGGGCGGAACGATAGAGCTGATGTCGATGCCCGAAGGATTGCTCAGTCGGCCGTCGCTTCTCTGGCATCTGAACGCTAGCCGCGGCGGCTCGCACCGCACGGAGGTCGCCTACATGACCAACGGCATCACGTGGAGCGCCGACTATGTGGCCGTCATCGACGAGAGCGAGACCGAAGTGGACATGACCGGTTGGGTGACGCTCAATAACCAGAGCGGCGCCACCTACCGCAATGCGGCGCTCCAACTTTTGGCGGGGGATGTTCGACGCATCCAGGATTATGAGCGGCCAAATGTGCAGTACGATCGCATCGCGATGGGTGAGATGGCGGCCGCGCCTCCCGCCTTCCAAGAGGAGAGCTTCTTCGAGTACCACCTCTACTCACTTGATGGCACGACGACGATTCAGGAGCGCGAGACGAAACAGATGGAGCTTCTCGGAGCCGATGGCGTCGGCGTAGTGCGGCGGCTGATCTTCGACGGCTCGGGAACGTACTTCCCGTTCTACCGCGCGCGGAGACCCGGGGCGGGCGGGGCGACGGAGGAGATGAACGCGGCCATTGTTCTCGGACTGGAGAACTCAGAATCCAACAGCATGGGCATGCCGCTGCCGAAGGGCAAAGTGCGTGTCTACAAGAAGGACAGCCGCGGCAACCTGCAATTCCTCGGCGAGGACCTCATCAACCACACGCCGCGCAACGAGACGATCCGCCTTTACATCGGCGACGCTTTTGATGTTGTGGGGACGCGGCGGCAAACGGCCAACCGTACAATATCGAGCTGTGTCTCGGAGCAGTCGTATGAGATTCAGGTCCGCAACCGGAAAGAGACGGCCGTGGATGTGGATGTCGTCGAGCGCGTCTGGGGCGATTGGACCATCATCCAGAAATCGCACGAGTACAGCGATCTGGATTCTCGAACCATTCAGTTCCCCGTCCAGCTTGGCCCCGATGAGACAGAAGAGGTGACCTACACGATTCGCTTCAGGAGTTGCTAGGTTTGCGGCGCAAAACGTAACCGGGCCTTGCGACGAACCGACCACACTGCCTGAAGCTACCTGCCGCTTTTGATGGCTATGCCTACGCACGATAGGGAAGCAACTCGCCTTCGAGCCCTCGAAGACGAAAACCAGCAACTCCGTCGATCGGTTGAGGAGCTGTCGCTGCTGAATGAGCTGGCCCGCGAGATCGGCGCCTCGCTCGACGCCAGCGACGTGATGTCCAAGATCATCCGACTCGCCCAAAAAAGCGTCGAGGCAGAGCAGGGTGTGATTACGCTCGTCAAGGAGGGCGCCGCCCATCTGATGACGACGCTCGTCCGGACCTCTGGAAGCTCTCCGGAGCAGGGCGCCTATCACATCAACGACAGCCTTCTGGGCTGGATGCACCACTACAAACAGCCTCTCCTTCTCAACGATCCGGCCCGCGACCGGCGCTTTAGTGGCGCAAAATGGGACGAGACCATACGCTCGGTTCTTTGCGTGCCGCTCATGAACCGATCCCGGCTCATCGGCATGCTGACGGTCTTCAACAAGCGAGAGGAGATTGGTTTTACCGAGGACGATCAGCGCCTGCTGGCCATCATGGCGGCGCAATCGGCGCAGATCGTGGAGAATGCCCGACTCTACGAGGAGGAAAAGGCACTGCTGCACATTCGAAAGGAAGTCGGCCTCGCCTATGAGATTCAGACATCGCTCTTGCCGAAGGCCGCCCCGGATGTGCCCGGGTACGACATTGCGGGCGCCAGTCTTCCCGCTGAGACCGTTGGCGGCGACTACTTCGATTACATACCGCTCCGCGACGGTCGCGTAGGCCTGTGCGTGGGCGATGTCTCGGGCAAGGGACTCCCCGCATCGCTGCTGATGGCGAACGTCCAGGCCACGCTCCGCGGGCAGGCGCCATGGACGGACTCGGT
>JBGTDU010000006.1:0-28844 GCA_041748175.1 Rubricoccaceae bacterium
GATCCATCACGCCCACATAGATCATCAAGCCGCATCGGGTAGGGGCGAGATACATCTCGCCCTCACGCAATCGCCCGCCAACACACGCCCACATGAAACATCACGCCGGATCGTGGAAGGGCGTGAATCATCACGCCCCTACGCGGATATATTTGGTGGAGGCGAATTGTATCTCGCCCCAACACACGTCCATCGGATCATGCCCTACGATCCCCAACGCCACCACCGCCGTTAGGTCCGGCTCGAAGGCTGGGATTACGCATCGGCCGGACTCTACTATGTCACCATTTGCGTTCAGAACAAACGGTGCGTACTCGGGGAGGTAACCGGCGAGACGGTGGCGCTTTCGAAAGCCGGAACCCTCGCGCGAGACTGCTGGCTATCGATTCCCGACCACTTCTGCCAAGTAGTTTTGGACGCGTTTGTCGTGATGCCCAATCACATTCACGGGATCATTGGCATCCAGGAAAGCCCCGGCGAGTTCACCCCGAGCGATGTGGTTCCACCTACCTTTGTTGCCCCAAGTGGCGGGTGCATTGGCGCGATCGTTGGAAACTTCAAGGCCGCCATGACACGGATCCTCCGCCGCGAACTTTTCTCCGACTTCAAGTGGCAACGTGGTTTTCATGACCACATCATTCGCTCGCAGAAGAGTCTGCAGGCACTCAGAGAGTACACCGTCCAGAACCCGCTGAAATGGTCATTGGACAAGGAGAATCCCAACAATCGATAGGGGCGAGATACATCACGCCCGTATGGATCATTGAGACGGGCGGTGGAAATGCGAGAAATTTCTCGCCCCTACGCTGCACGGATATTCGGCTCCAGCTGTCGTTAAGCTCCGAGGCCACCGAACAAGAGCGATGCATTCCAGTGGGCGTAGCGCATCCGGACGGATGGCGTCGTTGAGTGCGCCGCGATGTTCGAGAGATGGCGCGAAATTCGTAGCATCAGCCGAGCGGTCTTGGCGAGCACGAGGGCCTGATTCGCGGGTGGCCCCGCCGAAGATGCCAGCGAATGGATAACCACTGCGCTCCGACGCCTGAGGCTAAGGTGTTCCTCCATCACAAGCAGCGCCCTAGGCGCATCGGCCAGTAGGAACGCTGTTCGGGTACTTGGGAAGAGCAGATGGGCACGGTCCCGGATGGTTCGGAGCCGCGCATGGTGGGAGCCGCTCCGTGGGCTTCCTGCGAGCGCGGGCATCCCGGCAATTCTGCTTGCGAGGGCGCCGCAGCACTCCACATCGCGGACGACGGAGAGCAGCAGCGGGCTCAGCAAAATTTCTCGCCCGGAGCTTGCGCTGGCGGGGGGAAGCGTCATGTTGAGAATCCTGCACCCGTGCTCCTTCAAGCGCGCTTCCTGCTCTTCCAGATCCTTTCCCGGCGCCTTGCCATCAAGAATGAGCCTCGTCGCGGCCCCAAACATTTCCGACGCCAGTTCAAGCATCGCATCGAACTCATCCAGCGTTCGCTCCACGAGGGACGGCAGGCTTCCGGTGATGAAATCGAACATCGTTACTCCAACTGGTGGACAAGCACGCCGCAGTGGGGAGCAGGAACACGACCACTCAGGGACAAAAAAATGCGATCGCCGCCTCCGTTACAAAAGGCGGCGATCGCCGTCGAGTGCAGAGGAAAATTCAGAAAGGACGCGGCCCACCAGAGCCCTGGCTGCCCTTCTTGGTTTTCGAAGCACCCATTTCGTCATTATCTGTCTCCGCGCCGCGCCTCGGTTCCGCGCCTTGGGCCAGAACGTTCCGGATTTGCGCGAGCTGGCTTTGACATGCATGCCCGGGATGGGAAAGGAAGGCCGACGGAGAATCCTCCGCCTGCCAAGGCAGGGTACCGAAGGACCTGCTGCTCGCGCAGTACAAGATTTCTGCTATTCCCTTCTGTTGTTCCTGGACCCGCTCCGATGCTCACAAAAAAAGCCCCTCTCCCTGGCGGGAGAGAGGCTAGGTGAAGGTGATCGGCGTTGCGCGTGGTTCCGTATTGCCGATTGCCTCACCTGTCCAGCGCACGAACGCAAGGACGACTTGCAATCATCCGTTGGCATTTGGGGCTCAAAGACCCGCGTTGCATGGTGAATCCTCTGTATAGGTCTAACGGTTGAGGGCGGGAAATGCCCTTCAACATCAGGATATGAACCCACTCAGAGGTAGCGCCATAACAGCATTCTGCTATTCCCCGCCACATGCAGCCGTTCTCGCACCGCTGCCTGTTTTTTAGGCTTGCTCGTCGGCGCGATGTCGCGTCTCCGTTGCCTGTCAATCGACGAATACTCAGGTCTCGCCATGATCCTTGCACCACCGCACGGCGTAGCGAAGCAGCATCGTTGAACTGTCGATTTCCAGCTTCTCCTTGATCCGTTGCCGGTAGACTTCCACGGTGCTCACGGAAAGGGAGAGCCTTTCGGCGACATGCCGCGGCATGAAGCCCTGGCCAATCAGCAGGAAGATCTCGAACTCGCGATCGGTCAGGATATCCAGCGAACCGTTCTCTCCGATGGCATCGGCTGCGGGCTCAAGCGGCAATCGCGCCGCTCTTCCCACGTACACGCTGCCGTCTCGAACACGGCGCGCGGCCTCCAGCACTTCCGAATCGGCGTGCCGTTTCATGACGTAACCCTGCGCCCCGGCGGCGAGAACTCGGCGGGCATAGATTCGCTCGTCGTGCATCGAGACGACGAGAATGGGCAGTTCTGGGTGGTAGGCCCGCACGCGCTTGATGAGGTCGAGGCCGCTACGCCCCTCCAGCGTGAGATCCGTTATGAGCAGGTCCGGTTCGAGCGCCTCCACCATGTCGAACGCCTCGACCTCGGTCGCCGCCTCGCCGCAGACTCGGAAATCTTCTTCGCGCTCGAAAAGCTGCCGCATTCCACGCCGCACGATCTCGTGGTCATCCACGAGAACGATGTCTGTTACCAGAGTTGATGCTGAACTCATGGGGCTGGACGCTGGATCTGCGCTCAGAAGCTTGAGTAGCCCGGAGCGAAGAATGTACGGCTGGCGCTCTTCATAACGCGCCGTATGGCCGGTGCCAGTTGGACGGCGAGATCGCGTTTCGTCAGGTACGCACAGGCACCGGCCTGCTGCGCCTGCAAGACGAAAAAGCGCTCTTGGTGGGCCGAGACGACGATAGCGTGGATGTCGGGCCGCACGACGCCAATTCGTGCTAGCATCTCGATTCCGCCCATTCCGGGCAGGGAGAGGTCCATCAGCACAATGTCGCATTCCATCTGGCCCAGCACCCGGTCGAGGGATTCGGCATCCTCAAATACGTGACTCAGGTCGCAATCCGGCTCGCGATGCAGGATGTGGGCATACGCGCGGCGCATGACGGCGTGATCTTCGACGAGGGCAATTTGAAAGGGCATCGTGGCGTGCTCAGCAGGGCTGTTGGCTTGCGGCGCGGTCGATCGGGCAGCGCTCACCGCCCCGCGTAACGCTTGGCTGGCCTGAACGTTCGCTGGCCCGTCCCTTGGCAGGCTGTTGATTTATCGCCCAGCCCGACATCCCGAGCGGAGGGCCGACGCCGAAAGCCTGCCCTGAGCGTAGCCGAAGGGGAGCTGCATTGACGAGACTCGAAGCTCGTTTGCAGGTAGATCCCTCGGCAAGCTCGGGATGACGCGGGTTCGTTTGGGGATGACGCCGTGATGGCTTTGTAGAAGTCAAGAGACTTCCCGCGCTCCCCAACGCTGTCATCCTGACGACCGTAGGGAGGAAGGATCTCCCGACGTCCGACGCAACCTCAAACGTTGGGAGATCCCTCACTTCGTTTCGGGATGACACGGGTTCGGTTCGGGATGACACTGGTTCGTTTGGCGATGACGCGGATTCGTTTCGCGATGACGCCGTGATGGCTTTGTAGAAGTCCAGAGACGTCCCGCCCTCCCCAACGCTGTCATCCTGACGACCGTAGGGAGGAAGGATCTCCCCACGCCCGACGCATCCTCGGAGGTTGGGAGATCCCTCACTTCGTTTCGGGATAACTTTTTGGACGAAATGAGTAATTCGAAAGCCTGTCAGGTCGCATCGTCGGGCGCTTCAACTTCGCAGTCAGCGTCCAGGGCTGCCGCGGGGAGTGTGATGGTTACGCGGGTGCCTTCCCCCGGTGCCGACTCAATCTTGAGATGTCCTCCAAGCAGTTCAATTCGCTCGCGCAGGTGGGGAATGCCGAAGCTGTCTCTTGCGTTCGGCGCACGTTCAAAAGCCTCCGCGTCGAATCCCACACCGTCGTCCTCAACCCGCACGACTACGCAATCGCCGTCCTCCCAAGCGCGCATCCGCACGATCCTGGTGTTCGCGTGCTTGGCCACGTTGAAGAGGAGTTCTCGCAGTGCGTTGTAGAGCAGGACCCGCGTCTCGTAAAGTTGTATTTCCAGGCCGCCCTCCACGTCGATTTCGATTTCGAGGCGGTATCGTTTGTTCTCCAGCCTGGCCAAGGAAACGAGGAGATCGTTGACGTTGAGGCTGGCAAGCACGGGCGGGCTCAGGTCCACCGCGAGAGAGCGCGTGAGCTTCGTGGCCGATTCGAGAATTTCATCGGCCTGGTCGCGCAGGATGCGCGCTTCCTCGTCGGAGGACGGCGTGCGGAGGATCTGGAGCGTCATCCCGAGCCCGTAGAGCTGCTGCTGCAAGTCATCGTGGAGAATCAGGGCGACGCGCTCGCGCTCTTCATGTTCTGCCGTCGCCAGGCGGCTGGCGAGCGCGCGGGTTTGCGCCGCGAGCGCTGTGAGTGCTTCGACGTCGGTAACCGTCCCGTACCAGCGAGGCGAAGTTCCGTCTGCGTTGGACACAGGCCGCGCCCGCACAAGGACGTTGCACGTCCCATTCCGTGTGAGGACCTGATGGCGAATCTCAAAGGCCTCCTGCCCTTCGCGGGCCCGAGCCCACGCAGCACGGGTCCGCTCGCGGTCGTCGGGGTGGATGAGATCGGGCCACAGTACGGTGCCAAGAGCGTCCGAAATGGGAGACCCCGTAAGTGCCTCGAACTGGCCGCTAACGTAATCGACCACCCCTTCTGACGTGGCGGTAAAGAGAACATCGGGGACGGTTTCTGCCGTCTGGCGGAACCGTTCCTCGCTCTCGCGGAGGGAGCGTTCGGTATGCGCGCGCTCGACGCTGGCCCACGTTCGCAGCGCGGTTTCCTCAATGAGCCGCAGTTCGTCGTCGGCCCACTCATGAACGGCGTTGTGGTGGGCAGCGAACAGTGCGATGAGCCGGCCCTCCTTCACCAGGGGCGCGACCACGATGGCCTCAACGGGCAGTTCGGCGAAAGCGGCCCTGGTCGACGCACTGAGCCGACCATCGGCCTGAATGTCCGGGGAAACGAACGTGCGCCCCGCGCGGACGATGTCAAACAGCGCCGCAAAATCGGCGACGCGGTACCTCCCCGTCCCCTCCGGAACACCACGGGCATAATCCTGCACGACGACGCAGTGTTCATCGTCGTCCTCCATCTCCGCGTAGTGGACGCGGCTGGCGCCGAGGTGCTCACCTAGCACGCGGGCTGCGGCGCCCTGAATATCAAAGGGGTCGCTTAGTGGGCGCAACGCGTCGGTGAGGGACACCCGGTAGGCCGCGTTCGCAACGCTGGCGCGTAGGTCTCGTTCTGCCTCGCGCTGGTCGTGTACATCCGTGTTCATGCCGACATAGCCATAGAGGCGACTCTTCTCGTCTCGCAGCGGAACAGCACGGACGTGCATCCGGCGCCAGGATTCGCTGGCCGCGTGGTGCAGCCGAACCTCCGCGTCGAAGTCCTCCTGCGCCTGGACGGAGAGCCTCCAGCCCTCGACCGCGCCAGCCAGGTCGTCAGGATGGACCGCGCCCATCCAGCCACCCTCTTTCGCCTCTCCGGGGGCCTGCCCCGTGAACACCCGCCACGACGGGGAGTCTCCCAGAATATGCCCCTTGATGTCGGCCTGCCAGACGATTTGTGCGGAGGCCTCGACCAGCGCCCGAAACCGCTCAGCCGCCGCGCGTATGGCGTTCTCGTTGGCTACGCGCTCGCTGATATCGACGAAGGTGATGACGACGCCATCAATCCGGTCCTCGGCCGTACGATAGGGCCGGGCATGAACGAGGAACCAGCGGCCTTCGCTGCTCCGGATCTCACGCTGCTGAACGTCCAGCCTCTCCAGCACGGCCTCCGCGTCTTCCACAAGAAGGACGCCGCCGAACTTCTGCGCGAGGTCGGCGAGTGGGCGCCCGACATCGGACGCGAGCACGTGGAAGTGGTCGCGGGCGCGCGGTGTGAAGCGCTTGATTTTAAGATGGCGGTCGAGGAAGAGCGTGGCGATCTCGGTCGATGCGATGAGATTCTCAAGGTCCGCTTTCGAGCGGGCCGTCTCGTCCACCTTTTCCTTCAGCTCGTCGTTGACGGTGCGCAGCTCCTCGGCCATCGACTGCGCTTCCTCCTTGGCCGTTTCGAGCTCTTCCGTCGTCGAGCGCAATTCTTCGTTGATGGAGTGCAGTTCCTCGTTCTCGGCGCGGAGCTCCTCACGGATGGTCTCAAACTCTTCGACCGAAACCTGCAACTGCTGCCGGGTTTCCTGGAGCTCGGCCTGCAGCGCCGCATCCGCCTCCACAGCGGTGAAGGGGTCGTTAGCGTCACGTGGAGGCCGCAGCGCAAAGAGCAGGTGTGAGAAGCCACCGGGCACCTGCCGCGCGTGTATGTCCACGCGCCGGTCCCGGCCATCGAGGCTGAATTCTGCTGGCCCGGCCGTCACCGGCTGCTCCTCGCGTCGAGCCTGGAACAGGGCCAGCTGCACACTCGCCCGCAGTTCGGGCCGCAGCAGCTTGACGAGGTTCCGCGTCGGGCTGCCCCCGGCGACCCGCAGAAAAGGCGAGGCCGTGTCCGAAATATGAACGATGTCGCCGACCTCATTGATGAGCACGCTAGGCGGCGCCGCCTCCTGGCGGAGTGTGCGGTGTAGCCGCTCGTGCTCGTCCGCTGCGTGGTCGGGAGGCGGGAGATGTGGTTGCTTCAGGCCATGGCCTGGCTTCGCGGCCACGACGTGCGCCCCTTGCGGAAGCTGCGGCGGCGGGCCGTCAACGTCCAGCCTGCGGAAGAGGCGCGCGTCCTTGGCAACCACGTCGAACAGGCGGACTCCGCCTTCGGTGGACTCGCTGGAGCCGAGGAAGAGAAGGCCACCGGGCCGGAGCGTATAGTGAAAGAGTGCGAACATCTGCTGCTGGATTTCGCGCTGGAGGTAGATCAGCAGGTTGCGGCATGAGACGAGGTCCAGCCGCGAAAACGGCGGGTCCTTGAGCGGGCTGTGCGGGGTGAACAGCACGGCTTCGCGCAGCGGCTCGCTGGCGCGGTAGTGCCCGTTCTCGTGGACGAAAAACCGCCGAAGCCGCTGGGCGCTCACGTCGGCCTCAATGGACTCGGGATAGGTGCCCGCGCGAGCTTTCTGGACGGCGGCTTCACTCAGGTCGGTCGCAAACACCTGGATGCGCGGGGCCTCGGGTATCGTCGCGGCGTGCTCCAGAAGCAGCATCGCCAGGGAATACGCTTCCTCGCCCGTCGCGCAGCCCACCACCCATGCGCGGACCTCATCAGTGGCCTCTTTCCCGACGAACAGGCCGGGGATGCCATCCCGCTCCAGGACGGCAAAGGCTTCAGGATCGCGAAAGAAGTGGGTGACGGAGATGAGGAGGTCAGCCAGGAGCGCACCTGCCTCGGTCGGGTCCTCCTGGATGTGGTGCAGGTAGGCTTCCAGGGAGTCGGAACCGGTAACGTGGAGGCGGCGGTCGAGGCGGCGGAGCACCGTCGCGCGTTTGTAGTGGGCGAAGTCGTGGCCGGTTCGTGCGCGCAGGACGGCCAGAACGTGCTGGAGCGCCCTTACCGAATCGTCTTCCAGCGCTTCCGTTGAATCGGGAAGCCGGAGGTGGCGGCGGCGATTGGCGTACGCCACCACCTCGGCCGCGAGCGCGCCCGCCGTCCCGATGAAATCAACCACGCCCGAGGAGATAGCGCTCCGGGGCATCTCGTCGAACTGGGCGTCGTCCGGGTCCTGGGCGAGCACGAACCCGTCCATCTCGCGGATGCGCCGGACGCCCACCGTGCCGTTCGCGCCCGTCCCCGAGAGCACGATGCCGATGGCGTGGTCCCCGTAGGCCTCGGCCAGCGTTCGGAAGAAGTGGTCGATGGGCCGCCTCAGTCGGCGTTCCTCCTGAATGTCCTCGAGGAGGAGTTGGGTGCCCGCGGCAACGAGGTTCTTGTTGGGCGGGATGACATAGACGTGGCCGGGCTCGATGGCCACAGCCTCCGTTACCTGCGTGACCGGGAGGGGCAGGTCGCTCTGGAGGACCTCCGCCAACAGGCTCTCTTTGTCCGGCGCGAGGTGGAGGACGACGACGAAGGCCATGCCTTCAGTCCCCGAGAGCCCCGCGAAGAAAGCCTTCAGCGCCTCAACGCCCCCGGCCGATGCGCCCAGCCCCACCACAAAAAGGGCGTCCTCTTGCTTTTTGGGGCCGTCGTTGTCGGCGCGGGGCTGGGTACGTTTCATCCCGGAATCTAGCGCACCGAGCGTTGACGACGTGATGCCGCGGGGTTTCGGATGTCGGATTTGGGATATCGGATTTGGGATTTGGGATTTGGGATTTGGGATTTCGGATGTCAGAGATCGGGCGGGCGTTCAGAGAAATCCGGGCGTTCGGCCTCGTCGTTGAGATGCTGCCTCCCGGCATCGGCACCCCCGGTGAGCGGGACTGTTCAATTCCCGCTTCAGTACGTCGATTCAGTACGTCGATCATGTCATCCCGAAACGAAGTGAGGGATCTCCCAGCTCCCAGGCTTCGTCGGTAGGGCACGGAGGAGGTGGGTTTGCGGCCGTGTTGTCATGTAGCTCGCAGCGGACTCAGGCGGAGAGGCCGCATCCGACTCGACGCTCGGCGGCAAATGGATTCCTCGGCAAGCTCTGTTAGCAGGCTGTTGATTTATTCATCCGTTGGCGAGGCGAGCGAATCTTGGTCGAGATCAAGGCGCGAGATCGCAGTCGTATTGGGGATCCGGCGAGATTCTCGCAACGCTGAGATCGATCAAGAGCCGCCGCCGCAGACAGGGGGAATAAATCAACAGCCTGTTAGACCTGGGCGGAGGTCGTCTCACCTCAGGCGGTCTTTTCGATAGCCTGGCTGAAAGCGTCGCGGCCTAGCTGTTTTCTATCGTCGGAGAGTCCGCACGGCAGGAAGGGAATACCGCCCATAGTAGCTATTCCCTGTTTTCGATAATTCCGCAGCCGACCTCCGGGCCCGAGTCGCCCGAGGGCTGGGAGGTGAGGTCGTCCTCTCCTTGATGGATGATCAGCGCATGCCCGACGATCGAGTTGGGGCCGTCGAGCGAGATAGTCTCGAAGGTGCCGGTAGCCCAGGCTATGCTGTCTGCCGCGGCCTCCAGATTGCCGAGGTCGCCGACATGCCGCATGGTGTCGCTCGGCGCTCCGTGCTCCATCGCTGTTGGATCGAAATGACCGCCTGCCTCAGCGCAGCTCGTTCCTTCATGCACATGGAAGCCATGTTTGCCGGGGTTGAGCCCGCGGATGTTACCATTTAGCGCGACGCCGACATCGCTCTCGGCGAAGGTGACGGTTCCGGAAATGCCGCTCCCGCCCAGCGGACGGATCTGCGCGAATGCGGTCAAACCGATATCGTCCCCTACACTCAGAGAGTCCTTCGGTGGCAAAACGTCCTCTTCATAGATTTCACCCTGCGACCTCTCTGTCTCGCAAGCCGGGAGCAAACCGAGAGCGAAGAGGGAGAGAATCAGGGTGCTGCGTGTCTGTTGCATCGTAGCCTCGAGGGGAAAGCCGACAGGGAGATTGGTCCGGTATGCAATGGATCGCAAAATCAACGCCTCGCTACTGCATGGGGTACAGAGGGGCGCGTCGAACAGTCGGAGAACGGAATGCGGCGCTGAAAGGCGTCTGCGCCCTTTCCAGTTGCATCGCAGCCTCGCTCTCGGTGGGCCCGACCATCAGACGCATTAGCGCGTCGTGAGCGTGCTGATCGTCGAGGCGTGTCTGCTTGAGAAGAGCCAGGTCATCGAGCCGGTTTAGCATTTCCGCGTAGGTACAGATCGTGTGACAGGCGGTGACGATGTAGCGCTCGATCCGCCAGGCGTGTGAGATGAGAGCTCCGTCGGGCACAGCGACGTCTCGATCGACGGAATAGCGACCATCGACACCTCTTACCATTGTCTCGTCTTCAAATTCTTCGACGAGTCCGCGGACAACCGTGCATTCCCGGCCGGATGGTTTCTCCTTCAGGCTGCGGAAAATCTGTTTCAGGTGCTTTATGTGGCTTCGCGTCCTGGCCGCTTGGTCGCGAAAGGCGTGGCCCAGCCTCGCGTCGTTCGCGGCATCGGCCATCATCGGGAAAACCCGGACGAGCTGTTGCCTCGCATCATAGACATCGCGGAGTTGGTCGATATAGAGCCCGGAGAGTGTCGAGATCGGCATGGCGAGCCCTCTTGCAGAAATGTTGAGGGGCGGCGGCGAGCGCCGGGTCAACGGTGGAAGGGAGATAAACAGCGGGAGCACTTCTTATGCGGCAGAAGTGTTAGGCATAGGTCGTTTTATTCATTGTTTTGCGCCAGGATTCCCCATTCTTTTCGTAGGAATTCTTTACCGCCTCCCACGCTACCCTGTGAGCAGTTTCCTCGCGCGAATCCTCGGGATCCCTACGCTCGTCCGGGTTTTTGTATTCGTCCCAGGCGTTGTTAAAGGCCGCCTGGTAGATCTCCTGGGCGTGCTTCGGCGGACTATTCTTGACTGAGTCCGGAAGCTCTGATTGGGTGTCGTAGGGCATGGGATTGAGGAGCATGCCCGACGTTACAGCGGAAGGGAATCCGGAGCGAGCGTGGTTCTTGTGCACCGATCCTTGCCTGGCATGGCGCTCACCGTCGGCAAAAGAGGAGGGAACCGACGGTTTTAATCACTGCGAGCGCCACACCAAGCGAGGAAAATCACGGGGCGAAGGGAGAGGGCGAATGGGATGGTCGGGAGGAATGCGAACGGCCCGGAGCATCGTCAAGCAACGGCCGCCTGGACGTTGATAAACTGCTTGGCCAGGAGCGTGAGCGAGTCGTCAGCGGCCTTTTCCTCGTCTAACGTCAGGCCGAGTAGATCGTGGTCGTCGTTGCGGCCTAGCGTTTCGGCATACGTGCACACGGTGCCATATCCGGCAATCTCGTAGTGCTCGATGCGCTGCGCATGCGCGATGAGCCCGGCGTCCAACACCGCGGGGTCGGCGTCCTGGCCAAACAAGCGGCTGGCTTGGCTCATCAAGCCTTCGCTCTCCTTTATCAAGCCCTGCATCGCCTTGCAACTCTTGCCATTTGGGCTCTCTCCCAATTGGTCGAAGACCTGCTCAAGGCGGCGAACGTGTCGTCGGGTTTTGTCGAGGTGGTCGTGGAAGGCGCGAGCCAACTCACCATCGTTGGCGGCGTCCGCCATTTTGGGCAGAGCCTCGACAAGCTGCTGTTCGGCATCGTAGAGATCGCGGAGCTGTTCGACGTACAGATCGGCGAGCGTGTTGAGCATCATGGCGGTTTTTCTTGTGGTCGGGGATCGGACGAGCACCGGGTGTCCATTCTGTAGTCTTGCCGGCACCGATAAACGTAAATCAAACTATCGCTGCTTTGAGCGGAGATTCATAGCAGGATCGTGCTAATGCGGTGTCGCCCGCGGCGGGATGCACGGTGCCGCTCCCGCGAACACCGGCCATCAGGCCATCGACGCCTCCTTTGAGATAGCTTCAACGACTTCACCCGTCCGGAGCTCGAAGCCCATCCGTGCGAGGTCGGCCTGGGCGAGGATCCCGACGACAGCCTCGTCTTCATCCACGACCACGAGTCGGCGGAGCTGGTGCTCCTTCATGAGTCTGGCGGCCTCCTCCACGTCGGCGTCCGCTTTGATCGTGATGGCCTGTTCGGTCATCGCATCGGCGACGGTCATCTCGATAGGGTTCTGGCCACGCGCTACAAGGCGGACGGTGATGTCGCGGTCGGTTACCATGCCAATCGGCCGCTTTACTTCTGTGCTCTCGATTACGGGGACCGCTCCGCAGTCGCACTCGGCCATCATCTGCGCCGCCTCCTGAATGGTCGTGTTCTCGGTGCAACAGGCGGGATTTTCGGTCATGATCTCTCGGACGTACATGGGTCTGGGCGGAACTGATGAGGGAGGAACGGAGGAGAGGGTAAGACGCGGAGCGATGCAGGAGGTGCCTTTGCCTGGCTAGCAGGATCCTGCTAAACCTTTCTCGCCTCCACCTGTCTGGTAGGCTGTTGAGATCCACACGTCAGGGATTCCTCCTTTTGAGCCAGCAAGCCAGGCCGTGGACGATTGAGATAGGTCGCTACGCTCTGCGGATATTTCCGAGTGAGGCGCTGGGGCGAGAGTTGTTTTGCCCCTACGCGTCGTCCACGCCGTCCTCAACAATCATCCGGGTCACGTCGGCGATTGCATCGTCGCCTTTCAGGTTGATGACGCGGACGCCCTGCGTGTTGCGGCCGTACGTCGAAATGCTGCCAACGGACATCCGAATCATCAACCCAGCCTCCGTCGCGATCATCAGTTCATCGTCCTCCACCACACTCTTCAGCGCGACGAGGTCGCCCGTTTTGGCCGTCGTTTTCTGAGTCAGGATGCCCTGCCCACCACGCGATTGGACGCGGTATTCGTTGAGGTCCGTCCGTTTGCCATAGCCATTCGACGAAATCGTGAGCACGTGCACGCCCTCCCGTCTGACGGCAACCATCCCAATTACGCTTTCGTCCTTCTTCAGCCTCATGCCACGAACGCCGCGCGTCTTGCGGCCCATGGGGCGGACATCGGAGCCATTGAAACGTATCGCACGGCCTCCAGAGGAACCGAGCATGATGTCCGTGTCGCCGTCTGTCAGCCACGCCGCGATGAGCTGATCGCCGTCCACGATATCGATGGCGATGATGCCGTCGGCGCGCCTGCGCGAGAAAGCCTCGAGCGCGGTCTTCTTCACCTGCCCCTTCTTCGTCGCCATGAAAACGAAGTGGTTGTTGAGGAAGGCCTGGTCTCCGAACTCCTCCTTCTTCACCGCCAATACCGCCCGAATCCTGTCCTCCGGCCCAATGTGGATGAGGTTGCGGATCGACCGGCCCTTGCCTGTTCGGCTGCCCTCAGGCACCTGATAAACACGAAGCCAATAGCATTGGCCGTGATCGGTAAAGAACAGGAGGTGGTCGTGCGCGGAGGCAGTAAAGAGGTGCTCGACAAAATCCTCCTCGCGCGTCCCCGTTCCGCGATGTCCACGACCGCCGCGGCCCTGCGTGCGGTACTCATCCGTCGATGTGCGCTTGATGAGCCCCTGATGGGTGATGGTCACGACGACATGCTCGTCCTCAATCAAGTCCTCCAGATCAATTTCGCCGCCGCCTATGAAGTCGATTTCCGACCGGCGCTCGTCGGCGAACTTCGCACTGATCTCCAGCAGCTCATCCTTGATGATCTGCATAAGCAGCGTTTCGGAACCAAGGATTGATTTGAGTCGCTCGATCTCCATCAGCACCTCCGCGTACTCCGCCTGAATCTTGCCTTGCTCCATGCCCGTGAGGCGCGAGAGCCGCAGGGCGAGAATAGCGTCGGCCTGGGCCTCCGAGAGCCACGGTTGGGGAACGAAGTCCGGGCGGTCAACCGCCGTGGCGGGCGCTTCACGCGGCCCCGTCTGCTCAATCGGTGATTTCTCCGGGAGCCCGAGGCGTTCGCGCTGCGCCGGCGTCAATTTCTGCGGATAGACACCAGCCATCAGGTTCTGCTTGGCGGACTCCGTGTCTGGAGATTGCCGAATGATGGCAATTACTTCGTCGAGATGGTCGAGGGCGAGCGTCAGGCCCTCCAGAATGTGCGCCCGCTCTTCTGCCTTGCGCAGTTCAAACTGCGTCCGCCTAGTGACGACCTCGTGCCTGTGGTCCACGTAGTGGCGCACCATCTCTTGCAGCGTCAGCGTCTTTGGCCGCCCGTTGACCAATGCGACCACGTTCACGCCAAACGATTGCTGCAACTGCGTGAACTTGTACAGCTGATTTTGGGTAACCGCGGTAACCGCGTCGCGCTTGAGCTCAATGACGATGCGCATGCCCTCGCGGTCGCTTTCGTCGCGGAGATCAGAAACGCCCTCCACCTTCTTGTCGCGGACCGCGAAGGCGATTTTCTCAACCAGCGAACTCTTGTTGACCTGGTAAGGAATCTCCGTAACGATCAGAGCCTGCCGATCGCCGCGCAGAACTTCTTCGTGCATCTTCGCGCGGATGACGACGCGCCCGCGCCCGGTTCTGAAGGCGTCGCGAACGCCCGCGTAGCCGTATATCGTGCCGCCCGTCGGAAAGTCGGGCGCTTTGATGTACTCCATCAGCCCATCGGTGTCGATGGTCGGGTCGTCGATATAGGCGACGATGCCATCGACCAGCTCGCCGAGGTTGTGTGGAGGGATATTGGTGGCCATCCCAACGGCAATGCCCGAGGCACCGTTGAGGAGAAGGTTCGGAAGTGCGGACGGAAGCACCGTAGGTTCGTTGAGCGACCCATCGAAGTTGGGCTCCCAGTCGACCGTCTCTTTGTCGATGTCGCGCAGCATCTCTTCGGCAATGCGGGTCAGCCGGGCTTCCGTATACCGCATCGCCGCCGCCGCGTCACCATCAACCGAGCCGAAGTTTCCCTGGCCGTCTACATGTGGCGCGCGCATGGCGAAAGGCTGGGCCATCCGCACGAGTGTGTCGTAGATGGCGCTGTCGCCGTGCGGGTGGTACTTGCCCATCACGTCGCCGACGATGCGCGCACTCTTGCGGTGCTGCCTTCCCGCGCCGACGCCGAGCTCGTTCATCCCAAACAGCACACGCCGCTGAACGGGCTTCAGCCCATCACGCACATCCGGCAACGCGCGGCTCACAATGACCGACATCGAGTAGTCGATGTAACTCGACTTCATCTCTTCCTCGATGTTGATCGGAATGATCCGGGTCTCAGCCATGAACCGTCAGTCTAGGATGCCAGTTGTTCCACGCGAATTGACCAAAATACCGCTCCCCGCCCCCAATAGCCCGTATTTCGTGTGTGGAAATGGTGTATGCCATAGCCGCGACACGGCTTCCCGGACGGGTGCCCACCCGGCGCTGACTGTCCCCGAGCCTACCCCTTCTTCCCGGTCAGACCTGCGTCATCTATCCGGCATACAGGATATCTACCAGGCGCCAGTGACCCTCGGCGTTCCGAGCGAAGTAGAACACGGCGGCGGATTCGCAATCGAATTCCTCGGCACCGCAATCGCCTGTGACATTCGCTGAGAAAGAGTACCTACCTTCACCTTGGTCCACTAGCGCCGCTGGCGAGGCCGCGAGGAGCCTGTCCCTGAACCCGCCTTCTCCGAACGTGGCGGTGTAGGATTCGTCGAGGAACTGTTCGCGCGTCATCCCGGCCAACGGAAATGCTGCCATGTTGGCGACGGCCTCGGCGTCGTTGGCCCGCACGGTGGATTTGAACCGCGCGAAGAACGCGGCCACATCCTCAATCTCAACGTCTTGGGTCTCTCCCTCCGAGGTTGGCGACGCGGAGGAATCCACAACGTGTGTGGCGTCTTCAGCCGGAACACCCTCTCCTGATCCACAGCCAATGGCCATTAGCGAGGCAAGCAGCACGAAAAAATGGCGGAGCATAGGAGTCGGCTTCTTTGCGGGAGTTGACATCAAGCGTCTTTCGGCTCATCGTCGGCCTTCTTTTCCCGCCAAAGAATGGCAACAACGATCCCCATGTAACCAGCAAGGAGAATCATCGGCGACACGATAAGTGATATCGGGCTATACAACGAGATGTGGTCGCCCCGTTCCGTGAGACCACGCCCATTGTCGAGAGCCATGACTACATAGCCCAGGAAAATCAACCCTACGCTGACAAGCAGCATGATGTAGTTCTTTCGCCCGAAGACCATCTGCGCCGCGGCTTGGCGGCGGCCAGTCGGGATTCTGGCGCTCTTTGCGTTCGATTTTTTCGATGACGTTCGCTGCGCCATGAAATCTGCTTTGAAGGGCGCACAATATAAGCTGAGCTTTTTCGTCGGAACCCATGGGAGAGGCCACGCCCACCCGCGTAGTTTCCTACTATCGCCTCCCCCCGGCCATCCAAACCAATGCGTAGCCGCCGCGCCCTCCTGGCACTTATCGCCCCCCTCTGCCTCCTCGTAGCCTCGATCGTCGGCCTCGGCGTTCAGTCTTCCGCCGCCGACGTGGGCTCGGATCTGGAGGCAAGTACGCAACAGGCCATCGAAGAGATTTTGGCAGAAGATGATCTTCCGTCGGCCATTTGGGGGATTTATGTACGCGACCTGGAAACGGGGCGGGTTGTCTTCAGTCGCAACGCCGACAAGAACCTGTTGCCGGCGTCCAACCTGAAGCTGTTCACCACGGCCACGGCGCTCGATGCTCTCGGCCCAACCCATCGGTATATCACGCGCCTCTACTTCGACGGCTCAACGCGCGGAAGCAGCCTAAGCGGCGACCTCGTCATCAAGGGTTCGGGAGATCCCACGTTCGGTAGCCGTCACGAAGATGGAGATCCCTTGGAAACGTGGGCGCGCGAGCTGCGCGAAACCGGCGTGCAGCGCATCGAAGGCCGCATTATTGGGGATGACGACATTTTTGAAGACATCCCCTACGCCGAAGGATGGGACATCCGACACATCGCGACGGAAGACTACGCGTCCGGGGCCGGCGGCCTGTCGTATCACGACAACCTCGTCGAGCTCTCAGTTTCGGGGGGAGGTGGCGGGGCGCGCGTCTCGTCCGAACCAAGCGGCTACGTGGACATCCGCAACCAGATTGGCTCCGGTCGTCGGGGCGGCGGTCCGTTTCGCGTGGATCGGCAGGTAGGAACGAACACGATCGAACTGACGGGCCGTGTCTCCTCGAGTTATCGGGGAACGCTACGCATTCCGATCGAGAACCCGACACGGTTCACGCTTCACGCATTTCGCGACGCATTGGAGGCCGAAGGCATCACGGTCGACGCCGCTCTGTTCGATATCGATGACCTCATTACCGCGCCTGATTACGACAATGGCGAGCCGCTGCTCATCCACATCTCGCCGCCCATGGCGGAAATTATTCGTCGGATCAATCGCCACAGCGACAACTTCTATGCGGAGCAGGTCTTCCGCTCGTTTTCAACCGCCGGAACGACCGGAGGTGGGGCAGATCGGGTGATTGCCTTCCTCAATCGGGCAGGCGTCGAGACTGAGGGGCTCTCGATCCGTGACGGCTCGGGCCTCTCTCGGAAAGATATGGTGACGCCCGAATCCATCGTGGGCCTCCTCGAATACATGAACCGGCACGCCGCGGGCCAGGCATTCTACAACTCCCTGCCCGAAGGCGGAGGCTCGGGCTCCACACTCCGAAGTCGCCTTCAAGGTGTGCCGATGCGCGGCAAAACCGGATCACTGGAGTACGTGAGAGCGCTTTCCGGCTATGTGACCGGGCCCGGTGGTCGGCGCCTCGCTTTTTCAGTCATCGCCAACAACTACACGACAGGCGGCAGTGCAATCGCCGGAGCGACCGATCGAATTGTGCGCGCCCTGGCAACCGGGCAAAGGGTGCCCGCCGACGAGGATTGACGGGATGAGAAGGGTGAGCGACGAACCTGGACGGGCTACGGTGGACAGTGAGCGATGGACCATGAATGGCGTACCGAGGACGGTGAGCCGGATACAAGGGATAGACAAAAAGGCCCGATACCCCATATCCGAAATCCGAAATCCCGAAATCCGAAATCCCCAAGTCCGAAATCCCAAATCCGAAATCCCCAATCTCTCCTCCGTAGTTTCCGCGCGTTGCCTCCCACCCTTCCATACCTATGCCGCACGTTTTCCGCCGGGTTCTGATTGGCCTCGGCGTGGTCTTGCTGCAGTGGCTCGTCTTCAACCACCTCCGGCTTTGGGGTACGTTTGCGGACGTGGTGTTGATCTACGTCGCGTTCGTTGCCGTGCGCTACGGCAGACTGGCGGGTACGGTGACCGGGTTCACGGCGGGCCTGCTGATGGACATCGTGACGCCGGGTACACCGTTTGGACTCTTCATGTTGTTGAAGACACTTCTCGGCTTCGGGATTGGCTTTTTCCAGACCGAGCAGCGCGAGAACATCCGCGTCAGTCCGTTGGGAACATTCGTCGGGGCGCTTCTCGTCGCTATCGTACACAATGGCCTGATGGTGATCATCCTCGCGCTGAATAACCAAACGCGGACGACCTTCCTGATTACCGGCTTGTGGTTTGGATCGGCCCTTTACACGGCCCTGGTGGCACTTGTCGGGGCGTTGTATCGGTCAAGGTAAGGGGGAGTTGGCCAGGTGGTTAGTTGGGTAATTGGGGCGTTGGCGGGATCGCCAAATAGCGTGTTGCGCTTCTGTCTACCACTCATATCCCGCCGTCGTACCTGCCTACCTCCCTATTTGGCTAGTTGGCTCCAATCAGCGCAACGCATCCTCCAATGTCGTCGAGGCGTCCGTTGAGGCATCGCGGTATTTGACAATGCACGGGGCCGAGAGATTCAGGCCGTGCTTCCGGCCAAAGTCGGAGTCCACTGCACGCGACCCTGGCACCACGACAGCCCGGGCTGGAATCTCCAGCGCTCTCTCCGGGGATGACCGAAGAATGGTTTCATTCACGAGGTCGTAAACGCGCGTGGATCGCGTAAGCATGACGCCGGAGGCCAGGACGGCGCGTTTCCGGACGACGCAGCCTTCGTAGATCCCACAACCACCGCCAACGAATACGTCGTCTTCAACCACGACGGGTACGGCCCCGATGGGCTCCAGCACGCCGCCCACCTGCGCCGCAGCCGAGAGGTGTACCCGCTTCCCGATCTGCGCGCAGCTCCCGACGAGTGCGTGGCTGTCTACCATCGTACCCTCATCGACGTACGCGCCAACATTGATGTACATCGGCGGCATGCACACGACCCCGCTGGAAACGTAAGCGCCACGCCGAATCGTAGAGCCGCCGGGGACGATGCGCACGCCGTCGCTCGATTCAAACTGCCGCGCCGGGAAGGTGTCCTTGTCGAAGAACGAGAAGACGCCGGTTGTGTATTGGTTGATTTCACCGAGCCGGAACCCAAGTAGGATGCCCTGCTTGACCCACGCGTTGGCTCGCCAGATTCCATCATCACCACGTTCCGCAGAACGGGCCTCGCCGGATTCGAGCGCCAAGAGCAGGGCATCAAAAGCCTCACGAGCGGAGGCGCGGTCGAGGTCGTCCGTCGACTGCCGGGCGTGGCGATCGATTGATTCGCGGATTTCGTTGAGGTCAGGCATAGGCGGAAAATGGGTAGCGACGTTTCATGCAACGTCGGCGTGATCGCTTCTCGATGCAACGTCTCGCGTTTGCGACGTCGGTCCATGACGACGTAGCGTGCTACGTCGCTACGGAATCCCTCGCCACGCCAATATGGTTCTGGTACGCCTTCAGCACCCGCTCCCGCGTCGCCTCTGCAACCGGAGCCATAGGCATTCGCACATGCTCTTCGATCAGCCCCATTTCGGCCATCACGGCCTTGATGGGGCCAGGGTTGGATTCATAAAAACTGGCGCGCATGGCGTCGAGCAGCTCGAAGTGGAGGGCGCGAGCGCCGTCGAAGTCGCCCGCCAGACCGCGACGCACCATCTCGCTCGTGGCTCCGGGAATCGCATTGGCACAGACGGAAACGAGCCCATCGGCACCGAGGGCGAGCATCGGCAGAGTGAGGTCGTCGTCGCCCGAGTAGACCGCGAAACCTTCCGGTCTGTGGGCGAGGATATCGGCAATCTGGTTGAGATCGCCGGATGCTTCCTTGGTCGCAACGACGCTCGGGATCTCCTCGGCCACGCGAAGCTGCGTTTCTGCGGAAAGGTTGGACCCCGTTCGTCCGGGCACGTTGTAGAGGATGATGGGACAGTCCGTAGCATCGGCAATGGCCGAAACGTGGCCCACCACGCCCGCAGGCGTTGGCTTGTTGTAGTACGGCCCAACAACGAGCAGTCCGTCCGCTCCTGACTCCGCAGCCTGCCTCGAAAACTCAATGCTCTGTGCCGTGTTGTTCGTCCCCGAGCCAACGATGACGGGGATTCGCCCGGCGACGTGGTCGACGACAAATTCGACGATTCGCGTCCGTTCGTCCTGTGTGATTGTAGGATTCTCACCTGTCGTTCCGAGCACAACGAGCGCATCGATTCCTCGATAACTCGAGTCACTGCCATCCATCTGAAAATCGATAACCCGCCGGAGCGCGACGTAGTCGACTTGATTGTCCGCCGTGAAGGGTGTGATGAGGGCCGGGGCGGTGCCGCGGAAGGGAGCTGGTTTCATAGTGGTGATTGGAATATTTCGTATTACGTAGCACGTATTCGTATCAACCGCGGTCGGATCTCAAAACGCACTACGCATTACGCGATTGTCGCCAAGCATGTCATCCAAAGTAAACAACCCTTTTCGTCCCTTCACCCACTCGGCGGCTTTGACGGCCCCGAAGGCGAAGGCGCGGCGGTCCTTCGCAACGTGCGTGAACGTGAGCTGATCCACGGAGCTATCGAAACCGACCGTGTGTTCCCCGAAAACATGACCGGTGCGCACTGACGTGATGTGGAGAGATTCAGATGAGATAGGGCCATGCTGCGTTTCCGCCTCGATGCGGTCTTTCCGATCCAGGCCATTCAAAACTTCGTTGGCTAGCAGAATTGCTGTGCCGCTCGGGCTATCCACTTTTCCTGTGTGGTGGATTTCGTGGACCCACGCGTCGTAGTCGGGAAGCTGATTCAGGAGCGGAAGCGCGCCTCGCAATGCGCGAACGAGAATCGCCACGCCGAGCGAGAAGTTGGGAGCATACAGGACGCCGTTTTGTCCTTCTTCCACCCACTCGCTGACTTTGGGGAGATCGTCATACCAACCCGTCGTTCCAACGACCGCGTCAACTCCCCAAAACGAGTAGCGGTGGAGGTGATCCAACGCGACCTCTGGAAGCGAGAAATCGATGCAGACGTCGGCGCCATTAAGAGCCTCCGGATCCGTGGCGTCCAGTAGTCGCCGATCGATATCAAACCGCGCGACAACCTCGTGGCCGTTTTCCACCGCAACGGCCTCGACGGCCTGGCCCATGCGGCCTGTTCCGACTAGAGCAAGGTTCATGGGGAAGGCGGTACGGCGTAATCGTGGAGTGCGCCGCGTGTGTGCAGAATGTTATCCCGCGTAACGGGATGAGGGATTTCCCAACTCTTGTGCTTATACCATAGCGTCGGAGATCCCTCCTCGCAACGCTAGTCGGGATGACGTAATGTAACCGACCCAGGCTACTCGGCGGGCTCGGCGAGCACGCCCTGCCGACATTACATCACCTCCGCCGCGCGCACCACATCCGCCAGCAAAACCGCCGCGGTAGTATCGGAGCTGGCGCCGGGGCCGCGGATGATGAGCGGCTGTGGAGAATAGCGGCTGTGGAGAATAGCGGCGGCCTAAAAGCACCTCTGTAAGACATCAGCTCCTCAAAGCTACTAGCCTTGTCGCTCATACAATAATCTGATGAATGGTTGATTGGGTCATTTTATTTGTGCTTCCCAGCGCTCTCTGGAGTTGGAGAAAAAACGCGCGGTTCACCAACCGCTGCTCCACGTCCACGGTACTCTGTCCACAGTCCACTGCCTACAATTTTGCTGAAAGCCCACCGTTGCTTCCGCTGTCCACGCAGGCACGTTCTGTAAAAGCTCCGGGACCGACGCGTTGAGAATTGAGTACTTTAAGCGCAACATTCCCACCTCACAAAATAAAAACCCCGTGCACGTCTTTTCTAATCACCGTTACATCGTTCTCCTTGCCCTCCTCGGCCTCGCAGGTTGCGACAGTTCGGACACCGGCGAGGGACCAATCCCTCCCTCCAATCCGTTCGACGTGTATGAACTCAGAGTCTCGGGCTTCGGCGTTTACCCTGCAAATGAGGCGATCATGATCGACTACTTGGACGAGGAGGGCGTCGTCCAACGACTACTTCAAGAACCGCTACCCTGGGTCCAAACGGTATCGTTCTCAGACGACGAAATGGTGGAGTTGTACCTCCAAGCCAGAGTCCAAGCCCCCGGTCGCGTCGCGGGCGTCGAAATCGCAGTCATTTTCGACGGAAAAATCATCGAATCACGCCATGAGGAAGGATCGAATTCAACGAATATCGTGACCAATGACATTGAGATCACTATTCCATAATTGGTGCATTCACTTGTGCTGAACATTCTAAATGTATCAGTAGAGAATATTAATCACAGAAGTGTAGCGCGAAACGGAGCTACCAATTCGGCCGAATCATTCTGCGATGTCTCTCGGCCGTTGCTGATTCCCACGATCTCCCCAACCAATCCCTACTACATCACCTCCGCCGCGCGCACCACATCCGCCAGCAAAACCGCTACGGTAATATCGGCACTGGCACCGGGGCCGCGGATGATGAGCGGCTGTGGAGAATAGCGCTTCGTGTGAAAGGCAATGGCAAGAGACGGTCCCTGAAGCTCCGCAAACGGCGACGCTACCGGGATCGGCTCTATTCCAGCCCGGATGGCCCCGTCGCTGCTCAATCTCGCTACATATTGCAGGGGTCCGGCGGATGACGCGAGCCGGGCGCGCCAGCTGTCGTCGAGTTCGGGGAGGCGTTGAATGAACTCCTGAACGGATAAATCCCGGAGCGCGTCGGGGAAAAGCGATTCTACAGTTGCCACGGAAGGATCCGCATCCAGCCCTATCTCGCGCGCCAGCACAACGAGCTTGCGGGCCACATCACTTCCCGAGAGGTCGTCGCGCGGATCGGGCTCCGTGTAGCCAAGCTCGCGGGCATTCAACACGGCCTGCGAAAACGACGAACCGTCCCGCATCGAGTTGAAAACGAAGGCCAGCGTACCCGACAAAACTCCTTCGATGGCGTTTATCGAGTCGCCCGTCCGAAGGAGATTGCGGAGCGTGTCCACGATTCCGAGCCCGGCGCCGACCGTCGTTTCGTAGAAGTACGGTACTTCCCCGGTTCGTGCGGCCAGTTGAGCCTCGCGCCACTCGGCGGAAGAAACCAGCGTCGCTGCCTTGTTCGGAGTAACGACCGCGATTCCCGCCCGCAGCAACTCGGCGTGGCGGGCGGCGACGGCTTCGGAAGGCGTCGCGTCCACGACAATCAGGCGCTCCAGCCGGGCTGCGATCAACTTTTCGATGATCACATTCAGATCGGCCGTTTGGCCATCATTGAGTTTCGAAAGGGCTTCCTCAAACGGAAGGCCGTCCTTCTCGAAAATCATTCGCTGACTCCCGGCCAGCCCAACGAGCCGCAGATTCAGGCCGTGCTCATCGCGCAACATCGACGTCTGGCGATGCAGGAGATCGAGCAGCTTCCTACCCAGGCCACCCGTTCCAATGACGAATACGTGGGCGCGCGTCCGGCGGAGGGCGAACGACTCATGCAATGCCTGCACAGCCAGCTCGGCATCTTCATCCGCGATGACAGCGGAGATGTTGTGCTCGCTCGCGCCCTGCGCGATGGCGCGGACATTCACGTGTGCCCGGCCGAGCGTCGCAAACATCCGCCCGGCAAGTCCGGGAGCCTCGCGCATGAAATCGCCGACGGCTGCGATGACCGCATTGCCGCCTTCTAAAACGAGGCGAAGCGTTCCTCGACCGCACTCTACCGCAAACGTCCGTTCGAGGAGGTCAAACGCCTCCTGGGAAGTCGCTTCCTTCACCGCGAAGCAAAGACTGCCCTCACTGGAGGCCTGCGCAATGAGGAGGACATCGATCTTTGCCTCCGCGAGGGCCGTAAACGCGCGCGCGGTCAGTCGAGGTGCGCCGAAGACGCCGTTCCCGACGAGCCGAATGAGCGCGGCCTCGCGCACCGACGAAATCGCCTTGATGCGTCTTGGCGTCATTTCGCGCTGAGGGCCGACGAGGGTGCCGGGGTGCTCGGGCCGCAGCGTGTTCTTGATCCGCAATAGAATGCCTTTGCCTTGCAGCGGCCGCATCGTGCGCGGATGCAGGACCTTTGCTCCGAAATGCGCGAGCTCCCCGGCCTCCTCATACGACAGGCGTGGAAGCGTGAAGGCCTCGGCCACGAGCCGTGGATCCGCCGACAGAACCCCGTCTACGTCCGTCCAAATCACGCACTCGTCGGCATCGAGAGCACCGGCGAGAACGGTCGCCGTGTAGTCTGAACCGGAACGGCCCAGCGTGGTCGTTACGCCTTCCCCTGTGGACCCGATGAAGCCCGTAACGACCGCGATGGTGTCGGCGGGGATGGTCGCAAAAGCATCGCGGATGAGCGCGTTGGATTCTCCAAAGTCCACGACCGCCTCGCCGTGCGCTGCGTCGGTGCGGACGAGTGTGCGGGCATCGAGCGCAATAGCCTTAAATCCCGCCTTCCGAAAGGCGGCGGCGATGACGGGCACGGAGGCACGCTCTCCTGCCGATACTATCGCATCCTGCGTCCGCGCGTCGGAGGCTCCACGCCGACGAACACCTTCCAGCAACTCGCGGATCTCGACCCAGAATGACCCCAGTTCTTCAGCCAGCACCTCTTTTTGCGGTTCCGGCGCAAGATCGTCAATGGCCAATGCGTGGCGCGCTTCAATCTCGGCGACGATGGCCTCGTAGTCCAAGCTTGGGTTCTTTGCCGCCGCAATGGCGTCCAGCAGGCGATCCGTCACACCGCCGAACGCGGAGGACGCGACGACACGGCGCCCGACAGCGCTCGCAGCAACCAACTCCACCACGCGCCGAACAAGTTCGGGCGTCGCGACGGACGTGCCGCCGAACTTGGCGACGTGAATGGGGATGTTAGATGCCACGGAGCAGCGGATGATCGCGAGGATGCATGGAAACTACCCCTGCGACGATCATTCTCCCGAATGATCCGGAAGGACCAAGCTTCTTTGCACACCCTCAATTGACTCCTCAGCCGACCGCTCCGTACTTTTCGCGCCATCCCGGGGCATTAGCTCAGCTGGTAGAGCGCTACAATGGCATTGTAGAGGTCAGCGGTTCGACTCCGCTATGCTCCACGTTACGTTTCATGTATTAGATTATTATCATATGACCTAGTAAGTACGGCTACCTGATGTGGTATGGGTTTGAGTTCTCTCGCCTGACTTCCCAGTCATTTCGGTCAAATTGTTTCGGGACGAAAGCGTGATTGGGTAAATGGCGTGGGTAAGCCCCACGAATGGCCGAAGGGGTCATTAATTGCACAACGAGATCCGTCGCCCTTACAACGACATTATCTCTCGTGTTCTGACTAGACGCGGATAGGACTCAGGAAGCTGGACCGCTCGAAAGATGGCCTGTGCCTCTTCGGCTAGTCGTTTCGCCCGAGGCATGTTTCCTCGAAACAACGCCGCTTCTGCCCTATCCAGGACTACCATTCCCACTAAGCGATGATTTGGCCCATAGAAATCCCTTCGGATCGATTCACTCCGAAGGAAGTCGTCTTCCGCCTTTTCAATTTCCTCCTCACGTAATGCAAGGCGCCCCATTGCTTGGTACGTACTCGCCAACATATGGCGCCTTCGGTCTCCCAATGCCAGTTCTATGTCAAGCGCGCGTTCAAGCAGACGGCGGGCGTCATCGTATTCGCCAAGTTCAGCAAGAGCGACACCGAGCAATCGAAAGCTGACCGCTGTGTCAGGGTCGTCCCACCCGTGGATCGCAACCCGCAATCGCATTGATTCCTCAAGCGTGTCTCGTGCTTCGCTGAACTTTCCCGCTTCTATTAGTACGCTCGCGAGCAGCTCCATGTCTGCCGCCACATATTCGTGCTCATTCCCGAGAGTTTCTCGATCTATCGCAAGCGATCTACGGATCGCGTATGAGGCACTGTCGTACTCGCCGATATCAGTGTACAATGCACCTAAAACATTGTATGTCGCTCCAACGTCAGGATGAATTCCGAGTAACGAATCGCGAGATCGCGCCACATATCGAAGCAGGTTTGCAGCCTCCACATAGTGGCCTGCCCTTCTATACATTAGTGCGAGATTATGCTGGATGGACAGCCTGTCCGCCGCCGGAGCTAGTGGTTGCGTCAAATAGATTTCATGCGCCACTTCTGCGAAATGCAACGCGGCGTCAATCCTGCCCGCCTCTTCCAGCAAGCCAGCAAGATTGTTGGCTTGATTAGCCACGTCTAGCTGGCCGGGCGAGTCTTCATCGACATGCCTCATTCGAATCGCCAGGGCGTCGCGAAAGTGCGCTTCGGCCTCTTCATATCTGTTTTGACGCTGAAGATTGGTAGCTAATAAGTCCAACGTATGAGTATAGGCAAGGGAGTCGGTTACTTCTCCTGAACGCCTTGCTTGAAGTGACAACCGGAGAAGTGAATCGGCTGTGCTCAGTTCACCGATCCGAGTGTAGGCTTGACCAACGGCATCCCACAGGCGCGAGGCGAGCTCTGGATTCCCTGCCGCCACGTCGTTGATTCGAGAAGTACCGAGGTCCAGAAGCTCTCGCGCACTTAGTGTGTCGGTTCGTAAAGGTGCCTTTGGATTTTGCGGATCGGCTGCTGTCAGCATATCAACTAGAAAAGTCGTGGCCTGATCCGCAGTGAGCCTTTGAGCAGTTGCCTCAATTGCGGCGACGTTGGCCCGATTTCGTTCCTGGATAATGCGAGCTACTCCCAATAGCCCCGAGAGGATTACAACTAATACCAGTATTAACAAGCCTGAATTTCTACGAATATACAATGACGTTCTGTATCGCCGAGTTCTTGGTCTGGCCGTAACCGGCCTGCGATTGGCAAGAGCCACGAGATCCGAACCAAACTCTCCCGCCGTTCTATAGCGTTTTTTTGATGAGACAGACAGTGCTTTAAGGATTATAGCATCTAGATCTTTTTCGAATTGACCTCGAAGATTCCGAACCTTCCGCTTCCCTTCTCGGCTTCCCTTTGTCGTCGGATTTC
Source organism: Rubricoccaceae bacterium (assembly GCA_041748175.1). Classification (GTDB taxonomy): domain Bacteria; phylum Bacteroidota; class Rhodothermia; order Rhodothermales; family Rubricoccaceae; genus JAHEJB01. Next base: position 26,967 of record JBGTDU010000006.1, read on the forward strand.
TTCTAGCCATCTCACTCAAAGAGGGTATTAGATACGATTCTAGAAAAACAAGCCCCTCTTCTATCGAAAGACCTGTCAGTTCATATGGGCGAGTACCTGATAACAATTCGAAAGCAATTACACCTATTGCATACACATCGGTCGATGGCGATGGAGGTTCTCCCTTGAGCTGCTCCGGGGCTGCATATGCTGGCGTAAGCCTCCCTCCTTGCGTAAATGATTCAAGAAACATGGTGGAGCCATCATATTCGTTCGCCGGATTTCGTCGTTGGTTTCCAAAATCCTCCAGCGACTTTCCGATTCCGAAATCCAGTACTTTCAGATCACCTTCCTTCGTTACAAAAATATTGTTTGGCTTTAAGTCACGATGAACGACAAGATTTTCATGAGCGTGCTGAACGGCGTTGCAGAGGACAATCAAGAGTTCGATTCGATCCTCGAACGTGGAATTCTGATTTCTGCAATACTCCGTGATGGCTTGCCCATCTATGTATTCCATTACGAAGAATGGTATTCCCTCGTCGGTCTCATCCCGAGCCATGTATCTCACGATCCCGGGATGGTCCAGTCGCGCTAGCAACCGGTATTCGCGGCGAAGCCGGGCACGTTCGTCCTCACTCGCAGTTCGGAGGACCTTCAGCGCAACCCGCTTGTTCGCTTCTCTGTCTGTTGCTGAGTAGACTTCGCCAGAACCGCCCGAACCCGACAGGTACTGGACCTCGTACCTGCCAATGATTTCGCCTGGCTCGAACGAGGGAAGGGTTGAAGTTCCTTCATTCTGCAACGCATCTGCGAAGATCCGGCCTCTCGCAGATTCAGGAATACCCAATAGCGGGTCGTCAGCCCGTCTTCCGGTCTTGGCAAGAGCATTCCAGAGACGCTCAGCTAGCTCCTCGTCGTCAATATTCGTTGCGATGTATTCCTCTCGCTCTTCGACGGGAAGATCGAGAAGCCTGGACAGATGTCGTAAGAGCAGAAGATCGATGTCGGTATCCTGCATGGGTTCAAGACGGGCATTGAGAGAGCCGCACTTAGCACACGCGAATTCTGCAGCCTGAGGATCATGGGCGTTTCTTGTCAGACCGGTCTAACGAGATATAGAGGCTCAGGACTTCTCTGAGCCCGGCCAGATCTCGTTTTACCGTCGCCTCACTCACACCGAGGGCATCAGCAACTTCGGGCACTTCATAGCCGCACAACCGCATGGCGGCGATCCGGATTTTTCGAGGGGCTTCCGTTTTCAAAGCGTCCAGTAAGTCGAGGCGCTGCAGAATCTCCAGCTCGACGTTTGCATCAGAAGACACGTTCTCAGCCAAGGGATCTTGCTGAATGGAGAGAGGAGCGATTCCCTGTCCCCGTTTCCGAGCCGTCTTCTTTCTGAGGTAAGTGCGTAGAACTTGAACCATAACCAGAGCAGCCACTGCCTTCACATGCTCAATTTCTCGCCACTCCTTTTGGGTCGCCTCTCGAAGCTTCAGATAGACCTCTGCAATCAGCGCCGTGGAGTTTAGCGTAGGCGTTATCCGATTCAGACCCTTCGCTCGGGCTATTCTGAGGAGTTCTTGATACACGGCCTCGAAAAAGGCATCGAAGTCATTCGCTGAGGATTGGTAAGCTGATTCTGACATCGACGACGAGTTTTCTCGCTGCACATGATCTCTCGCCCTGGAAAAAGGAGTGTGAGTTCAAGTGCTGGGTGTCGGCGTGAGTTTCTAAGGTAGGCCAAAAGGTCGAAACCGAACAAGCAACCTTGGAACGCAGACCTGTCCGTATTGAGCTGCTTTGTTCTGCACCACAACCGGTACGCATTCGGAGTATCAGACTTCGTGTATCTGGATCTGCGGTGAAGATGCAAAACCGCCATCGGCACAGCGCTTC
>JBGTDU010000007.1:0-41237 GCA_041748175.1 Rubricoccaceae bacterium
ACAACCGATCATGCCGATGCCTTAGCAGGCTGTTGAACTATTCCTCCTATCTGCGGCGGCGGCTCTTGTTCGATCTCAGCGTTGCGAGAATCTCGCCGGATCACCAATACGACTGCGATCTCGCGCCTTGATCTCGACCAACATCCGCTCGCCTCGCCAACGGATGAATAAATCAACAGCCTGCTAAGCGTTAACAGCCCCTAATTCTGAAGATCGAAAGACGAATGCTGAAGCCCCCGTTGGAGCCAGTATCTTGAGCCTTCATCTTTCAGAATCTGCGTTGAAGGCCAAGTCCCCCACCGTTTCGCAGTGCCGTATGAATGAGCTGGTGCTGCCGAATGACACCAACGTGTTCGGCAATCTCATGGGCGGGCGGCTCCTGCATCTGATGGACATCTGCGGTGCCATCGCCGCCCAACGCCACTCGAATCGAACGGTCGTGACGGCAAGTGTCGATAGCGTGGACTTTCAGTCGGCGATCAGGCTCGGGGAAGTCGTAATCCTCGAATCCATGGTGAATCGCGCGTTTACGACCTCGATGGAAACAGAAATCAACGTGTGGGCGGAAGACAACACGAAAGGCGACCGGCGAAAGTGCAACCGCGCCTTTTACACGTTCGTTGCTCTGGACCCGACGGGCACGCCGGTTCCGGTCCCTCCCATCGAACCCGAAACTGACGACGAACTGCAACGGTTTGAGGGGGCGGCGCAACGGCGTGAACTTCGGCTTATCCTTGCCGGGCGGCTCGTCCTGGGCGACGCCGAACACCTCCGCGATCACATCGCCGCTATTAGCAGCGCATAAACTCTCCCCCCAATGATTCGCTTCCTTCCATTTGTTTTCCTCGCCGTCGTTCTTCCAGCTTCTGCCCAACCCGGCAGCTTTGGGATCGGCGGGCAGATTGGTGAACCCACAGGATTGACGATGAAGGTTCGCACCGGCCCAACCGCATTCGACCTTGCGGCAGAGTGGGACTTTGACGATTACGTATTCGTCCAGGCCCATGTGCTCCTTAGTGAGCGGCGCTTTCCGGGGAGCCCGGTGGGCTATTTTTACGGCCCGGGCATTTTCATCGGCGCGCGCAACAACGCCGACACGGCCTTTGGCCTGAGCTTTAACGCGGCCGTCAATTACTATACGGGTCCCATCGAATTCTTTGGTCAGGTAACACCACGTCTTCGGCTGACTCCGGACTCCAAGTTCGACGTCGGTGCCGCGCTTGGCATTCGATTCTATCCTTGAGCAACATGGATCGGCCCATTCGCATTCTTGTTGCCAAAGTGGGCCTTGATGGGCACGATCGTGGCGCACGTGTAGTCGCATCTGCGCTTCGCGATGCCGGGATGGAGGTCATCTACACGGGGTTGAGAAAGACGCCCGAGGTCGTCGTGGAAGCCGCGTTACAGGAAGATGTCGACGCCGTTGGGGTGTCGATTCTCTCGGGCGCGCACATGACGGTCTTTCCGAAACTCCGCCGACTGATGAACGAGCAAGGCATGGATGATGTGATTCTGTTAGGCGGCGGCACCATCCCGGACGACGACGCGGAGACGTTGCTTGAGGCCGGCGATGTGAGCAAAGTCTTCACGCCGGGCGCATCGCTGGAAGGCATTGTGGCCTGGCTGCGCGAGGCTGTCGCTGCCAAGCGGGGCGCTTGATGCAATACCCCCGCATCCTCATCACCGGCGCTGATGGTTTGATTGGCCAGGCCGTACAACGGAGGCTGGCCAGATGGCGTGAAGCAGATGTGTTGGCGACCGGGCCAGAGGTCGTCCAACGCTTTCGCGGAAGCTCGGGCGGCTACGTAGCGCTCGACGTCACCAATCACGCCGCTGTCGAGCGACTCTTTCTCGACTTCTCGCCGACGGCGGTGGTCCATCTCGCAGCCATGAGCAAGGTCGAGGCCTGCGAACACGACAAGGAAGCGTGCTGGCGGACCAACGTGGACGCCACGGCCAACATGGCGAGGCTCTGCAAATACCACGGCGCACGCCTTGTTCTCCTCTCTACCGACTTCCTCTTCGATGGCAAAAACGGCCCGAACGCAGAGGACGATTACCCCGCGCCGGTTAACGCGTACGGGCGCTCGAAGCAAGCCGCAGAAAATGCCATTCGCCTCTCTGGCCTGAATCAATGGACGACGGTCCGCACGTCGCTTGTCTTTGGAACCGGGGATGACCTTAAACGCCTCAACATCGCCACGCTCATGGTGCGCGAACTGAAAGCGGGAAACTCGTTTCTCGCCGCTACGGATCAGTTTCGGTCGCCGACCTACGCGCCGGATCTTGCGGACGGCATCCGGCGGATCGTCGAGTTTGAGAAAGACGGCACGTACCATCTTGCCGGGCGCGAGAGGTTGAATGTCTTCGACCTGTGCAAGCTCGCCGCGCCAATCTTTGGTTTCGACCCCGGCCGGATTGTGCCCTCGAAAACGGCGGAATTGCATCCGGACGCTCCTCGTCCTCTTAATAGCGGCTTGCTTATTCTCCGCGCCGAAAGTGAATTGGGGTTTCGTCCGCGAGAGCTGACCAGCGCTTTTGCAGATCTCGCCAAGCGCCTCGGACTGCCGGTTGGCGTGTGATCCGAAAGTCAGCCGTTGTGGATAACCGCGCGATCGGGGGATTAGACGTGACCTTCCAGCCGAAAACTCGCTACCGCGCAAGTCCAGGATCTTCGCACACCTCCACTTCCTCTTCTCGGCAAGCCAGGAGGAGTTATGCTGCGATTGACGCCAAACCCCAACCGATCTAAAAACATGGTCGATTTTCAGCTCTACCGCAACCGGAGCGTATCCGCTTTCGCGAAAGCCTCGAAGGGTGTTTTGCACGCCGTGGTGGTCTTACTGCTCGCGCAGGGAAGCGCGAGCGCTCAGGAACCCGACACGACCAGCGCTCTCGTGGTCGCCGAGGCTCTCGTTGATGCGTTTAACCGGCACGATCCTGCGAATATGGCCGCGTTGGTCGCACCTGACTTCGAACTCTTCTACGTGGACGATGACGGAATTGCCGAACTCGCCATCCAGGGCCCCGACCAACTGCGTCGGGAAATGGTGGGCTATTTCGCCAGTCACCCCGCCGTCCAGTCAGCAATCACGGATGCTGTGGATGGCCCGGCCTTCGTGTCTTTCCGGGAGCAGATCGTCGGCGGGCAGTCTTCGCTTGCTGTGTATGAAGTTCGCGAGGGACTGATCAAGCGGGTTTGGTATTTCCCGGCGGAATAGACAGAGGGGGCAGCCCGGGCGGAATCTGGATGCCCGATGCAGCAGATCAATCCCGAGGAGTTTCGCGGAGGCCCGTCAGTCCGCAGCCACCGACGCGATCGCGAGCATAAACCCGTCCGGGTCTTGCAACCGGAATACGCGCGCGCCCCAGGGCATATCCGCTGGCTCCGACGCCAGGACACCGCCCCGTTCCCTGATCCCGTTCGCGATTTCGTCCACATCCTGATTCGTGGTGAGATAGAGTGAGAACCCCTGGCCCTTGACCCGATCCCATCCCTTGGCTCCGTCATCCTGGCCGATCATAACCCGCGCGTCGCCGGCGCTCAGCGCTACGCCCATCAGCTTTCCTTCGTTTTCGTACTTCTCTTCAATGGCAAAACCCACGACATCCTGATACCAGGCCAGGCTTTTGGTGAGATCGTTCACGGTCAGTGAAACGGAAGGCGCGTGCGCGACGAAGGGTACAGGCGCCGATGAAGTGGTGCTCATGGGGTTTTCGGTCTGGTGAATATGGATATCAGAAGGTATCAAAGCCACCGACCGATAGTCTGGCGACTCGACACATCCGGTTTCTTTTCATCTGCTCCACCCGGATTGGATAGGATCCATATTCAACTTCCTTTCCTCCCAATCCACACACGGAGGCGGATAGGAGGCGGGTAATTTTGTTCACTCTGCGCTTCCCTCCCGGACATTTCCTCCTCTTTATGAAATCCCGCGCTTCCCTTCTTTTCCTCGCTTTCGCGGTCGCCTTTGTCGGCTGCGGAAACGATGAGGCCGGTCCAACCACCAGCCTCGATGATATCCAGGATCGCTCGATTCTGGAACAAGCCTCCTACCTCTTTGGCTACCAAATGGGCGACGCGGCGCGAACCCAGATGGACAGCACGGTTATCGCCGACCTCGACATGGACATCATGCTGGCCGCTGTGCGTGAAGCGCTGAACGGCGATTCTCTCCGCTACGATCCCCTCACCGTCCGCCGCGTCTCGCGTGTGATTGACGACACGCTGCTGCTTCGCAGCCTCCGCCGTGAAGCCGCGGAGGACACGAGCGCACAGGCGTTCCTCGACGAAATCGCCGCCAACACCGCGGCCTCTGATTCCTTCTTTGCGACGCTCGAGGGCACGGAAGGGCTGCAAACCACCGATTCTGGCCTTCGCTACGTCGTGCTTCAACCGGGCGAGGGCCAGTCACCTGCTGAAGGCGACATCGCCCAGGTCAAGATCACGACCAAACTGATGGGAGGCACTGAGCTGCGCGGCATGACGACGCCGCCCGATCAACCCGTCCCGCTTGTGATTGGAAACTTTGCCGTAGAAGGGCTGAACGAAGCGTTGATGGACATGGCTCCCGGCGAGTCGCGCCGCCTGTTTATCCCGGCTGATCTTGCATTCGGGATTGGCGGTCTTCCGGCTCCGGGCGATGATCGCGTTCCTCCGATGACGGCACTCATTCTGGATGTCGAACTGACTGACGTTCTCGATCCCGTTGATGCTGCTGGCCTCGGTGGCGGCACCGCACCTCCGGGCGTTCCGCAGGAAGTGCCGATTCAGTAGCTCGCGAGACCTACGATCTTTTCCGAAAGGGCCGCTCCTAGAACGGGGTGGCCCTTTTTCGTTCACGCGGCCTGCACCCGTGCGAGGATCGCTTTTCCATAAACCTCCGCCTTTACCACGCCGATGCCTTTCACGCCGAGTAGTTCCGCCAGGCTCTTCGGACGCTCAGACGCGATCGCAGTTAACGTCTTGTCGCTCAAGACAACGTAGGGCGGCACGCCGAGGTCGCGCGCTGTTGCCGTCCGCCACGTGCGGAGATCCTCAAACAATGCGCGGCTGCCATCAGTGAGTTGCACGCCTTCGTCGACCCTTTCGCCGCGCGTTCTTCTGACCTCGTGCGTGCCATTGCCGTCGAGCGCAATAACCTCGCGGTGAGCAATGGCTTGCTCGCCAAGAGGCGTTAGCTCAACCACGGGATACGGGCTACCCGCTACGCGCAGGTAACCGTTCACGATGAGTTGCTTGTAGAGGCCGTCTACCTCGGTTTGCGGCCTGTCGCTGAGCTTCCCGAAGTACGGCGATTGTTCGTAGCGCTTCATGCCGTCGGCTCGCGAGCCCGTGAGCATCTTCACGAGCGTCTTCCGGCCCGCATTCCAGGGAAGGCGCTGGACAGCATCCAGCAGCCCGATTGCGATGCGAGATTGCATCGGCAGATCACCAAAAGACGGGAGCACGTCGGGTGCCTTCGACTTCAGCCGCACCTGGACCTTGCAGTTGTCGCAGCAATCGCCGGCCGTGGCCTCCGCCGTGTCTCCAAAGTGGTCGAGGATGAGCCGACGTCGGCAGCTTCCGGACTCCGCGTAGCCGATCATGCGGTCCAGATCGGCGGTCTTCGTCTTCCGCAGCCGCTCTACGCCATCCAGGACTTTCTCGGCCTGGCGGGCATCCCACGGGCCGATTCGCCAGGATCGCTCGGGAGCGCCGGGGTCGAGCCGCTCCAACGCGCCCACCTTTTCAAGAAGTCCCAACGCCACCCGGCCTCCCACTGGATGCAAATCGGCGGCTTCGATCAAGTGCTCCGGCTCCGCATCCAGAAAACCGTCGCGGGCCTGGCGCTGCGCGGCATGGAACAGCGAGCGGAGACTTCCGGAGTCCGGTGCATTTTGCTCGATGAACCACTCGCGCAGATTACGATCGCGCGGGGCGTAGAAGATCATGGCCGTCGCCGGGAGTCCATCCCGGCCTGCCCTTCCCGCCTCCTGGTAATACGATTCCAGGTTTCCCGGAATCGACCAGTGCACAACAAACCGCACATCGGCCCGGTCAACACCCATCCCAAACGCATTGGTCGCAACAATCAGATCAACCCGCCTGCTCATGAACTCGTCCTGCACATTCGAGCGGTCGGCGTCGGGCATTCCCGCATGGTACGTCCGAACGGCGCGGCGGCACTCTCCGCTGATGAAGCTCGTCACGGCATCGGCTTCTTTGCGGGTGGAAACGTAGATCAGCCCACCCTCGCCTTCATGCTCGGCCAACAACGCCTTGAGCGCCGAGCGCTTTTCTTTGAGCGTCGGCGTGGAACGAACGATGAACGACAGGTTCGGGCGGTTGAAGCCGCTGACCAACCGGGCGGGATCGTGCAAGTCAAGCTGTGCGACGATGTCGTCCTGCACGATTGGCGTGGCCGTCGCGGTGAGGGCGACGCACGGTGGACGGCCCATCCGTCGCCGCGCGTCGGCGATGGTGCGGTAATCGGGGCGGAAGTCGTGGCCCCACTGGCTCACGCAGTGCGCTTCATCGACGGCCAACAGGCTCACGCCGACAGACGCGACGGCTTGCATAAAGCGAGGGCTCCGAAGGCGTTCCGGCGCGACGTAAACAATTCTCACCCCGCCTCGGGCGACGATGTCCAAAGCGGCCTCCTGCTCGCGCGCCGTCTGCGAAGAGTTGATCACGACCGCGGAAATACCCCGCGCCGTAAGGCCGTCGACCTGGTCTTTCATCAATGCGATGAGCGGCGAAATAACAACCGCCACGCCACCCTGTAGCAAGCACGCCGCCAACTGGTAGACCAGCGATTTCCCCGCGCCCGTCGGCATCACGACCAGCGTGTCGCGGGGTTTGAGGATCGACTGAATGGCCTCGGCCTGGCCCTTTCGCAATTCATCGAATCCGAAATACTGTCGAAGCGCACCAATAACGGCGGGCGACTCGGCGGTGGCCTCGGGCAGCGCGGCGACTTCGGGCATGACGTGGTTTCTCAGGACGACTCGCGCTACGAACCTGAACCTACGAAATGAGGGCGCCGCAACGATGCGCCGCCCTCGAATTCAAAACCGGACCAGTCGGATTAGCTCGCGTATCGAAGCCGGATCCGAACGGAGATCAGCCCATCGACACTTTGAATCGTAAACAGGCTCGGCGCGCCGGAATCAATGAGTTGCTGAATGGTGAAAGCCTGCGTGCTTCCCATAAAATCCGACTCGACAGGATTGTTCGTGTCGTCGCTGTCGAGAATATCAAAGGCGAGCTGGGTAGTAAAACGGGTGAACGTGATTTCCGGATCAAACACCCAAACCAGCGGGAAATCCTGGTTTTCGACATTGGGAAAGTCATCCCCAAAGGTTGACGCATTGATAGAACCCGTGTCGTCATTGACGAGATCAAAATAAATGTCCGGCTCATCACCGATGCCGATAATGCCATCGTCCCAATCGCTTCCATCAGGCCGCATGAGCGGCGCACGCTCAATCTCGATATCGCTGATGAACACAGTGCGGATCTGAGTTCCCATCGGGTCGCCGGAGTCGCATGCGGCCAGAGGCACGACGAGCAGAAGGACAAGCAAAACGGAGAAGAAGCGAGGCATGGCAGAATGGATTCGTGTTAGATCAATTGGGTAGCCGCCCAAGTTACGCGCGAAGTACGTTCGCGCGAGCCGTCGGGTATCTTTGCGCTTCACGATTCGAGACGGTATGCTTTCCGACCAGACCATCGCCATCCTTGGCGCGGGCAACATGGGCCGAGCCCTCCTCGGCGGCCTTCTGCGTGGTGGTGATGTCGCGCCGGAAAGTGTCCGCGTAACGCGCCGCAGCAGGGAGGCGCTGGATGCGCTCAGCGTGGAGTTTCCCGGCTTGATCACAACGACGGACAATTCGGAGGCCGTTCGGGGTGCCAACATTGTCATGCTCGCCGTCAAACCGCAAGTGGTTGGCGAGGTTCTCGAGGAGGTCCGCGAGCATCTCTCGCCGAACACCCTTGTCATTTCGATTTTGGCGGGCATCACTACAGAATTTCTGCGCGAGTCCTTTGGGCAAGACATCCCCGTTGTGCGCGCGATGCCAAATACCCCCGCTCTCGTTGACGAAGGCGCTACGGCCATTGCCGGTGGCCGCTACGCGGAGGACATCCACGTGAGCCGCGCTCGCGCCATTTTCGAGGCGGTCGGAACCGTGGAAGTGCTGCCCGAGGGAATGATGGACGCGGTAACTGGCCTCTCCGGCTCCGGCCCGGCGTACGTTTACATGATCATCGAAGCCCTTACCGATGGCGGTGTAAAGCAGGGACTTCCCAGAGCACAGGCGTTGCGCCTCGCGGCGCAGACCGTCTACGGCTCCGCGAAGCTCGTTCTCGAAACCGGCCGCCATCCGGCCATTCTCCGCGACGAGGTCACAACGCCGGGCGGAACTGCCATTGCCGCCGTCGCCGATCTCGAAAACCACGGGTTGCGGACCATGCTCATCAACGCGGTCGCCACGGCGACGAAGCGTTCGGAGGAACTAAGCCGCCCCAACAAAACCTGACGGACAACCAGGCGTTTGTTGCAAACAAGTAGGGAGCCCACCACATCATGCTCGTCATTCCAGCTATCGACCTGCGGAACGGTCTCTGCGTTCGCCACCGTGAGGGCCGGATAGAAGATGAGACGGATTATTTCTCCGATCCGCTTCGCATGGCCAAGCTCTGGCGCGTTCAGGATGCGAAGGTCCTGCACCTCGCCAACCTCGACGCTGCTCACGAAGGAAGCGTAGACGTCAACCTGAGATGCATCCGCCAAATTGCAGCAGAGCTAGACATTCCCGTCCAGGTGGGCGGCGGAGTGCGGTCGCTGGAGACCATCGAAGTCCTGCTCGGCGCAGGCGTGTCTCGCGTCGTGATCGGTACGATGGCCGTCCATCGACCCGACGTAGTTGAAGAGGCGGTTGAGCTGTTCGGGAGCAGCCGCATCGTCGTAGGTATCGACGCGGAGAACGGCAGAATCCGCACGAATGGCCGCACGCAAGACGCGGGAATGGACGCCGTGACCCTCGCGCTCGATATGGAGCGCCGAGGCGTAAAACGGTTCGTTTACACAGGAATTACGCGGGAGGGCATGCTGTCGGGGCCGAACATTCCCGTGTACCGGGAGCTCGCTACGCAGCTCTCAACCGCGCGAATTACCGCCGCGGGAGGCGTATCCGGCTACCGCGATTTGCTGGCGCTCCAGTCCCTCGAACCCCTCGGCGTCGACTCTGTAATCGTCGGGCGCGCCCTTTACGAAAACCAGTTTCCCTGCCAGAAAATCTGGTGCTGGCACGAGAAAGAGGGTATCGACCTGAACCGACCGTCCACCGCTCCCTTCTCTGCCTGAGCGGTGCCGCCGCCAACCTGATACCTTTTCTTCGGGCGGGGCGTCTATGAGTCTGCTACGTCCGTTCGGCGTTCTTTCGGTATGGCCTTTGGGTCTCCTCCTTACGCATGTCTCCCAGCCCGGCGGCTCTCGCCGAAATCGATGATTACGATGCGACACCTCCGTATTACCCGGCGAATCGCCCTCGCCTCCATTGCACTGGCCGTCCTCTTTGCAGGACGGGCTCAGGCTCAGACAGCGGATGAGGTCGCGCAGCGACTGCAGCAACGCTACCGTGCTATCAACTCGCTTCAGGCAGAGTTCATCCAGAACGTCGGCGACGCATCGCTGCGCGGTTTGCTTTCCGTTCGAGGCGATGCATTCCGTATCGAGATGCAGGATCAAGTCCTCGTTTCTGACGGGGCCACGCTATGGTCGTATTCGCAGAACGACAATCAGGTGGTGGTTCAGGACTACGACGAACAGGAGCTCGGATTTTCCATCGGCCAGCTCTTCACCAACTACCTGGCTGTCTTTCGAGTGACGGGCGCAACGCAGGCAACGATGAGTGGCGTTCGTCACGACGTGCTCGCACTCGTGCCTCGTGAGGCCGGCACTTCCGTCCGTGATGCCACACTTTACGTTCGCTCGGACGATGCCGTACCGACCAAGGTCCGCGTACACGACGTGAACGGATCCACGCTCGCCTTCGATTTGAGCAATGTCCGGCTTAACCCCCGGCTTGCGAGCGACACGTTTACCTTCCGCTTCCCAGCCGGCGTGGAAGTGATCGACCTACGCTCGTAGCAACCGGTTCGCCTTGGTGTGATCGCTGCGCCCGTATCTTTGAGCGGGGCTATTTCGGTGGCCTCGCTTTTTTTCGGACGTCGCACTTTGTCCTCAGGCCACAAAAAAATTCTCGCCGCCGCGGGCAGTTTTGCTCTTGGCGGTGGCTTGCTGTTTCTGGCTTTGCGTGGCGTCGATTTCTCTGCGGTGGGCGAGGCGCTACGCACGGCGTCGTACGCGTGGCTTCTCCCACTCTTCGTCGCGACGATGAGCGCCCATCTGCTGCGGGCCTGGCGTTGGCAAATGCTGCTGGAAACGCTTCCCGACGAAGACGGAGCACCATCCGAGCGCATCTCGCTACGACTCGCCTTCTGCTCGCTGATGATCGGCTATATGGTCAACTACGCTGCGCCGAGGCTCGGCGAATTCGTGCGCGCGGCCAACGTGGCTTCGCAGACGAAGCTGCGGTTTGCAGGGATCTTCGGCACCGTGGTCGTCGAGCGGGTGTTGGATGCCCTCGTGCTTCTTCTGGCGCTCTTGACCGTTGCCGTCCTGTTCAGCGGGAGGCTCGTCCAGATCGTAGACATGTTCTCTTCAGGCCTTCGCGCAAGCCTCGACAAACTCCCACCTGCGGCCTGGATTCTTATGGTTGTGATTCTCGCAGGGCTCCTCATCGGGGTCGTTCTCTTTGCGCGGGCGATGTGGCGCGACCGCGCATCGGGAGAAGAAGGGAAAATGGCTGGCTTCGCGCTTTCCTTTCGGGACGGGCTCGCTTCGCTGGTCCGGGTTCGCCGGCGGGCTGGCGTGGTTTTTTCCACGTTGGGAATCTGGTTCTGCTACCTCCTCATGGCAGATCTGCCGCTTCGCCTCTTTGGTTTTTCAGAGGCATACAACCTGGACGCCCTGGATTCGTGGGCGCTCCTGAACGTGGGCGCAGTAGGCATGTCGATCCCATCGCCCGGAGGTACTGGGTCGTTCCATTACGTCACCGTTCAAACTCTCGTCCATGTGCTCGGCGTTCCCGAGACACCCGCTGCCACCTATGCCATCTTTTCGCACGCGGCTCAACTTCTACTCATGTGCGCCGTCGGCTTTGCGTGTCTGGTTTTGCAAGGGACGAGCCTAAAGGCCATTCGAACATCTGCGAATCCAGAAAAGTCCACTCAGTCGTCGGGCACGATCGAGGTATGAAGGGACGGGCAACCGGTCTGTTGCTTGCCTACGCCCTGGTCGTCGGCTGCGGGCCAGGGAATCTTGAATCCAAACGAACGGCACTCGGCTCGGTAGACATCGCATTGCTGGATTCGACGGACCTCAGTGGAAGGGTTGTTTCGGTAGGAGGCGCCGTGTCGACGCCCTTCAATGGCCAGTACCTGATTCTGGATGACGGCACAGGTACCGTTCCGGTAATCCTCCCCGAATCGCTTGATCTGGATATTGGGCGGCGTTTGCTGGTCCAGGGCCTCGTCGGAGAATTGGAAGGCTTTCCCGCTGTTTTGGCCGATGTATGGCTGTACGACTCGACCGGGATCACCGTCCATTCGCCCTAGACTGACTACCATTCGGCGACAAGTCCTTGGGCGGCCAAACGGAGCTTGTTACCGTTCATTCGGGTGGAGGATAGTTCGCCCGACGAATGCCACTATCACCATTCCTTTCGCGCCATGCAAATAATGTCGAACCAAAACCCACTTAGCGAGCTCATCAGTTCTGATGTGTACACGCTGTTGGAGAAGCACGAGTTGCTGAGCGAGAAAGGCGTTCGCGATTTCAAGATTCGCGCGGAGTTCCGCTCACTCCGCGAACGTGAGGTGCCAGCCTACGAGGCTATCGAGGAACTTCGCGCTGAATATCCCTATCTCCAGTTCGACACGATTCGGAAAATCGTGTACGGGCTTCGCGGTCGAAAATAGGCCAACGGCTGGCCGCTGATTTTGCCAACACCCCAGGAATGGGTGAGAGACGGACGGGTTCTGCGCACCTGTCCGGTCAGAGGGGACGCCGCCGTGACCACGTAGGTCACGGCGGCGTTTTTTATAGGTGTCGGTTTACTCCAGGTGGCTGTGAAGCATCCAGGCGTTCTTCTGATGAAGCGCTATTCGTTGCGTAGCCAGATCGGCACTGGCAACGTCATCCGCTCCCTCCGCCGCCTCAACAACCTTTTGTGCGGCCTCCACAATAGTTTCCTGGTCCGCCGCAAGATTTCGGATCATCTCGTTCGCATCGGGATGCCCTTCTTCCTCTTCAATGTTTGCGAGCTCAGAGAAGGCCGCAAGGCTGCCGGGTGCGAAGTCGCCGACGGCTCGAATACGTTCGGCAATTACATCTATGGCCGCTGCCATTTCCGTGTACTGCGCCTCGAAGAGTGCATGCAGGGAGGTGAATTTGGGGCCCGTTACGTTCCAGTGGTAATTATGGGTCTTTACATAGAGCAAATAGCTATTCGCCAGCAGGCGTGCAAGCTCTTTGGCAACTGGGTTCTTGGAGGCGTCGGTCATTGGAGGAAGGAGTTGGTTCCCAACCCTCACTACTCGCTGCCGGTATCGTTCCTTTGGACGCCTTCCTTCACGGGCCATTCGAACGGGCTTGGTCGGACTTGCACCACGGGAGAGGCACTTGTCCACGTGTACGGTCGCCTAGCCCTTCCGTGCAGCGAACAGCACAATCCCGGCGGCTACGGAAGCATTCAACGACTCGACATCGCCGGCCATAGGGATTGAAACCAGAACGTCGCATTGCGAGCGAACGCGTGGGCGGATGCCCTTTCCTTCGCCACCGATAACTAAAACGACAGGTCGGTCCCAGTCGAACTCCCAAACCGTGGCGCGTTCCTGGGATCCCTCGGCAGCGCCCCCATCCAGGCCGATGACCCAATAGCCCCGCTCCTTCAGGTTGATGAGGGCATCGGTGAGGTTGGTGACGCGCGCGATTGGGATGCCTAGTGCCGTACCCGCGCTCGCTTTTACAGCCATCGTGCTGAGAGGAGCCTGGCCCCGTTCCGGGACAATGACGCCCGAGGCGCCGGAGGCCGCCGCACTTCGCAAAATTGCGCCGTAGTTGTGGGGATCCTCGATGCCGTCCATCGCGAGAAGGACGGGCTTCTGCTCACGAACAGCGTCCAAACTTGCCGCGATCTGGCTGAGCATATCGTCGAGATCGATGTAGGCAACCGGGGACGCGAACGCCACCACTCCCTGGTGGGTTGTCCTGGGCGCAAGCTTGTTGACGCGCACCTCGGGGACCATCTGCACAAGGACCTTCGCCGATTTTGCTGCACGGCGGATGGCGTCAATCTGGCTTCCGTGGACGCCCTGTTGGAGGAGCACCTTCTCAATACGCCCGTCGTCGCGCTCGAGAGCCTCGCGGACCGGGTTGCGACCGATGATTACAAAATCGCTCATGCGTCAAGGTAGAGACCGCGCCAACGACTCCACACGGGCATGCAAACGATCCACGTAATCCTCGTGCTCGGGCTTCATCAACACACTCCGGAGAATCCGCGTTTTGGAGATGTCAGCGTGAAGGCCCGGATGCAAAACTATCATCCTTTCGGCGTCCATCCGGTACGTACTCAAGAAAACAGGATCAGCCTCGTCCGCCATACCACCCTCGAAAACGGATTGGCTGGCAGCGTCAATCTGCGAAAGGGTGTCTGCATTGGGGAAATACGTGATGATGTCTGTCTCTGGTTGGGTGTACGGTTTCAGAATGTCGGACGCTTCCAGCAACGTCCCCCATCTTCCTGCTGCCCGGAGACCGGCTGCGAGGATCGGCCCAAGGCCATCATCAGCGGTCAAGGGGAGGCACTTCAGCGTGAGCCACAGCGCGCAGGCCGTAGCGCCGGGCCGCGAGCATTCGAGGCTGATCTCTCCGAGATGCAGCTCATCGCTCGTGAAGTAGGTGTAGGGTGAATCATGCGAATAGAATCGCCCGACGGATGGATCGCGGAAGAGCACGCAGCCGCACCCATACGGCTGGAGGCCATGCTTGTGCGGATCGACCACGACGGAATCGGCCTCAGCTATGGCACGAAAATGACGGGCGGGGAATGTGAACGGGACATCCTCTCGGTCCGTGGCACCCCCCTCCCCGCTTCGCGGACCTCCCCCCAAAAGGGGGAGGGTTTCAGCCTGAGATAGTTTTGGTTCCCGCGCAAGTAGCGTAAAAAAGCCGCCATACGCCGCATCAACGTGGAGCCGGACGCCGTGCTTGCGAAGCAGAGGCAACGCATCAGCGATCGGATCGACCGCGCCTAACCCTGTGGTCGTGGCGGTCAACACGACGGTTCCGATCTCGCCTTTTTTCAGCACGTCCTCCAGCGCGTTCAGGTCAATGCGTCCTTCGGGAGTCGCCGACACGGCCTGGGCTTTCATCCGCAGAACCTGCGCCATTCTCGCGTGCGTATAGTGGGCATCCGCGCTGTAGGCGATGCCTTTCGCGGGGTGCAGCTCGCGCGCAACGAAGAGCGCTTCGAGGTTGGCCATGGTCCCGCCGCCGGTGAGGTGCCCAAGGTGGTCGTCGGGCATGCCAAACATTGCAGCCAGGTCGCGGACGACTTCCTTCTCCATTTGTCCGGTCGGCGGACCACCGTCCAGCGCATGGTTGTTCGGGTTGATGCGCATCGCGGCGGCGTACGCAGCCACCGCCACCGGATGCGGCGGCTTCAGCATTTGCCCCGCGTACCGAGGATGGAAGAACGGATAGTTGCCTCCCGACTCGCCGGGCGGTGCCGTCAGTCGGCCGAGGTATTCCTCTAGGGCCGCGCCGAGTCGCTCTTCGTCCACCACTTGCGAAGGATGCCGCTCGAACGGACCAAACGATGCCTCCCAATGGTCAAGAGCTACGGTCGCCTGCTCGACGAGGGCGCGGACATCAGGATATTTTCGCGCCATGACCGTCTGCTTTCAGCCTTCACCGTTCGTCGGAACGTACCAACCGACCGTCATACGGTCCTCTGAAAAGACACGCCGGGCGGCTTCTTGAATGCTCGCGGCCGTCACCGCCTCAATACGTGGGCGATATTCAGTGAACAGCTTCCAATCGCCGACGGCAATGGCCTCGTTCAGGCGCGCGGCGACGGACTGAGGACCATCTCGCCCAAACGCCTCTTCCGCAACAACTTGTCTGCGCGCCCGGGCCAGTTCGTCCTCGGTCACGCCCTGCTCGGCAACCTCGGCAAATGCATCGAGCATCGCGGACTCGACCTCTTCGTGCGTCGTCGTCGGCGTCATCATGGCGTAGATCGCAAATAAGCTCGGGTCCCGGAGGCGCGGGAAAAATGCTCCCGCATGCGTGGTGAGTCCTGCGTCCGTAAGCTTCCGGTATAGACGCGAGCTCTTTCCACCGGAAAGAATCTGCCCCAGCACGTCGAGAGAATCCGCGTCGGCGTCGAGGCCAGCCGGGGCTTTCCATGCCAGCAGCACCATACCCAACTGGCCGGCCTGTTTCACAACGACACGCCGCTCCCCAATCTGCTCCGGTTCGCGCGTGGTCATTTTCCGCAGATCCGCGCGGTCCTCCGGACCCGATGCCAGGCTACCGAAACCAGCCTCGATAAGGTCAAGCGCTTCTTTTTTGTCGAACTGACCAATGACCGAGACCGTCGCGTTCTGCGGCCAGTAGTACGTGTCGTAGAAATGCCGGAGGCCTTCCGCCGTGACCGTTTCAACATCAGAGCGCCAGCCGATAACGGGATGACCGTACGGATGCGCGAAATACGCGGTCGCGAAAACGGCGTGGAGCAGTTTCCTGAGCGGCTCGTTTTCCCCGCGATCGAGCTCGTTGAGGACAACGGTTCGCTCATCGGCGAGATCTTCCTTGCGCACGCGCGCGCCCCGCATCCGGTCTGCCTCGATCTCGATGGCCAGCGGGAGATGCTCGCTTGGAACCATCTCAAAGTAATTGGTGCGGTCGTACCACGTCGTCGCGTTCATCTGCGCGCCGACGCGCTGGAGGACCGAGAAAATGCTCGTGCCCTTTTCCTTGTTGAAGCGCTCTGTACCTTTG
This sequence comes from Rubricoccaceae bacterium, assembly GCA_041748175.1. Lineage (GTDB taxonomy): Bacteria > Bacteroidota > Rhodothermia > Rhodothermales > Rubricoccaceae > JAHEJB01. Next base: position 16,125 of record JBGTDU010000007.1, read on the forward strand.
AACATCAAATGCTCCAGGAGGTGCGTTGCCCCGGTAAGCCCGGCGACCTCGTTGCGGCTGCCGACGCTGTACGTGACCATGAACGTGGCGACCGGTGCGGCGCCTTCGGGCAAGAGAAGCACCGACAGGCCGTTTTTTGTGAGCGTGTATTCCTCGATGCCCGAGGACGCCTGGACGAAGGTGAAGGCGGCGTGTGAAGACATGGCGGAAGGTTACGTGGGTTGCCTGGGCTCGCGGAAGAGCTAACGATCTACCTGGCCATCCACAACCGCGATGGAATACAGGAAGTGAGTTTTGAGCGACACCGCGTCGATTGATTGCCGACGATCGGAGCTATTTGGGAACGGGGCCAACAATCCCCCATGTGTGCCCGTACGGATCACGAATCTTGCCCGCGCGTCCGTAGAATTCGTCGGTCAGCTCGCGGATAATTTCCGCTCCTGCTTCAATTGCGCGCTTGTACCATCCATCTGCATCGTCGACGTTAAGGGAGACGGTACAGGTCGTCCCTCCCAACATTCGCGGAGATTGAACGCCCGTCAATGATTCCGGGAACTCGTCCGAGATCATCACATCGGCTCCGTTAATGCGAAGCGTTGCGTGGCCTAGCTTACCCTCGTAGGGATAGGTTTCGAGCACTTCGGCGCCGAAAGCCTTTTGGTAGAACTCAAGCGCCTCATCACCCTTGTCAACCATGAGGTAAGGTGAAAGCAGGGAATAGGATTCGTCGTGCGCCATTTGCCTGGTTTGAAGGTGATACCAACGCGAAAATAGGGCAATGGCGGCGAACCGGGATCAGAAACTTAATCCGTTCGAAGCGCGGTATCGGCGAATCCCATACATTCACGGCTCTCACCTACCCCTCTTTGGCCTTTCATGCGCTGGTTTCTCTCGCTCTCGTTTGCCGTTCTTCTCGCCGGATGCTCGTCAACCTCCTCGATCCAATCCACGGCGTCCACGGCAACGTCGCCTACGCAGGTCTCGTTTACCATCCTGCAGCTGAACGACGTCTACGAGATCACGCCGGTGGCGGGTGGAAGCCAGGGTGGGCTCGCTCGCGTCGCAACGATCAGGAAGCAGCTCCTGGCCGAGAACCCAAACACCTTCACCATCATGGCAGGCGACTTTTTCGGCCCATCGGCGCTGGGGACGGCACGTGTAGATGGCGAACGCCTGCGAGGCAAGCAGATGGTTGCCGTTCTGAATGCGCTTGGGCTCGACCTGGCAACGTTCGGCAATCACGAGTTTGATCTGGACGAAGAGGACTTTCTCAAGCGCATGGAAGAATCCGAGTTCGAATGGGTCTCGACGAACGTGACGGATGCTGCCGGGACGATGTTCATGAAGACAGAGCCTCATCGTGTTGTCACGTTTACTGATCGCGATGGAGATGCCGTCCGGATTGGGTTCGTCGGCGTCACGCTCGATTCGAACCCGAAAGACTACGTGCAGTACAGCGACGCGATTCGAGAGCTAGCTGATGCCATTCCCTTCGTGGCGGCGAACTCGGATGTAATCGTCGCAATCACCCACCTGGCCCTTGAAGACGATATGCGGCTGGCTGTGGAGATCCCGGAGATCGACGTAATCATGGGGGGGCACGAACACGAGAACGTGGAGGTCTACCGTGGCTCCGACTTCACTCCGATCTACAAGGCAGACGCCAATGCGCGATCCGTCTACATCCACCGCTTCACCTACAACACCAGCACGGGCGACCTGACGCTTGCTTCCGAATTGATGCCTGTCACCGCTGCCATCCCGGATGACCCCGAGGTGGCGGCAGTCGTTGATGCGTGGGTGGAGATTGCCTTTGCCGGATTCATTGAGCAGGGCTTCGATCCCGGGGCCGTCGTAACGACAACGACTGAGGCGTTGGATGGGCGCGAATCGACCATCCGAAACCAGGAGACGAACCTCGGTGCGCTCATCGCCGCTTCGTTCGTAGCCGAGTCCGGCGATGCCGATGTCGGCGTCTTCAACGGCGGTTCGGTCCGCATTGATGACGAGCTTCCCGCCGGAAATGTCTCGCAGTACGACCTCATCCGCGTGATGCCGTTCGGAGGCAGCGTGCTCACCGTGGGCATCAAGGGTTCCGTCCTCGCGCAAGCTTTGACGCAAGGCCTGGCCAACCGGGGAACGGGCGGGTTTCTGCAAACCGCCAACGTCTCCCGCGATGGCGAAACGTGGATGATTGGGGGCGAGGCGCTCGACCCCAACCGCACCTACCGCATGGCCACGAACGACTTCCTCGTGTCCGGCCGCGAAGCAGGCCTCGACTTCTTCAACGTCGAGGAAAACCCGGACATGGAACTCCTCGCCACCCACCGCGACGTCCGCATGGCTGCGATTGATGAGCTACAGCGGAGGTTCGGGCGGCCGTAGCAAACGTCCTCCCGAGGTGTACTGTTGGGGCGTCAGCCCGTCCGCGCGAACCGCAAATTCCCGAATACCAGTTCGTCGCCTTCGGGACTTGGCTGGACGCCAATCTGCAGCACGTCGCCGGCACACTCGAACGTCATCAGATTGTCGTTGGAGGTTTCGAACACGCTATCGAAGTCGCTCGCTGTACTGCTAACGACTCGTCCGTTAACAGTCACGCTCGTGCTCGTGCTCATATTTCCCGTGCCGTTGGCGAAACGAATCGTGTCGGCGTCGACAGAATAGTTTCCCGTCGACGAACCATTCATAGTGTTCGTCACGGTCATCGCCCCAATGCGGGAATCGGCGTTAATCGCGACGGCGAGGTTCTCCATCTTGTATTCGGCCGAGCCATCGCGCCCGAGAGTCATAAGGCCGCGGCCCTCTGAACCGCCCATTTCCAACGCCATCTCGGCTCCTCCGTCATCCATCATGGCGTTGACGGCGTCAATGTTGTAGGAGGCCTCTACGTCCATCTCCCAGGTCCCCGCGAGGCAATCCGTACCCGTCCGGTTGATTGATGGCGAGTCGATGCCGGATACGTCTCCCGCAGTTGACTGGGAGCTCTCGGAATCCGCGCCGCCGCAGGCGAGGGCCAATGGAAGCAGAAAGACGAGGAATGCGTAGCGAGTCAAGGCCGTTTTGATTTGGTGAGTCGGAAATGTTCGGGGAGATGCAAGATAATCGGACAGCATCCCGATTCTGCCATGCATCGTGACGGATCAAAGAGGTATCGTGAGGCCCACTCCCCGTACTTAAACGAGGCCGCAACGGTCTCGCGATCCATGCAACTTCAACCCCCCGCCGCAATCAAAATCGCTACGTGGAGCGAGCTCGAAGACCGCCAACCCGCCTATGCCCTGGTCGCCGATGTTGACCTCGTTGTGGTCCGTTTCGATGACGACGTTTCAGTTTTTTACGGGCGATGTCTTCACCGTGGAGCGCTGTTGGCAGACGGACACGTCGAAGGCAAAAATCTCATCTGCGGCGTCCACAATTGGGATTACCGGCTGGATTCGGGCATCAGCGAATACAACAACGAGGAGGCGCTCTACCGCTTCGATGCCTGGGTGGATTTGGGTGAGGACGCGGTTTTTGTCGATGAAGACGAGGTGCTGGACTTCGCCGACGACAACCCGCAGCCGTATGACCGCGAAGCGTATCTCGGCCTTTACGCGGATGTCCACGGGTCGGAAGAAGAGCCCTTCAACGGCTACATCCAGACGCTTGCGAAGAAAGGCGTCAAGGGAATCGGTGGCCATGGAGCCGTCACGGCAATGGGCGTCCCGCTGACAGAGCTGCCGCGATGGAATGACATCCAGCTTCTGACGGCTCAACTGGCAACGCGCCCGCTGGCAGATGACGCCCCGGTCGGCACCGAGCTCGTCATTGGGCCAAACGCGAAGAAACCGCTGCGCCTTGCGATCCCGCTTTTCGTCAGCGACATGAGCTATGGCGCACTCAACGAAGAGTCCAAGACAGCGCTCGCGATGGGCGCGGAAATGGCTGGGACGGGGATCTGTTCCGGCGAAGGCGGGATGCTTCCCGAGGAACAGGCCGCCAACTCGCGGTACTTCTACGAACTGGCGTCCGCTCGTTTTGGATGGCGCCTCGACAAAGTTCGAAACGTCCAGGCGTTCCATTTCAAAGGCGGGCAGGGTGCCAAGACGGGCACGGGTGGACATCTTCCCGGCGAGAAAGTAGTGGGCAAGATCGCGGAAGTGCGCAACCTCGAACCGGGGACTCCCGCGATAAGTCCATCGCGCTTCCGGGATCTCATAACGGTCGAGGACTTCCGCCGCCTCGCCGATGAGGTTCGTGCAGAAAGCGGCGGCATCCCAATCGGGTTCAAGCTTTCCGCGCAGCACATCGAAGCGGACATCGATTTTGCCCTTGATGCGTCAGCCGACTACATCATCCTCGACGGGCGCGGCGGCGCGACGGGCGCGGCGCCGGATGTCTTCAAGAACAACATCTCCGTTCCAACACTCGCTGCACTGGCCCGCGCCCGGCGTCACCTGGATACGCGCGGCGCGGATGGCGTCACGCTCATCATCACGGGAGGCCTGCGAACCGAATCGGACTTCGTCAAGGCCCTCGCACTTGGTGCCGATGGCGTCGCCGTTGCGAACGCGGCGCTGCAAGCTATAGGATGCGTCGGGATGCGCGCCTGCCACACGAACAACTGCCCGATCGGAATCGCCACGCAGAAGCCAAATCTCCGAGCGCGGCTCAAGGTTGCTTCGTCAGCGCGGCAACTGGCGAACTATTTCGAGGCCACGGTTCATCTCATGCAAGTCCTCGCTCGTGCCTGCGGTCACGATCATCTCGACGGCTTCAACATCAACGACCTGACAACGTGGAAGCCCGAGATCGCACAGTTGACCGGTGTAGCGTATGCAGGCGTTACGCCGCTTTAACATCAGCGGTAGGATGAAAGGCATAACGATGGGTATTCACGCTATGTCCGTTGGCCTCTGTTTCGTCGCCTTACACAGCGGGATCAGCCCGACTCATCGACTCAAATACAAATTCCGCATCTCGTAGGGCTTGCTGAAATGCTCGTCGGTGAGGTCATCCACAAAGGCGATGGCCTCGCCGGTGGATTTCATCTCCGGGCTCTTATTGAAGCCAACTAAGATCACGCCCGATCAGAAGCTCTGCCATTCTCGCATGGTGAGTGCTCTTCATCGCGATGGCCTCGGTTGCTAAGCCACGTCTGCTTGCTAACAATTGGACACCTTCTGCGTTGTCGTAGGTGAGAAGAATATCTCCTTGCATAGAGGTAGCTATATTGAAAAGAGCTCGATGGTCAAGTTCGCTGTGCCGGTATAACCTCGATCCAGCTTTCTTTCCCGCGGCAGTGTAAGGCGGATCAATGAAAGTCACCGTGCCAGGATCTTCTGCATGCCGCGCCATTTCTAGAAGGCCGTCACCATGCAAAAAACGGATGCGATCTGCTATTAAAGCAATGTTGCGGATTCTTTTCGCAATCGTCTCAGGATACCAGCGCGAGGCCATTCCTCTTCCATTCTCGCCAAACTTAATTCTCCCCGCTCCAGGCGCCAGAATACCCCCACGATTAACCCGATTCCGGAGAATTGTTTGGAAGGCATGTTCCTTCCTGTTCATGGGCTCGCGGTCTAAAACCTCCTGCACCATGTTCTCGCTGAACTTAAAAGTCTCAATTCGACGAGCAAGCCACTCTCCATCTTTCGCCAACATGGTCTCCCAGACGGCTGCGATATCATCGTCAAGTTCAACGACCGTAACCCGACTCGCCCGCTTCTCAAACGCGACCGTCAGAGCTACGATTCCTCCACCGGCAAATGGCTCTAAAAAGTGACTTGGCGACTTAGGCAATGACGCAAGCCATTGACGAATGCGGGGGACTAGCCAAGTCTTCCCTCCGGGATACCGAAACGGGCTTCGATGGGGAACCTTCGCAATATTGATTGGCTTCTCCAGGCTCAGCCCACCAAAGAGCGAGTACTGAGTTGCAGGATCACGAACAATGCTCATGTCTATGCAGTATCTAATTTATTGTCTAGCTTTTTCTGCAACTGGCGTAGAAATCTATTCTCATCACCAGACTCAGATCTTGTAATTGCTAGCAGGGAAGCCTCAAATTTTGTATAGACTGTGAACGCTGTGGCCAAACGGTACCGCTTCGTAGCCTCTTCGTGTACAAGGTCGTAGACGAACCACGCAATATCTGCATCGGTATAGTCTACTGGTGTAAGGGACGGTAAGGTATCATAGAAACCACGATGCAGTGCGACCCCCATCTTACGCCCCCATGAATTGAGGATGCCTCCCTTGTAGATTAGTTGAGGAGCAAGGCGCTTGCGCGAGGAAGATAAATAGTCTGGTCGTGGGTAATTGGCTTGTCCGCGCCAGTCCATATCGAAGTGCAACTCTGGCGACTCCATGTAATGTTTGAATGGCACGCTGATATTCCCCGAGATATAGACTGACTGCACTTCTAGTGCGCCATAGCCCGTTACTCGCCCTATCTCATCGTACGACGCCAGAACAAGGTCTATGTTGCCAGCCGATTTTTCGTGCATATCGTTGAGACGCACTTCGGGAAGTGCCGCCCAACTTTCACCCCGCTCAAAGAAAAACGCCGCCGCATCCGTGGCGATTTGCCAATGCTCCCTGAAACGAATAGGGCATGTGATGGCTGTTTTGTCGCCGTGAAAAACGCTACAGACTCCTATTGGATGTTCAATGCTCGACTTTGTGCAGTTCGGAGACTTGTTATTGAACGGGCATAGGCGATGAGTTCGGCCACGGATCGCTTCTGGTGAGAAGTCACTTATCGGATAGCCGAAAACTTCAGCGAGCGGATGCTTGGTTGACATATTAGCGACTGAGATACAAATTCCGCATTTCGTAGGGCTTGCTGAAATGCTCGTCGGTGAGGTCATCCACAAAGGCGATGGCCTCGCCGGTGGATTTCATCTCGGGACCCAGTTCCTTGTTGACCTCGGGGAACTTGTCCCACGAAAATACAGGCTCCTTGACGGCGTAGCCAGTGAGCGAGGACTTCAGTTCTCCGCGTTCCCGGAAACCGACGATCTTTTCGCCGAGCATCAGTTTGGCGCCGATGTTCGCCACCGGAACGCCGGTCGCCTTGGCGACGAACGGCACCGTTCGACTGGCACGCGGGTTGGCTTCGATCACGTAGACCGTGTTTTCCTTGACGGCAAGTTGTGTGTTCATCATGCCACGAATTTCAAGGTGCGTCGCGATATCTGTCACGTAGGCCCTGATCGTGGCGAGCACTTCATCCGTGAGGTCGTACGGCGGCAGCACGGCGGTCGAATCGCCGGAGTGGACGCCGGCGGGCTCGATGTGCTGCATGATCCCGGCGATGTGAACCTCGTCGCCATCCGCCAGGCAATCCACGTCTATTTCAACAGCATTTTCAAGAAAGAGATCAAGCAGGATTGCGTTCTTCGGAAACGTCGTGAGGATATTGGCGACGTACTCGGCGACCTCGTCCTTGTTGATCGCGATGCGCATGCCCTGCCCACCCAGCACGTAGCTCGGACGAACAAGAATAGGGTAGCCAATAGACTCCGAAACGTTTACCGCCTCCTCAACTGTGCGCGCCATACCGTACGGCGGGAAGGGAATTTCCAGTTCCTTAAGCACGCGGCTGAACTTGCCCCGGTCCTCGGCGAGGTCCATTTTCTCGAACGACGTTCCCAGAATAGGCAGGCCGTAGTCGACGAAGTCCGTCGCGAGCTTGAGCGCAGTCTGCCCACCTAGTTGCAGGATAACGCCCTCCGGCTGCTCCAAATCGACAATGTCTCTAACGCGCTCCCAGAAGACGGGCTCGAAGTAAAGCTTGTCGGCGACGTCGAAGTCGGTGGAGACGGTTTCCGGATTGCAGTTAATCATGATGGCCTCAAAGCCCATCTGCCGGGCCGCCTGCACGCCATGGACACAGGAGTAGTCGAACTCAATCCCCTGGCCAATGCGGTTGGGGCCGGAGCCTAGTATCAGCACCTTCTTTCGTTCGCTGCGCTCCGACTCATTTTCGCCTTGGTCATACGTCGAGTAGAAGTAGGGCGTCTGCGCCTCGAACTCGCCCGCGCAGGTGTCCACCACCCGAAAGGTTGGACGAAGTTCGAACGCCGCACGTTTCTGCCGGATGTCTTCAGCCGAAACGTCGCCGTCCAACAGGAAGGCAAGCTGGATGTCAGAATATCCGCTTTGCTTGGCCTCTAATAAAAGCTCACGATCAAGATCATTTAGCGTAGTGGCTTCGAGTTGCTTTTCGATTTCAACCATCGAGCGTATCTGGTAGAGGAACCACGGATCGACCTTGGTGATATCGGCGATTTCCTCGATGGACGCGCCGAAGCGGAGCGCGTCGCGGATGTGCAGCATCCGATCCCAGTACGGCTTGACGAGACGTTCGCGCACGACCGTGCGATCCTCCAATTCGCGGTCAGCGCCAAGACCGGCATACCCCTGTTCAAGGCTCTGCCACGCTTTTTGTAGGCTCTCTGCGAACGTTCGACCGATACTCATGACTTCGCCGACGGCCTTCATCTGCGTCGTTAGCACCTCGTCCACGCCTTCAAATTTGTCAAAATTAAAGCGCGGAATTTTGGTGACCACATAGTCGAGCGCGGGCTCGAAGCAGGCCGACGTCGTACCCGTGATCTCGTTTGTGAGCTCGTCCAACGTGTAGCCAACAGCCAAACGCGCCGCGACCTTTGCAATCGGATAGCCGGTCGCCTTAGAAGCCAACGCCGAGGACCGTGAGACGCGGGGGTTGATCTCAATCACGACCATCCGGCTCGTCGGCGGATGCACGGCGAACTGAATGTTGCAGCCACCCGCGAATGTGCCAATTGAGCGCATGGCCTTGATTGCAACGTCGCGCATGGCTTGGTACTGCTGATCCGTGAGCGTCTGCTGCGGGGCGACGGTCACCGAGTCGCCCGTGTGGACGCCCATCGGATCAACATTTTCAATGGAGCAGATAATGACGACGTTGTCCTTCGCATCGCGGAGAAGTTCGAGTTCAAATTCCTTCCATCCAAAAAGGCATTCTTCAATCAGCACTTCATGAACAGGGCTCAGTTCAAGGCCGCGCGTCACCATGGAATCAAAGTCGGCGTGATTCCACACGATGCCGCCCCCTGCGCCGCCCAACGTGAACGAGGGGCGAATGACGATGGGCTCACCTCCCAATTCCTGCGCAATTTCCTTGGCTTCAAGCAGCGACTTCGCGACGCGGCTCGCTGCCTGGTCGATCCCTATGGACTCCATCAGATCGCGGAACGCCTGCCGGTCCTCCGTGATGTGAATGGCGTCGATGTCCACACCAATAACTTCAATACCCTGCTTGCCCCAATAGTCTTCCTGATGGAGCTTATCGGCAAGGTTGAGTGCCGTCTGGCCGCCCATAGTGGGGAGGACGGCATCGGGCCGATCTTCCTCAATGATTTTCTTGATGGATTGCGGCGTGAGTTCACGCAGGTAGACCCGATCCGCCGTCATCGGGTCGGTCATGATCGTGGCCGGGTTCGAGTTTACCAGGATGACCTCGAACCCTTCTTCTCGAAGCGCGCGAGCCGCCTGCGTCCCCGAATAATCGAACTCACACGCCTGCCCGATCACGATAGGTCCGCTGCCAATCAGGAGGATTTTTTTGATGTCGGTGCGTTTGGGCACGGTCGGAGCAGCTAGTGATTGGTGAAGGTTGATTGGCGAGTGGCTCGCGATTTCGGCTCTCGGTCTTTTGCCACCAACTATCTACGAAATGCTGCCGAAACCACCGACGGTCCTCTTTTCCTCACGTTCGAGGACAACCAGTGCAGCGAAGTGGGTTTCGTTCTGGCTTTCACCGCCAGCACCGCCCATGGCTTCGGTAGTCACAATGGTCCACTCGTCATTGAGCAGCGTGTTCAGTTCGTCGGTCGCCTTTTCTGAGCCTGGCTCGTAGTGGACGATGATTGCTTTGCGCTCTTTGGGCATGATTCAGGAAGGTCCTTTCTGGCTGAGAAAGTCGCGAAGAACGCTCACGTCGAGCTGATCTTTCGGCCGGAGAGAGTTCGCCTTGAGTTGAATACGTCCTTCGGGGTTTAGAAATCTGACAGCCTTTCCCCCGACATCGTATGCCAATGATAGCGGCTCAAGATCCGCAAAAGTCAGCGAACTCATGAGCGTGAAAATGTCGATTGGAAAGTCTTCGCCGGATCTGGCCGCGTGGGTCTCTTGAAAAATCGTTCGTCATTCGACTGCTGCTGACACAGGCTCCGGTCTGTTTACCATTGTCAGGAACTCATCGAACAGATAATGGCTGTCGTGTGGGCCGGGGCAGGCCTCGGGATGATACTGGACGGAGAACCCTGGGAAGCGTGTGAATCGCAGGCCCTCTACGGTTCCATCGTTGAGGTTCCGGTGATTGACGGTCGCAACGCTGGCATCAATGGAATCGCCGTCCACCGCGAACCCGTGGTTCTGCGTGGTGATCTCTACGTGACCCGAATCGGTGTTCAGAACGGGCTGGTTTGCACCACGGTGGCCGACCTTCATTTTGTAAACGTCCAGCCCTTCCGAGAGCGACATCAACTGGTGGCCGAGGCAAATCCCGAAAAGTGGGATGCCGGTCTTCGTGGCATTGCGAACCGTCTCGACCGTCTCGCCCATCGCGCGCGGGTCGCCTGGGCCGTTCGAGAAGAAAATGCCGTCAGGATTCCAGGAAAGAACGCCTTCGAGCGGCGTGTCGGCTGGGAAGACGCGGACTACGCAATCGCGGTTGGCGAACGAGCGGAGGATGTTTCGCTTTACGCCGAAGTCGTAAACCGCAATCCGTGGGCCTTCGCCAAACTGGTAGTCGTAGGCGTCTGGCGTAGTAACGCGGCTGGCCAGTTCAAGGCCAGCCATGCTTGGGACCGCCCTCGCTTTTGCGACTAGGCTCGCGTCGTCCAGATCGACCGAAGAGACGACCGCGTTCATCACGCCTGCGGCGCGGATATGGCGAACAAGCTTTCTGGTGTCGACGCCTGTAATGCCAACCAATTCGTGCCGTTGCATGTAGGCATCCAGTGATTCTTCGGCTCGCTGGTTCGAGTACTCGTCGGAAAATGCGTGCACGACGAGGCCGTTCACCATCGGCTTGTCGGCCTGGGTCGCGTCCTCAAAACATCCGTAGTTGCCGATGTGCGGGTAGGTCATCATCATCAACTGGCCGAGGTAGCTCGGGTCGGTCAGAATCTCCTGATAGCCACTCATCGAGGTGTTGAAGCAGAGTTCTCCGCTCGTCTCCCCGAAGTGGCCAACGGCGCCCCCAATTACTACCGTTCCATCTTCCAGGGCAAGCTTGGCGATTGGGCGTCGAGAGGTGTTCGGCATAGCGAAAGATCAAAAAAAAGGCCTCCTCCGAAAAACGGAAAAGGCTCAAAAGCGGTCTGCCCTTGGGCTCGGACCGTGCAGATGCAGCAATTTATGGGGCGAGGCAGCGCGGCGCATCGCGGGGGTTTGTTGGTCTGAAATGAGCCACTCGTGCGGCCCGTTGTCAGGGTAGGAAACTAGAATGCTCAAGGGCAACCGTCAAGGCGCTCGGAAGGTCTTCATGGGGATCGCGCTTTGCCTGCCGCTCGGATGGTCCGTTTGCGTATTCTTTCGCCCGACGGGCGCGAAGGCACCGTTTCCAGCGTTTTTAGCGTATGCACCGCTCTTCTTCCACTTTATCAGACCGCGGAGCGGCCCATCGAATCCGCGGCCTTGGTAGCCTGGCCGCAAGCTTGTTCCTGATCGCGGGGATGTTCAGGTTTTGGCCGGTCCCTCCGGGGGACGTTGACCTCGCCAGCAGATTGACGGAGGTCCGGCCACAAGAGATTATCGAGCTTGAGCAGATCGAATTCACGGTCCAGAACTACACGGTTCCACCGGCGCCGCCGCCGCCGCCCGAGAACGTTCTCCAGCCTCCCGTTGAAGTGCCGGACAGCCGCATCATCGAGGAACGCGTTCAGGAACTGGAGCTCTCGCTTCCGAGCCTCAACGCGGTGCCCAATGCGCCACCGTCGCCGCCACCGGGACCGGTCGGCCCACCACAGGCTCCCCCATCTGCTCCATCGCCCGAACCTGTGCTCGTCCGGAATCCCGACAGAAGCCCACGACCCGTCCGGTTTTCTGAACCTGTTTATTCCGCGGAAGCGCGCGACGCCGATGCAAAAGCGCGAGTTAAAGTGGAGGTGCTCGTGGACGAGTTTGGTCACGGCAGCGATGAACGAATTATTGAGCGTGTGCTTATCGGACGCGGGGGTCGGGAAGAGATCGTATTCGATCTGCCTTTTGACCTTGACGAGGCCGCGTTGGCCGCAGCGCGGCGCTACACGTTTCGACCGGCTCAAGATGGCGGGCGCGCGGTCCGCAGCTACACAACTATTACACTGCGCGTCGGGATCTAGCCCCCAAAATCCAGTTGAATCGACGACGGCGGGTTGAAATGCGCGGTCGCCGTTGGCGGATGAGATATCTGCCGAACCAGCTCGTCGAAATGGTCCGGCTGCCGCACAAAGTCGATTTGCGTGGTGTTGATTATGAGCAGTGGACTTTTGATGTAGTGGAAGAAATACCGGTCGTATGCCTGCGACAATTCAGCGATATATGCGCGGTCCATGCTGGCTTCGTAACTGCGGCCTCGAAGCGAAATATTGTGCATGAGCCTGTCGACCGAGGCTTGCAGGTAAACAACCAGATCGGGCGTGGGCGCGTTCGCCTCCATCAGGCCGAACAAACTCTCGTAGAGCCGGAGTTCATCCCCCGACAGCGTGACGTGCGCGAAGATCCGGTCCTTCTCAAACATGTAGTCCGCGATGACAGCCTGTTGAAAGAGATCGCGCGTTGCGAAGGCTTGCTGTTGGCGGAATCGACTCGCGAGGAACGACAACTGGGTCTGAAACGCCCACCGCGCCGGGTCTTCATAGAAATTCGAAAGGAACGGGTTTTCGTCGAACTCCTCCAGAATGAGCCGCGCACCTGCGCGTTCGGCGAGCATCCGGGCAAGCGAAGACTTTCCAACGCCGATGACGCCCTCGACTGCGATGTAGCGGAGACGTTCGGGAAACGGGTTCATAGCCGGCACGTGGGATCATCGACCAGACGATGCCCGGTGCGCTTCACGCGCCTGGCATCCGGGCAACGGTTAAGAAGATCGGCAACCGTTGCGTTATCTGCACCCGGAACCACCAGATTGTGGACAAGATCTGCAAGCGGCTGCAGGACAAACCTGCGTTCCGCCATCCGTGGATGAGGCACGATCAGGTCATCCACGTCTCCTCGGCAAGTTTCCATGACGCGATCTCCGAACAACAGCAAGTCCAGATCGAGTGGGCGCGGGCTCCATTTCGGAGCAGCCTGGCTCCGCCCCGCCTCACGCTCGATTCGTTGAAGAATGGTCAGGAGATCCTCGGCAGTTCGTTCGGTGCGCAACCAGACGACAGCGTTCAGATGGTCCGGCTGTTCGGCATCACCTGGGCGGACGTGGGCCTCCGTCTCATAGACCGTCGACACATCGATCACCGCGAGGTCGGGTTCCTCATTGAGGCGCGACGCGGCCCGGCGCAACGCCGCGAGGCGATCCCCCAGATTGCTGCCCATACCAACAAAGGCGTCGACGGATTCAACGGCATTCTCGCCAGAAGCGCCCGACTCACGCATCGTCCCGAGACACCCTGTACGTCACGTCGGCACGGTTGCAGGGGCCGCCGACCGGCGGGTTCGGTTTCCGCACCGTGACCTCGACCCGCATGACTTTCGGATAATGGCCGAGCACCGCGTGGGCAATTGTGTACGCAATTTTCTCGATCAAATAGAACGTGTTCTCCAGCATTACATCGCTGATAAAAGCGTAAACGCGTTCGTAATCGACGGTTTTTGAAAGGTCATCGTGCGCGGCGGCTTCGTCCACATCGAGGTCCATCGCCACGTCAACTTCAAACCGCCCTCCGATGCGGTGCTCCTCTTGCATCACGCCGTGGTGGGCGTAGAAAACGGCGTCGACGAGGCGGACGGTTGCGAGCATTGCGGAAGGTTGAAAGGTGAGTTCCTGAAGGGTGAGGTTTTGAGCGCTGCCGATTGTGGCACGGCCAAAACTACAGGCCGAGGCCCTCCAGCAGTGTACGGTCTTCTTCAGAAAGAATCCCTGCGTCCCGATCGGCCACGAGTTGGGCCGTGTAGAGGGTAGCGTAGAGTCCGAGCACGCCGTCGCTTCTCTTCGCGTGTTCATTGAAATGGGCAGTGATCTCAGCATTGCGCAAGTTGTCGGACACATACAATGCGCGAGGGCCGAAAGGACCATCTGAGGCTTCGGCTGGAAAGCTCTTTTCGGGGTCGAACGTGCGGCGACCAAGGTGGCAGCCGACGCACTGAACAGGCGCTCGAAGTGGGCGCGGACCCGTCGCTGTATGGGACGTCAGGTCGCCGTTCAAATCGTAAACAGCAAAATCCCAGAAGCCATCGTGCCGACGCCGTTTCAGGGTGGTTTCAAGCACGCGGTCGCCATCGAGATGCTCGCCGACGATGAGCGTCCCTGGCTCGTAGAGGATTCGATCTCCCGCCTCGTTGAATCCTTCAAGCGCCGCACGCAGAGCCGAGTTCTGAACGTACACGCGTCGCCGCGCTTCGGTCATCACTCCATCGACCTCTACCGAAAACCAGGCGTCGGATTCTGTGCTCCAGTCCGACGCATCACGAAACGTCTCGATCTCCAGCGGCAATCCGCGGGCATCGGCATAGGTGGCCCCGACAAACGCAATAAACTCGTCCCAGCCGATTTCGCCGTCGCCATCTGCATCTTTCAGCGCCCTCCGTAAACCGGCATCGAGGAGCTGGGGGTTGATGGCGAATCCATCGTCGATCAACAACAAGCCGGCCTCGACGGGATCTCCACCCGATGGCGAAACGTAGCCGCCGAAGTAGTAGCGCAGCAGTTGCTCTTCATTCTGCTTACCGAGATCAATCGGAACGCGGTTCGCCGTGTCAAACTCGATTGGCTCGTGCTGGCAGGCGGCGAGAAGTTGAATCGTGCAGATCAGCACGCACGAAAGTGGGGCCACTGGCAGAAGATGGCGGACGGCGTAATTCCGAGGACTGCACTCGTTCGCCCGCCGTCTGCCGTCCGATGAAAAAACCTGCTTTGCCACGGGCGCCTCAGTTTCTGTCCAACTGGTTTAGATACGCGGCGGCGTTCCGGTCGTCGGGATGCAAAATGAGGAGCCGCTCGAACATCCGCCGTGCATCCGCACGCCGATCCTGTTCGAGGTAGACGATCCCCAGATTCCCGATGGCAGGGGCATAGTCCGGATCGTAGCGAAGCGCGGCCTCGAATTGTCGCGTCGCGGCCGCGAGGTCGCCGCTGTTAATCAGCGTTCCGCCCAGGTTCGCTCTAGCCTCGACAAAACGCGGATCGAGCCCAACGGCCCGCCGGAGCGCCTGCTCCGCGTCGGCCATCCGGCCCGCCTGGAGGTATTGAAAGCCAAGGTTATTCCATGCAAATGCGTGGCGGAACGGGTCCACGCGCAGCGCCTCGGTATACGCCCCGACGGCCTTGGCATCTTCCCCCGTCTCTGCAAAAGCTTCAGCCAGCTTGAAATGGGCCTCCGTGAATCGGGGCTGGACGGCTACGGCCTTCTCCAGAGGCTGAATTGCTCCCATGGCATTTCCCTGGCGAAGGCGCGCGGTGCCGAGCCAATACAGCGTTTCCGGATCATCGGGCTGCGCCCGCTCGGCCAGAGCCAATTCACCTTCCGCTGCGGACAGAGAATCCAGCTCCATCAATGCACGGCCCAGGTACAAGTGCGCGTCCGGCCGCTCGGCACCGCTCGCGAGTCCACGCCGGATATGTTCTGCAACAATGGGAAGGTATGCGGGCAACCGATGTCCCGAATCATAAAAGCGGAAGTACGCGATGCCCAATTCAACGGCGGATTCGGCGTCATCTACTTGCGGGTCTCCACCAGCAAGCGCACGTTCACGCGCCGTAACATTGATCAACGTGAACGGCGTCGTGTGAATGCCACCCCGCTCGATGTCCTCTGGTGGGCGGGACGGCGGGAGCGTCCGGCGAATCCAGTGGTCGGTGAAAAGGACATGCGGGATGTCGCTCGTGCCGCCGCGCTGCATGTGGCAGCTCACGCAGTTGCCCGTCATGGCCTCAGCGGGAGATGAAACACCAGGTCGCGTGCATTCGGCCGTATGCGCATCTGAATCGTGGCACGATCGGCACGTCGCATTGAAATGATCTGGATCCATTGATGCCGTCGAACGATGTGGATCGTGGCAGGTCGTGCACGTCAGCGCGCGGTCCATCCCCTGCGTTGCCGTAAAGCAAACGCTCTGCATCATCCGCAATGCGTGCGAGGCGATGCCGAACGCATCCGGGTCGTCTACTTGCTCTTGACGTGCGAACACCGCACGGTTTTCGGACAACGCCATGCCCGGTCGAAACGTCTCCGGGCTTTGGCCGGGCTTGAAAACTGTCTCTCCCGAGAGGTGACATTGTTGACAGACGGCCAACTCTCGGCCGGCATCCAGGCGTGCCGGGTTGATGATGGTGGCATCATTGCCGACCTCAGCGCCGCCTCCAGCCAATTGCGTCTCGACATGCTCCGATGCCGGGCCGTGACAGCGCTCGCAGGAGATTCCCAACGGCACGTCTTCGAAGTAGTTCTGTGTGCCAGCCGCGAACGTTGCAAAGTCGTTGTGGCACGTCATGCATTCTGGCACGATGGGCCGTTCGAAGCGGTCGTTCGTCTGTTCGTATCCGGGACTCAAATCCCACAGACCTCGCTCGACATACCAGGTGAGTGGCATTTCCGTGTAATACCCTGCGGCGGGATTGTCTGCCGATGCCCCGGCTACCATGAGGTATGAGCGTGTCGCGTTCCCTGAACCCACGACCTGGCTCGCCGCATAGACGCGCTCGTATTCGGGGTCATCCGGGCGGAATTCGCGCTGGAAAAGGGTGTCGCCCTGGACGAAAGCGGCATAGCAGTATCCGCTCGCGTCATGGCAAATATCCGGGCTCCGACCGGCGGCATTGAACTGCTCCGGCGCCGACGACGGATCGAAGCGGGAGATCGAGCGCCCCATCCCCGTTTCGTGATAGCTCGTGTAAATGTCCGCGTGGCAGTTCGAGCAGGCTTCGTCGCCGACAAACACGGCGGCGCTCGACGGGCCAGGCCCCTCGGATTCATCGCTCCCGCATCCGTACGAGGCTAGGAGGGCAGAGACCGCGAACGCAACAGGGAGCAGGCGCATGGCATGAAGCTGGGAGTGGTCCCTCCGCGAACGTCAGCGACGCGACGAGGGCCTTTCGAAAATAGCGCATCCGAAGCAGCCTCCTGGTGGCTGTTCGGCGACTTCGGATGGATGGACGTCCATTGGAACACCCCTTGCCGCATAGAGCAGGTGGCGCATTTTCGTGCCCAAAACTCCCACTTAGATCGCTTCGCGTTACAGTTTTGCCCTCGAAGGTTCCTTCCGGCCCTCCTTTGACCAGTCGCGCCATCCTTTTGGTTGGCGGATTGTCACTTTTCTGCCTCGCGCTGTTTTCCGCGCTCATACTCGAATCCGGAACGGATACCGACAGCACGCCGCTTCAGCTGGACCGCCGTACGGAGCAGACCGGTAACCCAGCCCAACGGCCAGACACAGCGCCGAACGGTGCCGCACAAGCCGCCGAGGCGTCACGCACTATCGCGGCATATGACGCCGAGCCTCACGCCATTCGGGCTGGAGCAATCACGGCGCTTGAGCAGGCCGCGGAAGAACCGCTCGACGTTGAACTCAGCCGACTTCTGGATGCCATTCAGCAGGGCTTCGGCGAAACCAGCGTACAAGTTGCTCCCGCGCTTCGTCCCTATGCATATCGCCTCGCTGGACGGATGAACATTCGTCCGGGCGCATACCGCGTCCGGGTTGCCGCTCCCAATGAAGGCCTGGCCATTGCACGCGCCGAAGTCCTCGCGCGCCTTTTCGAGACGGCAGGCGTTGTCTCGAGCCGCCTCACTTTTGTGCCCCGAACAGGTATGCACAGCCTGATGGCCGACCCAGCCTAAATCCCACTTTCCGCCAAACCGCCTCTCCGATGTTCGTTCTAGGTAGTCTAATTACGAGTCTCGTCCTCGCCGTCTCGCTGATTCTCGCAGCGGCCGTGGCCGGCCTTATGGCCTATCACTATGCCAAAGCGCGCATTCTTGAGCGCAAGGGATATCTCTACGACCCGACTACCGAAACGGTGGAGACCGACAACGCCGGAATGGAGCAGCGGGCGAAGAGCGCCGAAGAAATCGCGCAAATCCGCGAGCGCATCGAAACGCTGATGGAACATCAGCAGATGGCTACGGAAACGCAGAACCAGCACCTCGGGCAGAAGCTGGACGAGATTCGCACGCACATGGGCCAACAGGATATGAAGATGGACGGGCTCAAGAGCGAGCTCCGCCACGAAATCAGGCACCGCGATTCGGAACTCGGCGAACTTCGCCAACAGCTCGCGGCTGCACTCGATTCCTTCTGGAAGACGATGCCCGCCCTCGCAGCAGCCGGAGAACCAGACGAGGTTCGGGCGTTGCCACCCGCCGAAATGGCTGAGGACGACTTCGTTGCCAGCGCTGTCCAGGCCGAAGGCGTTGCCAGTTCGACCGACGAGGCGCCTGCCGAGCCCGCTGCTGAACCGGAGCATCTCTACGCGACCGCAGATGAAATGGAGCGCGTTTCCTCGGCGCAGTTCGGACCCGACGAAGCCGTGTTCTCACCGATCGAGATGGAGCAAATCCCGATCGCATCCAGCGAGGCAGAGCCTGTTGAGCTCGCGAGATTCGAATCGGAATCTGCTTCCTTCTCCTACGACGAACCCGAGGAAGCGGTGTTCACGCCCATCGCCCCGCCGCTTCCTGCATTCGCGCCAATCGAACCGACCCCGCATCCATTCTCAGCCATCGAACCGGAGGCAGCTTTTACTGCCCCCCTCGATCCGATGACGACGACGTTTGCCCCCATCAAGCCCGACGCGCCTGCACCCGCGGAGACCGAGCCCATCGAGGATCGGTCCCTGGAGCCCGTCGCGTTCGCGCCCGTCGAGCTTGAGCCTGTGGTCTCCGCGCCAATTGACCCCGAACCGAATCCGTTCGTGCCAACCGAGCCCGAGCCTGCAACGTTCGTGTCAATCGAATCGGTTGGAACACAACTTCCGCCCTCCACGCCGGAAGCCGCTTCCTCGAGCGAGTTGAAGCACGATTCGTTTGCGCCGATCGTTCCGGAATCTGTCATGTTCCCGTTCTCCGAGCCCACGCCAAGTGAGCCAGCACCTGCTGCGGTTTCGACGTTCGCTCTCGAACCCGCGGAAGTTGAAGACGTCGAGCCAGCGTCGGCCACTTTCACGCCATTCGAGTTGGCGCAGATTCCGGTCGATGACACCGTGCAGCCGGATGAGGAGCCGATTGCGCCCATCCGTTCGGATCCGTACCCCGAGCCCGCTCTGCCAACGTTCGCTCCCGTTTCATTCGCCCCGGTGGATGATCGGACTGCGCCAGGACCTGAGGAGCGACTCAATTTCGCTTACGACCCAGCGCCCCTTTCCTCGGGCGACAGTGTTCCAGACCTCCCTCCCTTCACGCCTGTCAACGTAGCGCATGAAGCCATATCGTTCACTCCGGATCTCGAACGATTCAACACGTCGCCATCCGAGCCCCAGCCGCACGAAATGACGGACCTGGAACCCTCGTCGGCAGCCTTCGCGTCTGTTGAGCCGGGCGAAGCGGAAATCGAGAGGCCGGAATGGACAGCAGCCGGAAGCGAGGCTTTTACCCTGCCAGAGGCTAGAGAGAGGGCGACGCCCACGAACTTTGAGACCGAGGAAATCCAGCCCGAGGCACCCAATACACAACCGGGAACACCCGAAGAACTAGTCCAGACCAGTGCTTCTCCGTGGATCGACCAACCTCCCCCGGACCCGCACACAGCGTCAACCCATGCCGATGAGATGAACGTTTCCGCCAACGATCAAGCTCTTGACCCCGATCAGACCGCTTCGTTTGTAAACCACGTGGTTGTCTCCCCGTCGGGCGATAGCATCTCGATGCACCCAGCGGAAGACACTCACCCGGCCTCGCCGGCGCCGGCCCAGGCTCCACGATCCGTGCTCGACGCGGGGTCCCTCTATACGGGCGATTCAAAGTTCGACCCTCCAGGCGAACCGTTCGATGCCGAACCCGTTGCGGAGCAGGCACCCGAGCCGCGACCCAATCCCGGTCTCAATGCAGCAGCCGAATCAGCAGCGGAAAGTGAGTCGACGCGGGAAGACCGTCCGCCGGTTGCTCCGGAGAACGCGCCAGCGAATCCCGAACAGCAACGCGATGATTTCACGATAATCAGCAGCATCTCCGGGGAAATACAGCAGCGCCTCTACGACATCGGCGTCACCAAGCTCGACGAGATGGCCCGATGGAGCCGCGCCGATGCCCGACGTGTGGCCGGGAGGGTCGACATTTCGGAGGAGACCATCATGAACCAGTGGATCTTTGAGGCCCAGTCGTCGCTCTTCGACAGATTCCAGGACAAGATGGCGGCCCGGCAAACCGCGTCGCGCCAAACGTCTTGAATACGCCCGTCTTTATAAGACAGAGTTCATCGGCTCTTTCGGAAACGCGGAGAGCTCGTAGAAGGCCGAAACGCGGTCGTCCAGTTGCTCAGGCGTCAAGCTGAGAAGCCGCTCCGGCCCGAAAGCTTCCACGGAAAACGACGCCAGTGCGCTGCCAAGAACAACGGCTCGTTTGAATGCCTCCGTGTTGATCTCGGCTGCACGCGCGAGGTATCCAGCAAAGCCTCCCAGAAAAGCATCGCCCGCGCCTGTGGGGTCGTGGATGTCTTCCAGCGGATAGGCAGGAACAGAAAAAACGGTATCGCCCGTAAAGAGAAGCGCGCCGTGTTCGCCTTTCTTAATGATGAGCGTCGTCGGCCCCATCGTGCGGATAGTGTTTGCCGCCTTTACGAGGTTGGGCTCGCCCGAAAGCTCTCGGGCCTCCGCATCATTCACGGCAAGAACGTCTACTCGTCGAAGAACCTCCGCCAGCGCGTCCGGCGTGTTGTCGATCCAGTAGTTCATTGTGTCGAGCACCACGAGGTCAGGCTTCTCAACCTGATCCAGCACGAGCATCTGCACGGTCGGGTCCAGGTTGCCCAGACACACTATGCGGCTGTCGCGATACGAGGCGGGCAGGTCGGGTTTGAAGGTCGCGAGCACGTTGAGGTGCGTGGCGAGCGTATCGCGCTGGTTCAGGTCGAAATGGTACCTCCCCGCCCAGAAGAACGAATCGCCCGTTTCATCCCGGACTAGACCTTCCAGATCTATCCCGCGCTCGCCTAACAACTCAACGTAGGCATCCGGAAAGTCGCGCCCCACCACGGCGTTCAGGCGGACGGTGTCCGTGAAGAACCGGGCAGCCAGTGCGATGTACGTGGCCGATCCGCCCAGAATGCGCTCAGCCCGCCCGAAAGGCGTTTCGATGGTGTCGAAGGCGACGGTGCCGACGGCAAGAAGGCTCATGGAATGATGGTTCGGGCGGACGGGGCGAAACGGGCGCAAAAGATAGAAAGCCCCGACCGCTGGAAGGCGGCCTCACGCGAAATGCATACCGTGAGCGAGGGATCATGCAGGACGGCTACGCAGACAGCACCGCATACACGGAGGCGTACCGGGCGGCGGACATGTCGGGGAGGTTGCCGGTAACGTAGTGCGGGCCACAAATAGCGTCAGCCCCGTCCCACAGTTGGTGCGGGCGGGGGTTTTTCCTGCGCAGGGCGATTTCACTTGCATCTCTGTAGGTGGGGTTGTACCTATGAGGTAGTGGAGGTTGACCTATGCGCTACGCGGCGTTCATATTCCTTGCCCTGTCTCTCGTGACTACAAGTACAGCACAGGAGGACAATGGTCTGGGTAGAATCCAACAGCGAGCCGATTTGTCAAAGACACTTCCAAATGGATTGACTAGTACGCTAAATGGTGCCGTCCCGGACACCACTAGCCCGTGGCGATACTTTCCGCTTGCGGTTGGCAATATCTGGGAGGAGGAGCACTATTCTAGCAGTTCCACCTGGCGAAGTGCAGTCTTGAAAGACACGATCGCGATAAGCAGGACATATTTCAAGATCCGAATTGATGGGTTCGACTCAAACGGTGATCCTCTCCCCAATACACCGCGATTCGATTTTGTGCGATACGATACTCTAAGCGCATCCCTAAAAGCATTTCTTGTACCAAGCCAAAGTGAGGTCGATTACATCGACGGCTGTCGGCTTGATGCCGATTTTGACTCCACTATCCAATGCCCCTCATTCACAGATGTTCAGGTAAGTGGCACCTATGATGGGACGTTTAGTTTCCCGAATAGCCCGCAACCAGATGTAGTCACAACATCTATCAAGTTCTACGACTGGATTTTCGACACAGATGCAGCGGGGATTGGCGAAATTGAGATGTATGTGAAAGGCGTCGTGCACGAGCGATTGTACTACGCCCGCATCAATGCCCTCGAATATGGCATTCCTCGCCATTCTACGGTAGGCAACGAATCGAATGAAGTTAATATCCCGCCACTAAGTCCTTTAATAATTAGAAGTATATTTCCTAATCCCACATATAAATACCTTACTATTGAATATATAACTAACCCTGGCAAAGTGGTTATCTTGTTGCACGATCTTTTGGGGCGTCAAGTTCAATACGTAACGTCATTCTCGTCTGGAGTGACAAGTATCGTGCGGCTTGATGTCAGTACACTTCCATCTGGAATTTACGTCGCGTCTCTTCTAGGTTCAGATTCTCATGAACACAAGACGTTCACAATTTCACACTAACAAATCGGTTGGGTTACACCGATACGACCCCCCAAGTGTCTTGTTACTTCCTGGTGACTCACTATGAAAACAACTTCTTACAGACTACTCACGTTTTGTGTGTTCTGCTTTTTCGGAGTATTTGTAACTTCTGGATTGGTGGCGCAACCTGCCGGGTTCATTGACTGTGGAACCGAAGTTGATTCGCGACTACTGCTCCTTGGAGATCGAGCTTGACCGGCCGCACCGGCTTACGGCCCACGTCTATGATGCTAGCGGAAGGCGGGTTTTTGTAGAGGAACTCGGCGAATTGGGAAGCGGCATACATATGAGGTCGCTGGATTTCTCGTGGCTTGCAGCAGGTTCGTATGTCGTTCGCGTCAGAAGTGCCAATTTTCAGTCGGCCACGGTACTTGTTTCAAAAGTTGGATGAAGACTATAGCCGGTGTGGCTGACAAGCTCGCGCGTCATCAACTAAAACGGAGGAAACTCATGCTTATCTCTACTCGACACGTCAATGCTGTCCACGCTACGCGTTGGCTACTCATTTTGGCCTGCATAGCGGCGTGGTCGTTCCAGATCTTGTCGGCTCAGTCCGTTGCGACCGAGGTTAGATGGTGAGGAAATGTAGTGTGGGCCACAAGTAAACATAGAGCCCCGTCCCACAGTTGGTGCGGTTGGGGGTTTTTCCTGCGCAGGGCGATTTCACTTGCATCTCTGTAGGTGGGGTTGTACCTATGGGGTAGTGGAGGTTGACCTATGCGCTACGTGGCGTTCATAATCCTTGCCCTGTCCCTCTCGACTGGAAGTATAGCACAGGAGGATAATGGTCTAGGTAGAATCCAACAGCGAGCCGATTTGTCAAGGACTCTTCCAAATGGATGGATTAATGCGCCGGCCGGAGTTGAACCGGACACGACTAGCCCTTGGCGCTATTACCCTCTCCACATCGGCAACGTCTGGGAGTATGAATGGGAGAATGGCTTCATGCGTCACGGCATAGATCGAGACACGGTTATTGACAATGTTAATTATGTAATCTTCCAATTACAGTTCTTTAATTCTAGCGGTGGAAGCGCGGATGTTTTTGAGTCGCCATTACGATACGACACGATGTCGGCCACAGTTCTGGTTCGGTCTCCTGATGGAGTGGAGGGACCCCATCGTTATGCTAAATGCAGGTTAGATTACGATTTTGGCGAAACCGCTAAATGCCTGAACGCGGTGGTTAGAGGCGGCCCAGACAGCCTCTATGTCTTCGGCTCGGAACCGCCAGCAGACACATTGTTCAATGCCACCTTCAAAATTTTTGACTATGGTCTTGGTGTTTACGAATTCGTTGCCGGCATTGGAAATGTTTTCGAGTACAATGACAAGTCGTCGTACGTACATAGACTCCGCTATGCTATTATTGACGACGTTGTTTATGGCGCCCCTGTGATTCCGGTCGGGACGGAAGGTGTCGCCCCACGGGATAGTCACCTGACAATCCTCCGTGTGAGCCCGAATCCATTTCGAACTCGCACCCACGTCGAATTTGAGGTGTCGCAAACGGGTCCAATTCGTATTGACATCTTCAACATGCTCGGACAGCGAGTTCGGCACATTGATCTTGGTGTACTGGCGTCCGGATCACACGTCCTGGAACTGGAAGGTAGAGGACTCGCTGCCGGACAGTACGGTGTTCACATTCAAAGCAACAGGCACGGGGCAACAGTCATGGTAGTTCGGCTGCTTTGAATCGATTGTACAATCTAACAGGTCAGGGAGGTAGCACAATGGGTCACACACAGCAACTCGCAATTGCAATCATCTTTACGGCAATAGCCTGCACAACGACAGTCAGCAATGTATTGTCTGCTCAAACGCCATTTATTTGTGCTGTTGATACGACGGGATTGTTGCTTATGCAGTCGCCTGTTGATGACGGTCGCATCGTGAAATCACTCATTGTGCTGGTGCGGTTTAGAGATGAGGCATATGAACCCAATCGCTATTGGTGGCCCCTTTCGGGAAGTCCGAGCGAGCTCCAAAGGCCGCTTGATTTACACAGTGCATTGTTTGCGCCTTCTTCTAATCCGTCTACGTTCGAGGACTCTACCGTTTCGGACTATTTCTATAAGCAATCGGTCTCAGTTCCTCCGAGCGCACTGACTCCCTTCATCATGTACGCGGACGTATGGGGTAATGTCCCAGGGCGTGTGTAAAAATTGAGAGGGTGCCGCCTCGCGGAGGGTAGGTTTGAAATATCAACCACAAACCACCCAACACGAGGCAACACCCATGAAAACGAACCTATCACCGGCGGCCCGGATGAGCAAG
>JBGTDU010000008.1:0-4719 GCA_041748175.1 Rubricoccaceae bacterium
GACCTCGCACACGCACTCGGCGTGTCTTACGACGACCTCGTCTCGCTCAAGGTGGATCAAGCGCTCGAAGGGTTGCGGGAGATCATCTATTCGCCTTTCCTGAAGGCCTTTCCATTCGAGCTGTTCGGCGTGGAGCCGAAGGACGTGGTGAGCCTGATGGCGGGCGTGCCGCAGCGGGCGAGCGCGCTCATCCGCGCCTTCATTGAGGTCAGCCGGACGTACGACGCCCGCGTCGAGCACTTTCTGTTCGCGGCGTTGCGCTCGTACCAGCAGATGCACGGCAACCATTTTCCCGAAGTGGAGCGCGCTGCCGCCAACTTCCGTACGGCTCAGGGCTGGGACGCCCGCTTCCTCCCCGACGCCCCGACGCTTCGCCGCATCCTCGAAACGCAGCACGGTTACCGGATCGACACGACGACGCTGCCGACGCACGAGACGCTCGACCGCTTCCGCTCGGTCCTCGTCGAAGGCGAACCGCCGACGCTGCTCGTCAACGGCGACCTCCGCGACGAACAGCAGGCCTTTCTGTATGCGCGCGAACTCGGCTTCCTCACGCTCCAACCCGCTGAGCGCCCGACGACCGGCTCGTGGCTCAAGGTGGAGTCGTTCGAGCAGGTGCTCGCCAACTTTGAAGCCTCGTACTTCGCCGGTGCGGTGCTTATCCCGGCGGCGGCCTTAGACGAGGATCAGACCGTATTCTTCGCCCGAGACACGTGGGACCGGACGGCGTTCGAGAAGGCGCTCGTCCGCTACCGGGCCACGCCCGAGATGTTCGGCTACCGGCTCACGCAGCGCATCCCGAAGCAGTTCGGGCTCTCGGAGATCTTCTTCATGCGCTTCCACCACGACACGGTGCGCGACAGCTTCCAGCTCACGAAGGTGCTCAACATGAGCCGCGTGCCCGTCCCGCACGGCATTCAGCTCCACGAGCACTACTGCCGCCGCTGGCCGGGCATGCAGGCGCTTCGCACGCTCGCCAGGCAGCAAGCCGAGGGGCGGGGCGATGAGCCCGTCGTGACCGTGCAGCGCTCGCATTTCCTCAACGACGACGCCGAGTTTTTCGTGATCGCCGTGGCCCGCCCTCTGGCGTTGAAGCCCGGCACCAACACCGCTGTCATGCTCGGATTTCTGATGGACAGCGCGTTCGAACGCACCGTCAGTTTCGGAGCGGACCCAGCCATCCAGCGTGTGGACGTAAACCTTACCTGCGAACGGTGCCCGCTTGCCAACTGCGAGGTCCGTGTAGCCGAACCGACTGTGCTCGACGAAGAGCGGAATCTTGAGGCGCAAGAGCGTGCCCTGGAATCTCTCCGCAGCCAGGTCGTCTAGAAACCTCGTAGCCTCGGGCTAACGTTCATCGCATTGGTCCTGCCGGTTCTTGCGTCGGTGTTACTGGCGGAGATGCTGAACATGAGCGCGACGCGGTTAAATCTGATTTCCTTGAGGCCTCGTCGATAGCGCGCTTCGGGGCCTCGTCACGCCGCCGTCGTTGTGCCTGGTCTTCCTCCTCCAACCAGTACGGTTCCACCTGCGCGTCGCTGCCTACGAAAAACCGCCCGTACGGGCTCCAGCGGGTCTCGCCACTCGATGTCACCGCCCGAACGCGCCAGAAATAGGGCATAGCCGCTGCAGGAAGCGGGTCATGGAGTACAATGGAAAGGCTGTCACGGGCGCGCAACTCGCGGATATCCCGAACGAACTGGCGATCCACCGCTATCTGAAGTAAATACTCGGTGGCCTCCGGTACGCCCTTCCATTCAAACGTGATGGCCGAGCCGCTTACCACCTGTCCGCTGAGTGGAGAAGTGGGGTGCGGAGGCATACAATTGACAAGCGGGTCTGCGGGGACCGACCGAGAGTCGTTTTTGGCGGGCGTCATCATCTTTTGGGGAAAGGGCTCGCGGGCAAGAACGTCAGCCTACGCTCCCGCTCTCGACGGCATTCGCCTCCCCGCATGGTGAGGGCCTTCTGCCGCGCGCCGTGGGGGGAATCACCGCGCATCACTTGGAAACGCCGTGCCGCTACGGACACATGTACAGCTACAGATCGCGATAACGGCCTCGTTGAGAATTTCGTAGCTAGCAACCTCTATGCTTGCCACGGCGTCGTTCGCGCTCACGTCGAGCGAGGTGATGGTGAGACCCGGCCGTCTCAAAGCACGCAGCGCGAGGTACGTGTTGGCTTCGGGTTCGAATTCGACGGCGAGAAGGGCGGTCATAACTGTGTTCGGAACGTTCAACCTTCTCAGTATCGGTCCCGCAGAGACTCGTTGTAAGGAGGAGGTTCTGCTAGCCAACGTGGTGGATTGCACTACACGGTCACCCCGCCCCTTCCCCTTCCACCCACCGCACGGCGTGCTGCATGAGCTCGGTGCCGCTTTCGAGGTTCAGTTTGGTTTTGATGCGGGCGCGGTAGCTCTCCACGGTCTTGACGGAGAGGTGCATCCGATCCGCGATCTCGCGTGTCGGGAGGCCGCGCCCGGTCATTTCGAAAACCTCTAATTCGCGGTCGCTTAGAACATCCAACGGCGACTGCATGGGCGACTTCGTTCCCGAGGCAGCCCCAAACAACATCTTGTCTTTCAGCGGGTCGCTGAGATAGATGCCGCCGCGCATCACCTGTCGAATGGCCTGGACGATTTCCTCGTCGGCCTGCAACTTCGACACGTACCCCTTTGCCCCTGCACGAATCGCCCGTTCCGCATAGAGAGATTCGTCGTGGCGTGAGACCACCAGCGCGAGCAGGTCCTCTTTTCGTGCCAGCAGGTGTTTGATGAGTTCGAGCCCGTTCATCCCCGGCAGCGAGATGTCCACCACCGCGAGGTCGGGGGCAAGTTCGTCAAAAAGCCTGAGCGCTTCTTCGGCATCGGCGGCCTGCCCGACGACTTCCAGCTCGGACTCAGCTTCGATGGTCATGGCGAGACCCTTCCGCATGAGCGGATGGTCGTCTACAAGGAGAATGCGAGTTTTCATGGTGTTATGAAGGGTCGTTATTTTCAATAGGTACAGAGCAGGTAACCACCGTGCCCCCTTCAGGCCCGAGGCGAATTTCAAGAGCGCCGCCAATGATCCGGGCTCGATAGTGCATGATCCGCAGACCCATCCCACGGTTTTCCGTCGATTTATTTCGCTCTCCAGGGACGGGCACCAAGCGAGTTGCACCAGCGGACCTGATTAGGCCGGGGAAACCAACACCATCGTCGGTGATGCGAAGGCTGAGCCATCGTGTAGACCTGATCAGCGAGATCGTTACCGTGCTAGCCTTGCCATGGAACGCTGCGTTACTGATGGCTTCCTGCGCGATCCTGAAGAGGTGGGGAGAAACGTCGGGTGGCAGCACTTCGTCATCGGAACCCACTTTGCCACGCGCTCCGAATGTGCAGGTGATGCTAAAAAGACGCGCGGAATTGGACGCGAGGCGCTCAAGCGCATCATCCAGCCCATGTGTCGCAAATTCCACGGGAACGAGGCCACGCGTTATGGTGCGTGCATAGGCGTCGGCCTCCTTGATGAGCTCGACGACCTCGTTGGCATCCTCAGAGGCGTCGATCCCTAGCGCGTGCAGCTTGCGAGCAAGGCCACGAGCAATCAGGCTTGTTCCCGTCAGCATCTGGCCGAGACCATCGTGTAGATCCTGGCCAATCCGGCGACGCTCTTCCTCGGCAATACTCAAGACGGCCTGCTCCAGTTCGCGGCGTTCGGTGATGTCTCGAAGGATGCCAGTGAATATGCGGCGCTCAGGGAGTTTGACTTCGCTGACGGCAAGATCGAGCGGAAACGTTGATCCATCCTTTCGCTTTCCCACAACCTCGCGACCGATTCCAATGATGCGTCGCTGACCCGTCCTTTTGTAGGCGTCCACATACCCATCGTGTTCGGAGTGGTATGGCTCGGGCATCAGAATGTGAACGTTCTTGCCTACAACCTCGGCTTCTGAATAGCCAAAAATCCGCTCCGCTGCCGGGTTGAACGATTCAATAACGGCCTCCTCGTTGATGGTGATTACACCGTCCACAGTCGTCTCCAGAATAACGCGAGCACGCGCCTCGCTTTCCTTCAGTGCTCTTACAGTCTGCGTGTGCTCCCGAGCGCCCGTCAACACGGCCGCCACGGCGCCCAGAAAAGCACGGTCCTTGGCCCCAAATTCTCTCGATTGTTTCGTGTAGGCACCAACCATCCCCGCGGCTTCACCTGCACCGCCCAACCGGACGCTCATCCCTCCTACGATTCCTCGTTGGGCAAGGTGGATCGGAATCTCCCGTCGCAAAACGACGGGTTCACTTGCGCTGAGCGTTTCCCGAGCATGCGTGTCTGTGGCGTTCATAAAAACGGATCCCTCAAATTCTTCTAACCACCCGGCTCCCGATTGAAGCACCAAGTGCTTATCCCTCAAGTTCAGCACGGCGGCCATCGGCGTGGCGAGTGCTTCCGAAACAACGCGCACCGCGTAGTCGGCCAACTCCTGCGGATCGCTTCCATCCAGAGCAAGCAAACCCAATTCGGCCACGACCGCTTGCTGAAGGAGTCGGCGTTGGCGGTTGGATTTGGGCATATCGGAAACTAGTGTTTCCAGAGCTTTCTAGGGGCTGTTAACGCTTAGGGCGCGAGGTCAGTGCGAGGTCATTCTGAGGCCGTTTCAAGACGCGCGAGGAGTTCGGGGCGGGGTCCCGGATGACGAGCGCAACGCTGAAACGGACCAGAATGGCCCGCAATGGCCCGT
>JBGTDU010000009.1:0-10891 GCA_041748175.1 Rubricoccaceae bacterium
CGTGCCGCGGCAAGGCAAGCGTGAGGATTTCCGTGGCTCCGACGCTGCGATGGCCCGAGCGTCGGCTGCGGCGGAGACGGAGGGTGTTGAGCTGTCACAACCCGCAAACAAAGTCGCGCAAAATAGCTGATCTGCAACAACCTCCCGGCCGGGAGAGGGACGGGGTGAGGGAGATCGCATCAGCAAAAGGTCGCATTGGGGCAATTTGCAACCGCCTCCAAGGGAGGGATTTTGACATCATGC
The DNA here is from genome assembly GCA_041748175.1 of Rubricoccaceae bacterium. Classification (GTDB taxonomy): domain Bacteria; phylum Bacteroidota; class Rhodothermia; order Rhodothermales; family Rubricoccaceae; genus JAHEJB01. The sequence goes on from JBGTDU010000009.1 coordinate 244, forward strand.
CTCGTCGAACACGCCGAGCTCCTCGCCCAACGATCGCGCCGCCGGGGTAACGATCTGTCCCTCGAGAACAATGATTTGCTCGCGGCGCATTCGTGCTCGCCGCACATCGTTTTCCGTGATGAGCCGTTTCGTCTCGATTGGTCGCCCGGATGTTTCTTGTGCGTCGCTCAACCCAACCTGCCATGCGATCTCAGGAGCCCAGCGCGCGGTTGAATCAGAGTCCAGGCCGCCTGCGAATACGAGCGACCGATCGACGCGAACACGAGGAACCACGCCCTGCTCGACCGCGACGCGCACAGCAAGATTACCCAGCGCTACCGTCGTTCGTTCGCCGACCATGAGATTCCAGGCCGCCATCAGGCCCAACGGGAGCTCCATCACGGCTGAAACTGGTTGGACTTCGGGAGCCGGGAGAATTCCTTTCGGGCCGCGCACACGAAGTCGTCCGCCGAACAGCTTCGACCGATCCGTTGCGTCCATGAACAGCGCATGCGTCTCGCCGTGGACTACATTGGCCATACCCAGCGGGTTGCTGCGCTGAAGGATCTCGAGTCGTTCAGTTCCCCGAAGTTGATACGCCGCGCCAAACACGATGCCGATCATCGGGCTCGTCAGGACCACGTAGGAGCGAACTGGTTGGATAGGGATCGCGTCGGGCCGCATTAGGAGCCGGGGAGGAACCGCGCCTCGACATCGCTGATTTTTGCGACGCGTCGTTCGTGGCGTCCGCCTTCGAACGCGGTGGTGAGGAACTCGGAGAGGATGCGTTTGCAAGCCTCAATGCCCATCGTCCGGCTACCGAGCGCGAGCACGTTGGCATCGTTGTGTGCGCGCGCGTTGTAGGCGCTGAAAACATCGGGGCAGAGCGCGGCACGGATGCCCGGCACTTTGTTGGCGACCATCGCCGATCCAACGCCAACGCCGTCAATCATCAATCCGAATCGGGCCGTCCCGCGCTGCACATGGCGTGCAACGGCAAAGGCAAAGTCGGGGTAATCGACGGACCGTTCGGAGTTCGTCCCGACATCTACAATCGCCCACCCGAGGAACTCGGCATATTTCATGAGATCCGCCTTGTAGGCGAACCCGGCGTGATCGCAACCGAGGGCCAGCGTTTTCGGAGGAGCCGTTGTCGCCGGTTTAGACGGAGTCGACAAGCCAACCGTGGCGGCATCCTCGTGGACAAAGCGAATCCCCTTCGCCTTCGCTGCATCAAGCGCCAACGCCGTGATTATCGCGTTCGGCGGAATGACCAATTCGGTCTTTCCGGCCGAGACCGCATCGTGTACGGCAGCTTCGGATATGAGCGGGCGGGGCATGGGCGGGAAGCTACGCGGAAAGGGGAAAGGGTGCGCTGAACGTCCCTATCGACCAGCCCACCTTGCCTGACCCCTCCGCCCGCCTCCAATCACGAACCGTCGCTCAGGCACCCGCACCGCAACCTAATTCCCACGGCACGACGAGCCGATCGGCCACGCCGAGATCCGAACCCCGAAATTCCGATCCGGAATCCCCGTTACGGGAAGATTCCCATCTGCTCATAGGAAGCGGCGACCTTGTCGAGCGCGCTGATGAATGCTGCTGTTCGCTGGTCCGTTTTGTGTCGTTGCGTGAGTTCACGCACCTCCTGATAGGCGGAAACCATGGTGTCTTCCAGGCCCGAGTTCACGAGATCCTCCTCGCTGGCGCCAAAGGCCACTTTTGAAATAACGCCGTCCATCACCTGCTCATTGAACTGGTTGCCCAACAGTGCTTGCACGGCTTCGAGGATGCGGCGCGCGTTGTTCTCCTCGAAGCGGCGGTTCATGCGGCCATGGCGCACATGGGAGAGGTTGCGCAACCATTCGAAGTAAGACACGGTTACGCCGCCCGCGTTGAGGAAAATGTCCGGTATGATCAGCACGCCCATCTCGTTCAGGATGGCGTCGGCGTCGGCAGTGACAGGGCCATTGGCTGCCTCGCCAACGATCTTGGCGCGAATGCGGCCTGCATTCTCGCGTAGAATCTGGCTTTCGAGCGCTGCCGGTACAAGGATGTCGCACTCGAGCTCGAGGGCCTCTGTCGACGTTGCGATATTGCTTGCGCCCGGGAAATCGAGAATGGAGCCGGTTTCGCGCCGGTGAGTCATGACGTCCTCCAGAGATAGGCCAGCCGGGTTGTGGATGGCCCCTTCGTACTCGGCCAGGCCAACGAGCGTGGCGCCTCCTTCCTGGAGATACTTGGCGGCGTGGTACCCCACATTGCCGAGACCCTGGACCACGACGGTTTTGTCATCAAGGCCGGTCGAGAGCCCCAGGCGGCTCATGTCGTCGGAGAACGACACGGCTTCGCGGATGCCGAAGTAAACACCCCGGCCGGTGGCTTCGTTACGACCGCGAACACCACCCTGCCCAACAGGTTTGCCGGTCACGCACGCGAGCGCGTCGATTGGATTCTCGGCGAGCGTAAGGGATGTGTAGGTGTCGAGGATAACGGCCATGTCCGCGGGGCCGGTGCCGTAATCTGGGGCGGGAACGTCGATGCCCGGGCCAATGAAGTTCTTCTTCTGGAGCTCAAACGTGTAACGCCGTGTGATCCGCTCTATCTCTGCCTCCGAATAGTCGCTCCGGTTGATCTTGACGCCGCCCTTGGCACCGCCAAACGGGACGTCCACGATGGCGCATTTGTACGTCATGAGCGCAGCGAGGGCCGTGACCTCGTCCTCGCTAACGTTGTCTGCGTAACGGATGCCGCCCTTCGTTGGCTGCTTGTGATGGCTGTGCTCTGCGCGAAATGCCTGGATGACTTCTATGGTGCCGTCGTCCCGCTTGAGTGGGAATTCCATCCGATAGACATTGTTGCAGTGCTTGATCTGGGCTAGCAGCCCGGGCGAATGCTTGAGATGCAAGGCCGCTTTGTCGAACATGCGGTTGACTTGCTCGGAGAACGACACGTGGGTTGTGGTGAGGTGCCCGTTGGTCGTGGTTGCGGTGTTAGCCATCGTATGTCGTGGAATGGAGAGGGAAGGGCGCCGGGAGTCGGTATAAATTTCAATCTACGCGTTCCTTCCCAATCATCCTCTCGATTCTTTGCGCCGCATATTTTTCCAACGATCGCGATCCTGTGGCAGGTTCTCTCTCGACAAGATTCGCGGAGTAGCGCGGCCGGTTAGGCATTGGGCTTGGGATCCGGAGAATAGGTCGAGCGCTAGTCGGCAACCCCCAAGCTCACGTAATCCTTAGTCAACCCGCCCCTTCCACGCTTCCTGGCAGACCCCTAGAACGTCCGATCACCGAAGCCAACCTGTCGGATCGACCGCCGTTTCGCCTTCGAAGATGGCGAAGAACAAGGCCGCGCCGCGCCGTTGCTCGCCGGTTCCCGCACGACCGACGAGTTGACCGGCCTGAATACTCTGCCCCTGGCTGATACTGACCGACGACAGGTTGCCGTAGATGGTCGTGTAGCTGCCGTGGGAGACCATCACATACGTTCCGAACGTTGACATCGCGCCGACGCGCTCGACCACGCCCTGGAATACAGCGCGAACTCCGGCGGCAGGCGGCGTCGAAATGTCAATGCCTGGCGAGGTGATGCGCGTACCATAGACGGGGTCGGTTCTGGTTCCGAAAGCACCTGTCACGGGCCCGTCCGCAGGACGAGGGAGCCTGCCTCGATTCTGGCGGAATGAACCCGTGAGCGAGACAATCTGGTCGGAGGCGGCGGGAGGTGCAACCGAGGGCCGATCGACTACAGGGGCTGGCTCTTCAACGGCCGTTCTTGATGCGGCTGACGCGTCCGTTGCGGCCTGGGTGCGGCGCGCCGATTCCTGCTGAGCCTGACGGGCTCGTTGCGAAGCCGTGGCCTGGCGCGCCGCCTCATCCAATCGGCGTTGTTCGGCGAGGCGGCGCTCCTGTGCCTCCCGTTGGCGCTGCTCCTCGCGGCGGCGTTCCTGCGCGACGAGTTCGGCCACGATGCCTTCCAACGATTGCGCGTCAGCGCGGCGCTGGGCGAGTTCGGCCTCCAGGTTTGTTCGGTTCCGGCGCACTTCGTGAACCAGATCCTCGCGCTGTCGCTTTCGCTCGGAAATCGCGCCCTGCTCGAACTGGCTGGTGGTGAGGAGATGCTGCGTTTCGCGCGACGATCGGATCAGCTCCTGTTCGCGTAGCTTTAACTCTGCCGTGTTCTCGGCAATGCGGGAAACCTGCCGCCGACGGCGGTCGGCAAACTGGCGGAGGTACCTCGCGCGCGCAATCATCTGCGAAATAGAGCCGGCCGATAAGACCAGGGAGAGATCGCTGGTACTTCCGCGCATGTAGGCATGGCGTGCGCGCTCGCGATAGGATTCCCTCGCCTGTTCTATCTCGTTCTCCAGGCGCTCAATCGAATTATGCAAGGCACCAGCCTCGGCGCGAACATTTTCAAGCTGCGTCCGATAACCCGATACCAACTCTTCGCGGAGAGCGATCTCCGTCTGCATCCCTTCCAGTGCTGTAAGCGCGTTCTGCTCTTCGCTTCTGACCCGGCGCACCTGCTCCTCCGCGCTCGTGATCTGACTCCTCAGCGTAGATAGTCGTTGCTCGGTCGCCGCTCGATCCTGGGCAAGAGCCGAAGCTGCAAAAAGAAGAAGGAGTAGCGGAAGGAGCGGCCGCATGGGGGACAAAGTGGCGGACAGTTGGTATCGGTCGGGAAGGGCGAAAATAAAGCGAATCTGCCTATTCCAGCCGAACTCTCGAAACGTCGCGGGGGCGCGAAAACGGGAAGGAGAGATTGGCGGGATTCAGGGTCAGCTGCTGGTGTTCAACGGTGATCGAAATCTGCCGGGACGGGCTGGAAAGCTCAACACCACGGGGAAGTACGACGCCATCCACGGTATCGAAGGACGTGAAAACCCGCCGTGTTTGAACCGCCCCGTCAGGTCCTCGCTCCTCTACAGCAACGACCCGCCAGAGCGCGGGATCGACCGTCCACAGCTCACGAAGCCGCCCTGCCGAATCCGTCATCCGCAGAAAGTAAAACTGAGAATCGGCGTCGATGGTCGTGTGTTCCGCCACGAGAGGTTTGACCATTCCAAGGAGGGTTCTGGCGAGAAGGCCCGGTTCATCGGCCCCGGCGACATACCGGTCGGCAACCGCGAGTGATCCGAAGTAAAGCTTGCGATTGAGCTTGTCGTGGGCGAGAATCGAATCGGCCGTGACCAGTGCAACGGCGACCTCGATGTTCAGTGGACCGCGCAGCTTTGCATAAAGCGAATCCGCGAGAGACGCTCGGATGCTGACGCCTACGCCTTGCGAAATGGTCGGACTTTGTATGTGCAGCCGGCCCTCACTTCGAAATGATCGAATGTTAGGCATTCCTAAAGCCAACTGATACGCGACTTGCTCCGCCGTGTGGTTCGGGAAATAAGCCGGTGCGTTGGCCAAAGGCGCATTTCGCACAAGCGGTCCCGAACAGCCAGCCGCTCCAAAGAACGCAAGAATAGCGAGCAGTCGAGAAAATTTGGACACGTAAGCGCTTGAAGTGATCGACAATAAATCTCCCGAACCGGTTCTTCCCCGTTCGTCTACATCCCGCCGAGCTTTGTCCGAATGGTCTCGTTTTCGGGATCGAGTTCCAGGGCACGATTCCAGGCCGCGCGCGCATCGACCGATCTTCGCTGAGCGTTGTAGACGTCCCCGAGGTGATCGTAGAGCAGCGCAAAGTTGTCATCCGCCGCAATCGCTCGCTCGATGGACTGCGCCGCTTCTCCTAACCGTCCCAACTTGTAGTATACCCAGCCTAGCGTATCGAGGAAGTAAGGGTTGTTCTCGGCGAGCTCGTTCGCTCGCGTGGCCATGCTCAGCGCATCGGCCAACCGCTCGTCACGCTCGGACAGGATGTAGGCGTAATTATTCAGAATCAGCGGGCTCTCCGGTTCAAGCGAGAGCCCATCTTCGAATGCCTCGAAAGCGAGGCGTCGCTCGCCAAGCTTGTCATGCAACAACCCTTTCAACGAGAGCAGCCGTGTTCGGGCTGACAGTGCCTCGGGCTCCTCGGCCTCAAGGATTTCCAGCGCCTCGACGACCATCGCGATGCCCTTGCGCGGGCGGTCGAGATGCGCGTAGGAAAAGGCAGCGGTGCGAAACAGGCCGACGCTTCCCGGGAAAAGTATAAGCCCTTCCTCGGCCAGCTCTACCGCGCCCTCAGCGTTTCCGGCATAGAGCCGCGCCGCTGCCGCCTGCTCCCAGGCACCCTGCTTCCTGGGATCGACTTCGATCGCGCGGCCCAGAACGTCGGCGGCGATTCCGTAGTCCTCTGCTCGAAAAGCGAGGTCGCCGAGCATAAGAAGCACGTCGACAGAGGCATCTTCGTCGTCAGCGAGACCCTCAAGGATTTGGCGGGCTTCCGCCGCGGATGCTTCCTCATTTTTGCTCCGCTCATAAAGCAGAGCCGCCCGGCGAAGCAGTTCTTCCGATGAGGAACCATTCGTAAGCCCGCTATGCAGCGCCGCGGCTCGGTCGAAGTCGCCACGAGTCTCATACAACTCCGCCAGGATGAGCGTGCCCTCGACATTCTCGCGCTCGAGCGCGAGATAGCGCTCAAACACCGCAATGGCGTCGTCGGTGCGAGCGGCGTCGCGGTACGCCAGTCCAAGTCGGAATTGGATCATCGGCTCATTCCAGTGCAGCCCGGCCGCCAATTCCAGCATGCGAAGCGCCTCGTCCGAATGGCCCAACCGTGTGTGCAAGGCTTCCATGCGGAGGCGAAGCGCCGCGGCTTCCCCCGCTGCGTCAATCAACCGTTGGTAGCTGATGAGGGCTTCTTCGAGCTGCCCACTTCGTTCCTGCAATCGCCCCAGCGAGGCCAGCGCGTCGGCATCCTGTGGGCGAAGTGCCAGAAGTGCTGCGTAGGTAGCCATTGCAGCCTCCGGCTGATTTGCCTCCTCCTGAAGCTCCGCCAGCGCGGCGAAGTATGAAGGCTCGTCCCGCCCATATTCGACGGCCTGGGCGGCGAAGTAAAGTGCTTCGGCCTGTTGCCCCAGGGCAGAGTACGACTCCGCCAAGGCGGCAAACACAGAAGGTTCGTTCGGCAGCGTGCTCAGAACGTTGTTGAGCAACAATACGGCCCGCTCGTGATCGCCGAGGTACGCTTCCGTAAGCGCCCGTACAAATAGTGCCTGCGCGTGCGGCTCGGCCTCCGTCGATGGTTCGGCGGGCCCTTGAGACCATGCCGGACCGCTCGCGGCGAGCGCCGCGAGAACACAAAGGAGCCAGATAGTTAAAAATCGAGGCATGCGAAAAAGGTACGTCTGGCACCGGAAGAGGCTCGGGGAGATCTTCCGAAAGTTGACGGATAGGGATACCCTGTGCTCAACGTATGTTAGACGCGGTTCGTACGACAACCTGTTCATCTGCCCACAACCCTGCCAATAAATGGAAACGACGGATACGATTGCTGCGTCGCGGTTCAAGACGCCGGATACGACGCTCATCATCTTCGCGATAATCGTTCTCGCCGCGGCCCTCACGTGGATCGTGCCGCCCGGGGCGTACCAGAAGGCGGAGATGGAGGTGGAGGGAGCCGGAACCCGGGAGGTCGTCGTCCCGGGAACTTTCGAGACCATCGAACGCGAAACAACAGGCTGGTGGCCGCGCGTCAGGCACTCCGTGGGGATGATCTTTCAAGCGCCAATTCTGGGTTTCATCGATGAGGACGCCGCGCCGATTATCGCCTTTGTCTTGTTTATCGGCGGCGCGTTTGCCGTGCTGGAGAAAACAGGCGCAGTCGCCGCTGCCTTGCGGAGGCTGGTCAGGGCTTCGCAGCGGTCGAAGGCAATCGAACTGATGCTCATCCCTCTATTCATGACGCTGTTCTCGCTCGGCGGCGCCGTGTTCGGGATGGCAGAGGAAACCATTCCATTCATTCTCATCTTCGTTCCGCTTGCTCTTGCCCTTGGATACGATTCGCTGACCGGAGCGGCCATCCCATTTCTTGGATCGGCGGCGGGCTTCGCCTCCGCTTTCTTCAACCCGTTCACCGTCGGCGTTGCGCAAGGCATCGCTGATGTGCCGCTGTTCTCCGGGGCCGGATTTCGGATGATCCTCTGGCTCATCACGACGGCGATCGTGATCAGCTTCGTGATGTGGCACGCGTTGAGAGTTCGACGCGACCCGTCGAAGAGCCCGACGGCTGAACTCGACCGCCGGAAACGTGACGAAGGCCTGCACCTCAACGATGCGGACGAGACGTTCACCGTTCGGCAAAAGTTGGTGCTGGGCATCTTCTTTGTTGGCCTCATCGTCCTCGTCTGGGGCGTTTTGCCGGCCGAGCGCGGAGGATTCGGCTGGTACATCATCGAGATCGCCGCGCTTTTCATCGCCATTGGTGTAGCCATGGGTTGGGTCGGCGGACTTGGTGCGAACCAGACGTCCAAGTCATTCATGGATGGAGCCCGCGATCTCGTTTCAACGGCGGTGATCATCGGCATCGCACGCGGAATTCTTGTGGTGCTCAAAGACGGCCAGACCATCGATACCATTCTGCATGGGATGGCGTCGGCGTTAGAGGGGATGGGTTCTGTTGGCGCGGCAATGGCGATGTTCATGACGCAGACCGCCATTAATTTCTTTGTGCCATCGGGCAGTGGGCAAGCGGCCCTCACGATGCCATTGATGGCGCCGCTATCTGACCTTGTGGGTGTCACCCGTCAAACCGCTGTGCTCGCTTTTCAGATGGGCGATGGCTTTACCAACATGATTATCCCGACGAGCGCCGTGCTCATGGGTGTTCTTTCTCTTGCGGACGTACCGTGGACAAAATGGGCGCTCTGGGTTCTCCCTCTTCAGATTGCCCTGTTCTTGCTTGGGCTTGCTGTGTTGTTCGTAGCCGTGCAGATCGGATTCTAGGGAATCGTGTTCTGGAACGGCGATTGCAAAGCATCAAGCAACTGAGCTCGGCAGCGTACTTTCACTCTACACTCGCGTTAAAGAGGATGTCTTCCGATTCTCTTGTCCAGTACCGTCCAAGACCGGCTACAACGCAGTCCAGTCTAACCAACCACCAACCTTTTTCTCGTCCAATGAAGTTCCTTACTCCCGGCCGCATAATGGGCCTTCTCGCCCTTCTGGCATTCGCACTTCCGACGATGGCGCAGTCGCCGCTGGGCGTCTGGCGCACCATCGACGACGCCGACGGCGAACCGAAATCAAACATTGAGATTTACGAACAGGGCGGCAAGCTCTTCGGACGCGTTCTGCGACTCCTTCCAGAAGGCCGAACCTGTGAGGAGTGTGCCGCCCAGTTCGAAGGCAGCGACATGCGCGGCGTGGTCGTGCTCAGGGACATGGAGCCCGATGGTGACGAGTGGTCCGGCGGCAATATCATCGACCCGGCGAACGGGCGTACATACCGCTGCAAGATGGAGCTGGATGGCCCGAACCGGCTGCGCGTCCGCGGCTTCCTCGGCATCTCGCTCCTCGGCCGTACCCAGGTTTGGGAGCGCGTTCGGTAGCGCCCGGTTAATCATTTCCGCCATCGTCGATTGACGCTGGCCAGGGCAACGCCCTTTGCCTGCCAGGCGGAGGGCGTTGCCGTATCTTGGCGCATTCGTTCGGGCATCCCGCCTAAACACAAGCCTCCCATCGGTCTTCCCAAGCTATTTATTTCAATTGTGGCGTCCCCGTTCGAGGGGATGTAAACAGCCATGAGCGCGCTGAGCGGACACGTTCTCGTGCTTAATCAGGACTACCGCGCCCTCTCGGTTTGCAGCGTCGAACGGGCCTTGGTACTGGTCATTCTGCACAAGGCAGAACTGGTGGAGGCATACAATGGTCGCGCGGTGAGGTCGGCGCACGCAAACTTTCCCTGGCCCAGCATCGTCCGCTTGAAAGGTTTTGTTCGAGTGCCCTATCGCAGGATTATGCTGACCCGCCGCAACATCCTGCGCCGCGACGGCAACCGATGCCAATACTGCGAAAGCACCGACCGCCTGACGCTGGACCATGTCATACCAAAATCGCGCGGCGGAACCGATTCGTGGGAGAACCTCGTAGCCGCCTGCGTTCCGTGCAACAACAGGAAAGGCAACCACACGCCAGAGGAAGCGGGATTCGTGCTGCGACGCCGCCCGTTCCGCCCATCGCACGTGATGTACCTGCGGGATTTTCTTGGCGGCCTGGAAGAGGCATGGAAGCCGTATTTGTACGCAGCCTAGCGGTGGTCTTATTGCGTATTTCGTGTCGCGTATGGCACGGCGCGCGATTCTCGACGTAGATGCGAAGTTGAAATACGCACTACGAAATACGGAATTCACCCCATGAACTTCCTCTCCAACCCCATTGTCGCACGTCTGCTTTGGGTACTTCCGTTGTTGATGTTTACAATTTCCGGGGTACTCCTCAGAGCGGGCCTGGGCCAGAAGAATGCGGCCGACTATGGTGAAGTCATCGATGCCCGAATTGATTCGTTGGATGTCCGGGAACGCGCCGAGATTACACACGCTGCTGTCTACCTCACCTACACGTTGCCGGACGGAACCGTCGTCGAACGACAGCCGGTAGAGATGCAGCTCGTGTTCATCAAGCAGATGGAGGGGCGAGAAGGAGAAACCATCCAGATTCGCGTGGACGAAGAGTCGGGCCAGATCGTCCAGAACGAACATCGGAAGGCCCAGTGGATGCTCACCCTCAGCTTC
>JBGTDU010000010.1:0-4724 GCA_041748175.1 Rubricoccaceae bacterium
GCCGGCACCTTTCCCCAAGTGGCCTCTGCCACCACCTTCGAGAACACCCCCGAGGGCGTCGCCGCTTTCGTTAAGACGCTTCCCGAAGATCGAACCGACTTCCTCGTCGGGGTAGAGAACACAGGCGTCTACAGCGAGACGCTCTGCTACGAGCTCAACCAGGCAAACGTCCCTCTGGTATTGCTAGACCCCGACGCAGTCTACCGTGCATTCGGGAAGGGGCCCAAGACAGACGAGCGCGACGCCGTCAAGATCGCCGAGTACGCCTCCCGCTACCACGACAAGCTCGTCCGCTGGCAACCCCGCGAGGCTGTTGTAGAACAGATCCGCGTGCTTCTGGCCACGCGCGAGCAGCTCGTGCGCCAGCGGACAGCAGCGCTCAACGCCCGGACGTCGCTGCGCCGAAAGGTCGTCCAGACGCCGGGTGCCAACGCGGCGCTCGACGCCGTCGCCGATCACCTCAAGGTTCAGATCGATGCGCTCAGAGCCGAGATAGAAAGGCTGATCGGCGCACACCCGACCCTGGCTCACGGCGTGAGCTTACTCCTCGGCGTACCCGGCGTAGGCGTGCTACTGGCCTCGCAGATGATCGTGCTGACCTCGGGGTTCGAGGACATGCCGGGCTACCGGAAGCTGGCACACAGGTTGGGAATTGCCCCACACCCCCATCAAAGTGGAACGAGCGTCAGGCGCAAAGATCGCTCACGCAGATACGGCCCACGTGTGATGCGCAAGCTGCTGCACCTGGCCGCGCGGTCCGTGCGGACGCACGACGCTCGGTCGCGGCGGTACTTCGAGGAGAAGGTGGCAGCGGACAAGGAGAAGCGCCTGGTGCTGAACAACCTGGCCAACCGCGTGCTGCGCGTTATGTGCGCTGTGCTCAAGAGCAGCGAGCCCTACCGCCCCGGATACATGAGTATCTATCCAGCACTCTTGACAAGTCATAGGCAATCGGGATGACTTTTTGGAAGACATGAGTATTTCAACAGCCTGCTAAGAGTGGTTGCGCCTGGAAGCTGATCCTAGCTCCGGTCAAAGCGCTCTTAAGCGCCGGGAGGAGGACATGCGGTCTCATTCACCAATTTTTGCGCGTGCCCTCGGCCGGTGTCCGCTATCTTTCGCGGTTCCCTCCATTGTTGATGGCGAGCGAGGACGGCTCTTTCTCCCGCGTTTCGTACATCCTCCACGATCGCGCCCGAACCTGCGAATCAGCCGCAAAGGGTGCTTGAGTCTATGCCGTCTCCCGGCACCATCCCCTCCATATTCGAGAAAACCTCTCGTTTTCTCAATGCAGACGGGGACTACGCGCAGGTACGAGCACGGGGACTTTACCCGTATTTCCGGGCTATCGAGGTCAGTGAGGGTACGCGGGCCAGGATTGACGGCCGTGAGGTCATCATGGCGGGTTCGAACAATTACCTCGGCCTCACCGGGCACCCGAAGGTTGTGGCGGCCGCGCAAGCGGCGATCGCCAAATACGGCACAGGTTGCACGGGCAGCCGCTTCCTCAACGGCACGCTCGATCTCCATCTTCAACTCGAAGAGCGCCTCGCCACGTTTATGGGCACGGAAGGCTGCGTCCTTTTCTCTACAGGCTACATGACGAATCAGGGTGTCTTGCAGTCGATGGCGGGCAAGGGAGACATCATTTTCTCGGACAAGGACAACCACTCGTGCATTGTCGCTGGCACACAGGTTTCCTTGTCGGACACGATCCGGTATCGGCACGATGATATGGCGCATCTCCGGAGCTTGCTGGCACGCGCAGCCGTCGAAAGGCCAGATGCCGGAAAGATCATCGTGAGTGATGGCGTCTTCTCGATGAATGGCACGTTGGCGCGGGTTCCGGAGCTCATCGCTCTGGCTGAAGAATATGGCGCTGCACTCATGCTGGATGATGCCCACGCAGTTGGTGTCGTGGGAGTCGGGGGTCGAGGATCGGCGTCGGTATTCGGAATGACAGACCAGGTGGATCTCATCACAGGCACCTTCTCGAAAAGCTTTGCGTCGCTGGGTGGCTTCGTTTCAGGCACCCACGCCGTCACCGAGTACATTCGCCACATGGCCAGCACGCACATATACAGCGCGTCCATGCCCCCTGCGAATGTTGCGACGGTGCTCGCGTCTCTTGATATCCTCGAAGCCGAACCCGAACGCTTGGACCGCTTGGCCGAGATCTCCGATCGCATGAGAAGCGGCTTCCGCGCGCTGGGTTTCAACGTATGGACGAGCCAGACGCCCATCATTCCCGTTGTCGTCGGCGATATGATGACCTGTTTCCAGTTCTGGAAGGATTTGCTGGAAGAAGGCGTCTTTGTGAACCCCGTCGTTCCGCCGGCCGTCCCCGCCGGACAGGCGCTGATGCGCACCAGCTATATGGCAACGCATACCGACGAAGAACTCGACCGCATCCTCGACGCTTTCTACCGTGTAGGCGTCAAGCATGGCGTAATTGGGACGAACGGCCAGCACGGCGTGAACGGCCATATAGGCTAGGCGTCCGTCGTAGTCAGGCCAGCTCATCTCTTTGGTCAGAGGCTGTAGCGAGTTAGAGTAGATCATTGCGGGGAGCGTAGCGATCCGGCAATCTCGTCGTTGAGCACCGTCCGGGCGAGATTGCATCGCTTCGCTCTGCTAGACTTGGGCGGAGGTCGTCTGACCTCGCCGAAGCCGGGGGTGGCAAGGGCCAGCGGGGAAGCGGCTGTCCGGATGGTCCCTGCAATCTGAACAGGCTGGCGTAGCTTTGCCACCTATTCGAGCCAGCCGCGCATGCCTGCCAATCCGGTTTCTGTCCGCCCCGTCTCATCTGGCCGAGACCATCGCCGATTCATCGATTTTGGCTACAACCACTACGACTGCGATGCCTATTTCGTGCCCCCGCTACGAATGGACCAGGCGAAGGTGTTGAACCCGAAAAAAAACCCCTTCTTCGAGCACGGCGAGGTCGAGCTTTTCATCGCGGAGAACGCAGGGGGCGTCGTGGTCGGGCGGATCGCCGCCATCCGCAACGGCATGCACCTCAAGAAATACGACGACCATGTCGGTTTCTTCGGCTTTTTCGAGGTGCGCGACGACGACGCGGTAGTCGATGCTTTGGTCGACGCTGCCGCTGGCTGGCTCAAGGCGCGCGGACTGACGGCCATGCGCGGGCCTGCAAATCCCTCGCTCAACGATACCTCCGGACTACTTGTGGAGGGCTTTGATCGCGAGCCGTCCATCCTGATGGCCTACAATAAACCGTACTACGAGGCCCAACTCCTTCGATGTGGTTTCGAGCGCGCGATGACGATGTTCGCCTACTATGTCCACAAGAAGTACGTGGATGTTTCGAAACTGGAACGCGGCGCTGAAATCGTGCGCCGACGCAACCCGAACCTCACGCTCCGCACGATGGACATGAGCAACTTCATGGCTGAGGCCATGATCGCGAAGGACATCTACAACGAGGCCTGGAGCGAGAACTGGGGCCACGTGCCCATGACGGACCACGAATTTGAGCACCTCGCCAAGGACCTGAAGCAGGTCATCGAGCCCGACCTCGTTTACTTTCTGGAGCTTGATGGGGAGGTCGTGGCCTTCTCCGTCACGATCCCGAACCTGAACCAGGCGCTCAAACACGTCAGGAACGGGCGGCTGCTCCCGCTGGGACTTCCGACGTTGCTGGCCCGCGCGAAACTCGGCGGCGTCTATGAAACGCGTATGCCGCTGATGGGCGTCCGCAAAGCCTACCACGGCCGAGGTTTCGACTCGCTGATGGTCCTTGAAACCATCAAGCGCGGGAAGGCCGCCGGCTACGACGCCTGCGAGATGAGCTGGGTGCTCGAATCGAACAAGCGCCTCGTGAACGCGCTGGACAACATGGGCGCGGTGGTCGACAAGACGTACGCGCTGTTCGAAAAGCACTTGTGATTCGCTTCGTCTACTTCGACCTCGACGACACGCTACTGGATCATCGTCGCGCCGAGAAAGCAGCGCTGGCGGATTGCCACGAGCACTTTGCCGCGCATCTGAACGGCCACCACCTTCAACACATTCAGGAGACCTACCACGCGCACAACGTGCCCCTGTGGCGCGACTACGGGCAAGGTCTGATCACGAAGGCCGACCTCCAGGAACGACGGTTTTCAAACCTCCTCACGGCGCTTGAAGTGGGAGCGCTTGCCCCCGAATCGCTTGGCGATTATTACATGAGCCGGTACGCCCACCACTGGCACTGGATCGAAGGGGCAGAAGATGCCTTTGGAACCATCGCCGACCAATTCCCTGTCGGCATCCTGACCAATGGATTCAAGGAGCAGCAGCGCGCCAAGTTGGACCGCTTCCCCGTTCTCCTTGAACGGTCGGCGTCCATCGTGATTTCCGAAGAGGTGGGTGCGATGAAACCAGATCCGGTGCTCTTCCAACACGCTACCGAGAAAGCTGGCGTGCCCCCCGAGGAGATCCTCTACGTTGGCGATTCGTTGCACTCCGACGTGGAAGGAGGGCGCAACGCTGGTTGGCAGGTGGCGTGGTTTCGGGGGGAGTTTGGGTTGCGGGAAGATGTGCGGGTGTTTGGGGAGTGGGTGGAGCTTGCCAAGAAACTTCATCAGCCGGAGCCACTTTCGTGACCGCCAAACGTTTCCGTATCGCGTTTTCCTTCGCAGGGGAAAAGAGAGACTTTGTCGCCAACGTCGCGGCCATTCTTGCAAGGCGCTTTGGCGAGGAGGCAATTCTCTACGACAAAT
>JBGTDU010000011.1:0-8745 GCA_041748175.1 Rubricoccaceae bacterium
CGACGTAGCAAAGCGGCCGCCTTCGAGCGGAACAAGTGGGCGAAGTTCGGGCGGGATCACCGGGATCACTTTCATCACCATCCACTCAGGACGGTTCTCCATCTTTTTGTTCGCGTTCCGAAAGCTCTGGACGATCTTCAGTCGCTTCAGAGATTCTGCCTTGCGCTGCTGGCTCGTCTCCGTGCGGGCCTGGAAACGAAGCTCCTGGCTGAGCGAATCGAGCTCCAACTGCTTGAGCAGGTCCTCAATGGCCTCGCCGCCAATCTTGGCGACGAACTTGTCCGGATCATCATCGGTCAGACGGTTGTTGTCCTCGCGGATTCGATAGAGCACATCGAAGTACTCGTCTTCCGTGAGTAGTTGTTTCTTCTGAACCCCAAACTCTTCTGCCGAACCGGGATTGATGACGATGTAATTCTCGTAATAAACAATCTTCTCCAGATCCTTCGACTTCACGCCAATAAGTGCGGCGATTTTATTGGGTAGGCTCTTGAAGTACCAGATGTGGACCACGGGAACGCTCAACGAAATATGCCCTGAGCGCTCACGACGAACCGATTTCTGAGTCACCTCGACACCACAACGGTCGCAGATAATGCCCTTGTAGCGAATGCGCTTGTACTTGCCACAATGGCACTCCCAGTCCTTTACTGGGCCAAATATTTTCTCGCAAAAAAGGCCATCCTTTTCCGGCTTAAAGGAGCGATAGTTGATCGTTTCAGGCTTGAGTACTTCGCCGTGGCTTCGCTCAAGTATGGACTCGGGCGAGGCGAGCGATACCGTGATCGAAGAGTAGTTCTTGATTGGGGCTGGCGAGGATGAGCGGTTGCCGAAAGCCATAGGGGTTGTCCGTTGTCAGTAGTTGGTGGTCAGTGGCCGGTACACAGTCCGCGGTCCGATAAAATGCAACGAACCGCGGACTACGAGCCACTAGTCAATTTTTACTTCGAGGCCGAGGCCCTGGAGCTCACGCACGAGAACGTTGAAGCTTTCGGGCACACTTGGCTCAGGCAGGTTATCGCCCTTCACGATTGCCTCGTAGGTCTTCGAGCGGCCCTGAATGTCATCGCTCTTAACCGTGAGGAGTTCGCGGAGCACGTTGGATGCGCCGTAGGCGTAAAGCGCCCACACTTCCATCTCGCCGAAACGCTGGCCGCCGAATTGGGCCTTGCCGCCCAATGGCTGCTGCGTTATAAGGCTGTATGGCCCGATGCTGCGCGCGTGGATCTTGTCCTCGACCAGGTGCGAAAGCTTGAGCATGTAGATCTGCCCAACCGTCGTGAGTTTGTCGAACGCATCGCCAGTTTGGCCATCGTAGAGCTGGATGCGGCCATCGTTGGGGAGCCCGGCGTCTTCGAGCTTGCCTCGAACGTCGTCCATCGTTGCGCCATCGAATGCGGCTGTCGCATAGGTTTCGCCCAGCTTGTCTCCGGCCCACCCAAGCATCGTCTCGAAGATCTGACCGAGATTCATTCGGCTAGGCACGCCCAACGGATTGAGCACAATGTCCACCGGGGTTCCGTCTTCAAGGAACGGCATGTCCTCTTGAGGGACTATTTTGGCGACAACGCCCTTGTTACCGTGGCGCCCGGCCATCTTGTCGCCGACCTGCAGCTTGCGCTTTTTGGCAACATATACCTTGGCCAACTGGACGATGCCCGGCGGCAGCTCGTCGCCCATCTGGATGCGGTAGGTCTCCTGCTTTGCAGCGCCGTCCACTTCCAGAAAACGGCGCTGGAAGTTGCCAAGCAGCTTCCAGAGTCGCTCGTTCTTCTCGTCGCTCTTGGTGAAACCCTGCCGAATCTTTAATTCTGCAGGATCGAGTTCAGTGAAGTTCTTCTTCGTGATCTTGACGCCTTCCTGAAGCACGATAGTTCCATCGCGCATCTCAATCGCCGAGGAAGTCTGCTGGTTCTCCGCTATCGCGAAGAATCGCTTGAAGAACGACTCGCGCAAACTCTCCACCTCGCGCGCGAACGCGCTTTCGATCTCGCTCAAGCGCCGTTCTTCTGTCTTCTTTGTTGCAGGATCACTCTTGCGTCGGCTGAACAGGCGCGTGTCGATCACGACGCCGTGCATGCCCGGCTTGGCTTTCAATGAGGCATCCTTGACGTCGCCCGCTTTGTCGCCGAAGATGGCGCGGAGAAGCTTCTCCTCCGGCGTCGGATCGGTTTCGCCCTTCGGCGTGATCTTGCCAACAATGATATCGCCGGGCTCAATTTCGGCACCGATACGCACGATTCCGCGCTCGTCGAGATCCTTGGTCGCTTCCTCGGAGACGTTCGGGATCTCCCGTGTCAGTTCCTCCTCGCCACGCTTGGTATCGCGAACCTGATGGTCGAACTCCTCGATATGGATGGATGTGTAGATGTCGTCTCGCACCACGCGCTCGGAGATCGCAATTGCATCTTCGAAGTTGTAGCCCTTCCAGGGCATGAACGCTACGAGGACATTCTTGCCGAGTGCGAGCTCGCCGTTCTCCGTGGAACATCCATCGCCGAGCAGATCGCCCCTCTTCACCTTCTGGCCAGCCTTGACGCGTGGCTTTTGCGTGATCGAGGTGTCCTGATTGGTACGAAGAAACTTGATCAGGTTGTATGTCTTGACTGGTTCCTCGAAGGCGACGTCAGACTCTGCGGCCGCTTCGTTGTACCGAACGACAATCCGGTTAGCATCGACGTATTCGACAACGCCGTCGGCTTCGGCAACGACCAGGGCTCGCGAGTCGCGCGCTACTCTCCCTTCCAAGCCGGTGCCCACAATGGGGGCCTCCGGACGAAGCAGCGGTACCGCCTGGCGTTGCATGTTCGATCCCATGAGCGCGCGGTTGGCGTCGTCGTGCTCAAGGAAGGGAATGAGTGAAGCCGCGGGCGAGATGATCTGGTTCGGCGTGATATCCATGTACTGGATCTTCTCTGGCCGTTCGAGCGGGAAGTCGCCACCTTTCCGGCAACGAACAAACTCGTTCTGGAAGTTGCCCTTGTCATCAATCGGCGCATTGGCTTGGGCTATGACGTACCGATCCTCGTCCTCGGCAGAGAGGTACTCGATTTTCTTTGAGACCTTGCCGTTGCGAACGGCGCGGTAGGGCGTCTCGATGAAGCCAAACCGGTTGACCACGCCATGCACACACAGCGAGGAAATCAATCCGATGTTGGGGCCTTCCGGCGTCTCAATGGGGCAGAGGCGGCCGTAATGCGTGTAGTGAACGTCGCGAACCTCAAAGCCTGCACGCTCACGGGTAAGACCACCCGGCCCAAGTGCCGACATGCGGCGCTTGTGCGTCAGTTCAGCCAGCGGATTCGTCTGGTCCATGAACTGGCTGAGCTGGTTCGTTCCGAAGAACGTGTTGATCACGCTCGAGACCGTCCTCGCGTTGACGAGGTCCTGCGGCGTGAACTTGTCGGCGTCGCGGAGATTCATCCGCTCCTTAATCGTGCGGGCCATCCGAGCAAGGCCGAGGGAAAACTGCTGCTGGAGCTGCTCGCCGACGGTGCGGACGCGGCGGTTGCCGAGGTGGTCAATGTCGTCCACCTGGCTCTTGCCGTTCTGCAGCATCACCAACTCATTGATGATTGCAATAATGTCTGCCCGCGAGAGCGTGATATCCGTATTCGTCCGATCCAGATCGAGACGAACGTTTATCCGGTAGCGCCCGACATCACCAAGGTCGTAGCGCTTCTCGGAGAAGAAGAGACGTTCAAGCACGCCCTTTGCTGTGTCGAGATCTGGCGGCTCTGTACCGCGAAGCTGGATGTACAGGTATTCAAGAGCCTCGTCGGTGGAGTGCGTCGGATCCTTCTTGAGCGTGTTCAGGAGTGCGTTCTTGTCGAGTGCATCCTCGTCCTCGTCTACAAGTTTTCGCACAAAGACAGACTCGATGCCCATTTCCTTGAACTTGTCGTAATCGTCTTCAGATAGCTCGTGGCCGGCGGGAAGAACGACTTCGCGTTCCTTGTCCTCCGAGATTACCTCGCCCGTGTCCTCGTCAATTACCTCGTGCGCGACGAGGACCGAAACAGCCGAGGCGAGGAAACGGCCAGACACTTTCTTGACCGCAGCCTTCGTCTTTACGCTAACGCTATCGGCAAGGTCAAAGAGGCCGACAATCTCGGCGTCGGTCGAATAACCGAGCGCGCGAAGGAGCGTCGTAACCGGCAGTTTCTTCTTCCGGTCGATGTAGGCCCAAACGGTGTTGGCCACATCCGTCGAAAACTCAATCCACGAACCGCGGAAAGGAATGACGCGTGCGGAGTAAAGATCGGTGCCGTTGGGGTGGACGCTCTGGCCGAAGAAAACGCCCGGCGAACGATGGAGCTGACTGACAATCACGCGCTCCGCGCCGTTCACGATAAAGGTGCCCTTATCGGTCATCATTGGAAGGTTGCCGAGGTAGACGTCCTGCTGGATCGCTTCTTCCGGCTCGTCCTCATCCTCGTCCTCCTTGGCCGACAAGCGGAGCTTGGCCTTCAGCGGCAACGCGTAGGTCAGGCCCTGCGCAATACACTCGGAGATTGAGTGCTTCGGGGCATCCAACGAGTAGTGCAGAAACTCGAGGGTGTACCGCTCTCGCGTGTCGTGAATCGGAAAATGCTCGTGGAATACCGCTTCCAGGCCGCGCTTGACATCCCGCTCTTCCGGGGCAACGTTGGCTTGAATGAAATTCTCGAAGCTATTGAGCTGGACTTCCAGAAAGTCCGGAAACTCAAGAACAGAGGTGATTTTGGCGAATGACTGCCGAGTGGCCTCCCCGCCAGCCGGACGTCTGGTAGACGTGCCACGGCTGGCCTGCTTAGCTTTTGTCGTGCTCAATGGTTACCCCAGAATTTGATACCGCGAATACGAGGCGCACAGCCCGGGCCGGGACGTGCGATACTCTTGCTGTGCGACCCGCGTTAACGAAGCCGCGAAAGCCCGTCCTCGACGGCGCCTCGTGGGCGCCTTCCAGGACGGGCAAAGAGGTGCGGAGACCACAGCAAGGCGAAGTCTCCGCAACCCGTGCTGCTATCTCAGCTCTACTTCGGCACCAGCCGTCTCGAGCTTCGATTTGATGTCTTCCGCTTCGTCCTTACCGGCAGCCTCCTTGATCGTGTTCGGCGCGCCGTCCACGAGTTCCTTGGCTTCCTTGAGTCCGAGGCCTGTGATACCACGAACCTCCTTAATGACGGCGATCTTGTTGCCTCCGATCGCCGTCAGCACGACGTCGAATTCGGTCTTCTCCTCGGCAGCTGCGGCGCCGTCGCCACCAACGGGGCCGGCTACGGCTACGGCAGCAGCAGCGGGCTTGATTCCGTGCTCTTCTTCGAGGATTCGGGCGAGATCGTTGGCCTCCTTGATCGTGAGGTTTACGAGCTCTTCTGCGAGTTTGGTGATGTCAGCCATGATTTGGGTAGGTTCCTGCGGCGGTCTTTGTAGCTCCGAACCCGGGTTGGCTCTTCGACACTGCGCCGCTGTTATGGGTAGGTGTTTGGTGGATGAAGCCTTGCCGGAGCTCCGGCTCAGCAAAATTGTGGTTACGCTTCGGCCTGCTCCGCGATTGCTTTCACCGCACCGAGTAGGTTTGAACCCTGCGCCTGCACACCGCTGATGACGTTCGTTATCGGGGCAAGCAGGAGGCTAAGAACATCGCCGAGGAGCTCATCACGGCTCTTGAGAGCGAACAGGACGTCCAGCTGCTCTTCATCGAAGACCGCGCCATCGACAAAGGCCCCCTTGAAACGCGGCAAACCCTTGTCAACTTGTCCAAGGAACTTCTTGATGACCTTGGCCGGCCCTGCGGCATCGTTGGTGAAGGCCATGGCCGTCGGTCCGCTGAGCTGCCCGAACAACTCGTCGAACCCGCCCTTTTCTTCCAATGCCCGGCGAACAAGCGTGTTCTTGAACACTTTGTACTGCACACCCGCCTCGCGGAAAGCGCGGCGAAGCTTCGTGACTTCGTCCACGCTCAGCCCGATGTAGTCGGTGAGGTAAACGGTGTTGTAGGCGTCGAGCTCGTCGGAGATTGCCGCAACCTGCTCGCGCTTCTGGTCTTTTGTGAGGGGCATAATTCGATTCGTCTAAAATGGATTCGAGCGGAATCCCGGTTTCTAGCGGACGGCGCTGACGGCGGCATTCCGATCAACAGGGACGGCTGGTCCCATCGTCGTGGAAAGTGTGAGAGAGCGTACGTAGGTGCCCTTCGCTGAAGACGGACGCAGACGCAACACTTCTCGCAGGAATGCCTGCGCATTGTCGCTGATTTGCTCCTCGGAGAACGACGCCTTGCCGACCGCAGCATGTACTATTCCGGCCTTATCGACGCGGAAGTCGATACGACCTGCTTTCACGGCTTCAACGGCTTCAGCGATGTCGTTCGTGACCGTGCCGCTTTTGGGGTTCGGCATCAGTCCGCGTGGGCCAAGAACGCGGCCAAGGCGCCCGATCTTTGGCATCACATCCGGAGAAGCAATCATCACATCGAAGTCGGTGAATCCTTCGTTCTGGATCTTGTCTACAAAATCGTCGAGGCCTACAAGGTCTGCGCCAGCTGCAACGGCCTCCGCCTGTTTGCCCTCGTTCGTCAGAACCAGGACGCGGACGCTCTTGCCCGTGCCGTGAGGAAGCGCAACGGAGCCACGAACCATCTGGTCGGCGTGCCGCGGATCGACACCGAGTCGGATGTCAATATCAACGGACTCATCGAACTTGGCCTTGGCGGTCTGCTTAATGAGCGCCGCAGCTTTCTCCAACGTGAGATCTCCGCCGTGTTCGGTGGTTGCGGCCTCGATCAGCTTGTGGGCTTCGCTGTATCGTTTTCCTCTTTTTGCCATAGTGGGCTTGGCTATGCGGTGCAATCGTCCGGTTACTGATGGACTCCCGCGGGTGTAATGGAAAGTTGAGGCGACGAAATCGGGCGGGCGATCCTCCCCGGCTTCGTTCGAGTTTACGCGGGAGCTCCGCTCACGGTGATGCCCATTGAACGTGCGGTGCCAGCAATCATCCGGGCCGCGTTGTCCACGTCGTTCGCATTGAGGTCTTCTTTCTTCTGCTCTGCAATGTCTTTGCACTGATCCCATGTCACCGAGGCCACCTTTTCTCGCAGCGGGTCGGCCGCACCTTTTTGAAGCTTCGCGGCTTTCAGTAGCAACACCGCGGCCGGTGGGCTTTTCGTGACAAAGCTGAAGCTCTTGTCCGAGAAAACCGTGATGACCACGGGGATCACCAAACCCAGCTTGTCCTGCGTAGCCGCATTGAAGGCCTTGCAAAACTCCATAATGTTGACTCCATGCTGGCCAAGCGCGGGGCCAATCGGTGGTGCCGGGCTGGCCTGGCCGGCCCTGACTTGCAGCTTTATAAAGCCGTCTACTTTCTTCGCCATAGAGAAGTGCGGTGCAAGCGTTCCAACAAATTCAGAACTTCCGCTAACTGGTGAAAGGGTATTGAGATTCGCGATGCACCACCGCAAAATTTGAATTCATGCGGAGTGCATCAATGCTTGAGTTAAGACTCGTGCTCAACCTGGAGATAGTCCATTTCGAGCGGTGTTTTTCGACCGAAGATGGAAACCATCACGCGGACTTTCATCTTGTCCGGGTAGACTTCCTCCACCAAGCCCGTGAAGTTGTTGAATGGCCCATCGACAACCTTTACCGGGTCGCCCTCCTTAAAGGGAATCTCTGGTTGCTCGCCCGCAGCCGCTGTCTCATCCATCTTGCCGAGAATCCGGTTGACCTCGTCAGGCCGAAGAGGTGCCGGCTGGCCCCCTGCTCCAAGAAACCCAAGTGTCGAGGGCGCCGACGCGATCACCTCCTTGAGGTAGGGATCGACGATGGCTTCAATCAGGATATAGCCCGGGAAAAACGTTTTCTCGCGCGTCTTCTTCTTGCCTCCGCGCATCTCGAAAACAGTCTCGGTCGGGATGAGGATTTGCCCCAGTTTTGCCTCCATTTCGAGGCGTTCTACCTCGCTCTCGAGGTACTCCTTCACCTTCTTCTCGTGACCGGAGAAGGTGCGCAGCACGTACCATTTGCGAACCGGAGTTTTGGAGATTGCCATTGGAAAGGGATTCAACAAGAACCTGCGTCGGCCAAAATCAACCGTAAATGAACGCGAGCGCCTTGCTGATAATCTGGTCCGAGAAGAAAATGACGAGCGAGATGACGAGCGAGACGATGAGCGTAAGGACCGTGTTGTTTAGAAGTTCGTGACGCGTGGGCCAGCTAACCTTTCTCATTTCCTTGCGCACTTCGGCTACGTAGCCGACGGCCTTGCCGCCGGGTAGGGTTTGCGGTGTGGATTCCTTTACTTGCGAAGCCATCAAGTTTGGTGTGCTGGCGAGGAATGAAAGGGCGTTGGGATGTTGGCACGGGCGGCAGGACTCGAACCTGCAGCCTGCGGTTTTGGAGACCGCTGCTCTGCCAATTGAGCTACGCCCGTATACCGGAAGGCGGCTTCCCGCCTCCGAAGTTTTTAGTCGAGGATTTTAGAGACGACGCCGGCACCGACGGTGCGGCCTCCCTCACGAATGGCGAATCGGAGTCCGTCCTCCATCGCTACGGGCTGGATCAGCTTCACCTTGAACTGCGTGTTGTCGCCGGGCATGATCATCTCAACGCCCTCGTTCAACTCGATGTCGCCCGTCACGTCCGTCGTGCGGAAGTAGAACTGCGGGCGGTAGCCCTTGAAAAATGGGGTGTGTCGGCCACCTTCGTCCTTGCTCAGAATGTAGACCTCGCACTCAAACTCCTTGTGGGGCAACACGCTGCC
>JBGTDU010000012.1:0-32549 GCA_041748175.1 Rubricoccaceae bacterium
GGCAGCGTGTTGCCCCACAAGGAGTTTGAGTGCGAGGTCTACATTCTGAGCAAGGACGAAGGTGGCCGACACACCCCATTTTTCAAGGGCTACCGCCCGCAGTTCTACTTCCGCACGACGGACGTGACGGGCGACATCGAGCTGAACGAGGGCGTTGAGATGATCATGCCCGGCGACAACACACAGTTCAAGGTGAAGCTGATCCAACCCGTAGCGATGGAGGACGGACTCCGCTTCGCCATTCGCGAGGGCGGCCGCACCGTCGGCGCCGGCGTCGTCTCTAAAATCCTCGACTAAAGACTTCGCTATTGGGCGGCGCGGCCCGCCGCGCTTCCCCTTATTACCACGCTATACGATGTCCAACCAGAAGATTCGAATCAAGCTCAAGTCGTACGACCACACGTTGGTTGACAAGAGCGCCGAAAAAATCATCCGTACGGTAAAATCTACGGGTGCGGTAGTTAGTGGACCCATTCCGCTTCCGACCCGCAAGCAGATATTCACGGTGCTCCGTGGGCCTCACGTAGACAAAAAGGCACGCGAGCAATTCGAATCCCGCTCCCACAAGCGGCTGATCGACATCCTTTCCACCTCTTCAAAAACCGTCGATGCACTGATGAAGCTTGAGCTTCCCAGTGGCGTCGATGTCGAAATCAAGGTTTGAGTCGCAGCGCTTGCTGCGCGTTCTGATGCATCGCTTTTACACCCATATTGTACTTCTCAGTACGTTCGTGGTCACCTCCGTCCTTGCGGTCGGCTGCGATTCGTCGACCACTACGCGGGCTGATGCCGAGTTGATCATCGGTTCGTGGATCGGATCCAGCCTCAATGTGGATCTTCTGGGCCCTTTGCCGTCCGTCGCGATCCCGAATGTTGACCCATCGGTTGCCTCGGTTGCCTTCGGCCCAGGCAGCGCATTCTCACTTGCTTTCGACCCGGAGGACAACGCGACGCTTGGCATTCCCAACACCGGGGTGAACGTCCCGCTTCCGGATCAGGTAACGCTGATGGGGACGTTCACGCTAAATGAAGCGGCAAAGACGATCTCGTTGGCCAGATCGGGCATCCCCGCAGCACTTCTGCTTGATTACGAATTTCGAGGCGACAATGATCTCGAACTGATCGCCAATACGCCCGAAGAATTTGCCGATTTACTTGGTCTCGCATCCTCGGATGCGGCTGCCCTTGCAAGTGTCATAGATGGCGGATCCATACGATTCGATCGTCAATAACCCATCCACGCTTAACTTAATCTACCGATTACAATGAGCGGAATACTTGGCCGAAAAATCGGCATGACAAGCGTTTTCGATGACGGAGGCCGTTCAGTGGTCTGCACCGTCATTGAAGCCGGTCCCTGTGCGGTGACGCAGGTAAAAACTGAAGAGGTGGATGGCTACCGCGCCGTGCAACTCGCCTTCGGGCACAAGAAGGCCAAACGAACGACCAGGGCACTGATGGGCCACTTCGAGAAGGCGGGCGTTGATCAGCGTCGGCATCTTGTAGAGTTTCGTGACTTCGTTTCCAACGACTCCGTCGAGCTAGGGCAGAATCTGATCATAAACGACGTGTTTAAGGAAGGCGAGACCGTCGATGTTGTTGGAACGAGCAAGGGCAAAGGCTTTCAAGGTGTCGTGAAACGCCACGGTTTTGCAGGAGTGAACGACGCCACGCACGGCCAGCACAATCGGCAGCGCGCCCCCGGTTCAATCGGGCAGGCGTCTTACCCTGGCAAAGTGCTCAAGGGCACGAAGATGGGTGGCCGAACCGGCGGCGACCGTGTAACCGTGAAGAATCTCAACGTCGTCCGCATCCTTGCCGACCAGCATTTGATGCTCGTTAAAGGCGCTGTGCCCGGACCGACGAACGGCCTTCTCGAGATCCACAAAATCTAAGTGAATGCGTGACAACGCAGCTTAGGTACGAAGAACTACCATGAAACTTTCTGTTTACAACCGCGACGGCAACAAGACGAAGCGCAGCGTCGAACTCGACGATGCGATCTTCGGGATTGAGCCGAACGACCACGTGATCTGGCTTGATGTGCGTGCCATTCAGGCGCACGGTCGTCAGGGAACGCACAAGACCAAAGAGCGCAGCGAAGTGGCCAAATCAAGGCGCAAGCTTTATCGCCAGAAGGGAACAGGAAACGCTCGGGCGGGCGATGCGAAGAGTCCGCTCCGCAAAGGCGGCGGCACCATCTTTGGGCCCAAGCCGCATGAGTATCGTCTCGGCGTCAACCGTAAGACGCGCCAACTGGCGCGGCGCTCCGCACTTGCGCACAAGATGGCGGGCGAAAGCATCCGGATTGTCGAAGACTTTTCGATGGACGTTCCAAAGACGAGCGAAGTCGCCTCGATTCTGTCGGCTCTGGACCTAACAGGTCGCAAGGTATTGCTGCTCACAGCGGACTCCGCCGAAACCCTGTACCGCGCCGGCCGCAACATCCCCAAGTTCGCAGTGCTCCCCGCCGCTCAGGCATCGACGCTTGACATCATGGAAGCACACATCGTGGTCCTGATGGAAGGTGCCATCGAATCCCTGAACGATGCGCTGCGGCCAGCCGCCAAAGCAATTATCACCCAAGCTCCTGCCGCGGAAGCCGAAGCCGCCTAAGGCTCTGTTGAACTGAACGAATCATGGCCAAGTCGATCCTGATCAAACCCATCGTCACCGAAAAGATGACACGCCTTACCGAGGAAGGGCGGCACTACGCCTTCCAGGTGGCAAGGGACTCTAACAAAATCGAAATCCGCAAAGCCGTGGAAGCACGCTACCCCGGCGTGGACGTCAAGGAAGTGCGGACGATGATTGTTCGCGGCAAACGCAAGCGTCAGATGACGAAGCGTGGCGCGATGGAAGGCCGAAAGGCTGCCTACAAAAAGGCCATAATCACTTTGAATTCTGGCGAGATCGACTTTTTCGAGAGTGTCTAGCGACTACGCACCACGCATTACGCTTTAGAACCATGGCAATACGCAAGCTCAAGCCGATGACGCCCGCTCAGCGGCAGCAGTCCGTCTCAGCGTTCGACACGATTACGAAGTCGGCGCCCGAGAAAAGCCTGCTTGCGCCGCTGACAAGAAAAGGCGGACGTAACAACACCGGGCGAATAACGTCGCGCCACCAGGGTGGAGGGCATAAACGCCGCTACCGCATTATCGATTTCAAGCGCAACAAATTTGGAATACCGGCCAAGGTTGCGTCGATTGAGTACGACCCGAACCGAAGTGCGCGCATTGCGCTGTTGGTTTACGCGGACGGCGAGAAGCGGTATATCGTTGCCCCGGACAAGATCGAGGTTGGCCAGCTTTTATTCAGTGGCCCGGACGCTGCCCCGGAGCGCGGCAACTGTCTTCCATTGGCCAACATTCCGCTCGGCACGGTGGTGCACTGCATCGAAATGATTCCTGGCAAAGGCGCGCAGCTGGCTCGTTCTGCTGGCACGTTCGCGCAGCTCACTGCCCGCGAGGGCAAACACGCCACGCTACGCCTACCATCGGGTGAGATTCGGATGGTACCGGCGCAGTGTTTGGCAACGATCGGGACGACATCCAACCCCGATCACATGAACATTGAGATCGGCAAAGCCGGCAGAAGCCGGTGGCTGGGTATTCGCCCGCAAACCCGAGGCGTTGCCATGAACCCTGTCGATCACCCGATGGGCGGTGGCGAAGGCAAAGCCTCCGGCGGCCACCCCAAGAGTCCATGGGGCCAGATGGCCAAGGGCTTCAAAACCCGCAAGAAGAAGAAAGCTTCCAGCAAGTTCATCGTCCGCCGCCGCGGTAATAAGCGGTAAGGCACCTCGTACAAAACATGGCACGTTCGCTTAAAAAAGGTCCTTTCATTGCGTTCAAGCTCCGCCAAAAGGTGGATGACATGAACGCCAGTGGCAAGAAAAAAGTGATCAAGACATGGAGCCGCGCTTCCATGATCAGCCCCGAGATGATCGGGCACACCCTCGCTGTTCACAATGGCAAGCAGTTCGTCCCGGTCTATGTGACCGAGAACATGATCGGCCACCGTCTTGGCGAGTTCGCGCCGACGCGCACTTTCCGCGGCCACGCCGGTACGACAAAGGACAAGCGCCGATAATCCTCTTTCTCGAAGTAACTATGCAAGCACGCGCACGCCAACAATACATCCGGAGTTCGCCTCGAAAGATGCGGATTGTTGCGGATGTGGTTCGTGGCCAGAACGTCGAGAAGGCGCTCAATACGTTGCACTTCATGACGCAGAAAGCCGCTCGCCCAATCGAGAGAATCATTCACTCCGCGGTTGCCAACCTCATTGACCAGAACCCACAAGAGCGCGTCGACGAGACAGCGCTCATTGTAGCGGAAATCAAAGTTGACGAGGCCCCGTTTCTCAAGCGCTTCCGCCCCGTTTCGAGGGGTCGCGCCCATCCAATCCTCAAGCGATCGAGCCACCTGACCGTTGTTGTCGGAATGCCCGAGCAAACAGTAGATCAGGCTTAAACAGATATGGGTCAGAAAACAAATCCAATAGGCTTTCGCCTTGGCGTCATTCGCGGTTGGGATTCCAACTGGTACACGGACGGTAGCTATGCCAACAAACTTGTCGAAGACGATCAGATCCGCAAGTACCTCCAGGCCCGCCTTAAGCGTGCGGGCCTCAGCCGCGTGGTCATCGAACGCACCCCGAAGCGTGTCATCATCACGCTGCACACGTCTCGGCCTGGCGTCGTCATAGGGCGCGGTGGCGCGGAAGTAGAGAAACTGCGTGAGGAGCTCAAGAAGCTGACCGAGAAAGACATCCAGATCAACATAAACGAGATAAAGAGGCCCGAGCTGGACGCCAGCCTCGTGGCGCAGAACATCGCCCAGCAGCTTGAAGGACGTATTTCGTTTCGCCGCGCCATGAAGCAGTCGCTCGGCGCTGCCATGCGCATGGGCGCACAGGGAATCCGCATCAAGCTTTCAGGTCGCCTCGGCGGTGCCGAGATGGGCCGTACCGAGCAGTACATGGAAGGGCGCGTGCCACTCCACACACTTCGTGCGGATGTCGACTACGCAGATGCGACGGCTTTCACCGTTTATGGCACCACGGGTGTAAAGGTCTGGATTTTCCACGGTGAGATCATCGGCAAGCCCGACCTTAGTCCCAACGCATACGCGCAGCGCCAGGCCGCGACTGCGCCGCCGCCGCCCGAGCGCCGTAGACGGACAGGTGAAGACAAGCCGGATCGTAGCCGTGGTGGCCGAGGACGCGGACGCGGTGGGCGAGGACAAGACGGTGGCAACCAGTCGGGTTTGTAGCCCAGCATCCTCTAAAAAACAGACTGAGACTCAGGAGATAGACCATGTTGATGCCCAAGCGGACGAAGTTCCGCAAGATGCAGAAAGGCCGTATGAAGGGCCTCGCACAGCGGGGCGCCAGGGTCGATTTCGGCGACTTTGGTATCAAGGCGCTGGAATCGGGCTGGCTTACCAGCCGCCAGATTGAAGCCGCCCGTATTGCAATGACGCGCAACATGAAGCGCGCAGGAAAGGTGTGGATTCGCGTTTTCCCTGATAAGCCCATCACCAAAAAGCCTGCAGAAACCCGCATGGGTAAAGGCAAAGGCTCGCCAGAGCATTTCGTGGCGGTTGCAAAAGCGGGCCGCATTCTCTTCGAGGTCTCCGGTGTCGACGAGGAACTGGCGCACGAATCGATGCGACTCGCCATCCAGAAGCTCCCAATCAAATGCAAGGTTGTCGCCCGGCCCGACTACCACACGTATATCTCCAAAGATGCCGTGCAAGGGGAGGACACTTCGATCAAGGTTGCCATCACATCCAACGACCTCACCAAGATTTATGGGCTCGGCAAGCCAGTGGCGGCTCTGCTGGAAGATGCAGGCATCGCAACCTTCGCGGACCTGGCCGGCACGACGGCGGATCGTCTTCTCCAGATGGTTGATAGCGATGACCCCGAGGCGGCAGCCCAGACCGTGGATCGCTGGCTTCGGCAAGCGCGCTTTCTTGCCGATGGCGCAGATGATGAACTCAACGAGTATGTCGAGTCTCTGCGGGAAGAAGATGGAAACGTGATCGCGACGCAGGCCGATGAATCGGTGCCTGCCGACGAGCCCCTCGCGGCAAGCGACGCCGCCGACGAAACGCCCGAGTAACCCAGTTTATAAAGCGCCTCCCTACCATGAAGTCAAAAGAAATACGCGATCTCTCCGAGCAGGAGATTGAGCAGCGCATCAAAGATGACGAGCACGAGATCAGCACGCTCGCATTCCAGCAAGCGATTGCAGGGCTCGAGAACCCGCTCATCCTCCGTACCCGACGCCGCGAAATCGCCCGTTTGAAAACCATTCTCGCAGAAAAACGAGCTGAGGCCATCGAGGCCTGAGTCGACGGGTGCTCACAACCCAGTCACAAACCCACGTAGTTGGTGAGGTCTTGGCTCACCAAGCGAATAGCAGAACCGCAATGACAGAAATCGAAATTCAGGAGGCCCCCGCCCGCCGTTCGCGCAAGCAACGTGTAGGGCTCGTTGTCTCCGATAAAATGGACAAGACCATCGCCGTCGCAATCGAGCGACAGGTGAAGCACCCCATCTACGGCAAGTTCGTCAAGAAGACGACAAAGCTGAAGGCGCACGACGAAACGAACGACGCGAAAGAGGGCGACACCGTCCGCATTCAAGAAACACGACCACTTTCCAAGACGAAGCGTTGGCGCCTCGTTGAGGTGATTGAACGCGCACGATAACCCAATGCTGAACGACCTGTGCCGGGCCGCATTCGCGCCCGCCACCACATTCTCGGACATCCTATGATCCAGCAGGAATCCCGACTCTCCGTCGCCGACAACAGTGGCGCAAAGGAAGTGCTCTGCATTCGCGTGCTCGGCGGCTCGAAGCGTCGCTACGCCAGCATTGGCGACAAAATCGTCGTAACGGTCAAGAATGCCATTCCAGGCGGCAACGTGAAGAAGGGCGAGGTGTCGCGTGCGGTTGTCGTGCGAACCAAGAAGGAATACCGCCGCAAGGACGGCTCTTATATCCGCTTTGATGAGAATGCGGCCGTGCTTCTCAACGAAGCCGACGAGCCACGCGGCACGCGCATTTTTGGGCCTGTGGCCCGCGAACTTCGCGACAAGCAATTCATGCGCATCGTATCCCTCGCCCCCGAAGTCCTCTGATTAGGAGCACGAAATCCGAAATCCTAAATCCGAAATCGAACATGCCCAGAACAAAGAACAAACAGAAGAAGCTCCACATCAAAAAGGGGGAGACGGTGATGCTCAACAAGAACGTCACGTCGGCGAAAGAACTCGGCATGGACCGCCTGAAAGGGTTTTCCGGCCGCGTGTTGAAGGTGTATCCCAACACGAACCGCGTCATTGTTGAAGGCGTCAATGTGCGTCTCCGCCACACCAAGCCCAACCAGACCTACCCGCAGGGTGGCCGAATTGAGAAGGAGATGCCGATCCACATTTCCAACGTTCAGCCCATCGACAGCAATGGAGACGCGACGCGAATCGGCCGGAAAAGTGTGGTGGACGTTGACACCGGAAAAGGCCGCTGGGTTCGCTACGCCAAAACCACAGGCGAAGAACTAGACAACTAACGAACTATAGCGTAATGCGTTGTGCATCAGTGTACAACGCTACGAAATGCGCACTACGAAACACGCACTAGACCGATGGAGAATTACACACCCCGCCTCAAGCAGCGCTACCACGACGAGATCGTCGAGGCGCTCACGAAGCAATTTGGGTACGCCAACGCCATGCAGGTGCCCCGCTTGCAGAAGATTGTTGTGAACAAGGGCGTTGGCGAGGCCGCGCTGAACAAGAAGGTGCTCGACGACGCCGTCGAAGAGCTTCGGATCATCACTGGGCAACAGCCGTCGGTTCGCCTGGCGCGCAAGTCGATCTCGAACTTCAAGCTTCGCGACGGTATGGCCGTTGGCGCTGCCGTCACGCTTCGCGGCGACATCATGTGGGAATTCATCGATCGGCTGATCACGCTCGCCCTGCCACGCACGCGCGACTTCCGAGGCATCTCGGATCGTTCG
This sequence comes from Rubricoccaceae bacterium, assembly GCA_041748175.1. GTDB lineage: Bacteria > Bacteroidota > Rhodothermia > Rhodothermales > Rubricoccaceae > JAHEJB01. The sequence continues at coordinate 8,036 of JBGTDU010000012.1, forward strand.
TTTGATGGGCGCGGCAACTACACCCTTGGCGTGAAAGAACAAATCATCTTCCCCGAAATCAACATCGACAAGATTGACCGTGTCTCGGGGCTCGACATTACAATCGTGACCTCGGCTCCAACAGACGAAGAGGCGTACGCGCTGCTCAAAGCGTTCGGCGCTCCGTTCGTTCGCCGCGAAGAGGCCATCGAGGCCTGATTCGAAACCCGTTCTACAACCCAAACCAATATGGCCCGCAAGGCTCTAATTGCTCGCGAAATAAAACGCCAAAAGACGGTAGACAAATATGCCGAGAGGCGTCGTCGCCTCAAAGCGGAGGGCAAGTGGGAGGAGCTTCAGAAGCTTCCCCGCAACGCCAGCCCGGTGAGGCTGCACAACCGTTGCAAGCTCACAGGCCGTCCACGCGGCTACATGCGCAAGTTCGGGCTCTCCCGCGTCATCTTTCGCAAAATGGCGCTGGAAGGCAAGATCCCCGGAATCCGCAAGTCGAGCTGGTAACCCGATGTCGGGAATCGGATATCAGACATCGGAGATTCCATATCGGGAATCCGATGTCTCCTATCCTATATCGCATATCAAAACTTTCTTATGCGGCCAAGCAAGGGCATCCTTGAACTAGCTGAACCCCCAAACTCCATGAGTGCCACAACTGACCCCGTCGCCGACTACCTGACGCGCATTCGAAATGCGCAGAAGGCCCGCCATCCGCATGTCGATGTCCCCGCATCGAAGCTCAAGCGTGCGATCACTCAGATCCTGATGGATAAAGGCTACGTAAAGAACTACCTGAACGTGGATGACGGCAAGCAAGGCTTAATTCGTGTCTACCTCAAGTATGAACGCGGTGGCCGACCTGTCATCCAGCGTATCGAGCGCGTCTCGAAGCCAGGCTTGCGGCATCATGTGGGTGCCGATAATCTGCCGCGCGTTATGAACGGCCTCGGTATTGCCATCCTGACGACGAGCCGAGGCGTGATGACCGACAAGGAAGCCCGCCGCGTCGGTATCGGCGGAGAAGTGCTCGCCTACGTCGCCTGAATCGTTCTCCGATTGCAAACCTGAATTACGATGTCAAGAATTGGAAACCTGCCCATCCCGGTCCCCGAAAGCGTCACGATCGACGTTTCCGACATGAACGACGTTTCGGTGAAAGGGCCGAAAGGCGAGTTAGGGCTTCGTGTTGACCCAGACATGACGATCGAGCGAGACGGCGGTGAACTCCGCATTGTCCGCCCGACGGAGCAGAAGCGCCACCGCGCCATGCACGGCCTGTATCGCTCGTTGATTAACAACCTCGTCGTCGGCGTCACCGAAGGCTTCAGAAAAGATCTCGAGGTGATTGGCGTTGGGTACCGCGCCGAGGTCAACAATGGCGTGCTGGAGTTGGCTCTCGGCTATTCGCACCCCATCTACTTCCTGCCGCCTGATGGCATTTCCATTTCCGCTGTCGCCGAGCGGGGAAAGAATGCGATAGTGAGTATCCAAGGAATCGACAAGCAACTCGTTGGCCAGGTCGCCGCAAAAATTCGGGGTCTTCGTCCGCCTGAGCCCTACAAAGGCAAGGGCATTCGCTATGTGGACGAACACGTTCGTCGCAAGGCCGGCAAGACCGCAGCACGTTAATTCACCCATCACCCTCGCGTGGCTGGGCGGTCGGAAATCGCTTAGCCCAAACGCACCGAAATAATGGCAAAGACTGCAAAGAAAGCTATTCAGCGCGCCCGTATTCGCCGCCGCATTCGCGGCAAGGTGATCGGCACGCCCGAGAGTCCGCGACTAAGCGTCTTTCGCTCCAACAAGTTCATCTACGCGCAACTCATCGACGACGCTTCGGGCAAGACACTGGCTCATTCGAGCAGCCGGGCCCCCGCTATCGATGGCAAAACGCCGGTTGAACGGAGCAAGGCCGTCGGCAAGCAACTCGCCGAGCGGGCCAAAGCAGCCGGCATCGACACGGCGGTTTTCGACCGTGGCGGATACCGGTACCATGGCAACGTGCGTGCGCTCGCAGAGGGCGCTCGCGAAGGCGGACTCAAATTTTAAGCGCGAAACCAAAAAACGAAATGGCCAAGCAAGATCAAAACAGCGACCGTCGCGCGAAGGCGTCGGAGCAATCCAACCTTATCGAGCGCCTCGTTTCGATAAACCGCGTGGCGAAGGTCGTAAAGGGCGGTCGTCGCTTCTCCTTCAACGCCGTCGTTGTTGTCGGCGACGGGAAGGGAACGGTAGGCCGAGGTCTCGGCAAAGCGAATGAGGTGGCCAATGCCATCGCCAAGGGCACCGAGGACGCCAAGAAAAACATGGTCCGCGTTGCGGTTACCGACAAAGGATCTATTCCGCACGCCGTGATTGGCAAGCAGGATTCTGGCCGTGTGCTTCTCAAGCCTGCTTCCGAGGGAACCGGCGTCATTGCAGGCGGCGGTGTTCGCGCGGTGCTTGAGTGCGCCGGAATCTCAAACGTTCTTTCCAAGAGCCAGGGCTCGAGCAACCCGCATAACGTGGTTGGCGCGACGATGGATGCTCTTCTAAGTCTGCAAGACCCAGCCGAAGTAGCAAAGCGCCGCGGCATCTCAGTGAAGCGTGTATACGAGGGGTAGGTCGTCCTTGGATCGCGTGGCCCGTGGGTACTGGACACACTGATCGGAACAGGCTACTGACCACTGACTGACAAACCACTACCACCCATGTCAAAAATAAAGATCACCCAGACTCGCAGCACCATCCGCCGGTCAACCACCCAGAAGCGCACGATTGAAGCGCTGGGGCTTGGAAAACTGCGTCGTACCGTGGAGCATGAGGACACCCCTCAGATCAGGGGGATGATTCGGAAAGTGCTTCATTTGATCGAAGTCGACGAGGCGTAGGCTTTCACCAAAAAGGCATTCCTTGCGTAGGAGGCCGACCCGAGTCCTCGTCTATTTTCTCTGTTCTGCAACCCCGCGAGTCAGCGACGACGAAAGCCGTCGCTGGCGTTTTAGCCCCTCTTTCTGATGGATCTTAGCAACCTCAAGCCTGCGAAGGGTTCGACGAAGAACCGCAAGCGCATTGGCCGCGGACAGGGTTCCGGCCACGGAGGTACATCGACCAAAGGCCACAAGGGCCAGAAAAGCCGGTCCGGTTCCTCTATTCCCGCCTGGTTTGAAGGCGGCCAGATGCCCCTTCAGCGTCGCGTGCCGAAGTATGGTTTCACGAATCGGTTCCGCGTGGCGTACGATGCCATCAATATCTCGCGCCTGAGCGAGCTCGTTGAGGGCGGTCGGCTGGAGAAAGGCGCGGTTGTGACGCCGGAATTGCTCGTGAGCCTCGGCCTCGGCGGCAAGAACGGTCGTCTCAAGATTCTCGGAGACGGCGAGCTAACGACCAAGCTTGACGTGTCGGCACACGCATTTTCCAAGTCGGCTCGCGAGAAGATCGAAGCCGCAGGAGGCACCACCACCGTCGTAGAGCAATAGTTGACGCCCATCCGGGCAACCAAGCAGTACACAAACTCTTATGGCCTCGATAGCCGAAAGCGTCCGCAACGTATTTAAGATCCACGAGCTTCGGCAGCGGATCATCTATACGTTGTTGCTTCTGCTCGTGTATCGCCTCGGATCGTACGTGACGATTCCGGGCATCGACGCGCGCGTTCTTGAGGAACTGGCCAACGACCAGGGTGGCCTGTTTGGATTGTTCAACTTGTTCGTTGGCGGCGCCTTTTTCCGGGCCGGCGTGTTTGCGCTGGGCATCATGCCCTATATCACGGCGAGCATCATCATCCAGTTGCTCGGAGCGGTGATGATGCCCTACTTCCAGAAGCTCCAGCGAGAGGGCGAGGAAGGACGCCGAAAGATCACGCAGCTCACCCGCTACGGTACGATTGGCATTACCGCGCTCCAGGCGGTTGGCTACGCCATCAACCTTCGCCACAGCAGCGCGGAGGCGATAGTAGTTGGCCCCACGCTGTTCATGATCTCGACCGTGATTGTGCTTACGGCCGGGACCGTCTTCGTGATGTGGCTCGGCGAGCGCATCACCGAGAAGGGCATCGGCAACGGTATCTCACTGCTGATAATGATTGGCATCGTGGCCTTCCTGCCGGTTTCTCTCTTCAACGAGTTCGCCCGGGAAAGCTCGAACATCTTTATTTTCCTGATCGAGATCGGTGCGCTTTTCCTCGTAACCGCCTTCGTGGTGCTTTTCACGCAAGGGACGCGCCGCATCCCCGTTCAGTATGCCAAGCGAGTTGTTGGGCGCAAGGTGTATGGCGGCTCTACGCAGTATCTGCCTCTGCGCGTTAACGCGGCGGGAGTGATGCCGATCATCTTTGCCCAGTCGATCATGTTCATTCCGAGCACGATTGCGTCGTTCTTCCCGGACAGCGGGTTCTGGCAGGCGATTGGCGCCGCGACCGGAGACATTTTCGGAGTCTGGTACTCCAGCATCTTTTTCGTTGTCTGTGTCTTCTTCACCTATTTCTACACGGCTATCGCAGTGAACCCGCAGGAAATGGCCGACACGATGAAACGACAGGGTGGGTTCATCCCCGGCATCCGGCCGGGCAAGCAAACCAGCGAGTTCATCGACAACATATTGACGCGCATTACGCTGCCGGGAGCCCTGTTTATCGGGTTCGTGGCCATTTTGCCGGCGATTGTCGCGCAGTTCGGCATTTTGCCGGGATTCGCGCAGTTCTTCGGCGGGACGAGCCTTCTTATTCTGGTAGGGGTTACGCTCGATACGCTCCAGCAGATAGAGAGTCACCTGCTGATGCGGCACTACGACGGCTTTATGAAAACGGGCCGCGTCCGCAGCCGTCGGCGCTAGGCGCCATTTCGATCCTCCGATGATCCACATCAAAACAGATCACGACGTTACGATGCTCCGCTCCTCAGCGGGGCTCGTAGGCGAGGTGCTGGCTGAGATGGCTCGGCGCATTGGACCCGGTGTCCTCACGGTCGATCTGGATAAGGTTGGCGAAGAGATGATCCGCGATGCAGGGGCACGTCCCGCGTTCAAGGGCTACCGGGTTGGCAACGAGGTTTTTCCGGCGTCGCTCTGTATCTCCGTCAACGAAGTGGTTGTTCATGGAATCCCGAGCGATTACGCGTTGATGGAAGGCGACATCGTGAGCGTCGATTGCGGCGTGGAGCTCAATGGCTACTTCGGCGATTTCGCTTACACCTTTCCGGTCGGCGAGATTTCCCCGGAGAACCAGGCGCTGCTGCTGACAACGAGAGAATCTCTTTACGAAGGCATTTCCTCCGCCGTGGCAGGCTCGCGCGTGGGCGATATCAGCAACGCCGTACAACGTTACTGCGAAAGCCGGGGCTACGGCGTGGTGCGCGACCTCGTGGGGCACGGTATCGGACGGAGCCTCCATGAAGAACCCCAAGTTCCCAACGTAGGCCGACGTGGCCAGGGCAAGCGCCTCAAGGACGGGATGTCGATCTGTATTGAGCCGATGATTAACCGAGGAGAGGCACAGGTCACGGTTGGCCCGGACGGCTGGAGCGTCCGCGCTGCCGACGGTCTTCCAAGCGCACATTACGAACACACCGTCGTCGTCCGGCGCGGACGAGCGGAAGTGCTATCCTCCTACCACGCCATCGATGCCGCACTGGCGGCGTCGCGGGGCGAATCAGTCGTGGACGCGACCGGCGAAGATCGCAGTCCCGTCCCCGGCAGAGTGTCACCAACAGAATATCGAGCTTCGGTGAAGCGGCCCTTTGCAGACCACTAGCCATGCACTGAGATAGCGGCCTTAAATACGCCGCCGAACCTCAATCATTTTCCATCGCACGCAGCCAACCAGGACCATGAAAGTCTGTGCCAGTGTCAAAAAGCGCTCTGCTGACGATAAGATCGTTCGCCGGAAGGGCCGCGTTTATGTCATCAACAAAAAGAACCCGAAGCACAAGCAGCGCCAAGGGTAGTCTGATTTCGGAATTGCGATTCTGGACTTTGCTCCGATCGCATATCCGAAATCTCAAATCCGAAATCCGAAATAGAGTATGCCTCGTATTGCAGGAGTCGACATTCCCGGCGGAAAGTGTGCAGAGTTCGCACTGATGAGCATCTTTGGGATCGGGCGCAGCCGCGCCAATGAGATCCTGGAGCGCGTTGGGCTCGACCCGAACTCACACCCCGACGATTGGTCCGAAGACGAAGCCAAAAAGGTTCGTGCCATCATTGAGGACAATTACGTCGTCGAAGGACAGTTGCGGACGGAAGTCCAGCTCAACATCAAGCGGCTGATGGACATTGGCTGCTATCGTGGGCTGCGTCATCGTCGCAGCTTGCCCGTACGAGGCCAACGGACGAAAACCAATGCCCGCACACGCAAGGGTCGGAAGAAGACCGTTGCTGGGAAGAAGAAGGCACCGCGCAAGTAAGCGCGCGTTTGGAATAGGGCGCATGCAGGACATTCCGCCTCCGCGAAACCACCCCTGAAGCGCCCACCGAAACTCAAATACCTCCTACGTCACGCACACCCTATCCATGGCAAAGCAACAGAAAGGCCGTCGCAAGAAGATTCAGGTTGAATCGAACGGAGCCGCCTATGTCAAGGCGACCTTCAACAACGTGATGATCACGATCACCGATTCGTACGGCAACACGATTTCGTGGAGTTCCTCTGGCAAGATGGGCTTCAAGGGATCGCGCAAGAACACGCCGTACGCTGCTCAGGTGGCGGCGGCTGAAGCCGCCAAGGAAGCCTACGACCTCGGTCTCCGCCGCGTCGACGTTCACGTGAAAGGTCCCGGATCGGGCCGCGAGGGTGCCGTTCGCGCCCTTGCGAACGCGGGCCTTGAAGTCCTTACCATTCGCGACACCACTCCCATCCCACACAACGGCTGCCGGCCGCCGAAGCGTCGTCGCGTTTAACGCACATCGCTTCGGTGTAAATCCGGTTGCGGACGCTGGTTCTCCTTCGGGAGGGCCGGGAGCCTGGGACTCCCCGCTGGGCGCGCCGCACGTCTGTCCTCCATCACGACACTCGAGAAATACGACCTATGGCCCGTTATCGCGGACCCAAACAAAAGCTCGCCCGCCGTTTCGGTGAGGCCATCTTTGGACCATCGAAGTCCCTGGAGCGCAAGCCCTACGGCCCTGGCCAACACGGCAACAATCGCCGCCGGAAGGACAGCGAGTACTCCGTGCAGCTCAAGGAAAAGCAAAAGGCCAAGTACACATATGGCCTGCTTGAGCGCCAATTCCGCAACCTCTTCGCCAAGGCCGCCGCAAAAAAGGGCGTCACTGGCGAGAACCTCCTTCAGTTTCTGGAAGCCCGCCTCGACAACGTCGTCTTCCGGCTTGGTTTTGCACGAACACGCCGTCAGGCACGGCAGCTGGTTAACCACGGCCACATTATGGTGAATGATCGGGTCTCGACCATCCCGAGCCATCAGCTTCATCCCGGAGATTTCGTGGAAGTACGACCCCGCAGCAAGAACCTGCTCATCGTGCAGGATGCGGTCGATCGCAGTCGGCGTGCCTTCCCGCACCTCGAAGTAGACAGGAACAAGCTCGTCGGAAAATTTCTCGAGTTCCCCGAGCGAGCGGACATCCCGGAAAACATCCGTGAGCAGCTCATCGTTGAGCTTTACTCAAAGTAAACCGTCGCGCCCACCTCAGTCTCCTGCGCAGCGGACGAAAGACTTTTCGCCCAACGCTTCCCTTTTCCGAACAAAGCCCAAACCCAATGAACATGATCCAGCTCCAGATGCCCGACGGCGTCCATGTTGAAGAGATGAACGACACCTACGGGCGCTTCGTTGTCCAACCCCTCGAGCGTGGTTTTGGCGTCACTATCGGCAACTCTTTCCGCCGTGTCTTGCTCTCTTCGCTAGGCGGCTCCGCCATTACGGCCCTGAAAATCGAAGGCGTTCAGCACGAGTTCTCGACCATCAACGGTGTCACCGAAGATGCGACCGACATCATCCTAAACCTCAAAGGCGTTCGTTTCAAGGCGGGTGAGGAAGAAGAAGGCATGATCTCGCTCAACCTGGAAGGCCCGGGAACGTGGACGGGTAAGGACGTTGCCGGCGCTACCAGTGACTTCGAAGTTCTAAATCCCGACCATCACATCGCGACGCTTGCGGAGGATGCCGAGGTCCGCGTTGAGCTCCGTATTGGGCAGGGCCGAGGCTATGTGCCCGCCGAGGAAAACAAGCGCGCAGACGACCCGATAGGCATTATCGCCATCGATTCGATCTTTACGCCGATCCTGAATGTCCGCTATAACGTGACGCCGATGCGCGTTGGGCAAAAGATCGATTTCGAGAAATTGACGGTTGAGATCGATACTGATGGATCCGTCACGCCCGAAGAGGCGCTCACACGCGCCGCTGCCATCCTGCGCGATCACATTTCGCTGTTCGTTGAAGTGGAGGCCGAAACGGAGCCGAGCGAGGAAGAAAAGGAAGTGGATGCGGAGGTTCAGCGCGTTCGCGCCCTCTTTTCGCAGAGCGTCGACGATCTCGATCTTTCTGTTCGTGCCCAGAATTGCCTCCGTGCTGCCTCCATCAAGACCATCGGCGATCTTGTTCGCCGTGAGGAAAGCGAGATGCTCAAGTTCCGAAACTTCGGGCGCAAGAGCCTCCTGGAACTCGCGGATGTGCTCGAAGAACGCAATCTCCGCTTCGGTATGGACATCAGCCGCTTTATCGAAGAGCCGGCTTGATCGGGACTGGTGGTCAGTAGTAAGTAGCCCTTTGAAGAGGACTCTTCGCCACTGACCGCGGACCGCTAACTACCAACCACTATGCGACACCAAAACAGAATCAAGAAGCTGGGGCGCACCCATGCCCACCGCAAGGCCACGATGGCGGCGCTCTCCACGGCGCTCATCGAGCACAAGCGAATCACGACAACGTTGCCGAAGGCCAAGGCCCTGCGTTCGTTCGTCGAGCCTCTCATAAACCGCGCAAAGGAGGACACGACGCACAATCGTCGGCAGGTCTTCCGCCGCTTGCAGAGCAAGGAAGCGGTGAAGTCGCTCTTCGGCGAAGTGGCGGACGTGCTTGGCGATCGTCCCGGAGGCTATACCCGCGTCGTGAAGCTTGGTCAGCGGGCCGGTGACGCTGCCGAGATGGCCATCATTGAACTCGTCGACTTTAACGACGTGAAGCCCGGTAGCACTGATTCCGGCAAGAAGAAGACGCGCCGAAGCCGCAGCAAGATATCTGCTGTGCCCGCCGCCAGCACTCCCACTGTTGCTGAAACTGACGATGCCGCAACGGTGGACGATCTGACAAGGCTGTGGGGGATAGGCGATGTCTTCGCCTCGGCGCTGCAGAATGAGGGGATCACCACATTTGCCGAACTTGCTGGCGCGGACCTTGAAGCGCTTCGCACGGCCATCAATGCGGGCAGCGATACAACGGACGAAGCCGCCAACGAAGAGACGTGGTCCGAGCAGGCCCGGTTCGCCGTCGCGGGCGATTGGGACGGCCTCGACGCCTACATCGAGATGCTGAAAGGTGAGGGCGGTACGGCTCACACGCCACCGGAAAACATTCCCGAAGCGAAGGTCTCAACCGACGACATGGTTGCTGAGGCCGCGCCGGAAACGGTTGAGCCGGAGGGCGACGCGCCCGATGCCATCGCCGAGATCGCGCCCGAAGAGCAGGTGCCCACAGACGAAGTGGCGATTGAGAACCCTTCGGCCCCCGAGGTTGCCCCCGAGGGAACTCTTCATCCGGATGCCGAGCAGGGCGCCCCTCCGGGGGACGGTACTCCCCCTCCGGAGGCCAATCCCGAGATTCGCGGAAAGAGCGGACATCGGGAATAGTGGTCATCGAGTTTAGTGAGGAGCGGTCTCTACCAAGCTGGGTGGAGACGATTTTTTGGTTCGCTACTCGCCTGTATCGGCCGGTGAAGTCATTGTCGGCGCTGTCGGTTTTGTCGGCGGCGGTACCTCCATTGCGCTATCCGTCGGTCCGTTTTGACCATCGAAATGTAGGTAGGCAACGACGGCGATGGATATGCCAGCGGCGACCAGCGCAGTTCTGAACGCTGCGATCAACCGACTGGGAGAAAGAACGACGGCGAGCAGCATCCCGCTGACGCTACCAATCAACGTGCCGCCGAAAATGAAACCCAAGGCGTCCGCGAGCCCATCGAAGCCCGGAGCCGTCACAAATACCGGTACCAGAAGACCTCCACAGACTAGCCCGACAATGCCAAGGCAGATAGTAAGGGCAAGCCCGACCAGAAAGCGCCTGGCTCTGGACATCACGCGCGCCTGGGTTGGATCTGATTGGGGCGTCATCATCTCATTCGGCCACGCTGTAGCGCATGGCCATCAGCTGCCTCCTTCGGTCGGGACTGCGACGCTAAATGTCGCCGAGCCACTTCGGACGATCGGGCGTCGGCCAGTGAATCCGCCACTTCCGCCGCCTAGATGGCTGACATGCACGGTGTATGTCTTCCCGGGTACAAGAAGCCCTGGAGGGGTCGTTATGCGGGGAGTCTCCTCCGTCGCGCCGGTGCGATCGCTGAAGGCACCGTAAGGAACCGGGGATGGAATGAGAACACGCTCGTACCGACCCTCGGGCAGCGACCGGCCACCGGCCTCAATTCCCCAAACCGAATGCCCCGCTTCGTCGGTGACCCAGACGGACATTGCGTCGATGGGCGTCCAGGAGAATAGCGGCGTTGTCTCGGAAGTGCCGTCGCTGGCGTGGACCACGAGCGGCGAGTCGTCCTCCGGTGTTCCAAAGGGACCGCCTGCGCAGCCTGAAAATCCACCAAGAAGCAGGAGGAGCGGAAGGACACGAATCATGGTTGAGATGGCTACCGGAAGAATCATTCGTACGAGCGACTGGCTGTGAACGTGGCCTGCTGAAGCACATGGTCACCGCAGACGTGTTCGGGCGATGCATCGGATGGCGCACACGGCGCAACGAATACGGTGTACTGTTCGCCGGGAACGAGTGGAGGGAGAACGGGCGCTTCCGCGCCGCGCCCATCCGGAGGGTGAACATCGGGTGGCGGCCCCATCGGCCCAACGACGAGTGGTGACGTTAAGAGGGCAGCATGGGGGCCAAAGCGTGAACTGCCTGCACGCGCTCGCCAAATTATCTCGGCCGACTCGCTCAGTCGAAGTTGGACCCAGAGCGCGTTTGGAGGTGCCCACTCGATGACGAGTGGGCCAACATCCGGCTGGCGGACCTGAACGGAGGGACTTCCCGGAGACATATTCTCGGCCGACGTTGTGCTTGCGCATGCCGCCAACCAACTGAGAAGCAAGACCAAGAACACGGTGCGCATCAGTTGCCCCCGTCGCCGGTCGGCAGTTCGACACCCGGAGGCAATTCGACGCCTTCGGGCAGTTCAAAGCCCGGCGGAAGCTGGACGCCTCTGGCGCTGCTACGAGCGGAAAACCGGCCGAAATTGAAGAGTGGCGGGCCAGGTGGTGTATCGGGAGTTGGAGGGACCGCTACCGCGAATCCGCTATACGTACCGTCTATTTGGTTGCCTTCGACATTCGTGATCCAGAGGTACCCTGAGCTAAAGGCGTAAAGCATATTGTACGGATACTCGATGTACCCGGCTACCTCGAATATGCCAGGGCGCGTTTGGCTTCGCACGTCCAAGACCCGATAAATACCCGTGCGCAGCGCATGCATGTGATTAAAGCCCAGCGTGTAGGATCCCGGATAGTTCACGTTGCAGCCGTTGAGGAGCTGCATTTGCCAGCCCTGGCCGCCCATGGCGCTGGCGTCAACGACCGACGCCGGTCCTCCGACATTCGTGCGATTGGCATTGCCGGACCATCGTCCGGCTCCTACCGTGCCGAAAATATCTGGGCACGTTCCCGACGTCGCGATAGGTGGTCCGCCTCCATCTCCACCGCCGTCACCGCCATCCCCGCCGTCGTTTGGTTTTTCCAGCGCGTGGAACCTTCCTGAAATTCGCAAGCGGTCCTCACTGCCGTCTTCGCTGACGCGGACGGCGGAAAAATCGAAGGCGCCGAGGACGTGCTGGGCATCGGATTCAGCGATTCCCAGTCGGTTCGGTGAGTCGGGCGGGGATGCGCCGGTACTGAATACGCCAGCCGATTCATCGTCGAGACGAACGTAGGCGTGGACGTTGTTGTCCGGCGCCGACGTGGTCCGGGCGTCGCTGAAATCCGCACCCGCCATGGTTGGCCGAGATCCTCGCTCAAACGCAAACAACTCCAGATCGGAGTTGAGCAAAAGCGTCCAGCCTCCGCCGAGAGCCTCGGGGTAGGCTGTGAAAAGCGCCGTGCCCTCGACATCTCGCTCACCGTCATCGTGGACGGTCAGTTCAAACGTACCGGGTATGAGGGGCGTGGGTGCAAAAGGGTCGGGTTGCGCGAGCGCAGCAAGCGGCAGCAGCGCTAGGAACAAGGCGGCGAAGCGCATGAAAAGAGCAGGCTAGTGAAAGGTGCTGCCAAGCTGGCGAATCGTGCCGCCGACGCGCCTCACACGAGGATGTGATTCTCCGTCACACCCGCCCCAGGTACTTCATCGTGGCCTCGGCGCGCGAGCGGACGTGCATCTTCTCGTAGACGTGCCGCACGTGCGTTCGTACCGTGTCGATGGAGATGAACAACTGTTCCGCAATCTCGCGGTAGCGGAAGCCCTGCACGAGTAGCTCCAGAATTTCGGTTTCGCGAGGCGTGAGCGGCTGTTCGTCTTCGGCCACCAGCGGCGGCCTGTGAAACGCCTCCACGACACGTCGTGCAATTCCGCTGGACATTGGTGAGCCACCCGCGTGGAGCAGCCGGATGGACTCCAGTAGTTCGTGTGGCGGTGTCGTTTTGAGGACGTATCCCGTCGCACCGCTGCGGAGGGCTTCGAAGACGTAGTCGTCGTCTTCGTAGACGGTCAACATCATCGCCTGGACGTCTGGGCGAGCCGCCCGCAACTCTTGCACGGTTTCAATGCCGCTGATTCCCGGCAAGCCGATGTCCATCAGCACCACGTCCAGATGAAGGCCATCGAGTTCGGCGAGAAAGGTCTCCGCATCGCCAAACGTTGCTGCACAGTCAAACCCGTCCGAGGCATCGATAAGGGCGCTGAGGCCCTCGCGCACCTCTGCGCGATCTTCTACGATGACGACGGTTATGGGCACGCGAGGGCGGGTGGTTGAACACGACAAAGTAGGCGCGACCACCAAACGCCGCCTCACACAAATGGGGGATGTTATTTAGGAACCGTCAACCGTTGACTGCTGACAGCGGGAGGTGCCGAAAGTGGAGCAGTAAGTTGAAGCGTCGTTCCGCGATTGAGCATCGTATCCACAACGAGAACCCCGCTGATCTCCCGGGCACGCCTGTGCATGTTGCCGAGCCCGTTGCCGCCGTGGAATCCATCAGCTGTACGCAGCGGCGCACCGTCTCCGCCGGCTTGTGCGAAGCCAAGACCATCGTCTTCGACAACGAGCGTCAGCCGAACGTCTTTTACAGAAAGCGTTACCGTTACGTGGTTGGCGCTGGCGTGCTTGACAATGTTGTGAAGGGCCTCTTTCAGGATCAGGAATACGTTGCGGCGGACCTCGGCGGTCACCGAAGCATTTGCGACGAAGGCTGGGAAATTCAGCGTCGCGGGCAGCTCGGCAGCGTCGAGGTAGCGTGCAGCGTGCTCACGCAGATAACCCGCCAGCGCAGGGAGGCGGTCGTTCTTCGGGTTGATGGCCCACACGATCTGCCCGAGGCTATCCAACATGGCGCGGCTACCCTCGGCGATGCGTTCCAGGCGGTCATCCGCCGCGGCCGGGCGATCCAGCTCGCGTCTGGCCAACTCGCTGAGAATGGCAATCTCGGAAAGCGAGGCGCCGACTTCGTCGTGCATGTCGCGGGAGATTCTGGAGCGTTCGGCGTCCAGGGCTCGGTGTGCCTCAAGCCGGGCCAGTTTTCGTTCGTATCGCCGACGCGATATTGTCCAGACGACGAAGGCCACGAACGCTACGGCGGCGAGGACGAGAAAAGCCCGGAACCACCACGTCTGCCATAAACGCGGCCGGACGATGATCGGCACGGCAATCCCTTCTTCGTTCCAGAGGCCATCCTCGTTCGATGCGCGAACGCGAAACGTGTAGTGGCCAGGAGGGAGGTTCGTGTACGTAGCCTGTCGTTGGGTGCCAAGCTGGACCCAGTCTTTGTCCCACCCGTCCATTTGCACGGCGTAGCGCAGCTGCGCGGCGTTTGAGAAATTCAACGCCGCGAACTCCAGCGAGAACGTGTACTGATCAGGCGAGATTTCGATGGGTCCTTCCACGAATCGAGTCGTCTCTGTGCCCTCGCGCGTCGAGCGGTGCAACGCAGTGAGCACGATGGGCGCGCGGTATGGATTGGCGCGAAGCGCGGAGGGATGGAAGACCGTCACGCCTCGGTCGCCGCCGAAGTACAACATGCCGTCTGCGGCTCGGAAGGCCGCGTTCGTGTTGAATTCGACGTTGCCAACGCCGTCGGTGAAGGTGAATGCCCGGAAGCCTCGCTCCGGCGCGGCGAGGCTGAGGCGGGCGAGGCCGCGGTTGGTCGAGACCCAGAGGTCTCCGCCGTCGTCTTCAAGAATAGAATAGACCACATCGCTGGGCAGACCATTGGCCGACGTGAAGTGCGTGAAGCTGGCGGCGTCCGAAGCGGTGCGATTCAATCCGCTCTGCGTCCCAACCCAGAGTGCTCCCGTTCGATCGAGGTGGAGCGTGATGATGGCGTCGTCGCTGAGGCTCGCGGGGTCATTCGGGTCGTGGCGATAGCTGTGAAAGGCGTCTTCGGCGGCGTCGTACCGGAGCAGGCCATCGGTCGTCGCCACCCACGCTCCTCCTGGAATTGTTCGGATGGCCGTGATGCCAGCTCTTCCGGGCGTTCGCGTCCGCAGAAGCGCGCCGTTCGTGAGGAGGCGGTTGAGTCCGCCGAGATGACCAAACCAGAGCGTTCCCTCGGCGTCAAGATGGAGCCCGTTCGCGCTCGGCCCCCAGCCTGCCGTCGCATCCAGGCCGAAGTGCAGGCGCTCCACGGGGTTGGGCTGGTCGAGGCGTATGGCGTCGAGGCCACTGCCCGTGCCTACCCAGAGCGTCTTCCCGTCGCTCGCCAGCGACCAGATCCAGTCATGACTGACTGTGGCGGAGTTGGCGGCGTCGTGGCGGTAACGAGTAACGCGGCCGTCGGGATCAATCCGATTCAGACCTCCCCCGAGCGTACCCACCCAAAGCGCGCCGTGTACGTCCTCTTGAATCGCCATGACGATTCCGCTGCCCAGGCTGTTTGAATCATCGGGGTCATGGGCGAGGAGTTGGAACGGAGCAGCCAGCGGAAGGGCGCGATGAAGCCCCCACACAGTCCCAGCCCAGAGCGCGCCAGTTCGGTCTCGGTGCAGAGCTGTGACCCAGTTTTGGGTGGCAATGTCACCTGCGAGACGCAGAGAGTGCCGCTCAAACGCGCCGTCCGCGATGTTGTAGCGGTAGACGCCGTCGAGCGTCCCGAGCCAGAGATTTTCGCCACCGGGAATGATTTCACTGATAGTGAGGCCTGCTCCACTGCCGAACGTATCTGGTGTCGGGGTCGGGAGTGTTTCCATCCGCCGCCGCGATGAATCCAGGCGGGCGAGGCGGGCGCCGCCGATCCAGAGCGTGCCGTCTTCATCCTCAGCGAGAGTGCTGAACGGCGAGTAGGCCGGGTCAGCCAGAGTGCCCCAGCTCACGTCGGGCCCGACCAGAAAGGCCCTGCCCGTCGCGGGAGTCCCATCCTGACCAGGTGGGTACGCCTCCAGGCCGTCTCTGGTGCTGATCCATAAGGTCCCATCGGCCGTGCTCATGCCGCCCTGCATCGCTACGAAAGCGTCTGAGATGCGGGTGCGCAGAGCAACGAAGCGGTCGCGTTCGGCATCGTAACAAAAGAGGCTGTCTGTGTCCACGAGCCATACCGTCGCCTCGGGACCGAGGAGAAGACGCGCATCGGCGTGTCCATAGCGCCGCACCGTTTCGTGACTCGGGCCGACAAGCCGGGCAATGCCCGTCGACGTGCGGTCCGTCTGTTGCGTGTTGGCCCACAGGTTGCCCGCGCCGTCCTCAACCAATTCGCGCACGACGTTGCCTGGCAGCGAGGCCGGATCGAATGGGTCCCGTCGCCAAATGCGCATCGTGTAGCCGTCCCAGCGGCCGAGTCCCTCGCGCGTAGCGAACCATAGAAAGCCGCGCCGGTCCTCCAGCATCTCGTAAACGGACGACTGTGGTAGGTTCGCCTCGACCTCAACAGCGCGCTCGAATCGGATCGCGGAAGGCCCCATCTCCGCCTCCTGCGCATGGGTGCCCTTCGCCGATATCAGGGCGAGGAGGATAGTCAGTACAAGAAACGAGGCGCGCATCAGGGCTAGACGCCGATGAGACAGCCGGATAGGCGTCGGAGTATACGGCGAGACGGGTTCGTCTGAGATGGCCGTGAACGTGGTACAATTCGCGCACAAACGCTATGTTCATCCCCCCGATCGTGCTGCCTCTATCGCCTCCACCTCATGGACAACTCGCTTCCCTCGTTTGAGCATCTCGCCAGCGAAGGCATCGCTGCACGCCCTCGCTTTCTAACCGATGATGAGTGCCAGGCGTTGCTCAACCAGATCGCCGCCTATCGGGCCACCCACGATCTGCCCGAGGTCTTCCGCGAAGCTGGCGACCGGCCGCTCCACTACCGTGTCATTGATGGTGAGCGAATCGAAGCGCATTTCCCGGACCTCGTGGCGTTGTACGAGCGGGTTAATGAGCTTGTCAACGAGGCCCTGGGCGAGGAACTTGAGCCGCTCGCGGACAGGCGCGTGGGATTGAACGTCAACGTGACGCCCGCAGGCGGAACGTACCGCTGGCACTACGATCGCAACGCGGTAACGGCAATCCTGTACCTCAACGCAGTGCCCGGCGGCGAGACGGAGATCTACCCGAACTACCGCCTGTTCATGGAAGGCGTGCGCTACTCGGGCTTCCAACGGCTGTCAGACGGCGTCCTGATGATGCGGCCCATTCGAAGCATCTTCGGAAAGCTCGTTCGCGTGGCTCCGAAAGCCGGCCTACTCGTAGCGATGCGCGGCAACCAATGCCTTCATAGCGTGCGGCCTGTTGACGGCGAGGTGGATCGCATCAACGTCATCATGTCGTACGACCGGCCGGGAGCGCGGTTTGATGTGGCGTCTCGCCTCAACCAGTATCTGTACGAATCGGGTGGTGAGGCGGCAGATGCCGATCCGAACTATCGGTAGGAGAGCTATTGCGTATTCCGTATTGCGTATCCCTGAAGATGCGTACGCTGCGCACTACGCATTACGCACCAGACTCCTAGCTTAGCAAATTGAACCGCACCAGCAGCCGCTCACCGTCGCTCCAGCGAATCCATCCACGCGGCATCCCCGACTCGCGGGAATCTGTGCTTTCGACGAGCATCCAGCTGTCCTGTACGGCAAGGACGTGGTAGTCCTGGCCCTCGCGTGAGCCCATGTTCGCGGTCTCTTCGCCGGGGCCGGAGCGCAGCGGGTTGACGGTGGCATCTATGGGCTCGACACTGTAGACGTCGAGGAAGAACTCGGGCCAGAGCTTAAATTGGACGGCCTCTCGGCTGACCCACATCGTCCGCGGGTAGGCCCGAGGGAGTGGTTCACTGGCATTGACGATCACCTCTACCCAGTGCTGCCAAACCGTCACCGCCCGGAGATAAAGGAAGTCATAATCGAGCTTCATCACCTCTATATCCAGCCACGGCGGGCCGTAGCCGAGTTCGAAATGATGGGCACCCGTTCGGAAGGTGAGGCTATCCATTGGCGTCAGCATGGACGGATGGGTGGCCGGATCCGGGCTTCCGTAGAAGTAAAGCGGCTGTTCATCCTGCAACTGTGGCATCGCCATGCCAATGCCGAGCCCGACGGGTTGAGCGAACGCCGCGTGGGACGCCACGACGACAAGCAAAACACAAGGAACAAGGGTGCGGAAAACGAAACGCATCACAGAGATTTTGGCTGAGGTCGCTCCGGAATTTACAAGCCGCCAGCCAGAAGAAGCCGGCCGCCAATCGTCTACCTCAGCCGTCTTTTCTTACAACTGCCGGAAGACCACGCGCCGATTCTGGGCTTTGCCCTCGGTCGTACCGTTGTCGGAAGCAGGCTGGCTTTCGCCGTGGCCGATGGTATCGAGTCGCCCTGCATCGATTCCGTTGGCGATGAGCCACGATGCGACGGCCTCGGCGCGTTCCTGCGAGAGCGTCTGGTTCGAATCATCCGTGCCGTCGGCGTCCGTGTGCCCCTCAACGAGAAGGCGTAGGTCGTTGTGCTCTTCCATCATCATGAGAACCTCGCCCAGGATGCCGCCCGACTCCGGTTTGAGGACCGCGCTGCCCGTGTCAAAGCGGATGGCGGTGGTAGAGACGAATCCATCAGCCTGGAGGTCGTCGTAGAGCGAACGAGCCCCGCCCTCGGCGATCCGGATGTCGTCCACGAACATGGCGCCAGCGCCGTTGAAGAAGAAATGCAGTTTGTCGGCGCGGGGAAAGTCCCAGCGCGGGACGTTGGCGACGCGTGTGCCGTTGACGTACATCTTGCAGTACGGCCCATCGCAGCCGAGCGCGACCGTGGCCCACTCGTTCTCCACCATGCCACCCTGGCCGTTGGACTCGGCCCCGGCCCACGCGAGGCCCTGGTGGAGCGGGATGGCGGCGAGGTGAACCGGCGGCGGATAGTTGCAGCGCGTGTCCGGCGTGTCGTCGCTGCCGTCGGAGAACATGAAGTACTTGACGCGGTCACCAGGGTCCTGGTGCATCGCCCGGAACTCGAACGTGAACTGCTCGGGAAGTGTCTCGGGGAGCTCGATCGTGAAGCACCCGTTCGCGCCGCTGCCCGCGACGTCCGTCCCCGAGTGCAGCGCGAGGTTCGTGTCGTCGCTGGAGCCGAGGCGGACCACGTCCATGTCGCCCGCGATGTAGCTCAGGCGCGATGGGAAGTTGCCGACCCGGGTGCCTTCGAAATCGTGCGCAAAGAGGACCCGCTCACCCGGGATGAAGTCGTAGTTGGCCCAGACCTCTCCCGAATTGGAGCCGCCCGAGTTGCCGACTGATGAGTTGTCGGAGGAACCGGCGGGCTCGTAGCCGGAGATCGGCTCGCCGTCCTCATTCACAATGACGGGTTCCTGACCGTTGTCGCGGGCGTCGTCGATGCATTCCTCGTCCGTGACGGCGCAGACGATGGCGTCTTCGGCGAGATCGAGCGTCCGGCGGGCCGCATCAACTGCTCGCTGTTCGATGCGGCGCGTCACGTCGTCTTCAACGCGGTCGCGGATTCGGTCGCCGACGCTACCTAGTTGGGCCGACGCGGGAGTCGCGAGACTCACACAAGGGCCGACAAGAAAAAGAAGGGGCAGGAATCGCCGGGAGGGGCTCATTGGATCAGGGGACTGGTGGGACATGCGGAATAAGCCCAAGGCTACCCGGCGGCCCGCTCACCACGCGTCACCCGATGATGTGATTCGAGGCTATTGCGCATTTCGTATCGCGTGGTAGTCTGGTCTGGTTACGCCAACTCGACTCACGCACGCCGAACTACGCAATACGAACTACGCATTATGCCCTAGCCCCATGTGCGTCCTATTCTTCGCCAACCGCGTCCATGCGCGCTATGACCTCGTGTTTGCGGGCAATCGCGACGAGGCCTATCATCGCCCCGCCGCACTGGCCGGTTGGTGGGTTGACGATCCGGATGTTCTGGCCGGGCGGGATCTGGAGGCCGGAGGCACCTGGCTGGGCGTTACGCGAGAGGGCCGATGGTCGGTCGTTACCAACGTGCGCGATCTTCCTGCGCACCGGGCTCGCGACCGCTCGCGC
Source organism: Rubricoccaceae bacterium (assembly GCA_041748175.1). Taxonomy (GTDB): domain Bacteria; phylum Bacteroidota; class Rhodothermia; order Rhodothermales; family Rubricoccaceae; genus JAHEJB01. Next base: position 27,840 of record JBGTDU010000012.1, read on the forward strand.
GGAGCGTTGCCTACCAGATTTCTTGTTGGGACCGAAGAGCCAGAAACGTATGCAAGGCGCGTCTTTGAAGAACGCCACGAGTTCAACCCCTTCAACCTGATCGTCGGCGATGCGGAGGCCGTCTGGATCGTCTCCACGCACATGGACGCGCCGGAAGAAATCGCCCCGGGCGTCTACGGTCTCTCCAACGCCACGCTGGATGCGCCGTGGCCGAAAGTAATTCGGGGGAAAGCGGCCTTCGACAATATCCTGCAAGCCCGGGAGCCGAGCACGGACGCGTGCCTCGACTTTCTCCACGACGGCCACCGCGCCCCCGACAACGACCTCCCCGATACTGGCGTAGGGTTGGACATGGAGAGAAAGCTCTCGCCGCTGTTCATCGCAAACGACCGCTACGGAACGCGGGCGAGTTCGGTCATCCTCCTTGATGAGGAAGGGGGGCGATTCGTGGAACGAACGTATTCGGCAGGCGGAGTTGAAGGCGAGACCCTGCACCATTCGTTCTGATCGCGATTGGATACCGGCAGCTGGTACGAGGGCGGCAGAGGACGCTAGCTTCATGGCGAAATCCGAAATCCGAAACCCGTGAGCATCCGCATCGCCATGTGGAGCGGCCCCCGCAACATCTCGACGGCGCTCATGCGCTCGTGGGGGAGCCGCGGGGATACGGTAGTCGTGGATGAGCCGCTCTATGCTTTCTATCTGAAAGAAACCGGGCTGGCCCATCCGGGCCGAGAAGCCATCCTGAAGTCCCAGCCAACGAATTGGGAAACCGTGGCCCAGCAGCTTTCAGGGCCGATTCCGGGCGACAAAAGCAACTTCTACCAGAAGCACATGGCCCACCATCTGTTGCCGGGCGTCGGGAGGGAGTGGTTGATGGAAGAATCCTTCCGCCACACCTTCCTCATTCGAGAGCCCCGCGCCATGCTGACCTCGCTCGCAAAGGTCATCCCCAACCCGCGCATCGAGGATACGGGGCTGCCCCAGCAGGTGGAGTTGTTCGAGATGTTGGGCGGGGCGTCCGCCGTCATCGACTCGCGCGATGTGCTGGTGAATCCGGAGGCCATGCTGCGCGCACTCTGCTCGGCGCTCGACGTGCCCTTCGATTTGGCGATGCTCTCATGGGAGGCCGGCCCGCGCAAAACCGACGGCGTCTGGGCGGAGCACTGGTATTCCGGGGTTGAGGAGTCCACAGGTTTTGCTCCTCCGCGGGCGGAACGAGCCGATCTTCCTTCCCGTCTGGAGCCCGTCGCGCGGCAGTGCGAGGACTACTACAACAAGCTCCGACCCCATCGGCTTCGCGCCCCCTAGCCCGTGGTCAGGTGCTCGAAGATGGTCCGTGCCGTTGCTTCCCAGCTGTGCCGTTTTGCGATCTCGACCAACGCCGCGCGCTCCTCGCCGGATTGCCCTTTTTCTCGGATGGCTTCAATGTGTGCCAGCCAGCCTGTGTCGCTGTCGCCGAGGTGGCACAAGGGCGGGGTCGACTCGAGTTGGGCCATGACGTGCGAGGTAGCGAGAAACGGCACGCCGTGGGCGATCGATTCCAGCAGCTTCAGCTTCGCGCCCGTTGCGTAGGCAAACGGCAGTATCGTGAAGCTCGCCCTTCGAAGTAATTTTGTGAGTAGTTCGTCGGACGCATCGGCGTGCAGCGTCCAGCCGTGCTCCGCACACGTGCGCTTCACGGCTTCGCTCGGCGAGTTACCGACCACGTCTACGGAAAGCTCTTCCCCCAAACGCTGGTTGAGGATGGGGTGGAATTCCCGACCGAAGAACGCCAGCGCGTCCGCGTTCATCATTACGCCAAGTGAGCCAACGAACAGCAGGCGGATGCTCGCGTTCGGAGGTTGAGCCAGCGGCGGCCCTTCGGGAATGGTGACGCCGATCGGCGTTATCAGCGATTGATGATCGGGAGCGACCTTTCTGTAGCCGGCTTCGTCGGTTTTCGTCACATGGAGGAGAAGCAGATCGGAAGCCTGGCTGGATCGAACAATACCTGCGGTCCAGCGCTCGGAGAGCCTGGCCGTGAGCTTGGCCAGCGGGTTGGATGACGCGTCGCCGAGCGTCCGATACCATTCGAAATCGTCGTTGTGTGTCTCCACGAGGTACCGCCGTCTGCCTACGAATGGATCGCCTTCGAGCAGCGGGACGGTGTAGATAAAGCTGGCGACAACCGTGCTGTACGACGAGTCGGCGAGGTGGCGCTGCGCCTCCCTCGCAAAAGCCGCCGTGACAAACCTCTCTCGCAGGTACTGGCTTCGACGCAAGATCGTTCGCAACGCCGCGTGCCTTTTCGATCGGGAATCGTTCTCAAAAGATGCGCTGGATACCGGCTCCCCATCCACGTATCGAACCACTTCCCGCTCACCCACAATGTCGACGTAGGGGACGAACCTGCTGAACGCCCCCCACTTGCGAACGATCAGAATATCCGAGCCCACGCGGATGGGGTAGAGGAGGTGGGGCGCGAGAACAAGGCACGGTCCGGCAACCGCGGCGGCCGACTCGCGTTGCTCCGGGGAATGCCGACCGACCATCTTCCTGTATTCCTTTTCGCAGTAGAGAGGCCGCGAATCTACCAGCGTTCTGCGTACAATAGTGGGCTTTCCGGATCGGGGAGATTCTGCATTAGAACCCCTCTTCTCTATCGACGCTTCCATGCTCCAGCAATTCGACGAACGCAACCGCGACCTTCTCGTCAACATCAACGGCGAACTCATCCACCGCGACAGGGCGGGTGTCTCGCCTTTTGATTCTGCCGTGCAGGGGGGCGACGCCGTCTGGGAGGGCCTCCGCCTTTACGACGGCAAAATCTTCCGGCTTATGGAGCACCTTGACCGGCTCCGGGGCTCGGCGCAGGCCATCGCATTTGCAGAGATTCCGAGCCACGAGCACATCATCGCCGAGATCCGCAAGACGCTCGAAGCCAATTCCATGCGCGATGGCGTCCACATCCGGCTGACACTCACACGCGGCAAAAAGATCACGAGCGGCATGGACCCGCGGCTGAACCAGGCTGGCCCAACGCTCATCGTGCTCGCGGAATTCAAAGCCCCCGTTTACGACAAGTCCGGGCTGAGGCTGATGACGTCGTCCGTGCGGCGCTTTCCGCCCGATTGCCTCGACCCCAAGATCCACTCTGCCAACCTGCTGCAATCGATCCTCGCCAAAATCGAGGCCAACGCCGCCGGAGTCGACGCCGCCCTACTTCTCGATAAGGAGGGCTTCATCGCCGAGTGCAACGGCACGCACGTCTTCCTGGTCATCGGTGGCGAAGTCGTTACGTCCCACACCGACGCGTGCCCGGAAGGAATCACCCGACAAACGGTGTTGGACCTCTGTGCAGCGAACGGCATCCCGCGCGACGTGCGCCGCGTTTCACTCGCAGATGCCTACCGATCCGACGAAGTCTTCTGTACCGGCACGATGGGCGAGCTGGCGGGCGTGGTTTCCCTCGATGGCCGGACCATAGCCGATGGCGATGTTGGACCGATGACGAAACGTCTCTCGGCGCTGTATTTGGCGGAGACCGCTAGCTCAGGCTATTCAATTTTTGACACAGCCGCGTGAACTCCTCGTTGCGCAGAGGCGTTATCCTGCCTCATTCTCACGACTCTAAATCCCGTACTCAATGACCAAGCGATCCCTTCTCCTTCTCTCCGTTTTCAGCCTCTTTATCTTCACTGCCTGTGAGGGCGAGGCTCAGGACGACATGGCCGACCACGACATGGCCGGTCACGATATGGCTGCTGACGATTCCGCTCATCCGCATCATCCGATGCGCGCCAACGACGAGGTTCGCGCCAGCCCGAATGCCGGTGCGATGCAGACGATCGGTACAACCATGGTTCATATCATGTATGGCCGCCCGAGCGTAAATGGCCGCGACATTTTCGGCGGCCTCGTGCCGTACGACGAAGTGTGGCGGACCGGCGCGAACGAAGCCACGACCATCACCTTCTCCGACGACGTGACCATCGAAGGCCAGCCCCTTGCGGCAGGCACGTATGGGCTGTTCACACTCCCTACAGCCGACTCGTGGACGTTCATCTTCAACCGGACGGCCGAGCAGTGGGGCGCCTTCAACTACGACTCTGCTGAAGATGCCTTGCGCGTTGAAGTGGCTCCGGGCCCAGGCATGGGTGTTCAACAGATGGGCTTTTGGTTTGATGAGGTTTCGGCTACGTCCGCCAAGGCCGTTCTTGGCTGGGCTGACCTGACCGTTGGATTTGAGATCGGGGTTAGCGAGTAGCTGCCACCAACATTCTGGAAGAGCCCGCCTTCGACGATGTTGGGGGCGGGTTATTGTTGGTTCTGAAATCGAGACGAATCTCCCGCATTGTCATCCTGAGCGGAGCGTAGCGGAGTCGAAGGATCTGGTTTCTACCCGTCTTTTAGCAACATCGGGGCTAGATCCTTCGCTTGGCTCTGTTAGACTTGGGCCGAGGTCGTCTGACCTCTGTTAGACTTGGGCCGAGGTCGTCTGACCTCTGTTAGACTTGGGCCGAGGTCGTCTGACCTCGCCGAAGCCGGAGGGGCGAATAAGCTAACGCTTTGCTCCGAGGCTGAGCGACAAGCTCAGATCCTACATCCCGATACAAGCCCGCCTCCCGCTGCACGAAGACGCTAAATAGGCAACACAGCGACAAACTCCTAACAGAGCCCAGCGCAACGTGCGTCGCTTCGGTTTCCTGCCTTCCCCAGCCCCTGCCC
>JBGTDU010000013.1:0-2091 GCA_041748175.1 Rubricoccaceae bacterium
CCGTCCGCCGCCAGCAGTACGATGCCGGCACGGCGCGCCAAACGCACTTCCGTCGTATTCGAATGCGCCAGCTTCACCAGCTTCTCCCGCTGCGCTTCGTCCAGTTCAATCGCAGTCGCCTTTCGCATTCCCGCCTCCAAAACGCATCGTATACACCTTGGATTCAGCGGACGATAAATGGTTCTATCAATTACGAAGCACTACACTAGGTTGTACCGACCATCGAGAAGCCCGGTCGCACATCGAAATTGACGATACCGGTCGCCACGCCTCCAAAGACATCCTTCACCCTGAACATCGCCACGTCGAGCCTACGATCAAGATAGCCCAGGCCGTCACTGGTCGCACCAAGCACGCCGGCATTGAGAAAATATGCGCCAGCGTTGAGGAGGCACCGGAAACGGAACGTCACGCAGTATTCGCTCCCCGCGGGAACTTTTTCGATGGCCTCGGCGAGTGGGGCGCTCGTGCCACCGCCAATTCCAACACCCGTGGTGGTCTTGATGAACATGCCGAAGCTCACGGTCGTTCCTTCCCTTTCGAAACTCACTTTGTAGGTAAAAACGTAGTCATCACCATGTACGAGCACGTTTACCCGGCGTCCGTCAATTGTTTCGAGATGGGCATCGTGGATAAGCGCGCCGCGCCTTTCATAGGCAATGGTGCTTTGCGGGACCAAACGCGCGTCGTACTCCGCACCGGCATCGGCGACGACCTCGTTGCCGATCGTAGGTTCATGGGGGACCGCACCTCGCGAGGGCGTAGGCAGCCTCTTCTCCAGAATGCCTTGCCGTACGGCCGCCGCACGATCCTCGGGGGAATACAGCAGTCTCTGATAGAGACCTACGACTTCCTTCGGCGGCCCCGCAAACAAAAGCTCCCCCTGATCCACAAGAACCGCGCGATCACAAAGCTCCACGATCGCAGCGGCGGCGTGAGAAACAAAGAGTATCGACGTGCCACGGTCACGCAACTCGTGAATCCGTGCAAAGCACTTGCGTTGGAAAGCTTCATCTCCGACGGAAAGGGCTTCATCCACGATAAGCACTTCGGGATCGGAATGTATAGCCACGGCGAAGGCGAGCCGCGCCAGCATTCCCGATGAGTACGTCTTAACAGGTTGATCCAGAAACGCACCAATATCCGCAAACGCAACAATCTGGGCATATCGTCGCGTGACCGCCTCGCGCGAGATGCCAAGAATCGCTCCATTCAGAAAGATATTTTCGCGTCCGGAGTACTCGGGATTGAAACCGCTGCCCAGCTCCAGCAACGCGGCCACTCGACCACTTACTGAAACGCTGCCGGTCGTTGGTGTAAGGGTCCCAGCCACCAACTGAAGGAGTGTGGATTTCCCCGAGCCATTGCGGCCGACGATCCCCACCGTTTCTCCCCGCTGCACGCTGAAGGTCACGTCGGAGACCGCCCAAAACTCGCGAAAGTACTGCTTGTGTCCACGGAACAACGATTGGAGAAGCCTATCCCGTGGGCGCGCGTAGATCTCGAAGCGTTTCCCGAGGTTTGTGGCCTCAATGACAATATTGCCATCAGCTCGCGATTCGAGAAGTACACCAGAGTCGGTCGATTGCATTATTCAACTCAGTAGTGTCCGGTTAAATATCGAACAGAATCAATTGGCTGGGGTCAAAGAGGTGGCCCCGTTTGTTAGGACAGGATTTCCGGTTTTTTAAGTGAAGTTCCTGCGGTTGTAGATTGCCTGCGGTACCGCGCAGTGTTTCCGTTGAGATTCGGTGGAAAGTCGAAATGTTGCGGCTTGGCAGGAATTGCGACCTCGTAGAACGCGCTACACGCGATTGTTTGCGATGGGGTGGGGTGAAGGTATGTCCCCGATGACCAGTTCAACATTATGCGGCGCTCTTGGTCGCCCGCTGTCGGAAGTATGCCGTGTCCGGCGTCATTCCGCCGAGCGAAGAGTGAGGACGCCGGGTATTGTACAAGTCATCAATCGAACACCCATAGTACCGAATCCCGAGAAGTTCTTTACCCGTGGCACCCGTGGTTTGGTCGCGCCGTCTGGATTTTTCTGACGCGAGTGAATCACGGGCGGATGGTCGCCCATTGCGGATTGGA
>JBGTDU010000014.1:0-27817 GCA_041748175.1 Rubricoccaceae bacterium
GTTCGATCCGGATTTCGTATGCTTGCGGCCTATTCCCTTCCCACCGTCAAACGCTCTCACGAGTACGACCATGACACATCGAAACACATTGACATTCGCACTCTGTCTCGCGGCGAGTCTGGCCCTATGGGCCACGCCAACTTCCGCCCAGGACATGGAGATGGGCCATGATGGCATGCATTCCGCCAATGCCGAAGTGATCGGTCTGATCAACGGCGTCGAAGAAAAAGCTACAGCGCTTGCAAGTGCCATGAGCGACGAACAGTGGGCCTATCGCCCAATGGAAGGCGTTCGCTCCACCAATGAGGTTCTTATGCACATTGCATTCTCGAATTACCTCATTCCATCCATGATCGGAGTGCCACCACCTGATGGTTTCCCGGTCACGATGGGTCCGGAAGGCCCGGTTGGCATGGAGGCTTACGAGGCTACAACGGGTCGAGAAACGGTGATGGCGGCCATGGACGACTCGTTCGATCACGTTCGTGCCGCGCTTGCCGGTGTCTCCGAAGACAGCATGGACGATGAAATGAACGTCTTTGGCCAGACCATGACGAAGCGTGGATTCTGCATCTTCATCGCGACACATCTGCACGAGCACCTCGGTCAGCTTATCGCGTATGCCCGCGCCAACGAGGTGGTGCCACCATGGGGTGTCGGCACTGGGGGCTAATCCCCATTTCGCAGTTTTTGGGAGCGCCCTGCGGAAATTTGGTCCGCTCTGGTACGTCCCGTTTGGCACCTTGCTCAACGCCAACCATATCGTGCTGCTACTCCAGCTGCGAAAAGCGTCAACGTGAACATTAGCATTGATCGGGTTCGGGAGGGCGTGTTCGCTTTGAATCGGAGACTCGGCCGATTCCGCGAGGTGGTATGGTTGGTCGGGGATGGCCGGAGCGGGACTTCGTGGCTGTCCTCAGCAATTCGAACCGCGGCCGGATTTCGAACGGTCTTCGAGCCCTTCCATCCGGAGTATGTCCCCCTCCTGCGGTCGTATCGGCCACTACCTTATGTACAGCCGATGGCAGAGGACAACCGGCTGACTGCGTTCGCCGCCGAGGTGTTCTCGGGCCGGTTTGCTCTTCCGCGCGCCGATGTCGGCAATCGACGACTTCGGTACAACGGCTTGCTCATCAAGGATGTCCTTGCCCACCTGTTCCTGGCATGGGCAGACGTGCAGTTCCCGGCCGTCAAGAAAGTTCTGCTGTTGCGCCATCCGTTTGCCGTGGCGCTTTCCAAGAAACGGTTATACCGGTCGGATTGCGTTTGGACAGCGGAGCCGACGGAATTGCTAAAGCACGCCGCGCTGATGGAAGATCATCTGGCCCCCTTCGAGGATGTAATTCACGATGCACGGGGCTTCTTTGAGAATCAGATTGTTCTGTGGGCGGTTGCTCATTACGTCCCGTTTCGGCAACTCACGCTGGATCGCATCCACCTGGCTTTCTACGAAGATCTGTGCGCCGATCCCGTGGAATCGACGAACAATGTGCTCGACGCCGTCGGCCTTCCCCGCATTCTCCGAAAGCGCGAGGAGGCAATCCGCAAGGCGCTGCGGCAGCCAGGCAGCGTGTCGGGGGCTTCGCGCGGAAACCGCGACCTGATCGGGTGGTGGCGCAACGAGCTCAATCGGCAGGAGATTGATCGAGGCATCGCAATCCTCGACCGGTTTGGGCTGGCCGATGTGTACAACGATGACCTCCTGCCCGACCATCTGGCCGCGATGCGCTTAGTAGGAGCTCCACCCGTTTGAGGTCAGCGCACGTGAGAGATTTGATACATCTGTGTGGAGACGGAAGTCGGACCTAGTGCCCGGACGAGGTAGGGACCGCTGGCGAGGCCCGCGAGGTTTATGGCTATATCGAAAGTCTCTTCTCCCAAAGAAGACCCGGACGCTCTCAACACCAACCGCCCGAGCACATCATACACCTCGATCGTGTGGATTCCGGCTTCAACCGTATGGAGACGAACAACAGCAGTCGTGCTGGAGGGGTTCGGGAAAATCCTCTCAACCGCCAGGCCATTCGAATCAGTTGCGGGGATGGCTGAAGCAGACAGCGAGAACGCACGAAGCTCGCCAACCGAAATGAAAAGGGCCGAACCGCCCGGATCTCCGCTAATCCGGATCGCATCGCCCTCGAGCGCGCGAAAGGCTAGTTCGTAGGTATCGAAGTTGATGCCGTCGTTTCCGCGGTATTCGGGAAAGAGTGTCCAAAATGGAGGTTCCACCCAAACGCCGTCTGAACGGACCTCAACATGTAGCGCCTCAAACCACCCTCCATCGTCAAAATGGCGGCCTTCCTGAAAGGTGACGCGCGAAAAGAGAAGCGGTTCTTCGAACTCGTAGCCAATCCAGTCTTCGGTTCGGCCTCCTCCTTTTGCGTCCGTGTAGGTATCGAATTGGTCTTCGGAGGAATCGTTGCCGACGGGCGGGAAGACGCCGTCCCGAATTCTCTCAATTCCATCCAGGCTTCCGCCGGGGAGTTGGCTTTTCAAGGCAACAGGGCTTCCGGCGTCCGTCACGTCAATCTCCTCATTCACCAGGACACGGAGTATCCGGTCGTCGTCCGCCGAGAGACCTTCCTCATCGGTTACGGTGAGATAGATGTGGTAGTAGACCAGCTCGCCCGGCGAGCCGTGGTCTGACACAAGCAAGGTTGTTGTGGGCTCCTGCGATTCGAGAAAGTTGGGGTGCTCGTGCCCATTGTGGACCTGCGAAACGCTCCAGTGATAGGCCAGGGTAGTTGCGTCCTGGTCAGGATCGAATGCCAACGCAGAAAGACGGACTTCTTCTCCAGTAGCGGCGGCAAACGACTCCGTCGGTTCGGTGATGAACACCTCCGGCCCGCCGCTTCCTTTTCCAACCAAAATGTTGACACTGGATGTGCCCGTTTGTCCCGCCGGGTCGGATACAGCAAGGGTTACGGCAAACAGACCGGGCTCGTGGAAGAGGTGTGTAGGGTTGGGGTCCGCCGATAAATTTCCGTCTCCAAAATCCCAGACATACGAGAGTGGCAGGCCTTCCGGGTCAAACGAGTCATCGCCGTCAAATTCAACGACAAGCGGTGCGGCTCCCGCGTTGGGCGTCGCCGAAGCGATTGCGACGGGCGTTTCATCTGTTGCAGGGTCGTCGTAGCTAAGCCAGTTTATTTGCCCCTGCGCGATATCCACGAGCAGAAATCTCTCTCGATACGGGTCGTACGCAATCTGAACCTGGAACCCGAGATCCTCGGCAAAAAGGGTATGGTCGAGGAAGTTGTCGGCATCATCGACGTGCGCGAATGCAATCCAGCCGGCGGCAAAATCGGCGTAGAAGTAGGCGTTCCGATAAACTGCCGGATACGTAGAGCCCGTGTAAAAAGCGCCGCCCAGAGTGGAAAAGCCAACCAAGCCGGGAGGGTTCGAGTTGCTGGCCGAGTCGTGGTTCCAGTAGTAAAAGGGGTCGGTTCGGGTAGGCATAACGCCGCAACCGTTTGATGCTGGCAAAGCCGCCTGATAGCCCACGTGTTCGAATGGGCCCTCGAAGCACGGCCAGGCAAAGTTTTCCCCGCCCAGTGCAACCTGTTGTTCTTCCCACGTCACCCAACCGACATCGCCGATGTAAAGCGACCCCGGTTGTCCATCGCCGGGGTTTGGACTTCCATTCTCTCTCACCGCGAACCGGAACGGATTTCGGAGTCCGTACGCCCAGACCTTTGAGGCATTGTCCGTCGGATTGTCGGTGTAAAAGGGGTTTGAAGCGATCCCGTTGCCAGTGAGAGGATCTACCCGAAGAATCTTGCCGGCGAGGCTCTCGATGCGAAGCGAACGGAAGGCGCCTATATCCTCGCGGGTATCGAACCGGCCGGGACCAAAGCAATCCGGGTATAGCCCTCCTGCGTCCACCACCTTATAACTAGCCGCATCGCCGGTGGAGACCAGCAGTGTTCCATCGGTGCCGAAAGCCAGATGGCCGCCATTGTGAGATAAAAAGCAAGCCGGTACGCCGGTGCCAAAGGTTTGACCAACGAGAACGTTGCGCGTTGTCTCATCCGCGACGTTCGGGTCCGCATCACTCGCGGCGTAGCTGGTCACACGGGCGAAAGCGTCGAATCTGTTGTAGTCGCCCGTATTGTCGTGGTCGACTGCATAGTAGAGGAACACACGCCCAGAGGATCCAAAGTTGGGATCGATAGCAAGTCCTAGCAGTCCTCGATCCGCGTGGTTCAGCACTTCGCCCTGAAGATCGAGGAACGGGGCTGGAAGTCGGACGCCATTCTCTATGACGTAGACCACTCCGCGTTTCTCGGCGACGAGAAGGCGTCCATCCGGGAGTGGTGCCACCGCAATCGGTTCTTGAAAGGTCGAGCCAGCGGCAACGCTTTGCAGGTAGAATCCCTCCGGGAGGATTGGGCCGCCAACCGACCGAATCGACGATGGGGCGTAGTCAAGCAGGCGTTCCTGCGCCGCCGTGTCCGCAACGAACACTATGAGGAGGGCGATCAGGACGGGGGTTACACGAGGCATGAAGACGTCATTGCAGGCGTGGTTCGCTCCCGGTATAGTAGTCGTCCACTTGAAGTTCCCGGCACGATACCCTTGCAAACTGTAGCCAGGTGATTTCGGTCTTTGTGATATCTCAGGCCATTCCACCCGGTCGTTGAGGGCGGGTACACACGTCGGCGACGATTGCGCGCTCGGCGGCAAGGTATCTTCTGCCGCTCTGGAGCCTGCGCCGACGAAAGGAAGAATCCGCCTTCCGTGTTCTTCTACGGCCACATATTTTTCGCACAAGTTGGCCTGGTGGATTTTCGACTTCTCATCGCTCGTCGCTACCTCGTCAGCCGCCGGAGGGTGACGCTGATTTCCGTCGTTAGCGGAATTTCGGTAGGAGGCGTGGCACTCGGCGTGGCGGCTCTTATCGTCGTCTTGAGTGTCATGAACGGGTTCTATGATCTCGTGCGCGACCTTCTCGTCTCCTACGATCCGCACGTCAGGATCGAAGCCGTTGACGGCCGAGGACTCAGCAACCCGGACTCTCTCGTGGACGTTGCGAGGCTTGAGACGCACGTCGTTTCCGCGACGCCATTCGTTGAGGGGAAAGCGCTGCTTACAAGCACCGGAACCGGCGATCTCAACCAGGTTGTCACTGTACGCGGCATGGATGCGACCTCGGTCGATGCCTCCGTGACGCGAGCCGTTACGTCGGGTTCGTTCGATGTGGTCCGCAGACCAACGGGCGCTGGCATCGTTATGGGGGAAGGTCTTGCCGCACGAATGGCGTTGTTCGTGGGTCCGGCGGATGACGACGGTAGCAAAGTGGCCTTGCTTTCGGCACCGGCGCTTGAGCGGTTGATTGTCCAGTACCCGTTCGGCCTGCCCGCGCAGCAGGTCTTCAATATTCGCGGGACGTTCCAACTCGACCCCGTTTACGATGAAAACCACGTCTTCGTAGACCTCGCTGAGGCACAGCGTCTATTTCGGACGCAGGGCTCAGTCAGCGGTGTAGACCTCCGGCTCGACGATGTGGACGCCTCGGACAACGTGAAGGCCCGCCTCGAACGGACGCTTGACGCCAATCGGTTCCGCGTCCGAACTTGGTACGACCTGCAGCCGTCACTTTACGCGGTCATGAGGCTGGAAAAGTGGGCCGCCAGTGCAATCCTGATTCTTATTGTTGTCGTTGCGGCATTCAACATTGTCGGCGCCCTCACCATGATTGTCATAGAGAAGCGCCGTGACTTGGGGGCCCTTCAAGCGATGGGAGCGACGAGAAAGGACGTGCAAAGGATCTTCCTCATTGAGGGGCTGCTCGTCGGTGGTTTAGGAGCTGGGCTGGGGCTCGCATTGGGCGTTGGGTTGGCCGTGTTCCAGAAGTACGCGGGCGTTGTCAAACTCGCCCACGCCGAGTCCTTTATCATCGACGCCTACCCCGTTGCAATTCAGGTGGGAGATGTCGTTCTGATCGTCGTCGTTGCCTTGGCCTTGTGTGTATTGGCCGCCGTGTATCCGGCGAAACGAGCCGCGTCGATTGCCCCAGCAGAAGTTGTGCGCGCCGCCGGTTGAATCGCGAGATGTCGGGCTTAATGACGCGGATCTGGAGGCCGATAACCCCCAAGCATCCTCTCGCGTCCAACGCCCGGAGGCCCGACACCTCTCTCTCAACACAGCCATGAGCCGCTCTCATCTCCTTGCCTTCGGCGCCGCGATCCTGCTGGCAGCGGCCCCACCCTTCCTTGCGGCGTGTGATAGCAACCCGGTATCCGACGTCGAGTCCCTCCTAACCGACGCGCGTATTGCCCGTCAGGCCGGCGATCTCGATCAGGCCATTGCACTCCTTGAGTCGGCGATGGCTCTGTCTCCGGAGAACGCCCCCGTCCGCGTTGAACTTAGCTCGGCCTATCTCGACCGGGAAGATGTCGACTTGCTGGATGTGGACCGTGTGGCGCTCTTCCTGACAACATTCGCAGACAACGCAACCGATTCGCCTGGTGGCACTAGTCAGAGTGTCGGCGGGACCTGTCGGTACGCTGAGGATCCGAATGCTCAACTTTTCGCACCAGGCGACTATCAGGGCTACGGCGATCTGTATTCAGATCGAGAGCTGATCGACAGCGTCGTTGGCCTGCTGAACGGCGTCGATCCCTCAAACGGCAGTCTCAGTATCGTGCCGGACGAGTTGCGCGTGCTCAACCTGTGCACGGGTATTGTGGATGGCGAGCTTTTCTATGACGGCGACACGGCCCTGGCGTCCATGCGTGCGCTCGGGCTGAATGACAACGAAATTGCGACAGCGCTGGCCGTGAATGCAGTGAGTCGGTTCTTCGAGGCCTACTTCCATATCGTAGAAGACATCCCGCAGCAGACCGATTGGTATCACGTTGCAAGCCAAAGCAGTGACTACATCGGCGTTTGCGCAGAAGACGAAGAGGCACTCCGTGGGCACGTTGAGGTTGCCATTCTGGACCTGGGCGAAGCCGTCACCTCCCTAGACCTCCGCGACCAGCTTCTTGGCGGAACCACGGCCTCGCAGGAACTCGTTCAGCACGTTCTGGATGCATACGAGGCCGTACAGGCCGACCTCGGCCCCTACTGTGACGGCGGTCAGTAACCAGGAACGAGGTGGCGGGGATCTCCTCCCTTCGCTCTGATCTCCGAAAAGCTCCATCCTGCCATGCCTTTCCGCGTGCTCCTTCTCGCACTGATGCTAGCAGGCTCTGTCGTTACCGCCGACGCGCAGTACTTTGGGGCACTTCAGCAAGACGCGCGCCCTGTCGTGGAAGGGTTACGGGTGCGCGCCATGGGTGGAGCGGTTGCAGCCGCGCCTCTGGCTGAGACGGCGTTCTTCTATAATCCGGCGCATCTCGCCCGTCTGGACTTGTCGCGGCCCCAAATCACATTCATCGGGGCTGGTGCCAGCGTTAGTAAAGCGATTTTGGAGGAGTACCGATTCGTGCGCAACGAACTCGAACCAGCCATTGACGAGGGGTTGGAGGAAATCCGTCGAGATGATTACGATCGTTTGGTTGCGTTGTACGACCGCGCACTCGAACTAGGTCGTTCGCAGACCGTGGCCACTCTTAACGCTTATGGTCCTTCCCTCCAGATGAAGGTCTCGGACAACGAGTCAATCGGAGTGGGCCTCTTCGGTACCAATTCGTTCCGGATGCAGTTTGCCGACGCCGGAGTTGGCGTACCCAGGCTCGATGCCTTCAACCAACTCGATGTGATAGTGCCGGTGACGGGAGCTTATGGCATTCCGAACTCGCCGCTCGCCGTTGGCGCGACGGCCAGCTATACCCGGCGCTACCTGACCGCCAAGGGCGCCCTCCTCGAAGAGCTCGACGCCGATGAAGAGCATCTCTACGTTTTAAAGGGCTCCACCATGTCGATCGATGTGGGCATCCATGCGCAGGATGTAATGCCTAATGTGGACATCGGCGCAGCTGTCTACCAGCTTTTGGGTGGCGGATTCAACTACCGTCATACCAGCCGGATTGATTTGACGGGCAACAATGGGCCGGACGACGAAGTAGAGATCGCTCAGCTTGAAGAGCGGTTCAATGCGCGTCAAACAAAACCGACGTATCGAATCGGTGCGGCGTACCGCGTGCCGCTTCCACCGAGCACGCGAGCCATTGTCGACAAGGTCACAATCGCAACCGACTACGTTAGCGCGTCAACGTCGGAATATGACCAAACGACCGGTGCGCATTTCCGGATCGGTGTCGGTGCCGAGATCGGAGACATGCTGTCGGTTAATTCGGGGTACAGTCAAGGATATCCATCCTTCGGGGCAAGCCTGAGCATGCGAGTTGTCCAGCTCGAATACGCCTACTTTGGCATAGAGGACGGCCGAAGCCCTGGTCAGTTGGGCAGGTTCAATCATCAGATTCAGCTTCGTTTTGGGCTATTCTAGCCTACGAATCGTGGTTTGCTTTCCGGCGCTTCGGCGAAGAGGTTGCGTCTGAGGCCCATTCTATTCGCGGTAGCCTCACACGTCGGCAGCACATATCAATTGAATCTCCACCGCGTTGGTTCGTAGCTTTTCGGGCTATTCGCAAAGCATTTGCACGAAACCGACTGGCTGCGCTCCGCGGCATTCGACCAAAGACCATGTCACGAAAAGATCAGCTTACCGGAAAAGGGCCGATGTCCGGCAACCACGTATCGCACGCCCACAACAAGGTGCGTCGCCGGTTTAACGTGAACCTTCAGAAGAAGCGCTTCTTCATCCCCGAGGAAGATCGCTGGGTCACGCTCAGAATTTCGACACAGACGCTGAAAACGATCAACAAGAAAGGCATCAGCGCCGTGCTCAGAGATGCCCTTGCGAACGGAGTCAGCGTCTAAAAGGCGCCCCTTTCTATCTGACCCACTCTACCGATGGCCAAAGGCAAGGACGTACGCATCCAGGTGATTCTCGAATGCACCGAATCGCCCGGCACGTCGCGGTACTCGACGACGAAGAACCGCCGGAATACCACCGAGCGCATGGAGTTGAAGAAGTACAACGCAAAGCTTCGAAAGCACACACTCCATCGCGAAATCAAATAACCAGAGCGTAATGCGTATTGCGTAGGGTTCAATAGCAACATTTACGCACTAACTATTACGCGCATAGCAAGCCCATGGCAAAGAAAGTCTCGAAGAACCAGCGCACGAACCGTGGCGCAGACGCCGATGTGAAGCAGATGGCAAAGATTATCGTCGCGTCCAGGAAGAGCAACGGGCACCACGAGTTCCGAGCCAAGATGGTGGAAGTCGGCCAGGTGCAGGACGAACTCAGGGCTGCAAAAACCAGCTAGTCGGCGACGAATCTTCCCAACCCCCGACGCTGCTCAGATACTATTGAGCCGCCTCTTCTGTATCTAGCGGTCGCTTCCCCCGCCCGAGAGCCAATAAGCGATGCGAGCATCTGACGGGAAGAAGAGCCACGCGAAGGCGAAGAAGGGAACGACGAATGCGAGGTTGAGCAAGTCGCCTGTGAGGAAGGTGGCGATGGCGGCAAAGAGAGCCGATCCCTCGACCAACGCGATCGAGAGAATGCATCGGATTCGGATTCGTCCCATCGCTTCCGCATAGCTGCCCATCAAGGGAAGTTCCGCATCGAGTTTCTTTTGCAGCGAAAACCCTGCGATCAATGCGGCGATGTTTATCGCCGCATTGAGCCCGAAAACGAGGTTGCCGTTGGTAATCGTCCCCCCCGAACCCGTTCGAACCACGAATATCATGACGGCGCTGAGCAGGATGACTCCCATCGACACGGCCAGCCAGATGATGCGCAGTGTTCGCTGATCGCTTGCGAGTTGTTCTGGTGGGGGCATTATCACGCCACGAAGATAGCGCGTAGCACTATCGGAGGATGAGCCAGGGGGTATATTGGGCACGTTCGAGGGATAGTCCCGCCATTCGGCGGGGTAAACTCCGACGAGATTCACGTGATTGACATCAAGATTCGGGGCGTAGCGCAGCCCGGTAGCGCGACTGCTTTGGGAGCAGTAGGTCGTCGGTTCGAATCCGGCCGCCCCGACACCAGAAGCTCTCCTCCTGGACAGGAGGGGTTGGGGGTGGTTGACCACCAGCGCCCGTAGCTCAGTTGGATAGAGCAGCGGACTTCTAATCCGCAGGTCGCAAGTTCGAATCTTGCCGGGCGCACGACTTTAGAAATGTTGAGGGCTTAGCTATGCGAGTTGGTCTACTGTTCGTCGTATGGGTCGTCGCATTCTCGGCGAGCGCGCAAAACGCCGAACAATCGTACCTCTACAAGGTCACAACCGTCCGAGCAGCACCGGGCGAGTTGCTCACGCTGATCGACCTCTACAGGGAGCAGATGGAATCCATCGCAGCGCGGGGAGATCTGGCTCCTTTCTGGATGCGCCACAGCCAGGGCGACCAGTGGGATCTGTTGCTCCTCTTCCCGATGGAGAGCTACGAGGCGTACTACAGCCCCGGACGAATCGCGGCCCGCGAAGCAAACGCGAGCGATTTCCAGAGCCGGTTCAACGAATTGGTTGCCTTTCAGGAGGACCTGATTGAGTACGGTCCGCCCTTGGAGGATGTGCACGATGCCTTCGACGGCGCGGGCTTCTTCCATGTGGAGATGTTTGAGGCGCTGCCGGGGAAGCACGACGAACTCTACGAACAGCGCAGAATGGAGAACGAGTACCTCCGGCTCATCGACCGACCGCAGAACCTGATCTTCGTCAAAAGCCAGGGCGCCTCGGTTGACGTGTTCACGCTTGGCTTCTACCGCGACATCAAGCACTTCGCCGAAAGCGCCGAAATCCCGCTGGACGAAGAAGACACTGCGGCAAAGGCCGCCGGTTTCGAGAGCGTCTACGCCATCAGCCCGTACCTGCGCTCGCTCATCCGGGAGCACCATGATACGCTGGCGGTGGCCATTCGATAGCCCGGTCTCCGAACGCCATGTCTCTTCAACAACCCTTGGGATCGGCAGCAAACCAAAGCGGTATCTTTCGTCCCCCATGGCGCCGTGGCCGAGTGGCTAGGCAAGGGTCTGCAAAACCCTCTACAGCGGTTCGAGTCCGCTCGGCGCCTCCAGGGCTCTGTCGGACTTAGGCAGATTCTACTGCGCCGCCGGTTAATCGGCCCAGCTCCCCGCTCTTTGTCGTTACGTAGTCCCGCTATGCGCCTTAAAAGAGCGAACAACTGGTCTCGATTACCCACTCGCCTCGTAACGAAGCCCTAAGTCCGACAGACCCCCAGCCCGTTTTCACGTTTGCTTTCTAGACGCGGAGATCCGGGCTTTGTACTTTGCGGCACGCCTCCGTAGCTCAGTTGGTTAGAGCACCTGACTCTTAATCAGGGTGTCGAAGGTTCGAGTCCTTCCGGGGGTACTGGCGCTGGGCAATAATCGCCTCTCGCAAGCCAACAGGCCCGTTGTTGCGGACCTGCTTTGCATTCTGCAGGCCCGACTGTGGCCCGGAGCGTTGCCCTCAGTCCCAGCCGCCTGTGAACGGCGAAGGCAAGACCTGCCGCTGAATGTAGACCTTCGGAGACCAGGGCAAGTCGGAACGGGGCATTCGCTTCTTCGGAGAACGACGCCACGCATTTAGTCGTCGTTCGAGTTCAGGAGGGCAATCAGGATTGATTGTCCTCGCTACCTGAGCCGCAAAGGAAAGGCCCACGCTGAAAAGCTCGGCGCGGGCCTTCCAAACTTCCAACTATTCACTTCTGGCGAAACCGCCTCACGTCCCAGCCGAGTAGTCCGTCGCGTAGACGATCTGCTCATCGGTGAGGACATCGAGGCTGAGGCCCATCGTTTCGAGTTTCATCTGGGCGATCTCCTGGTCGAGTTCCACCGGCAGATCAATGACCGTGTTTTCGAGCTTCTCGCCAGCCTTGTGCGCCTTTATCAGCGCGAGGTGCGCCTGGAACTGGTTGGCGAAGCTCATATCCATCACTTCGCTCGGGTGGCCTTCGGCAGCGGCAAGGTTTACGAGGCGGCCATCAGCGAGGACGTAGACTTTCCGACCGTTCTCCAGCGTGTACTCCCGGTTATCGTCGCGGATCATCCGGGCGTCGGTCGATAGCTCGGCCAGTTCGACCAGGTTGAGTTCGACGTCGTAGTGGCCTGTGTTGCACACGATGGCGCCTTCCTTCATCGAGATGAAGTGTTCGCCGCGGATGATGTCCTTCATGCCCGTGGCCGTCACAAAGATGTCGCCCACCTTGGCGGCTTCTTCCATCGTCATCACGCGCATGCCTTCGAGGGTGGCCTTGAGCGCGGCCGTCGCCTTGACTTCCGTCACGATGACGTTCGCGCCCATGCCCTTTGCGCGCATTGCTACGCCGCGACCGCAATGGCCGTAGCCAGCGACGACGAAGTTCTTGCCCGCCAGAAGCACGGACGATGCACGCAGAATGCCGTCCAAAGTGGACTGGCCCGTTCCGTAGACGTTGTCGAAGTCCCACTTGGTCTCGGCGTCGTTAACGGCGTAGACCGGATAGCCCAGCTTGCCGTCAGCGGCCATTGCACGGAGGCGGTGAACGCCCGTAGTGGTTTCTTCCGAGCCGCCGATGATGTCCGCCATCTTCTCAGGGAAGGTGCTGTGGACGCGGAAGATCAGATCGGCGCCGTCATCCAGCGTCGTGTGCGGCGTCTTGTCAATCGTGCGGTCGATGCACCAGTAGAAGTCCTCCGTGTTCTGGCCATACCACGCGTAAATCTGGATTCCAGCTTCGGCGAGGGCGGCTGCCACTTCGTCGTTGGTCGAGAGCGGGTTGCAGCCACTCCACGCGACTTCAGCGCCGCAAGCGGCTAGCGTCTCGATCAAGACAGCCGTCTCCTTCGTGACGTGTAGGCAGCCGGTGATCTTGTAGCCGGCAAATGGCTGGGTTTTGCTGTACTCCTCGCGGAGCCTCATGAGCACGGGCATCCGGCTCTCAGCCCACTCCATGCGCATCCGGCCAGCGGCGGCGAGGCTCAGGTCGGCGACTTTGTAGTGTCCTTCTTTGTGATCCATGATTTTTGTAGCGTATTTCGTGTTACGTGTTGTGGAAAAGCGTGGGGCATCGACGTGGGAAACACGCAACACCGACCACGCAATAGAATCAGGCCAGTTGCGCGGCGGCTTCCTTGAGCGCGTCGACGTGATCGAGCTGCTCCCAGGTAAACTCGTCGCGCCCAAAGTGCCCGTGGGCGGCGGTCTGTTCGAAGCCCGGCTGCGTCAGCTTCAAGCGTTCGATGATCGCGCGTGGGCGGAGGTCGAAGGTCTCTGTGATGATCTCAGCCAGAACCTCGTCGGATAGGTCGGAGGTGCCATAGCTGTTGACATCCACCGAGACAGGCTTAGCCACACCGATGGCGTACGCCACCTGGACGAGCACTTCCCTGGCTAGTCCGGCGGCGACGAGATTCTTTGCGACATGCCGGGAGGCATACGCCGCCGAGCGGTCCACCTTGCTCGCGTCCTTGCCCGAGAAAGCACCGCCGCCGTGCGCGCCCTTTCCACCATAGGTATCCACAATGATCTTGCGGCCGGTGAGGCCCGTGTCGCCGTGTGGCCCGCCGATCACGAAACGGCCCGTTGGGTTTACGTGCAGGATCAGGTTTTCGTCGATGAGGTGGGCGTGCTGGAGGCTCGGGAGAATATGACGCTGAACATCGGCCCTGATCTGTTCAATCTCCACTTCTTCGTCGTGCTGCGTGGAGACGACGATCGTGTGGATACGGCGGACGGTTTTGCGGTCGTCGTCATACTCAACCGTTACCTGACTTTTGGCGTCCGGTCGCAGGTAGGTCATCACCTCACCCGCATGCCGGATATCGGCCAGACGCCGAACGATTTCGTGCGACGTCATCAGCGCGAGCGGCATGTGCTCTTCGGTCTCCGAGCATGCATAGCCGAACATCATCCCCTGATCACCCGCGCCCTGCTCCACGTGGAGGCCCTTATCGTCGTCCACGCCCTGGGCGATGTCCGCGCTCTGTGCATGGATGGACGTGAGGACGCCGCACGATTGGGCGTCGAACTGGAGCGTCGGATCCGTGTAGCCAATTCGCGCAATCGTTTCGCGGACGACTTCCTGAACGTCCACATAAGCTTCCGTCGTCACCTCGCCCGAAACCACAACCAGACCAGTCGTGCAGAGGGTTTCGATTGCACAGCGACTCTTCGGATCCTGCGTGAGAAATGCATCAAGCAGTGCATCCGAGATTTGATCCGCGACCTTGTCGGGATGCCCCTCAGAGACTGATTCGGACGTGAAGAGGTAGGGCATGAGCGTCCTGTAGAAAAACTGAATAGAGTGATTTCGAGCTAGCCGGGCAAAATAGTCGCCTACCGCCCACTGGTTCCAATTAAAGGCCCATCTTAGCTGCGTATTCGGCGAAGACGCCTGACCGGCCTCGTTGCAAGCGACAACGGTTTTACCGTAGCTTTCGGTCCGCTTGCGGATCAGGACCACTGTTATCCGCGCGCCTCACCACCCCCAATCTCACCCGACCTATCATGTCGAACGGTAACGATCTCGAAGCCCGCGTCACAGCAATCATCATCGAAAAGCTGGGCGTTGAGGAAGGCGACATTTCTCGCGACGCCTCTTTCACAAACGACCTCGGCGCGGACTCGCTCGATACGGTCGAACTCATCATGGAATTCGAGAAGGAATTCGAGATGACAATCCCTGACGAAGACGCCGAAAAAATTGCCACCGTCGGCAACGCCATCGATTATATCCAGGAAAAGGCAGGCGCCTGAGGCCCGCACGAATTCCCTAGCTCTGGAAGGGGAGGAGGGTTAGAGGGTGACCGGGGACGCATCCCCACCTCTCTTCCGTCCTCCCTTTCCCTATGGTGCCCATGCCCATCCCGCCTGAAAATCGCGTCGTTGTAACCGGCCTCGGGGCGCTGACCCCCATTGGCCTCAATGTTGCCGACTACTGGGAGGCAATGATGCGTGGTGCGAGCGGGGCCGGGCCACTTACCCACTTCGACTCCGAGCCCTTTGCGACGAAGTTCGCCTGCGAGTTGAAGGACTTCAATGTGGATGACCATCTCGACCGTAAAGAATCGCGTCGCTACGATCCGTTTTGCCAGTTCGCTATTGTCTGTGCCGATGAGGCAATCGCCGATGCTGGTCTCGATCCTGCTTCGTTTTCCGACGACGAGAAAGCGCGCACCGGGGTCGTTTTCGGATCGGGTATCGGCGGAATGAAGCTGTTCCAGGATCAGGTTGCGGCCTACGTTCTGAACGGTCCCCGGCACCTCTCGCCGTTCTTTGTCCCGATGATGATCATCGACCAAGCGCCCGGGCTGATCTCGATACGCCACGGGCTGATGGGCCCAAATTATGCAACAGTATCGGCCTGCGCGACCAGCAACAACGCCATCGCCGACGCTTTCATGCTGATCAAGCTGGGGCTGGCCGACACGATGGTTACGGGGGGAACGGATGCCAGCATCACAGAGGTTGGCCTCGGTGGCTTCTCCAACATGAAGGCGCTTTCGACGCGCAATGAAGACCCGAAAACAGCGTCGCGGCCATTCGACGCGAACCGCGACGGGTTTGTAATGGGCGAGGGCGCAGGTGCGCTGGTCGTCGAAAGCCTCGAACACGCCCGGGCGCGCGGCGCAAAGATTTATGCGGAAATTGCAGGCTTCGGCATGAGTGGCGACGCCCACCACATTTCGGCGCCTCATCCAGAGGGCACGGGTGCCAAGCTCGCCATGCAGATGGCGCTTCGGACGGCAGGGCTCACACCGGAGGACGTTGACTACCTCAACATGCACGGCACATCGACGCCGCTGGGCGATGTAGCCGAGACGAAGGCCATCAAGAGTGTCTTCGGCGAGCACGCCTACCAGATGAACCTGTCCTCCACGAAGAGCATGACAGGCCACCTGCTTGGAGCGGCAGGAGCCATCGAAGCCATCGCTTCGATCCTCGCCGTGCAGAACGACCGCATTCCACCGACGATCAACTTTTCCACGCCCGATCCGGAGTGCGACCTGAACTACACGTTCAACGAGCCACAGGATCGGCAGGTAAACGTGGCGCTCTCAAACGCCTTCGGTTTCGGTGGCCATAACACATGCGTGGTGTTCAAGAAGTTTGAGGGGTAGGGTCCTTCAGCGACTTAGAAGATCATCTAGCCAGTGTCATTCTTCGAGCGTCGGAATGGCCGACCGCATCAAGGCGCACGATGTAAAGCCCGACCGCGAGACCGCCACCGTCGAACTCGGCCTCATGCGAACCAGCGCTCCGCGGCCCATCTACGAGGACGGCGACCTCGCGGCCTAGCACGTCGTAGACGACAAGCCGCACCATTCCGGCCTCAGGCAGCCCGAAGCGAAGCGTCGTCCGCGCGTTGAAAGGGTTGGGGAACGGCGACGCGAGCGAAACGGTCTCGGGCAATTCGGTAACGAGCGCAAGGCTTTCGGGCGAAATCGCTTCCGTCTCGGACGCCACAGAATTGGCATCACTACTGGCGGAATTGGCATCGTCCATGGCTTCGAGAGCAACCTTGCGACGTAAGTTCTTAGCATCAACGACCGTCCACTCGACGTCGTCCCAGTCAGACCACCAGCTTTCGTCCAACGCCATGCGTGCGTTTGATCGCACGGCAGCCTGGTCGTTCATCGCCAACCCGGCTCTCGACGCCCGCGCGGTTTCCGTGTTCGACCCTCCGGCAAACGCCGGGCTCGATGCTCTTCTTGAGGCTGCGTCGGAGCCTTCGCCCGTGCGTGCTGCAAGTTGCGGCGCGGCCTTCTCGAACGGGAAGCTGTCTGTCGCCTCCACGGTCGCAGGAAAGGTGCCGACGTTGATGGTATACGTGTAGGCACCCGTGGGCGCTGCGCCCGGCACTCTCTGCGTAACCGTCCGCATGAAGGCCATGCCGCCCGGCAAGGTATGCGTGTGCGGGGTGCGCAACGGATCATGCGTAACCGGGCCGGTAATCACGATCCAGTAGTCAAGCGTAACTGGGTCGACCCCATTGTTTGCGACCGTCACGTCGTACGAAATAAAACCGCCCGTCGATGGAATGATAATCGGCGGATTAATGGGCGTGAGCGTAACCTCCACAAGCGGCGCGGGTGATCCACCCGTCCCTGAGGCGGGGTACCAGAAGCCCTGCCCGAGAGCATAGGCCGCGGCCACGATTGGTCCCACGATGGGTTCACCAACCGTTGCGCGAAGGCGGTAGGATCCACCTGTTGCATCGGTGGCACCGCCGGAAATGATATCCGCGCGGAGCGCATACTGCGCGCGAGTGCCTGGAACGAGAGTGAGGGCCGCGAGGACGGCCATGGCTAGAAGAATGGAGCGTTTCATGGTTTCGGAGAGATTGTAACGGGTGCTGGACAAGGCGAGTGATGGGAGTTGCGCTTAGTTGTCGCGCCGGGATTCCGGCGGACGGCGGGCTGGTAGTGTGCGTCCAGGTACGGGGCGATCAAAATCTAGTCGTGCCGGCTCGAGTCGCTCATGCTCCCTATCGATGAGCATGGGTGCTGGACGCTCAAGAAGCCGCGCCTCTTGCTCGGCGTCGTAATCTGCGCCAAGCTCGCGCGGCAGCCCGAATGCCGCCGGGTGCAGGTAGCGGCCTCGATCATCCGAGTTCTTGTCTTCCTCCACGACGATCCGGTTTTCGTTGGCCCACGCGTCCTGCCGGATACCCGTCACCTGCCACGACACCTCTACGTTCGGCTCCTCGGTTCGGATTACAAAGCGTCCGTCGCTGATCCCTTCAGCGATCATGGCGCGAGAGAAGGATCTCATCGTAGTGAGTTGGTAACGGAAGTCGCGGTTGAGCGCCTCGAACCATGTCGGCAATTCCACGGTGGCATAGCCTCGGCCATCGGTGGTGATGTTGCCATTGTAGACGTTCATCATGTCGGGGCTCTCGACGAAGCTGTGCCGGAGGATGCGGTTTTCGGGGTCGAGTGGGTGGTCGATCTGGAAGGCGCCGCCGCCCTTGGTGAGCGTACCGGTGACGTTGACGCGGCCTTGGAAATAGCCGCCGTATCCAGTAGGGGAGTCGCTCTGGCCATACACACCACTGGCGGCACCGGTGGTTGATTGTGCGCGCCCGAGGACCGCGGCACCTCCGGGCGCGTTCGAGAAGGCAAATACCCCCCAACCGGATCCCGACGTCGCAGCACTGGTTGCGGCCACGCCGACTTCAGGCGCTCTTCCAGACACCCCGGCACCATCATTGGACGTTGACACACCTTCAACTCCTGCGCCAAGCTCCGCACTAGATGTGCCGCGCACGCCGTAGCCGGTGCCTGTCGTTGCTGTGCTTCTTGCGTCCACGCCGATCAGGGGCGCTTCGGCATCGACGCCGATCCCTTGATCGGACGAGGCTCTACCGACAACGCCGTACGTGGACAGTGTCGAGGCCGTAGCCACGCCGTAGACGCCGTACGTTGGGCCGATACCCCACACGCCACGACCATCAGGCGAATTCGTTTGCCCCACTACGCCGTCGGCGATTCCCAAAGTCGACGTTGCCGCACCATAAACACCGGTTCCCTCCGGGGAACTCGTGGACCCTAAAATCCCCCACGTGCTTCCGATATCCGCTCCGAAAGCGTAGAGGCCGTCGCCGTAGCCGCTCGTCGCGTCGTTTATTACCGTTGCGACGACTCCGTTCGACACAGACCCCCGGACGATTGCCGGAACGGCGAGCGTGCGAGCATAAGGCGATGAGAGCAGCCGTGTCCGCGGGGAGAGCGTCGTCCCGGCCACCTCCGTTTCGAGCCAGTAGCCGTCCGTGAAGTCGAGCCCGTCCCACGTTCCGCTCACGGGCGTGCCCGCGCCGAGTTCGGCGGAGAACACCCCGCCGCTGGTGGACACCGTGTGGGTTTCCGCGTAGGACGCGCTTCCGCCGGAGGCCGCCGTGAACAGACCCAGCGTGACGCTGTAGCTGCCATCGGGAACGGGGACATCCGAGGCGTCGGTAAGGACGCCCTGGTAGGCCATCGTTGTGGGCACCTGTGAGAAGGAGACGTTCGCGCCGATGATGGCAATGAGTAGTGCGGCAAGAAGACAGGGGCGGTTCATGGCAGAGTTGGTTTGCGAAAGAAGAGAAGGAATCGAATTCCTAGTGGTTGGCTTCGAGTTGGAGAACGCGCGCCCGGAGTGCATCGAGCTCGGCCCGTTGTTGCTGGACCAAAACGTGCAGCGCCTGAATCGCGGCCAGGGCCACACCATCGGCGTCAACCGCTGCGATGGTCACATCATCCTGGCCCACGCCGAAGGCGGCGCTGAAGTCCTGCGCCATCGGGCCGAGGTGAAGGACCGGGTCGCCTCGGTAGCGCCAGGTCTGCATCGGCAGGCTCGCCACGCCATCCAGCATCGCCAGGATGTTCGCGTCGGAGAAGTCCTCTTTGCGGTTGCGGTCGCTTGTGTGGACGGTCGTGCCGCTGACCTGGACGGTACCGGATTCGTTCACCGAGAAGACGACACTGTTCGTCCCGTTGCTGATGGTGAATGCGCCGTCGGTCTCGTCGTTGTTTTCGTCGAGGTGCAGCGCGATGTCGTCGTTCGCCGCGAAGACCAGGTCGGAACTCACGTAGGCCGGGTCGGAATAGAGGTTGCCGTTGTCGTCGCTGGCCGAGGTTCCTGCCAGAATTAGATCAGCCGCCGCTACCGCGCCGCCTTTTGCATACACGCCCGTTCCCGCGCCGTTGAAAAACCCAGCATATCCCGTCGTGCCAAAACTCTGCCCTCTGATGCCATAGTTGGCCCCCGACACTCCTGTAGCGAACCCTTCAACTCCGACCAGAGAGGCAACGCCGAACACACCCGTGCCTGTGCTCGACGCACTCTCAGCCCACACGCCGTACGTAGCACCTGATGAAGCCGATGCGGCGGCGTGGACGCCTTGCCCGGAAGTGGAGTTCGTTAGCGCGGATACACCGTACGCGATGCCCGATAGCGCCGTGCTAACTCCAGATACTCCTGCACCCGCTGAGGAATTGCTCCGCCCAAATACGCCGTAGGTTGTGCCCGACGACGCCGTAGCCTCGCCATGGACAGCCGTTCCGGAGGTCGATGTATTGTGACCATACACGCCAAAAGTAGTCCCGGTCGCATGGTCAGCCTGTCCAAACACTCCATAGCCTTGAATCGAATGCGATCTGCCGCGCACACCGATTCCCTGGCCCGTCGCTGAGTCGGCGTCCCCCCGAACCCCCACGCCGCTCGTTGAATTGCTTACGCCATGCACGCCATCCGCAGGCCCCGTAGTCGTTGAAGCTTCTCCTCGCACGCCGGCACCGTTCGGAGAATTCATCACTCCCGTCACACCATAGGTCACGCCCGTGGTAGAGGTGTTGATGCCCGAGACACCCGTACCGAAACCTGAATCGCTCCACCCATACACACCGATATTGTTACCGGAGGTGTTGGCGGCGTATCCGGCCACTCCCCTCCCAGACGGCGAGGCTGATTCTCCAAAAACACCATAGGTCGTTCCCAGGCCTGCACTCGCCGTGCCGCGAACCGCGATCCCCTGATCGGAGGCGGTCAAGCCCTGCATTGCATCGGCGAGGCCGCTTGTTGCATCGTTGCGTACTGTCAGTGCGGCCGCGGTCGGAACGACGCCTACCACAAGCGAGGGTGCCGAGAGCGTCCGCGCGTAAGGCGACGCAAGCAGCCTCGTCCGGGGTGCGAGCGTCGTTCCATCGACGACGGTCTCCAACCAGTATCCTGTCACAAAGTTGATGATCGGCCAGGAACCGACCGTCGGGGTACCCGCGCCCAATTCAGCGGAGAACACGCCGTCCGAAGTGGTAACGGGGTGAGTCTCGGCGTAGAGCACGGCACCGCCCGTCGCCAACGAGAAGATGCGGAGCGCGACGGTATACGTGCCGTCCGGGACGGGCGTGCCGGTGGCGTCGGTGAGGAGGCCCTGGTAGGCCATCGTCGTGGGAGCCTGAGAGAACGAAGCCGGGATCAGGAGCACAAAAGCGGCGAGAACGAAGAGCGGGCGGTTCATGGCAAGGATTGGAGAATGGGAGGGGTTGGGAATGCTTGTGCTAATTCCGTCACCGATCGCGACGATGGATCGGAGTGGGCGTGGGTCGCTCGGTAGCCAGACGGGCCGCCTCGGCAGAGCGTGCTGCTTCCTGAATCTTTATTTCTTCCAGGCGCGCCTCAGCCTCGGCGCTGTAGTCCACGCTGCGCTCGCGCGGGAACCCGAATGCCGCAGGATGGAGATAGCGGCCTCTGACGTCCGGCTTCTTGTCTTCCTCGACGACAATGCGGTTCTCATTCGCCCACGCATCCTGTCGGATGCCGGTCACCTGCCAGCTCACGCGTGTGTGCGGTTCGTTGGTCAGAATCACGAATCGGTTCCCCCGCACTTCCTGCGTCACGATGGCCTGTGCGAACGTCTGGCCGAGAACGGTGAGCTGGTAGCGGAAGTCCCGGTTGAGCGCTTCGAACCACGCGGGCAGTTCCACCGTCGCGTACCCTCGGGTATCCGTGGTGACGTTGCCGTTGTAGACATTCATCATATCGGGGCTTTCGACGAAGCTGTGCCGCAGGATCCGATTCTCGGGGTCGAGCGGATGATCGATCTGAAAAGCCCCGCCTCCCTTCGTGAGCGTACCCGTGACGTTGACGCGCCCATCGAAAAACCCTGCGTAGCCATTGGGCGAGAAGGCATTGCCGTAGACGCCATACGTCGTTCCCGTCAGGTGTAGAGCGCTGCCCCGGACGCCTGCGCCGTCGGGCGCATTCGAGAAGCCTTCCACCCCGTAACCCAGGCCGGTATCTGCTGTACTGGTCCCGCTGACGCCGACACCCGGCGCCAGACCACGGACTCCGGTTCCTTCCGAAGAAAGCGACTCTCCGTACACGCCGTACGCCAGGAAGCCATTGGGGTGCGTAGCCAAACCGTAGACGCCGTTGCCCGCGTCAGACCCACTTCCTCCCCAGACGCCGTACGAGGTTCCGACCGTGCCTCCTGCAATTCCCCGAACCCCAGTCCCGAGTTCGGATGGAGTCGCGCCGTAAATCGCCCATGAGTTTGTGCCTTCCGCTCCGAAAACGTAGAGGCCATCGCCATAACCGGACGTGGCCGCGTTGGAAATTGTGAGGGCTACGCTATTCGTAGCCGATGTACTCATCGATGCCGGAGCAGCCAGCGTCCGCGCATAGGGCGACGCCAGCAGTCTCGTCCTCGGTGCCAGCGTAGTCCCAGCCACATCGGTTTCCAGCCAGTAGCTGTCGGTGAAATCGAGAGCGGCCCATATACCCGACACGGGCGCACCCGCCCCCAACTCAGCTGAGAACACGCCGCCGCTGGTTGAGACGGTGTGGGTTTCGGCGTAGGCGGCGCTACCGCCCGAGGCCGCCGTGAACAGGCCCAGCGTGACGCTGTAGCTGCCATCGGGAACAGGGACATCCGAGGCGTCGGTGAGGAGCCCCTGATAGGCCATCGTCGTGGGGGCCTGGGCAAAGACCGGCGGCGCGAAGGCGAGGAGTACGAAAAGACACACACGATTCATTACAATGGGAGTTAGAATGGTGGGCAAATGGATGAGAGCCCTAGCGATTGGCTTCGAGGTGCGCCACGCGTTCACGGAGCGCATTGAGCTCAGTTTGCTGTTGCCGCGCAAAAGCCTGTTGCTCTTGCACGAGCCGGTAGAGGGCCTGGATCGCCGCGAGCGCCACGCCATCGGCGTCAACCGCTGCAATCGTCACGTCGTCCTGCCCGAGGCCGAACGCCGCGCTGAAATCCTGAGCCATCGGGCCGAGATGCCGAATGGGATCGTCGCGGTAGCGCCACGTCTGCATCGGGAGTCCTGCCACGCCATCCAGAATGGCTTCGATGTTGACGTCCGAGAAGTCCGCTTTGCGATTGCGGTCGCTCGTGTGGACGGTGGTGCCGCTGACCTGCACGGTGCCCGACTCGTTCACCGAGAAGACGACGCTGTTCGTTCCGTTGCTGATGGTGAAGGAGCCATCGGTCTCGTCGTTGTTCTCGTCGAGGTGCAGCGCGATGTCGTCGTTAGCGGCGAGGACGAGGTCGGAACTCGGGTAGGCCGGATCGGAGTAGAGGTTGCCGTTGTCGTCGCCTCCAGAAGTCCCGGCAAGAATGAGATCAGCCGCGGCGACCGGGCCGCCGCGGGCATAGACCGCGGTGCCAGGTCCGGTGAAATACCCTCCGAAGCCTGTTGGTGAGGTGGCAAGCCCGCTTACACCGATACCTCCAGAGAACGAACCACCGAGTCCATCGGGGGAATCTACCTGCCCTCTTACACCAAGGGTCGCCCCCGTGCTGGAGGGGTTTGCGCCGAACACCCCGGTCCCTTCAACCGAGTCACTTCTCCCGAATACGCCATGAGTGAATCCACTTGCCGACGTAGCGATACCGGCGACACCATTGGAAAAATTTCCACCGGCTTCGCCGTACACACCTGTGCCAATTCCCTCATCGGATTCACCGTAGACGCCGTACTTCCTCCCCTTCCCATGAATACCTGTCCCATCAGTCGACGCGCTCTCGCCATAGACGCCGGAAGTCGCACCCGACGCTGCCGTGGCCAATGCAAAAACACCGAATCCTGAGGTCGAAGTGGATCGCGCGTCGATGCCACGGGAAAATCCGGTAAGTGCAGTGGACTCAGCAAAGACCCCAACTCCAGAGACCGAGGACGAAAAACCCTGTATGCCAAACGCCCCCGAGCCATAAACGCCCGCACCCGTGGGGGTATGTGATTCGCCGTAAACTCCGTAAGCCCCTGGGACGCTGCCTTGAGTAGACGAAGCGATACCGTACACGCCGATCCCGTCATGCGATGAGCTGGACCCGTAGACGCCATACGTATCGCCCGACGTTGACGTAGCAAGGCCGGTCACACCCGTGCCGGACGAGGATGCGCTTTGCCCTCGTACGCCCGAGGCTGCCGCGCTGAGTGTCGTCACCTCGCCATACACCCCGGCGCCACTATCCACGGTCGTGCCGCTGATGCCAACTATTGCGTATAAACCTGTTGCCGTTTCACCACGAACACCCGTTCCCACGGTTGCGGAACCTAGTACGCCAGTTCTCCCTGCACCTGCGACCCCAGTGCCAGAGGCAGAAGAGCTCTCACCGTACACACCGTAGTTCGTGCCTGATGTCGCGGCGGCCAGACCGACCACCCCCGTACCTTCCGTCGATGCGCTCACTCCATAGAGTCCCGCGCTTTCACCATGATCTGCACTGAAGGCGGTAAGCCCGTGGCCATACAAGCCCGTTGTGGCCGTGTTCGTAACCGTCAGCACGCGGCCATCCGGTGCTTCACCCGAAATGAACCCAGGCACGGCAAGGGTCCGGGCATAGGGTGAGGCCAACAGCCTCGTCCTAGGCGCGAGCGTCGTCCCGGCCACGACCGTCTCGAGCCAGTAGCCCGCGGTGAAATCGAGCCCGGCCCACGTGCCATTCACTGGCGCGCCCGCGCCGAGCTCGGCGGAGAACACGCCGCCGCTGGTAGAGACGGTGTGCGTTTCCGCATAGGCAGCGCTACCGCCCGAGGCCGCCGTGAAAAGGCCGAGCGCAATGGAGTAGCTGCCGTCCGGGACGGTTGTGCCGGAAGCATCCGTGAGAAGGCCCTGGTACGCGATGGTAGTTGGCGTTTGGGCGGAGGAACTCATCGCCGAAAGAATGAGGCAGACGGTTAGAAAAAGGGTGTCGCGCATGAAAGGCAGGTTTTGGAGAGTTCAGATGTTGGCAGTTTCCGCCACTGCTCTACCGGGTTAGCGACAACCGCCGGGTTTCGGAAAGGCCGTTCGCTTCCAGCCGCGCGAGGTAGTTGCCGGCCGGTAATCCTGCGCCATCGAAGACGACCTCATGCCGCCCGGCGGCGCGAGGGCCGTCCACCACTACGGCTACCTCGCGGCCGAGCATATCGTACACAACGAGCCTTATGTCCGCCGACGCAGCCAGAGAGAACGCGAGCGTTGTCGTGCCCGCCGAGGGGTTTGGTGCCGGAGCTTCGAGGCTAGCGAGCGAGGGCGTTGCATCGGGTTCCGCCGCCGTCGTAGGGACAAAGAAGAAGCTCAGGAACAGATCTCCCTCATCCCCCTGCCAGCCTGTGATCCGCAGCTGGATTATTTGCCCGGCTGCGGCAGGGAAATCCTCTATGCGTGAAGAAAAATCACCCGGGCCGTTGTTTGGGTCGTCGTCATTACACGCGAGTTCGGCCGTCCGATCGGCGTTTTGAATCGTGACGATCGTATCGAAGGACGTTAACGGGAAGCTGTCCGTGTCAATGGTGACCAAGCCGTTCGATGGGGCCACGAACGACCACCAGACCGAATTGCCCCCATCGTTCTGGGGACCACCCACCGCACACGATGCAGACAGTTCCCCCTCAGAAATCGCAAACAGGTTACTGCCAATGCGTGAGACGTTTGTCAGAATCGGCAGGGGCGTAATGTCGTTTGCCGGCCCCTGAACGACGCTCGAGAAAAGCGCCATGTGAACGCTGCCGGATGCCCCGCCAAAACCGGTGACGCGAACGTAGTAAAGGCGGTTAATCGCGACGGCGAGATTCTCTACGCGCGAACTATTGTCCCCAGGGGGATTGGTCGCATCGTCGTCGTTGCATGCCAGCTCCTGCGAGAAGTCGGCATTATAGACGGCGAGTATCGTATCGAAGTCGGAGCCCTCCGTGTCCAGCGTGGCGACGCCTGTGGTTCGTGGGGAAAAGACGTACCAGACGGAATTGTCTCCGTCGGCTCCAACACAAGAGGCCGACGCCTCGCCTGGTTCGGCCGTGGCTCCGAGATTGTCACTCACAAAGAGGCTGTTTGACGCGACGAAGATGGTCGGCGTCTCCTTCCTGTCGTTGATCGGCCCGCCGGGCGTGTGCAACGACGTCAGAAGAATGGCAACGAGCAGAGCGGTAGCATTGATCATGAGGGGAAGGGAAATCAGCCGATCAGCACATCGAGCACTTTCGGGCGCGTCGGCGGGGAGGGAATCGCGTTGTAAGAGAGGAGACGCAAAACCTCCCCGGCAGGGGCCAAACCGATCCGACAAGTATCCCACGTTTCCTTGCATGAGCACCGTCGCTGCCGTACCGTTCTTCAGCAACCCGGCCGTTTCCTCTAGCTCCCCCCGGTCCAGATGGACGCCCCCGACGACATCAAGCGCCTGTTGGCCGCTGCGGAGACGGGCGATCACGCCGCCCTGGACGATCTCTTCCCGCACGTTTACGCGGAAGTGCGGGCGCTAGCGCACCGGGCGCTCGGCAGGCGCCGCGCGGGGCAGACGCTGAACACGACGGCGCTCGTCCACGAGGCGTACCTCCGACTTTCCGGGAAGCCCGACGCGACCTGGGAGAGCCGCAGGCACTTCCTCGCCGTGGCGGCCAAGGCCATGCGCCACCTGTTGGTGGATCGGGCGCGCCGCCGCAAGGCGCAGAAGCGCGGCGGTGGCCTGCCGCCGCTGTCATTGGACGAGACCGAAATCCCGGTTGACGACCGCGCCGACGAGCTGCTGGCACTCAACGAAGCCCTGGAGAGCCTGGGCGAGAAAGACGACCGCCTGGTACGAACCGTGGAGTTGCGTTTTTTCGCTGGCCTGTCGGTAGAGGAAACCGCGACCGTTCTGGATGTCTCACCGAGAACGGTGAAGCGCGATTGGGCCCTGTCGCGGGCCTACCTGTATCGTGCCCTGAGCCTGGGCCAGTCGTCATGAAAGCGCGTGACTCCTTGGCATGGGAGCGCATCGCCGACGTGTTCAGCGAAGCGCTGGAGCGCTCCCCCGAGGCGCGGGCTTCGTTTTTGGATGACGCCTGCGTGGACGCGAACGGCCATTCAAACGAGGTTCTCCGCCGGGAAGTTGAAGCGCTACTCGCCGCGGATGCCGCCGCCGAGGCCTTTGGGTTGCTGAATGACTTCTCGCGTTTTGAGGAAGTGCTGCCCGACGAGGAGAGGACACTTCGGACGGCCACCGTGTTTGTGGCGGAAGGTCGACGGATAGGCCCTTACCGGATTATCCGCGAGCTGGGCCGTGGCGGGATGGGCACGGTGTACCTCGCCGAACGAGCTGACGGCCAGTTTGAGCAAAATGTCGCCCTCAAACTCATCCGGCCTGGCGCAGAGAGTGACGTGCTTCAAGAGCGCTTTCTGTCCGAGCGTCAGCTTCTCGCACGACTTCAGCACCCGAACATCGCGCACCTCCTCGACGGCGGCGTGGCGGACGACGGGCAGCCGTACTTCGCCCTCGAGTTTGTGGAAGGTGAGCCTATCACGTCCTTCATTGCGAGCCGCCAGCCTTCGCTGGAAGATCGACTCGAGCTTTTTCTGCAAGTCTGCGACGCGGTGGCGTATGCGCATCGCAACCACGTCGTCCACCGCGATCTCAAGCCATCCAACATTCTTGTGGCGGAGGGCGACCAGGGCGAGCCGCAGGTAAAACTGCTCGACTTCGGCATTGCCAAGCTCCTCGATCCGGATGATGCCTCAGCTCTGACTCAAACCGTCCTCAATCCGCTGACGCCCGAGCATGCTGCGCCCGAGCAAATCCGGCGGGAAGCCATCACCCCCGCCACTGATGTGTATGCGCTCGGGCTGATCCTGTACGAGCTTCTTACTGGCCATCGCGCCTACACCTTCAAACGAACCTCGCCGGGCGAGATCGAGCGGGTTATTTGCGAGGAAGAACCCGCGCGGCCCAGCACCGTGGTCGCCGCTTCCGAAATGGTTCGGACAGAGGATGAGACGCCGACCGTTTCCGGACCCCGCGAGGCGCCTGCGGCTGAGGCCGCATCCGGCAATGCTCGTCGGAAGCTCAAAGGTGATCTGGATACCATCTGCTTGAAGGCCCTTGAGAAGGATCCGGCCCGGCGCTACTACTCCGCGGGTGC
>JBGTDU010000015.1:0-51113 GCA_041748175.1 Rubricoccaceae bacterium
GTAGCGCATGACGGAGAACTTCGACTTTCTGGTCATAGGATCAGGCGTCGCCGGCCTAACGTTCGCGTTAAAGGTCGCCGAGCACGGTACGGTCGCGATTGTGACCAAGAAGGCTTCGGCGGAATCCAACACGAACTACGCGCAGGGCGGGATTGCCGCCGTCATGGACCCGGCAGACAATGTGGAAGAGCACATCCAAGACACGCTGATCGCCGGGGCTGGATTATGCGATGAGGACGTCGTTCGGATTGTTGTGACGGAAGGTCCGGAGCGCGTGCGAGAACTGATGGAGCTAGGCGCGAAATTCGACCGGGAGGCGGGCGGCGAACTGCACCTCGGACGGGAGGGCGGCCACTCCGCCAACCGGATCGTCCATACAGCTGACGTGACGGGGCGAGAAGTGGAGCGCGCGCTGCTTGCCTCGGTGCGGGGCCACCCCAACATCCGCATTTTCGAGTTTCACTTCGTCCTGGAACTCATCACGGAGCACCATCTAGGTGAGAAGGTATCGTCCGTTTGGCCCGATTTGCACTGTTTCGGAGCGTACGTGCTGGACGAGGAAGCTGAGCAGGTCGATACGATCCTCGCCAAGGCAACCTTGCTGGCAGCAGGAGGAGCCGGGCAGGTTTACGCGCACACGACGAATCCCTCCGTGGCAACGGGCGATGGCATTGCCATGGCCTACCGGGCGAAGGCGACCATCGCGAACATGGAGTTCATTCAATTCCACCCGACGAGCCTCTACCTGCCGGGCGTCGATTTTGGTGGGCGGTCGTTCCTCATCACCGAGGCCGTTCGGGGTGACGGCGGTGTCCTGCGCAACCTCGGCGGTGAACGGTTCATGCTCCGCTATGACGAGCGCGGGGAGCTGGCGCCGCGCGACATCGTAGCCCGCGCCATCGACGACCAAATGAAGAAGCGGGGCGAGCCACACGTTTGGCTCGACATTTCCCAAAAACCATCGGATGAAATCCTCAGGCACTTCCCAAACATTCAGGAAACGTTGCTACTGCACGGCCTCGACATGACGACCGGACCGATACCCGTCGTCCCGGCCGCGCACTACACATGCGGTGGCGTGAAGGTTGACGAATACGCACGTACGAGCATCAGCGGCCTGTTTGCGTGCGGAGAGGTCACCTGTTCGGGCCTCCACGGAGCGAACCGGTTGGCGTCCAACTCATTGCTGGAAGCTCTTGTATTTGCGCACCGCGCCTTTGCACCGGCCGTCGAATTTGCGGCCGCAAGTGAATTCGAGCGTCGTATCCCCGAATGGGACGAAAGCGGCACAGACAACACGCACGAGTGGGTTCTTGTTCAGCACAACAAACAGGAAGTCCGCCGACTGATGAGCGATTACGTGGGCATTGTCCGCTCAACATTGCGTCTTGAGCGCGCGGCCCGTCGGATTGAACTTCTTTACGAAGAAACGGAAGACTTCTACGGACGGACGCGCGTGTCCTCGCCGCTATGTGAGCTGCGGAATCTGATCGCCGTGGCCCACCTGATCGTCGCGAGCGCTCGCCGACGAACGGAGAGCCGCGGCCTCCATTTCATGGCCGACTTCCCGGAGACGGATCCGGCGCAGCTTCACGACACGGTCTTCGATTACGCCCCAACGACGTGATGCCGACCGTATTGCGCGGGGCATGTTGTGAAATCCCCTCGCATGGGAGTAAGATGATGCTAGAAACGCAGCACGTTAAATACCGAAACTTTTCCACAACCGGGAATTGCTCTTGACAAAATGGGGGGGGGGGGGGTAGCCTAGATTACACATCACACCATCCGCTCCCGCGAGGCCGCCCTTCCCCATGCCCGACGCCCGATCAATTGTTCGGCTTTATATGTTCCTTGGGATTGCCTTGTTTGTTGTGCGATCTGCGGGTGGGCAGATCGTGATTCGGGAGCGGGTTGAGGTCCAATCCTCGCCTGTCGCCCAAGCCGAGGGCGCAGCCCAGACCCCCGGTGAACAACGTCCAGATAGGTCCGACTGCCTACAGGCTGCGCTTCCGCGTAACGTCGGCACTCTTCGCCAACTACGACGGGGCTCCCGTTCCCTTCGACGGCGACGTTGTCTTCTCGGGCCTGAGGCCGGACAGCACCGCCTTCGAGGTGCACTTTCCGGTGGCGGAACTCGTGCCGGTTCCTGATACGTCTACGGTCCACAATTATGGGTGCAGCCCGGGTGGATATACCTGGGGATTCTCGAACTACGGGTCGCTCCCGGCCGGATCGGGATTGAGCCACGATAGCTTTAATGGCTGGGTGGAGGTAGGCTG
The DNA here is from genome assembly GCA_041748175.1 of Rubricoccaceae bacterium. Classification (GTDB taxonomy): domain Bacteria; phylum Bacteroidota; class Rhodothermia; order Rhodothermales; family Rubricoccaceae; genus JAHEJB01. Next base: position 2,283 of record JBGTDU010000015.1, read on the forward strand.
GGCGATTGGGCAGGTGTCGTTGTCCGGATCGTTTACGCACCCGGACTATGAGCACGTCATTTATGGTCCGAATTACACGCACCAGCCGTACGATCTCCGGAACTCCGAGACGAGCCGATATCAGAATTATCCCTATTGCCGCCAGGAGGATGACGCGCGGGTCGATCTGTATGTCGCCGCCTCGGAAGGGGCGCACGTTACCGTGACGTCCTACGCGGAACTGTACCCTATTGCTCAGGGCTCTACGCCACAGCGGATCCGGGCGACCATCAGCTACCCTTCGCCAACGTCGACGCGGCTGGACGGCGTTCCGGCCCGGATTGTCCTCGGCCCGGAGGCGGCCCGGCTCGGCTCGCTGAGCGACGCCGTCGGCAACCCGCTTACGGAACCGGTACTGTTCGACGAGCTGGCCAGCTCATCCGGGCCCTGGATCCACTATAATCCGGACGGAGCGAAGGATCCGGCCGTCGCCTTCGATCCTGTCGCGGACAGCCTATTTGCAGAAGCGGCCACCGATACCGTCTACGTCAACCCGACGCCGGGCGTGATCAACGTGGGCAGCTACAGCTATGTCGTTGTGATCGGCGTGGACACGCTCTCGTACGGGCAAACGGCGGCGCTAACCATCACGCCGGTCTACGGAGACGGCGAGGCGGTACCGGCACCGGACGACTTCCTGATTGATCACGTGTACATCTACCCGGGCATCGAGCGCGATGCGGCGGCACCGACCGGCGAGGCCGAGCGAAAGCGCGAGGCCGCAGAAGGCGAAGCGATGAGCCTGACGAGCCAGCACACACTGCCGACGATCCCGTCGGAGATCGACGAGTGCTATTATTTCGAGGGTCCGTTCTGGAACCCGCTTGAGTTCGTCGTGCCCGATACGCTGAATGGCATTCCGGTGACGGGCGTGGCCGAGGGCTGCGGCAACTACGGCTTCACCGCCATCGAGGACGTGCCCTACGGTCTTGCTCGCTCCGGCGCCTTGCAGGTCATTGCGAACCGCGTCTTTCCGCCGCCGGGGCAGAGTATCGAGACCGGCGCCGAGGCCCAGACGCGGTACGACGGCCGGACGATCTTCGTCGGTGGCGATGGCGTGTACCTCCGCGAGGCGTGGCTCGAAGCGCAGGCCAGCGCCGACACGATCGCCGTCGGCGAAGCCGCGACGTTCACGGCGCAGTTGGTTGACGTCACGGGCCCGCTGGACCTCGAGCCCGAGCGCCTGTTCAACATCTGGGCCTACTACTACGAGGACGGGGAAGGGGAAGGCGTGCTGGTGAACGACCGCACGGGCGCCGTAGACGTGGAAGTGGTCGAAGCGACCTACGCCGACCTCCAGGCCGGCCTGGTGTGCTTCGTGGCGGATACATCCTACACGCCGGGGCCTCCGGCCGCGGCGCTGACGGGTGAGAACGGCCTCCGCCGCGCCGCACGCCGGCCGGATCGACTCCGACGCCGCGACCAGGCCCGCACCCGGCGCGGAGTGCGACCCGTAGCCCGACTTACCCAGCAGAGCTCGGCCGAAGGGCAGAACAGCCTGGCCGACGACCTCTACCTCGAGTTCGACATCGAGAGCGACGACTACGCGCTCTACGGGTACGTGGCGCTGGTGGTGACAGCGGGCGAGCCGGTTGTGAGGCTGCTGAGGCAGAATGATACTGAGGTGACGGAGGGGTATGTGATGGTGAGCAAGGTTCGACCTGACTGGCTTCTGGATACGACAGACCAGCAATTCCAGTCACCGTACATAGGTCTGTCCGCTTGGCCGGATGATGGGTTGCCAGGCTCAACTCCACCCACGCAGCATTTCGACCCGGATACGTATAGGTTCGAGGCCGTGGGAATCTCGGACACAACAGACGTAGAATTTCGGCTGGAGGTATTGCGAGGCGGGGCGTCCGTGCCAGTATGGACTGATGGGTGGGAGAACGGCGCATCAGAGGCGTACGCGTCGTTTAGCACGACCGATGAGGTAGAGCCAGACAGCTCCTGGACCCTTCGTAGCCGTCGCTTTGTTCGGTTGGTGTCGAACGCTCGGCCTAGTGAGATGCAGGCGGGCACGACCGTTGGTTGCCCCGCGCCCGAATCTTTCGGATGCTATGATGACGAGGTGGCCGGGTTGCAGACAGTCCGCGTTGAGCTTGGAGACACGCTCAGGGTGTCGGCCTGGACCGGCAGTCTGCGATTGGGTAACTCGGTCGAGCTATCAGTAGGCGATCCACAAGGTGTTACGGAAGACGCGGTTGCCACGGGAAGGCTCCGCTTCGTGGAGCTTGCTGGTGTCGCGCATTCGGTGAACACGGATGAGTCGACACGAAGGGTGAGCGAGGACTGGGCGCAGGCAGGCATTCGCTTCGACCTTTCGGGCCTTGCCCTGGCTGATACGGTGTCGAACGCGCTCGTCCTCTACAACCCCGGCTACGATCCTGCGACGGGGGCGGGTCACGTTGTCCCCAACGACGGAACGATCAGGGTTGCTGTTGTTCCCGAGCTTGGTGATACCACATTTGTTCATCTCGACGTCAGCAGAGATGAGGACCTCGATATCGTAGCCCAGCAACTCGCGAATGAGATCGGCATGGAATTACCCGGTGCTTTCTCCGCAAGGCACAACGACGGATCAGTGAGGAAGGGTATCGTAGTGGCTGGCAAGGGCCTCCGTACGGAGTTCGTTTGGGACGTGGGCTCTACGGACATTCGCATTGAGCGACATTTAATCAACTTCGATACGCTTTCTACAGACAAGTACCAGCTGAGTCTGAACATTATGGGTTTGAACTACAAAGACGAGGATGATGCCACGGTAGATGTGATCGCACTTGGTCCTGGCACGCTTTCTTTGACGAATGCCACCGCGCGGTCGGGTGGAGACAACGACTCACGACGGTACTGGACTCCCGGGATCTCCAATACGGTGCTCATCCGATCCAGAGCGCTGAATGGAGACGACCACCAACAACCGGTGACGCTCGGCCACGAGATCGGCCACGTGCTCTTCGACGAGGAGTTCGCTGGAGATAACGAGAGCAATCACTCGGTCGACTTCGTAAACATCATGAGCATACCTTTTTTTATTATTGACGAGCAGCCGGATGGACGAAAAAGGCTCACCCCCATTCAACAGAACGACGCGCGAACGGACAGCGGTAGCGCGACGCCAGTGCCGCTTCTGAACAGTGGAACGGAAGGCACGGGTAATCGGATCATCCATGCTAGGCGAGGTAGATAACAAATGGCAAGGGCACTCCTAGTTGGAAAGGCGTTTTGGATGACAGCGGGGTTCGTACTAGGCGCGACCGTGGCCGGCCTGTCTGCGTCGGCACAATCGCTGAACAGGCCGGAAGATTGTCAGTACCGTATGTGCGAGGAGAACGGCTATGGGTGCTACCTCGATCCCACGTCGATGTCGGCCGAGGAGGCCTGGCAGCGCGTCGAGCAAATCGACTACCGGCCTTACTACTTCGATGACCTACTGGCGCGGGCGACTGCTTCGGGCGATCCAGACTTCATCCAGAGACTGGAAGCTTATGCGCGGCGGCGATCAGGGTGGCCTGGCAACTTCACTCACGTGTACGAGGTGCTGACGGCGATCCGGCTGCTCGGTGCGCCGAGGTCATTCTTCTGGTGGAGAGCGCTTGATGCTGAGCGTGATCCGATTCTGGCCACCGCAGCGATTGAGGTGCTGGGCCAGGAACCGGACTCAGCGGAGTTGGGCGTGCTGGATACCATATATCCGTTTCCTACTCCCGTAAACGGCATAGGAGCCGGGCTAAGCGGCTACAGCGCGACTCTCTACCAGTCCCAAAGGGTAACGTTCTTGCCTGTTAACGAACGCGCACGTGTGCTCACGTACATGTCGGTAGGCATAGCCGGTGCCACGCGCGAATGGGCCAGGAGTCGGCTTCGTCTTCTTTACCAGGAGGAACCAGGCATCGTAGATGCGGCAATCGCGGCGTACCCGTCTGTGCCGGGAGTGCGTCCGGGTGAGCCACCTGTACCGCCACCTCCTGGGGGTACGTGCTATGACGATCCTGCGGAGCGGATACGGCAGACCCTTCTGGATGTAGCGCAGGCGCCTCCAACGTTGATTCCTGAGCCGTTTCCTGAGCCGGTGATCCCGCCGGAAGATCCTGGCGCCGATGTCCTACCGATTCTGGAATGCATGGATGCGGTTGGGGCGGGCGAACTGACTGCGGTCTTCGGTTATAACAACTTGACGGGTGAACCCGTGACCGTGTCACACGGAGCGTCCAATGAGGTTACGCCCGCGAGCTACCACGGACTGCAGCCGGAGATATTCGACTTACCGACGCTCGATCCGAACGACCCCGGCCGAACGCCCCCCTACCCCGGTTTCGCCTGGAAGGTCACGTTCGACTCCACCGAGACCGTCACCTGGACGCTGCCCGGCGGCACAGCCATTGCGTCTGCTTTCTCGCCGCGCTGCGACGGCTCCGAGCCGGACGCCCCCGACCTCACCACTCTCCCCGCAGCCGCATCGATCTCGTCGGCCACGTTCGATCCCCGCTTTCAGGGCACGGACTTCCTCCTTTCCGGCTTGGACCACGACATCGACGGCAACGCCACGGGCTCAGGCGACGACCGCCACGCATTGGCTGTCCCTGACCTTGCAGCGCAAATTGCAGCAGTGGTTGCGTTGGACCTGAACCAGCACGCGCTGCTGGAAGGATCCGGGCCGTCGCCGGATGTGGCCGTGGAGGCCCTGCCGCTGGACGTAAACGCGCTAGCGGATGTGCTCCTCGCCCGCCAGGGTGTCATCATGCTGGATAGTTTGCAGGTGGACGACCTCGGCAGCGAGGGCAACCCCATCGTTGCCTACGCCACAGGCGACGAGATGGGCCGGGACAGCCTGGTCGTGCGTGGCACGATGCACGGCTACGGCGTGCTCATCGTGGATGGCTACGTACGTTTCCGGCGCAAGGCCACGTGGCACGGTCTCGTGATCGTGCGGCCCGGCGCTTCGACGCGTGCGCACCTCTCGATGCGCAAGGACGGAGATATCGTCGGCGCGGCCGTGGTCTCCAGCCCCTCGGGCGAGGCTGTGCTCCGCTTCAACCAGAAGGGCACCATCCGCTGGAGCCGCGAGGCGCTGGAGATGGTTCAAGGGTTACTCGACGTCCCGTAGTGAATTGCCACGACATTATCGATGGTCAATCATCCCCCAAAACAACCAACGGGTCATTCCCGTGAAGACGGGAATCCATTCAACAATTCAGCTTCCCGGTGCGTGATGCTTGGAATCTACCTGACCAGCACACACTTTTCTAAAAGACCAATCCGCTAACCTGCGGAATGGATCCCCGACCAAGCCGGGGATGACGTTGTTGGTTGTTTACATATAATCCGATGCTCAACCGAACCACGCTACTCCTTGTCCTCGCGGCCTCGCTCGCGTTTGGTGCTGCAGCCCAGGACATTCCCGAACCCCACCGCCTGCCCTTCGCCTCGGAAGGCAACACGCTGGAGCTTGCCGTGGCCAACACGTCGGCGGAAGCCGCACTTGAGAACGTATCGGTTCGCGTGGAGAGCGCCCCGACGTGGCTGATCTTCTCAGTCAATCAAACCGAACTGGACGCCATCGCCTCCGGCGAAGAAGCCACGGCGGCGTTCACGTTTGATGTGGACCGCAGTGCACCGGTCGGCGAAACCGCCGAGGTTGTCTTCCACATAGAAAGCGCCGCGGGCGTTCTTTCCACGAAGACCATCCATTTGGAGGTGGAAGCCCCGCGCGCATTCTCCCTGAGTCCGAACTACCCGAACCCATTCAACCCGGCGACGACGCTGGCGTTTGAGCTTCCACAGGCCAGCCGCGTGACGCTCACAGTTTTTGACGTGCTGGGCCGCGAGATCGTCCGCCTGGCCGAAGGCGACTTCGAGCCCGGCCGCCACGAGTTGGTATTCGACGCACGGGATGCGGCGAGCGGCCTCTACATCGCGAGGATGGTAGCCGAGGGGGAAGAAGGCAACATCTCGACGAAGATCAGACGGATGACATTGGTGAAGTAAGGGGAATCTTCTACCGTTCTCGATCTGCACAGAACTGGGCTTGCACCGATCCCCGCGGTCCAGCTAGGGGCCTGTCGGACTTAGGCAGATTCTACTGCGGCGGCGGTTAATCGGCCCATTTCTCCGCTCTTTTTCGATACATAGTCTCGCTATGCGCCTCAAAAGAGCGAACAACTGGTCTCGATTACCCACTCGCCTCGTAACGAACCCCTAAGTCCGACAGACCCCTAGACCAACTCGAATCCTCAACTTCCGCTGAGGTATGCACTTCGTAAAGACGCAAGCATTCTCAGTGAAGGGGGCGTTTGCGGCTAACAAATGCCGTTTCGTTGTTCTTCGTCGAAGTCGTTGACGGCCTCAGATCATTGCCTCAGGTTCTTCAATCCCCGTATATTCTGTCGTCCTGAACACTGGGGCAGCAGTTTGAGGCGGGGCTCCCGCCTCTTGTTGTTTCTGAGCTACCGCACAGACGACGCCTGTTCCTGGAACGGGCGTTTTCCGTATGAACCCACCACCAACTTTCGAATCCTTGGAAGCCCGCCTTCATCATCTCGCTGAGGAAGCCGTGGCCGACACGAACGTTTTCGTCGTTGATGTGGACGTTCGTGGGCGCACAGGAAGCCGCGTGGTGGAGGTTTACATCGACAGCGACGCGGGCGTCGGCGTTGGCGAGATCGCCGAAACGAGCCGTCGCCTCAGTTTCCTCCTTGATACAGAAGACCCGATAGTGGGCCATTACACGCTGAATGTTTCCTCGCCCGGAGTCAATCGGTCGCTGGTTGACCCGCGTCAATATCCACGTCACATCGGTCGCGATTTGCGCGTCGCCTACATGCTGGACGCCGAGGCATTGACGGCCAAAGGCAAGCTTGCCGCCGTGGCGGGCGATGCCATCGCACTGAGCTTCCCGGGCCAGGAAAATCCCGTCGAAATCCCTTTCTCCGCAATCAGCGAGGCGTTTGTCGAGCTACCGTGGTAGCCGCGCCCCGAACCCTCCCCGACCCCCATGCAAAGTACCGTGCTCGTATCCGCGTTCGCAGAAATTGCGCGCGAGAAGGACATTGACCGCGACACGCTTCAGGTCATCGTTGAGGACGTATTTCGCTCCTTGATAAAGAAGCGTTATGGCGCCGACGACCCCGAGGCCTTCGAAGTGATCTTCAACCCTGACAACGGAGATTACCAGATCATCCACATCCGCCAGGTTGTCGATGATTTCGACCTCGAAGACCCCGTCATGCAGATCGAGGTGACCGACGCGCTGAAGATTGACGAGGATTACGAAGTCGGCGACGAAGTGGCTGAGAACATTCAAATCGACGACTTTGGTCGACGTGCGGTACAGACTGCGCTTCAGACGTTCCGCCAGAGAATCCGTGATATCGAGAAGGAGAACATTTTCCGGGACTACTCCGAGTTGCTTAACGAAATCGTGGTGGGCGAGATCTACCAGACACGCCGCAACGAGGTGCTTATCATTCACAACAAGGTCGAACTCGTCATCCAGAAGGAAGGCCAGATCTACAAGGACCGGTACCGCAAGGGCGATATGATCCGCGGCGTCGTCGAGGAAGTGCTTCCGGCCGAGCAAGCCGGAGCAGGTCCGCAGGTCGTCATCAGCCGCACAGCCCCGGTGTTTATCGAGCGGTTGTTTGAACTCGAAGTGCCCGAGATTTACGACGGCATCGTCGAGATCAAGAAGGTCGTTCGAATGCCTGGCGACCGCGCGAAAGTGGCCGTCGTCAGCCACGACGACCGAGTAGATCCGGTTGGCGCGTGCGTTGGTGTGAAAGGCAGCCGCATCCACGCTGTTGTGCGCGAACTCGGCAACGAAAACATCGACGTCATCCCGTGGACGAAGGACAAGGTGGAGTTCATCAAGCGGTCGCTGGCGCCCGCCAAGCCCACCGATGTGGAGCTTCATGACGACCTCGACCCGCCGCGCGCCCGCGTGACGGTTCCGGCAGATGAGGTTTCCATGGCGATCGGTCGGGGTGGCCAAAACATCCGCCTGGCTTCCAAACTGACCGGCTACGAGCTGGATGTATACCGTTCCATCCGGTCGGATGAGGAGGATGTCGAGATCGGCGAGTTCTCCGATGCAATCCCCGCCGAGATGATTCAGAAGCTCAAGAACATTGGTTGCGATACCGCCAAGGCCGTGCTCGAACTCTCGCCCGATGAACTCGCCCGCCGAACCGAGCTTCCCATCGAGACAACGCAAAAGATCGTGATGTTGATGCGGGCTGAATTTGCCAATGAGGAAGCCGAAGCCGCTGCCGCCCTCGAGAAAGGCGTCGTCGCAGAAGCTGCCGGAGCGCAGGTTTCCGATGAACCGGCGACTGCGTCCACCGAAACAACTGCGGAAGAGGACGTCGTTGCGGAAGAGGACATCGTTGCGGAAGAAGACGTCGTTGCGGAAGAAACCGTGGCTGACGACAACGGAATGGAGGCGGTTGGTGTCGAGTCTCCCGCGAGCGCCTCCGTCGATTCCGAAGCTGAATTGACTGAGGAGACGGAAGGCAAGCCCGCCGACGCCTGAACCCACTACGTATTCTAGAATCGTCGGCCAGACCGGCGCCGAGTTACAAAAACGGCCCTTTATGCCAGTATCCACGCCTCCGGCGAAAACGTCCAGCCAGCCGAAGAGCTTCCCGCTCTTCCGCGTGCTTCGCGAATTGAATGTCGCGGCGGGCACCGTTGTGGAGACGCTTAAGGACCGTGGCTACAAGCTCGACGCAAAGCTGGCAGCGGGCGATGTCAACGCGAAGCTGACGCCGGAGATGTACGCCACGGTACTGGATACATTCTCCGACGATGCCGAGGCCAAGGCGCGAGTGGCAGAGCTTCGTGGGCAGATCGAGGTCGAACGCAGCGAGACAGTCCAATCCCGGGAAGTTCCGGTCGCCGTGTCCGCGCCAAAAGTTATCGTGCCTGAACTGGAGATTGAAGCCCCGAAGCCAGCGCCGGCAGAGGAAGCTGTGGTCGAAACGCCAATCGCCGAGGTACCGGAGGAGGTCGTTGAAGAAGAGCCGGTCAGGACGAGCGAAGAACCCGCTGCGGACGCCGTCGAAGAGCCCGTGCCTGTCGCAGACGTTGCCGAACCAGATGCCGATGACGCTCCCGCAGAAGTCGACGACGAAGACATCGGCGAACCGCTGGCGGAAGAAGAAATTCCCGATGGACCGCCCGAAGACCTCCTCGATATTGAGGAGGACGAGATTGTCGTTCTCGAGCCCACGGGCGTAATTCGGGCGGATCGGTTTTCCCTTACCGGAACGACGGTCATCGGAAAGGTGGACATCTCAGGCATCGAAAGTGGCAGGAAGCGGACCCGGAAGCGCGCAAAAGGCGTCCCCGAAAAGGCGGAGTCGGACCTTGCTTTGGTCGAAGAAACAGACTCACGCAAGCGCGGCAAGCGCGGGAAGAAAAAGGTTGACCAGGCCGAGGTCTCAGCGAACGTCCAGGAGACGCTTCAACAGTTGGGCGCCGGTGGAAGCGTAGGGCGCGTGCGCCAGAAGCGCCGCCGCCTTCGCCGCGATGAGCGAGCCGCCGAACGTGAACAAGAGTTGCAGCGCATCCATGAGATGTCGGGCACATTGCGCGTGATGGAGTTTATCTCCACGGGCGAACTCTCGGAAGCCATGGGAGTGCAGGTTTCCGAGGTCATCCAGAAAGGCTTCGAGCTGGGCATGATGGTTTCCATCAACCAGCGCCTCGACGCCGACGGCATCGTTCTCCTCGCCGACGAATTCGGCTTTGAAGTAGAATTCATGTCCGAGGCGGACGACGAACTCGATCTCATTGCCGAGGATGCGGCAGAAGACCGCCTGCCCCGGCAACCCGTGGTGACCATCATGGGCCACGTCGACCACGGCAAGACCTCCCTCCTCGACTACATTCGGGAAGGAAATGTGGTGGCAGGCGAGGCTGGCGGAATTACTCAGCACATCGGTGCATACGTCGTAGGGTTGGACGACGGCCGGGAGATTACGTTTTTGGACACGCCTGGCCACGAAGCCTTTACGGCGATGCGTGCGCGTGGCGCTCAGGTTACGGATCTCGTAATCCTCGTCGTGGCGGCTGACGACCAGGTGATGCCGCAGACCATCGAGGCCATAAACCACGCGCGCGCGGCGGATGTGCCGATCGTGGTTGCCGTCAACAAAATGGACCGCCCCGAAGCCAATTCGGAGCGCATCATGCAGCAGCTCTCAGATCAGAATGTGCTCGTTGAGCAGTACGGCGGGAAAATCCAGTGCGAGCTCATCTCGGCAAAGACCGGCCAGGGCGTCGAGGACTTGCTCGAGAAAGTGCTCATCGAATCTGAACTCCTCGAATTGACGGCCAACCCCGACCGGCGAGCCGTGGGTACGGTTATCGAAGCCCGCCTCGACAAGGGTAGAGGCGTGGTCGCGACCGTTCTCGTGCAGACCGGTACGCTGCGTGTCGGCGACGTCTTTGTCGCAGGAACGGAATCGGGCCGCGTCCGCGCGATGTTTGACGAACGTGATAACAGGCTCGAGGAGGCTGGGCCCGCTCGTCCGGCGGCAATCCTTGGTTTTTCCGGCTCACCGGAAGTGGGCGATCGACTGGTTGTTTTGGACGAGGAACGCGAAGCCCGCGATATCGCAGCGAAGCGCGCGCAACTCCAGCGGCAGCAGACCATGCACCAGCGCCGCCACGTATCCCTCGACGACCTCAGCCGCCGTATGGCGCTTGGGGAGTTGACCAACCTCAACCTCGTCGTGAAGGGTGATGTGGGAGGCTCGGTGGAAGCGCTCTCGGACTCGCTACTCAAGATTTCGAACGACGAAGTGGCAGTCAACATCGTCCATAGTGGCGTCGGAGCCATCAACGAAAGTGACGTGATGCTCGCCGCCGCCTCCGATGCCATCATCATCGGCTTCCAGGTGCGGCCCGTGGCCGGTGTCCGGACGATCGCTGAGCGAGAAGAGATCGACATCCGCACCTACTCGGTCATCTACGACGCCATCGAAGAAGTCCGCGACGCACTCGAAGGCCTCCTCTCGCCCGAGCAAACGGAGAAGATCACCGGCACCATCGAGGTGCGGGAGATCTTCCGTGTACCCAAGGCAGGCACCATCGCCGGTTCCTACGTGGTTGAAGGCAAGATTTCCCGCAACGACCGCGTACGCCTCATCCGTGAGGGCGTTGTCATCTACGACGGCTTGATCTCTTCGCTCCGTCGATTCAAGGATGATGTCAAAGAGGTGGCCGCCGGTTACGAATGCGGCATTTCGATTCAGGGCTACAACGATATCAAGGTCGGAGACAACATCGAAGGCTACGAGATCATCGAGACGAAGCGATTGCTGGCAGTCTGAGCCAGACAGGCAGGTTGCCAGACAGTGGTCCCCTGCCTGGCTACCTCCCTACTTCCCCATCTGCCTTATGAGCATTCGAACCGAGCGCGTCTCCCGAATGATTCAGCGGGAAATTGCGGAATTGTTGCAAACCGATTTCCACGAGGCAAGCCACTCCCTACTCACCGTCACCGGTGTGCGCATGACAAAGGATCTCGGCATTGCGTACGTCGATGTCAGTGTGCTTGGCGAAACGGTCGAGCAGCGGAACGCTGCGTTCAAGCGGCTGGAGACCCTCACCGTCCAGATCCGGCAAGCGCTTGCCCAACGCATCCGCCATCAGGTTCGCCGGATTCCCGAGCTCCGGTTTTTCCTTGATGAAAGCCAGCAGCACGCCGCACACATCGAGGAGATCTTCGCCAAAATCCACGCAGAGCGGGGTGATGATGTGATGGGAGGAGACGGCGAAGAGGAGCCGGACGGCACAGCTTGAGTGCTATACCCGACGGTGCCTCGGTCCCGGTCCTGACGCGGTCAGACTCGCTGGATCAACTCCGCGATGGCTTCGCCATGCTGATCGACAAGCCCCAAGGCATCTCATCATTCGGTGCGATTCGGCAGTTGCGCAGGGTTTTTGGGATCAAGAAAGTAGGCCATGCCGGGACTCTTGACCCGATGGCGACAGGCCTTCTTATCGTTCTGGTTGGGCGCAACGCTACACGCGAACAGGATCGGTTTATGGGGATGCCCAAGGTCTACTCGGGTACGATCCGCCTCGGACAAACGACAGCTTCCTACGACGCGGAGACTCCAGTGGAAGAATCGAAGCCCACACAGCACCTCACTGCCGCCGATCTCGAAACGGCCCGTCTGAAGTTTGTAGGAGATATTGAACAGATCCCACCGATCTATTCTGCGATCAAAGTAGGGGGAGAGCGGCTCTACAAAAAAGCGAGGCGAGGCGAGGCAGTCGAGATCAATACGCGCCGCGTCGCCATCGACCGGTTCGACCTGACTGAGCGCCGTGGCGCCGACGTGGACTTCGTCGTGCATTGCTCGAAAGGCACGTACATCCGCTCGCTGGCCAACGACCTGGGCGAAGAGCTCGGCGTAGGCGGGCATCTCGTTGCACTGCGCCGCGAAGGGATTGGGGAGTATCGGGTGGATGATGCCTGGGGACTGGACGCGTTGATTGAGGCGGGAGCATGAGACGGGGTACGGAATGCTAAAGGCAAAAATATCTCCGGGACAAGCAGTGCCTCTGTGGTGATGTGGATAACTGTGTTAGGGTAAATCGGCATGCCGTTGTTGCAAAAAAAACGCTTAGTCGTGCGTTGCATGCCGACTGATTCGCTGCCGACACTCCCCCTTCCCCATGTCCGACGCCCGCACGCTTGCCCGCCTATTTGTGTTCGCAGGACTTTCCCTGTTTGTGGTTGACAGTTCAGACGGTCAGGTCGTAATTCGGGAGCGGGTGGAGGTGGATCCGGTGGTGACGGCAGAGGGGCCGACAACTAACATGGGTTCGCTGCTCGGTTGGCAGTTCAACACGCCTGGTCGGTTTTCATCTGGTTCGTGAGGGAATCACATCGCGATGGCGAGAGAGGAGTCGGACGGAAAGCGCACGCCGCTGACGTTGCCAAATAACCGAAAGGTCAAAGGCTCCACGTTGGGGTGGATTCTCCGCCAGTGCGGCATTGGGCGCGACGAGTTTCTATCCGCCTATCGCAAAACAAAGTAGGGCGATCTTGGGAACGCATCATTCATCGATACCGCCTATTTTGCGGTCTCCACTCAGGACATCCCGACGCACGCCCTCCACCTCTTCCACTCCCCACCATGGCACTCGACATCCGCACCGCGCCGCCGAACTCAGGCGACATCGTTCTCGGCAGAACGCTTCCATCCCTTCTTGATGAGGCTGTTGAGAAGTATCCAAACCCGCGCGCCTTCAACCAGCCGATAGAAGGCGGCGGCTGGACGACGCTTTCGAACGGCGAGTTCAAAACGGCGGCGGACGAATTGGCGCTCGGCCTGTACGCGCTCGGCCTGAATCGCGGCGACCACATCGCGTTTTTTATGAACAGCGATATGTATTTCACGATGGCCGATTTTGCCTGCGTGGTCGGCGGAATCGTCAACGTGCCGCTCTACACGACTTACACACCCGAGAACCTCGTCTACGTGACGAACCACGGGAAGTGCAAAGGCATGTTCGTCTCCAACGATGAGATGCTGGCGAATGCCGCCGGTTGGATCGGCCAGACGGAATCGGATTTTGTTGTATTGGCCGAAGGCACTGGCGCTGGCATTTCACTGCCAGATGGTGTGAAGCTCTACACGCTGGATTCCGTGCGGGAGAAAGGACGCGAGGCGCTGGCGGGCAATCCGAATGCTCCTCAGGAATTGCGGGATCAGGTAGACGCGAAGGATCTGGCGACGCTCATTTACACCAGCGGCACAACCGGTCTGCCGAAGGGCGTCATGCTGAACCACGAGAACATTTCGTCGAACGTCTACGCCGCGCTGACGGGCTTCAAGATCCTCAAGCATCAGGAGGAGAACACACTGACGTTCCTCCCAATGACGCACATCTTTGCGAGGACTCTGTCCTTCCTCGCCGTCGCGTACGGGCAGTCGATTTACTACTCCGACCCCGACCACATTGTGGAGCATCTCGGCGAAGTCAAGCCGACGTTTTTTGCCTCCGTGCCGCGCGTCCTGGAGAAGGTCTACGACAAGGTGCTGCTAGGTGTCCGCGAAGCAACGGGCGCAAAGAAAATCATCGGAACCTGGGCGCTCGACATGGCGAAGACCTACGATCTCAGCAAGCCGAATGGCGGGATGGGTTTTCTCTCGGGGCTGGCGGACAAGCTCGTCTACTCCAAGCTCCGCGACAAACTCGGCCTCACTCGCGTGAAAGTATGTGCCGTGGGAGGAGCCGCGCTTCGCGCCGACTTGGCCAATTCGTTCTTTGCATTTGGGATCCCCGTTTACCAGGGGTACGGCCTCACGGAAACGAGCCCGGTGATTACCATGAACCGGCCCGGCCACAACCGGGCAGGTGCCGTTGGGCAACCGATTGCAGGCGTTGAAGTGGCGATTGCAGAGGACGGCGAAATCCTCTCGCGTGGCCCGCACATCATGATGGGCTACTACGATGCCCCCGATAAGACCGCGGAGGTAAGGGACGACGACGGTTGGTTCCACACAGGCGACATCGGGGAGTTCACCGACGATGGGTTCCTCCGCATCACCGACCGCAAAAAGGCGCTGTTCAAGCTCTCAACCGGCAAGTATGTAACTCCGCAGCCCATAGAGAACGCATTGATGGAAGACCCGTTGGTCGAACAGGCCGTTGTGGTGGGCAATTCGCAGAAGTATGCGTCTGCGCTGCTCTTCCCGAACATGGAGACGCTCCGGAATTGGGCCAAGAGCAAAGACATGGACGCGAACATGTCGGATGAGGTGCTACTGGCCGACCCCGTCGTGCAGTCCAAGTTCGATGAGTTGGTTGCGGAAGCCAACAAAGGCACCGACCACTGGTGCCAGATCAAGCGCTTCCGGCTGATTTCTGAGTCCATGACCGTGGAGAACAAGCTCCTCACGCCGACGATGAAAGTCGTCCGGCGCAAGGTGAACGAAGTGTACGGCAGCTACATTGAGGCGATGTACGCCGGATGACAACGTAGGTAGGGACGGTTCCCCGTACGCGGGGAACCGTCCGCGCGATGCTGAAAACGCTCCGCCTCGCAAGCTCGGCACCTTCCTTGAAAAGGGAGGGGTTGTCATCCTACAGGGAAACCCCAGCGGCTCCACCGCCTACAACCAGGGCTGCATCGAAGCGGGAGGTCCGATTGCCTTCCGGCCCGTATTGTGGCAATTTTACAGCGTTAACTCTTTGGCCGCCCTTCCCCAATTATGGAAACGACGACGCTCCCCAAACCGCTGATAAATGGTCACGCGGCAAGCGCAACATCCACGAAGCCCTTCCGCACCGCCGCCGTTCTGGGCGCAGGCGTGATGGGTAGCCAGATCGCCGCGCACCTCGCCAACGCCGGACTTCATGTCCTCCTCCTCGACGTCACGCCGGAGGCGATCGGCAAGGAAGGCAGGCCGAACGACATCGTTGAGAGCGCCTTCAAGGCGGCTTCGAAGATGAACCCGGAGCCTTTCTTCTCGGAGTCCGTCCAGAAGCGCGTCACGCTCGGCAACTTCGAGGATGACTTCGAGAAGATCTCGGAAGCCGACTGGATCATAGAGGTCGTCGTCGAGCGGATGGACGTGAAGCGCGACGTGATGGCGCGGATCGAGGAGCACGCCGCTTCGGACGCCGTGATTTCGTCCAATACCTCTGGCTTGCCGATCCACGAGATTTCGGAAGGACGCTCCGAGGGTTTCAAGCGGCGTTTCCTTGGAACACACTTTTTCAATCCGCCGCGGTACCTCAAGCTTTTCGAGGTCATCCCAACGTCAGACACCGACCCCGAAGTGCTGGCGCGCGTCAGCAACTTTGCGCGCGTCCATCTTGGCAAGGGCGTCGTGGTTGCGAAGGACACGCCGAACTTCATCGGCAACCGGATTGGCATCTATGGGATGATGGGGGCGCTGCGCCAATTCACCGAAGGGAAATTCAGCATCGAGGAAATCGATGCGCTGACGGGCGCGTTAATCGGCCACGCGAAGAGCGCCACGTTCCGCACGGCGGATGTGGTGGGCCTCGATACGCTGATTCACGTCACCAAGAACCTGTACGACGGCGTGCCGGACGACGAGAGCCGCGAAATGTTTGAAGTGCCGCCAGTACTCGCGAAACTCGTCGAAGCCGGGCAGCTCGGCGCAAAATCGAAAGCGGGATTTTACCAGAAGGGCAAGGATGGCGTCATCCGCTCCATCAACCCGGAGACGATGGAGTACGACGATCCGAAGGACATCGGATTCGATCTATCCGGCATCAAGAAGGCGGGCGATCTGAAGGCTCGCCTGAATGCCCTGTTTGATGACGGAGGCCGTGCGGGTCAGTTCTTCCGCGAGACAACGTTGGACCTCCTGGGCTACAGCGCCCGGCGAATTCCTGAAATCACGGACTCGTCCGCCGATCTCGACCGGGCCGTTGCGTGGGGTTTCGGCTGGGAGATGGGTCCATTCGCCGTTTGGGATGCGCTCGGTGTTGATCGCGTGCGAGACGCGTTGGCGACCGCGAAAATCGGAACGCCGGCTTGGATTGCCGATGTCCCATCGGACGGCTTCTTTGTCGAAAAGGGCGGCGTGCCTCACGTTTGGAATCGAGAAGTCGGGACCTACGTTGCCGATCCGAAGCCCGCCGACGAATGGGGCTTGAACCTCATCACGCGGGATGAGAAGAAGACGATCTGGAAGAACTCGGAAGCGGCACTACTCGATGTTGGCGATGGCGTGGGTCTGTTCGAGTTCCGATCAAAGGCCAAC
The DNA here is from genome assembly GCA_041748175.1 of Rubricoccaceae bacterium. Classification (GTDB taxonomy): domain Bacteria; phylum Bacteroidota; class Rhodothermia; order Rhodothermales; family Rubricoccaceae; genus JAHEJB01. The sequence goes on from JBGTDU010000015.1 coordinate 19,085, forward strand.
AGTCTCGGACAGGAAGTGATGAACGGTTTGGTCGAGGCTATCGACAAGGTGGAGAACGACGCGAACCTGCGGGGAATTATCGTCGGCAACGAGGGGACCAATTTTTCCGTTGGTGCCAACCTCGGCGAGGTGGTGATGGGCATGGCCATGGGCGAAGGTGCGGAGGCCATTCGGCCGTTCATCGAAGGGTTCCAGCAGACGATCCTGAAAGTCCGGTACGCTTCCAAGCCGGTCGTCGTGACGACACATCAGCGTGTGCTGGGCGGCGGTTGCGAGATGGCGATGGCCAGCCCGCAGCCGGTCGCCGCAGCGGAGACCTATATCGGGCTCGTTGAACTTGGTGTCGGGCTAATCCCTGCCGGCTGCGGCACCATGATGATGACGGCCAAAGCCGCCGAGGCCGCCGCCAACACCGACCGCCCGAGCGAAATCCAGCCGTTCCTGCGGCAATCGTTTGAAGCTATCGCGATGGCAAATGTTGCCACATCGGCGATCAGAGCGAAGGAAATGCGCATCCTGCCGGAGGAGACGATCGTCGTGATGAACGCCGACCGGCGCTTCCACGTGGCCAAGCAGGAGGTCATCCGCCTCAGCGAGCAGGGCTACCTCCCGCCGCCGGTTCGGACACACATCCCGGTTCTCGGCGCGCAGGGCCGCGCGCAATTCGCGGTGGCGCTGTTCCAGTTCCAGGAAGGCAAATACATCTCGGAATATGACCACTACCTCGCCAGCCGCCTCGCCTGGGTGATGACGGGCGGCGACCTGACCGTGCCCGCCGAAGTCCACGAAGACTACCTTCTCGAACTCGAGCGCGAGGTCTTCCTGTCGCTCCTCGGCGAGGAAAAAACGCAGGCCCGGATACAGAGCATTTTGACGACCAATAAACCTCTTCGCAATTAAGCCTAGGACACGATATAACGTGTCCCTACAAGGAACCGCCTCCCCATGCAACTCCACGACGCCTACATCGTCGCCGCCGTCCGAACGCCGGTTGGCAAAGCGAATAAAGGCACCCTCCGCAATGTCCATCCCGTCGAACTCGGCGCGGTCGCCGTAAAAGGCGCAATGGCCCGCGTTCCAGGACTTGATGGATCCATGATCGACGACGTGCTCATTGGCTGCGCCTTTCCCGAGGGTCCGCAAGGCACAAACTTCGCGCGTGCGATTGCGCAGAAGGCAGGTCTGCCAGATGAAGCTCCGGGCGCTACGATCAACCGGTTCTGCTCGTCCGGCTTGCAGACCATCGCGCAGGCATACAATTCCGTGGCGCTTGGCCAGGCGGATTGCGTCATCGCAGGCGGAACTGAGTGCATGAGCCAGGTGCCGATGGGAGGCTTCTACTTCGCACCGAATCCATCGCTAGCGGTTGAAGATCCGGACTTCTATGCGGCGATGGGCATTACCGCAGAGAACGTAGCCGACAAGTTCGGCGTGAGTCGTGAAGACCAGGATGCCTTCGCCTTCAGTTCGCATCAGAAGGCCCTGAACGCCATCGAGAGTGGGCGGTTTGAGGACGAGATCATCCCGGTGCCCATCTCTGAGGTCGATTACGACGACGAGACGCGTTCCTCAAAGACGGTCGAGTTCACGCATTCGGTCGATGAAGGCCCGCGAGCCGATTCCACCCTCGAAGCTTTAGCGAGCCTCCGCCCTGCGTTCAAGATCGGCGGTTCGGTGACGGCCGGTAACTCCTCGCAGATGAACGACGGCGCAGCGGCCACGATCATTATGAGTAAAGCTCGCGCTGAAGAAACGGGTGCCACGCCAATGGCGCGGATGCTCGGCTTCGCCGTTGCAGGCGTGGATCCGGCCATTATGGGCATCGGGCCGGTGGAAGCCGTGCCAAAGGTCCTCAAGCAGGTTGGCCTGAATCTCGATGACATCGGTCTGTTCGAACTGAACGAGGCCTTCGCCAGCCAGTCGCTGGCCGTAATGCGTGAGCTTGGCATCAATCAATCCATCGTCAATGTGAACGGCGGAGCTATTGCGCTGGGCCACCCGCTGGGTTGCACGGGCGCGAAGCTCGCCGCCACGCTCCTCCACGAAATGAAGCGCCGCAATATCCGCTACGGCGTTTGCACCATGTGCATCGGCGGCGGGATGGGTGCTGCGGCGGTGTTTGAGAACGTGGCGGCCTGATCGATGCGGGAAGGACAGATTTTCCTTTGGGACAAACCCGGTGAACTCCGCTTACGTTTCGACCTTGGTCGTAGGCTGCCCAGGGAGTCGGCAGAACGAATCATCAGCCCGGCGTCGGACGCGAGTCCGACGGACCCAATGTCGGTCTCCCAGGTTCGTCCATCTCCCAGGATCTTTCTCGGGAGCGCCTCGCGTTCTCTCGTCAGCGAAGGGGGGACCTCAACTGATCCAGCTTTGCCAGAGATCGGCCCCGCACGGCTTATCGCCGACGTTCTTGACGTAGATCTTCGTTTGCAGCTTGTCGCTGTCGTCGTTGTCCCGGAGGTGATAACAAGTCACCTGGGTGACCTCGACCCTCCCACTCTCGCTGCCATGTGGCCCCGAAGGCGTCGGCACGACCGGATAAGCGAAGTAGCCCAGCACCGTGTCCGCTGGGGCGTTCCAAGTAAAGCTCTTTGTTGAGCCTGGGGCAATGGTGCTGAAAGTGTAGATCTTCCGTTTCTCGATGGTTGCCATAAGTCTCCTTGCCCGTCTGGGCGGATAAAACGTAATTGCCTCGGTGAACCGTTCTGGCACCCCAAAGTAGGGCGTGTGTCGGTACCAAACAAGAAGAGGCAGCCTCCCAAACTCTTGGACAGCACTGAGCAGGTCGGCCGGACCCATTTGAGTTATCGAACTGAAATCGCGTTCGCCGGCCGGGTGCGCAGCTACGTTCACCTCCACAACCTCACGCACCCGGAGTAGAACCTGCCGAGGTCGTCTTCCACGTAGAGAGTGCGGCCGATTTGCTGTTGACGAAGACCATCCATCCGGAGGTAGAAGCCCTGTGCACGTTCGCGCTGTCCCCAAACTATCCGAATCCGTTCAATCCGAGCACGACGCTGGCAGCGTGGCCACAAAGATCAGAGGGATGACGGTGTTGAAGTGAGACAGGGATAAGTGAGAAGGGAAGAGGGGAAAGGAAGCAACACATCAGCATGGCTAGATTGCGCTTTGCTGAAAGGAGACACCCTCCATTTCCTCCATCCTCCCACTCCCTCATTCCCAAACCGTGCTACGCGAATACGGCCCGGACGAAATAACCCGCGACGACGCCTCCGTGCTCACCACCGGCACCTTCGATGGCGTCCATCTCGGGCATCAGGCCATCCTGACGTACCTCGTTGAACGCGCAGACGTCGTCGGTGGGAAGGCGACCGTGGTGACGTTTGACCCGCATCCACGCGAGGTCCTCGGGAACAGCCATTTGCCGATCCTCACTACACTCGACGAAAGGGCAGATATGCTGGAATCCCTCGGTGTTGCCCGCTTTGTGGTTCTGCCGTTCACACGTGACCTCTCGCTGCTCGAACCGGAATTGTATGTCGCGGATGTACTGCTCGGGCTGGTTGGCATGCAGAAAATCGTGGTTGGATACGACCACCGCTTTGGCCGCAACCGCTCCGGCGACCGGGCCGCGCTGCAGGCTCTCGGCGAGGCGCACGGCTTTTCCGTGGCCGTCATCCCCGAACGGGTTGTCGCAGGCATCACGGTTTCATCGACGAAAATCAGAAAGGCGCTGGTTGAGGACGGAGACGTCCGACTAGCCGCCTCGCTGCTTGGTCGGCCATACAGTTTCGCGGGGACGGTCGTCAAAGGCGATCAGCGCGGCAGGCAGATTGGCTACCCAACGGCCAACCTTCGCGCCGAGCATCCGCGCAAGCTTATGCCCAAGCCCGGCGTCTACGCCGTCCGCGCGGAAATAGGGCGGGGAGTGTTCGATGGGATGATGAACATTGGCCTTAGGCCGACCTTCGAGACAGACGGCCACATGCTGGCCGAAGTTCACTTGTTTGGTTTTGACGGCGATCTTTACGGCACAAAGCTGCGGGTCTCCTTTGTCGACCGATTGCGCGACGAGCGACGGTTTGAGGGGGTGGAGGCACTCGCGGCGCAACTTCATGAAGACAAGAAGCAGGCAGCCGAAGTCCTCAACAGCGTACTTTGAAGAGCTTAAAATCGGCGAAAGCAGCCGGGAGACGGCACACGACAGACATCCCTCCGCGGCGTGGCCGCAGGCTGTCCTCTTCTTTAGCATCCTCGCGCATCTAAAGCAGAGACATCCCAAATCCTACATGATTTCAACGGAACAAAAGCTGGAACTCATCGCCACACACGGTGCCAGCGACAAGGACACTGGCAAACCAGAGGTTCAGATAGCCATCTTCTCGGCGCGCATCAACGACCTCACGGACCACCTTAAAAGCAATCGGAAAGACCACACCACGCGGCGTGGCCTTCTCAGGATGGTCGGTAAGCGCCGCCGCCTTCTCAACTATCTGATGGCCACCGATATCGAGCGGTACCGCGCCATCATTAAGGAGCTGGGCATTCGCAAGTAATGCCTTTCTGGCGGCGTCTCTGAAAGGGGGAACCGCTTTTTCGTTACGAGCCGCACGAGCGGTTCATTATCTGCGTCGCTCTGCATCGCGACATCCATTTCCACGGTTCGGCAGTCAGTTCACTGCGGTTCGGCCAACTTCGACGATAGGATTCGTCGGCCCGCAGCAAACTGATTCCCGGCCAACCTCCCCGCGAACCTGCGGGTATCGTGGACAGGCCTAGCGAGTGCAGGACGCGCACTCATCAACTCAAACAAACCCCATGAACGCAATAACACATTCCATTGAGGTAGCGGGCAAAACGCTTAACCTTGAAACTGGCAAGCTCGCCAAGCAGGCCCACGGCTCCGTCGTCATCAGCCTCGGCGATACGATGGTGCTCAGCACAGCGGTCATCTCCCCGGACGTACGTCCTGGGCAGGATTTCTTCCCGCTGACGGTTGACTACCGCGAACGCTACTCTGCCGCCGGTTCCTTCCCAGGCGGTTTCATGAAGCGCGAGGCCCGCCCGACTGACAAGGAGGTTCTTACCTCGCGTTTGATCGACCGCACGCTGCGTCCGCTTTTCCCTGATGGCTTCATCAACGAAGTCCAGGTTCTCAACTTCCTTCTCTCGGCGGACATCGAAATCGACGCCGACTGCATCGCTGGTGTCGCATCGAGTGCCGCCGTGCTGCTATCCGGCGGCCCGTTCGCCGGGCCGACGGCGCACGTTCGCGTAGGCCGCGTCAATGGCGAGTTCATCCTCTACCCCACGAAGGCGGAGCGCTCCGAAAGCGATTTCGACTTGATCGTCGCCGGCAAGGCCGATGCGATCGTGATGGTGGAAGGTGAGATGTCGGAGGTTTCGGAGGCCGACATGGTCGCCGCCCTCGAATTCGCCCACACCCATATCAAGACGATCTGCGCCGGTCTTCTGGAGTTGAAAGCCAAGTTTGAGGCTGATCGCGGCGCGATAACACCGATGGAGTACACGACGACTGCCCCCGATGCTGGCCTCATCGCCAAAATCAAAGACTTGGTTGGCAGTGAGATCGAAGCGCACCTCCGCGCTCCGTATTCCAAGGAGACGTTCTACGCTGGAATCAAGAGTATCCGCAACAAGATGATTGTCGGAGTCTTTGGCGAGGGCGACGGCGCGATTGCGGCGGACGCCGATGGTTTCTCTGTGGACGACTACAAGAGCGCCTACAAGAATGCCGAGGCCGAAGTCATGCGCGAGCTGATCCTCAATGAAGGTCTTCGGCTTGATGGCCGCGCCACGGACGAAGTCCGCCCGATTTGGAGTGAGGTGGGTTACCTGCCCCGCGTCCACGGTTCGTGCGTCTTCACGCGTGGAGAAACGCAGGCACTTGCGCAGGTAACGCTGGGCACGGGCCGCAATGTTCAGGCGGTCGATCAGGTTTTCGACCAGGAGGACAAGCGCTTCTACCTACACTACAATTTCCCTCCGTTCTCCGTCGGCGAGGCCCGTTTCATGCGCGGCCCAGGCCGTCGAGAGATCGGGCACGGCTATCTCGCCGAACGCGCGCTCAAGCCGATGCTCCCGAGCGACGCCGAGTTCCCCTACACCATCCGGCTGATTTCAGACATTCTGGAATCAAACGGTTCGTCGTCGATGGCCTCTGTATGCGGTGGTTCGCTGGCGCTGATGGACGCGGGTGTTCCGCTCAAGAAGCCGGTTTCCGGCATCGCGATGGGCCTTATTGATGGTGGAGAAAAAGTCGCCATTTTGAGTGACATCCTTGGCACCGAGGACCATCTCGGCGACATGGACTTCAAGGTATGTGGCACCCGCGATGGGATCACGGCTTGCCAGATGGATATCAAGATTGATGGCCTCACGAGCGAAACCATGTCGCGGGCGCTGGATCAAGCACGCGTCGGTCGTCATCACATCCTCGACGAAATGGCCAAGACCCTGGATGCCCCGCGTCCGGAACTTGCGCCGACGGCACCGCGCCTTATCCAGATCATCATCGATACGGATTACATCGGTGCGATCATAGGGCCAGGCGGCAAGATCATCAAGGGCATCCAGGCCGAAACGGGCGCGCAGATAGATATCGACGAGCGCGACGGCAAAGGTTTCGTTACGATCTCTTCGACCGACATGGATTCTGCCAACAGGGCCATCGAGTTCATCAAGGGCATCGTAACCCAGCCGGAGATCGGCATCGAGTACGAGGGTACGGTCAAGAACATGCTTCCGTTTGGTGCGATCCTCGAGATCATGCCCGGCAAGGAGGCCATGCTTCACGTCTCCGAAATGGCGCACGGGTTTGTTGAGAACCCTGACGACCACGTGCAGGTCGGCGACAAGATTCAGGTCCAGCTCATCGAGGTACGCAATGACGGCAAGCTCCGCGTAAGCCGCAAGCCGTTCCTCCCGGAGCCGACGGAAGAGGAGAAGGCCGAGATGCAGCGTAAGCGCGAAGAGCACAAGGCCCGCGGCGGCAACCGCAACGGCGACCGCCGGGGAGGTGGCGGACGTGACGGCGGACGCGGTGGAGACCGCAGGCGGTAGGTATCCCTTGTTGGGGCATGGCATGCCGTACCCCTACGACAGTCGGCAGAGAATGCCCCGGCCTCCTTCTGCGAGGACGGGGCTTTTTGTATCATGGTGCCATGAACACTCTCTCGGGCAACCATCAACGAATCGTGGACGAGATCGTTCGTCTCGTTCAACCGCTTCGTGTTCTTGTGTTCGGCTCGGTTGCCCGCGGTGACGCGCATCCCGACAGCGATTTGGACTTGCTCGTGGTTGTGCCGAATGGAACCCACCGACGCCAAACTGCGCAACGACTTTACGAGGAGGTTCCAAGACGTGGCGTTCCGATCGACGTTCTCGTGACAACGCCCCGAAATCTGGCAGCTCATGTTCGGGAGAGCGGATTCATCTACAACACGATTCTGCGCGAAGGGGTGGAGGTCTATGCCGCCTGAGAGTGTTCCGGCGCAGTGGTTGCGCTACGCCAAGAAGGATCTCGAGTTGGCCTCCATCGAGATGCCACCTGAGGGCGTGCTTGAGCTGCTGTGTTTTCACGCACAACAGGCTGTCGAAAAGGCACTCAAGGCCGTGCTCGTATCGCGCGGCGAAGCGCCTCCTCGCACACATGACATCGCGATTCTATTGGAGCAAATTGAGGCGTTCACATCCGTACCATCCAACCTCCTCTCAGCCAGTCGCTTGAACGAGTACGCCGTGTGGACCCGATACCCCGGAGACGCAGAGTCGGTCTATGAGGAAGACTATCAGGAGGCGGTTCGCATCGCCCGTCTAGTTCTCGGGTGGGTAGAAGACCAATTGTATGCGGGGTAGACGCAAGCGGCTCACGTCACCGCAGACCTGGCCGAAACACGTAGCTACAGGAGAGTGACGTTTAACCCAACCTCCGCCCGTCTCGTTGGCAACGGCGGTATCTTTTCGGCTGTTCTGACCGAATGAAACCCGTTTCCGTCCCCCGCACGTGGATCTCCAGCGAATCCGGAATTTCTGCATCATCGCCCACATCGACCACGGGAAATCTACCCTGGCCGACCGGCTGCTGGAGCTGACGGGCACCCTGACCGCACGGCAGATGCACGCGCAGGTGCTGGACTCGATGGATCTCGAGCGCGAGCGCGGGATCACGATAAAGAGCCACGCCATCCGGATGACCTACAAGGCGGCGGATGGGCGCGACTTCGTCCTGAACCTGATCGACACCCCCGGCCACGTGGACTTCACGTACGAGGTCAGCCGTGCTCTCGTCGCGTGCGAGGGCGCGATCCTCGTCGTGGATGCTGCGCAGGGGATCGAGGCTCAGACGATTTCCAACCTGTACCTCGCGCTGGAAGCCGATCTGGAGATCATTCCCGTCCTGAACAAGGTGGACCTGCCGAGCGCTCGACCGGACGTGATCGCACAGACCGTCGTTGATCTGATTGGAGGGAATCCCGAGGATGTCCTCCGCGTCAGCGCGAAAACTGGCGAGGGCGTCGACGCCGTGTTGGAGGCCGTCGTCGCTCGCATCCCGGCCCCAACAGGAGATCCCGAGGCTCCGCTAAAAGCCCTCATCTTCGATTCCGTGTACGACACGTTCCGGGGCTCCGTCGTTTACACGCGCGTCTTTGACGGCACGCTCCGCACGGGCGATCCCATCCAGTTCATGATCACGGACCAGCGCTACAACGCCGAGGAAATTGGCGTGCTGAAACTGGGAATGCAGCCCGTGAATGAACTCACCGCGGGAGAAGTGGGCTACGTGATCGGATCCGTGAAAGACGTTCGGGACGCAAAGGTCGGCGACACGGTGACGCATTCCCGACGGCCAGCCGCCGAAGCGGTGCCGGGCTTCCGGGTGGTCAAACCGATGGTGTTTTCGGGCCTCTACCCGACAAACGCAGACGAGTTCGAGGACTTACGCGCGTCGCTCGAAAAGCTTCAGCTCAACGACGCCTCGCTGACGTATGAGCCCGAAACGAGCGCGGCATTGGGCTTTGGCTTTCGGGTCGGCTTTCTGGGGATGCTCCACATGGAGATCGTCCAGGAGCGCCTCGACCGCGAGTTCAATCTCGACATCATCACTACGATGCCAAACGTGCGCTACACCGTGGTGCTTTCAAATGGCGAGGAACTGTCGGTCGAGAACCCGAGCGAGATGCCGCCGACCGGACGCATCGACGAGATCCGCGAGCCCTACATCAAAGCCCAGATCATTACGCCGACGGAGTACATCGGGCCGCTCATGCGGCTGTGCCAGGACCGGCGCGGCGTGTACGTAGACACGCAATACCTCGATCCGGAACGCGTTGACCTCCAGTACGAACTCCCCCTGGCCGAAGTCGTGTTCGACTTTTACGACCGCCTGAAGAGCGTTTCGCGTGGCTACGCATCGCTCGACTATGAGATCATCGACGAACGAACCAGCAACCTCGTCAAGCTCGATGTGCTCCTCAACGGCGATCCGGTCGATGCCCTCAGTACGATTGTCCACCGCGACAAGGCTTACAACATGGGCCGGAAGCTCGCGCGCAAATTGAAGGATCTCATTCCTCGCCAACTGTACGAAGTAGCCATTCAAGCGGCCATCGGGGCGAAAGTAATATCGCGCGAAACGGTTAAGCCTCTTCGGAAAGACGTGACGGCGCGGTGCTACGGTGGTGATATTTCGCGGAAGCGCAAGCTGCTCGAAAAGCAGAAAGAGGGAAAGAAGCGGATGAAACAGGTGGGCTCGGTCGAGGTGCCCCAGGAGGCATTTCTCGCTGTTCTGGCGATGGGGGACGACTGATGGGATTTCGGATTTCGGATTTCGGATTTCGGATTTCGGAGAGGGTGCTTCGAGTTTCGACCGTGCCGCTTTGGAAATCCCATTTCCACGCCTCTGGCCGGAGGTCTCGCGATCTTCCCCGTCAGGTCTTCGCTATAGAAGGTGTCGCGCAAGAGGATTTATCTGATAACACGCTCGACAAAATGACGGTGTGTTCTAACGGACGCGCCAACCCGAAATCCGAAATCCGAAATCCGAAATCTTTAACCTTCATTGTATGTGCGCATTTCCTCGCCCTGGCTCTCTTTTTTTCTAACCCTTCCACCGCCCAGACGAGCGACTTCGTCGACCTCCTCGTGCAGCAGCGGACGACCACCCGGATTGCGGAATTGTTGGAGGAAACCGGGGGCCGAGTCGAGCTCCGCCCCCACCAGCCGATGTACGAGATTACGTCGTACCGCCTGTGGATGGAGCAAAATCTGTACATCCGAAGGGCTCGAGTTGATAGTCTGGCAGTTGCCGCCGCACAAGCCGATGCGGATAGTATCGCGTCGGTAGTGCCGGAGATGGTCTGGCAGAAGGTGTCGGCAGACGATCAGGGTGAATTCCTAAGCCAATATCAGGAAGTATTCTGGCATGCTATCGGAGCGCCACATCCTAGCGACACGCTTTCGACCTCGCACTTCCGAGCGCGCCTGAATGGCCTCTTCGGTGCACCGACGCGCAACGCCGCCGCCGCCGAGCAAGAAGAATACGCGGGTAGCGAGTACGTCCAGTTCGAATACTGGCTCATCGTAAACGACGCGATCCCGGTTCTTGTGCTCGACACGGATGGTCCTTTCGGGCGCGGGCTTTTGATCGCTACCGATGAATCCTTCGCCGATGACTTTGCCAGGCTGAAAACCGATTTGTTCGATCGCCTTGGCGGCACGGACCCTACGCCGTTTGCCGACTACTACCACTCGCTCGACCTACAGAAGTGGTTCAGGACCGGCTTCGACGGAACGGAATATTTCGTGCAGGAAACGCGGCGGCCGCGCTGGGCCGTCAGTCGTTCAAGGAACGAGAAATGGCAGATTTTTCGTTGAGTGTTACGCCCCCGCGCGTCTGGCGAACCTGTCGCTGCGCACGTCCGTAGCTTCCTCGACCTCACCAGAAACGAGCCCACTTGGCAACAAATCAGAAAAGACGCCAGGAACGCGAGAAGCAACGGGCGAAGCGCGCCCGTCGGGGTGGGCACGATCTGCCAAAAAACGGGGCCGACGGTGCAAAGGATGCGACAAATGGCGACAAGAAAAAGCTGACGGGCTGGAAGGAGACCGTGCGGTTCTGGGTGATCGCCATTCTCGTCATCTCGTTCATCCGCACCTTCTTTTTCGAGCCCTACCGCATTCCGTCGGAGTCCATGGAGGACACGCTGCTCGTCGGCGACTTCCTGATTGTCTCCAAACTGCATTACGGCCCGCGGACGCCCGGAACGCTCGGAATCCCTCTCACGCCGTTTTATCTGCCCGGTCTGCAATTCCCGCAAACGCGCCTTCCTGGATTTTCCGAGGTCAAGCGCGGCGACGTTGTCGTGTTCAACTACCCTGCCTCCAAGGATGTCGTTCGCGGCCTGATCCCCAATTCTGTGCCCATAGACCGGCGCGATCCGTACATCAAGCGGCTGATTGCCTTGCCCGGCGACACGATTGCCGTCGTCGATAAGGTCGTTTATTTGAATGGCAATCCAGAGCCTTTCCGTCCAACGATGGCGCATCACTGGCGGGTGACGTCGACGGGAGACGCTCGCCCGACGGCGACAGACCTCACGGAGACTGGCGTGCAGTGGATGGGGGACATTCCTCAGCGCGATGGTCGTCCCACTTCTCCAAGGCAGTATGTAGTGACGGCAACAGAGGGCGAGGCCGCGGCGCTCGAGGCTCGGGCCGACGTCGCGAGCGTGGAATCGTTCGTGCGGCCGGAAGGCCGCGACGCGACGCAGGATCCGCAGTTTCCGCCCGGAAGTAACTCAAACCCCGATCAGTTTCCGCCGGTGGTCGTTCCGCAGGAAGGCGTGGCGATGCCGTTGAACGCCGAGACCTGGCCCGCGCTGCGGGAAGTTATCACGCGCCACGAAGGCCGCGAGGCCACCGCTATCGGCGATAGCGTTTTTGTGATTGATGGCGTTCCGTCGACCTCCTACACCTTTGCGCAGGATTACTACTTCGTGATGGGCGACAGCCGCGACAATTCCGTTGATGGCCGCTACTGGGGTTTTGTCCCACGCAGCCACATGGTTGGCAAGGCCGTCTTCGTTTTCATCTCGTTCAAGAAATGGCTCCCGCCAATCCCACGCTTGAACCGGTTCTTCCGCGGCATCCACTAGGGGTCTGTCGGGGAATACGGTGGGCGTCCGTGCGTTTGTGAGGAGCGTGGATTCAACAGCCTCGCATTTCAAATCCGATCGCCTCCTGTAGGAAGATTCTCCTGTGGCTGATAATCCTACTGAGATCGTGCTTCCTTTGCCTGAGACTTCGATCACGGGATCCTCGCATGAGCCAGCCGAAGACCGGATGGGAGGCGCCGTAGGCAAGCCTGCGCGCCGAGATCGCGGCAGACTGAAGACGTGGCTGAGGGTGGTCTTCATCGCGCTGGTTGCGGCGCTGATTCTACGCGTGTTTGCGTTCGAGGCCTATCGAATTCCGTCGGCTTCCATGGAGGACACACTCCTTGTCGGCGACTTTCTGTTTGTCTCCAAATTGCACTATGGTGCGCGCACACCTATCACCCTTGGGATTCCTTTTGCGGGATGGTATCTGAAGGATTTCGAGTTGCCCGCGGTGCGCCTGCCTGGCTTTGTATCTGTCGAGCGGGGCGAGGTAGTCGTATTCAACTACCCGCCGGACTATGCGCCCATCGATCGGAAGACGCCCTACATCAAGCGCGTCGTTGGCCTGCCGGGCGATACGCTTAGAATCCGCGACAAGATGGTGGTGGTGAACGGCGAAGAATTGCCCCGGCCACTGAATCTGCGCCAGTTCTGGAAAGCGAGAGCGGTCATCGGCGGAGCGATGCCGCGGCTGGACACGCTGGCTACACTTGGCTTCTCGGGCCGGATGGATAGGCTCGGTCCGGGCGAATGGCTTTTTGAGGGGACGGCCGCACAGGCCTTTACCTTCGCGGCGCTTGACGGCGTGGAAAGCGTAGAGCCGTTCGTCCGTCTTCAAGGAGATCGCAGCGCCACGTTTCCCTCCGGCGTGGGGTACAGCCTGGATGACTACGGGCCAATCGTCGTTCCCCGCAGCGGACTTACTGTATCCCTGGAGGATCTGACCTGGCCACTCTACCGCGAGGTGATCACCCGCCACGAAGGGCTTACGGCGCAGCGCGTTGCCGGTGGATACGAGATTGCCGGCGAACTAACCAACCAATACACATTCCAGCAGGACTATTTCTTCGTGTTGGGCGACAACCGCGACGACTCTGCCGACAGCCGCTCGTGGGGCTTCGTGCCTGCCAGCCACCTCGTAGGCAAAGCGGTTTTGGTCTACTTCTCGTGGGATTCTGTGACGGAGCGACCGCGGTGGAGCCGGGTGTTTAGGGGGATTGGGTGATCGGCGGAAACTGCGGGAATCTCTTGCCACGAGCAAGCGTATCATACGCCATCCAAACTTTTCCAGTACCGGAGACATGCGAACGGAAGAGATCAGAATTCGCGTTCCTCGACGTGTGGCAGAGGCCTATCGAAACGCTGAGCCGGCGAAACAGCGGAAGATGGAACTCTACCTCACACATCGCCTCACGACATACGACGAGGCGACGGGCTCTTCATTCGACGACGTGTGGCAGCGCCTTGGTGAGGAGGCGCAGGCCAATGGCTTGACGGACGAAAAGCTGGCGGAGTTGCTCGCCGAAATCGATAAGGAAGGCAGGCGCGGATCGAGCTCGGCACCGTCTCCGGGCGGGACAGCCTAGTGGCGTTTGCGCGTTCGGGAAACTTGCGGTTTGTTTTTGACACGAATGTCATCGTTAGTGCCGCGCTAAAGCCACGCGGAATCGCGGGTCGTTCCCTCGCCGTAGCTATCTCTCACGGACAGATCCTCCTTTCCGACCCGACCGTGTTGGAACTTGCGGTCGTTATCCTCCGAGACAAGTTCGACACGTACGCATCCCGTGAAAGTCGCGAGGCCTTCTTCCTTTCGTTCATCAACGACAAGGTGGAAATCGTTGAGCCAACGGAACGCATCCGGGCTTGCCGCGACCGGAAGGACGACAAGTTCCTCGAGTTGGCTGCCGTCGGCAACGCCGACTATATCGTCACAGGCGATCAGGACCTTCTCGTGCTCCATCCGTTTCGTGCCATCCCCATTCTCACACCAGCTGCATTCCTGGCCGAGCTTGAGAAGGAATGGTAGTCAATCCGATATGTTGGAGTACAAACCAGGCGAGACAACCGCGACGACTCCTCGGACAGCCGCTCGTGAGGCTTCGTGCCTGCCAGCCACCTCGTAGGCAAAGCGGTGCTGGTCTACTTTTCGTGGGATTCCGCAAAGAGGCGACCGCGATGGAGCAGGGTGTTCAGGGGGATTGGATGACCTTCGACTAGGTCAAGTTGGGCCAAGATGCTGGGGAGAAAAGTCTGTTGACCAAAATACTTGTAACTCCTTGGATCACTGCTTGCAAACTGGTGCGAGCATTTCAAGCGTATTGGAATACATCCATGATCTGTACTCATCTACAGTGCCATTCAGAATAACATCATGAACAGCGTATTGTAGGCTAGTTGTAGTGTAGATATCGCGATGTGAGCATTGGATGCAGGACAGATTCTTGTAGGTAAGAACGTACGACATTACAAGTGGGGAAGATCCTGCATGCGCGGCTATCTGCTCGCACGACATGGCCGAAAGTCCTGCAATTAGCCTGAGGTAGTTCGAATCAAGATCGACAGCAACACTGGGTGGCTCCACTACCAAAAATGGCTGAACAAAGTCAACATTGGCCTCATGGAGAAGGACATCTAGTTTTTCAATGTCAGCTTCTTGCCATTGTGGTGTTCGCGTGCAGCCAGGTATAAATAGACCAACTATGTAGATGGCGAGCACAGCGCAGGCTCGAATATTCCAAGGCACGTTCACACCATCCCCGCGCGCTTTCTCAGGAACCACTCCAGCGTCAGCGCGGCAATGGCGATGGCAAGCAGGATGGGGAGGTGGAGCAATGGCGTTTCGCGTTCCTGTTCGATGGAGTTGGGCTCGAAGCGGCCTTCGGAGGCCAATTGGTCACGTAAGGTAGGGACGTCGGCGATAGGCACAACACGTCCGCCGGAGCGCATCGCGAGCTGCCGCATCAGGGCTGCGTCGGCGCCGGGTTCGCGGAATTCGAGGGCCAGCGAGCCCACGGAGAAAGCCCCGCCATCGTCGCCGAGATTCTCTCCGGCACGTTCCGCGCGGGCGCTAAACGTGTACGATCCGGCTCCCAGCACGCCAGCATTCAGCGTGTAGCGGCCATTCCCCACTGGTTGCATCGTGAAGGGCGTTTGCGTTCCACCGGGCGCAGTTACGGTCACGCGGAGATCGGCGTCTTCGATGGGGTTCAGGCTTTCGTCGTAAACCTGTCCAGCGAACGTAACGACTTCGTTCTCGCCAAACTGCGCGTGCGTGGGCCGAACGCGGACCCGCCGCCGATCCGCCGTGGTCGTCACCCACTGCATCAGGTTTTCGATCAATCCCGGAAAGAAGCCGGAAACGGCTTCGAGGTCTTGCGGGACGTTTGCCCACCGCCACGTACCCGCGCCAAGAAATGCAGCGGTCCGCGAGTTTCCTCGGTTCCGCACGACTAGCAAAGGGTCGTTGAGCGCCACGCCGGAACGTCGCTGGGTGGCCAGAACCCGTGCGTCCGGCGCCACCGCCCACCTGCTCTCGTTGACGAGAACAGGCGGAAGGCCGCCGACCGTAGATTGATCCACGTCAGGGACTTGCAGCGCGGGGTGCGTCGATCCGGCGGGTGAAATCACAAAGCCCGCCTCACTGAATCCTGGCCGGATGACCTCAGGCCGGACCGCCAGTACTTCCCCGAAAACCGCGTTGAATCGGTTCAAGTCCGTCTGCTGGGTTAGAATGAACAGCGCAGAAAGACCGTCGTTCACCGCCGTTGCCACGCGCGCAGCCACCGAGGGATCGGCGGCGCGGCCTGGATATCCCGCCAGAACAACCAGGTCGTACTGGCTGAGATCGTCGACGAGACCGCCCTCGTAAAACGAACCCGGCGCACGCTGCGTCCGCGTCGTCAGTTCGATGTTGGCGTCCGCTTCGAGAACCGTGCGGAGGGCCGTGAGGTCTGGCCCCGGCCCCGCTGCAAGGAGCAACACCTTCCGCTTGGTGTCGAGTACCCGCACGGAAGCGCTCTCGGAATTGTTGCGGTACGTCACCTCACCCGGCGATTGGCTCACGGAGCCCGTCAGTTGGTGGATGCCCGGGTTGGTTGGCGTAACCGTCAAGTCAACGGTCACTTCCACGCCGTCCTCCGGCAATGTGATGGCCTCCGATTGAACCACGCTCCCTCCATCTGATAGCGACACCGTCACGCGCTCGCCCTCGTATCCCGACGCGCTGACGCCTATGCGAACCGGCAACTGCGTGCGCACGTAGGCCACTTCATTCGTCACCATGCGCGTTACGCGGACATCGCGCTGGGCCGTCGTATCTCCGACCACGGTCGTGTAAATGGGCACCTTGAAGCGCTCGGCGAGATACAACGGATTGCGGCCCGTGTTGTAACGCCCATCGGATATCAACAGCACGCCACGCAAATTTCTGCCGTTCAGATCTCGCTCGACGCGGTTGAGGCCCTTCGCGATGTCCGTCCGATCGCCCACGAACTCGAGAGAATCCGAATCGAACTCGAGGATTCGTAAGGCGTCCGCGTCGAAGGAGTAGAACTGGATGTCCTCATCCGCCATACCCGACAACGCCTCCTTTACCAGGTTGGAACTTTGCGCCATGCTCAGGCTCTCGCTCACATCCGTGAGCACGGCGAGGATGGGCTGTTCATCATGTGAGTCCAGCCGCCGGAAGATGGGTTCGAACAGCAGAAGAATTACGATGAACAGTGCCACGAACCGCAGCGTGGCCAGGAAAAGCCGTCGAAAGCCCCGGACCGAGGGCGTCGTCCGCCCGTACGTCCACCATGTGAGCGCAGCGGCCGCAAGGAGGGCCGCCGCGAGCAGCATGGGGCTATGAGAAAGAGATAGGTCCAGAAAAGACGATAGAATGAGGACGGTTCACTAACGCAGGATAGGCGCCGTTTGTATTCCGTACGTCAGGAGCGGAGCGAGTCGCCGCGAAATCCGCCGGGAAGCAGCGCCTCGGGAGTCGAGGATTCGGGCGGGTTCTTTCCTCGGGCCATCACAATCGGCACGCCCGGTGCAAGTTCGAACATTACCTGCCTGCAGGCTCCGCACGACGCCGATTTGTCGTCGTTGGGGCAGGAAAGGTGGATTCGTCGAAAGCGTCGGTGACCATATGCAAGTGCGGTGGCTAAGGCGATGCGTTCGGCGCAGAGGCCCAGCGTCCAGTCGGCGTGCTCCACGTTGCACCCCGGGACGAGCGAACCGTCCTCGGTGGTGATCACGCACCCGACCGGAAACCCGGATTCCGGGATATGAGCACCTCGCGCCACATCCTCCGCCAGACGCAGCATCTCGGCGTCATCCGGGGAGTTTGCGCCTTCCAGATAGATCTCCAACCGATTTCCCGGCGTCGGGATGTCGCCAACGCTCTGGCTGACCAACAGATCTGGTCGAGCCGTCTCCCATGAGCTACCAAGCGCTTCAGACAAATACAAGGGGTCGCTAACTCGGAAGGGCCGGGACTGAGCGACCGCAACCAGGTCTTCCCTGCCCACACACCGAGCCGCTGAGTAGGCAGCGGTTAACGCCGGAATCGTCAGAGGAAAGGAGGCATTCTCGACCCGGACGCCTGGCACCCAGCTTCCATCCGAGAGCAGAGCAACTGCTCCGATGGGCCTTTTCGAGAATGGCGTGTACGCATGACTGCTGGCCTCGTCGGCGAGTCGGCGGAGGATGTCAGGCACGTCGGCGGGCATTGCGCGCGGTTTGCGTGTGCGTCGGAGGGCAGGCTAGCTTCGAATCCAGCCGGGATGGCGAAACAGGTAAACGCAGCAGACTTAAAATCTGCCGAGGGGATAACTCTCTTACGGGTTCGATTCCCGTTCCCGGCACAACTCGAGCACGCTCAACACGCGCTGGCCCCATCTACCCGATAACTGTTCGGGTGGGCATGAGGGGTTCTTCCTCACCGTGCGATGGCGCGAGCGGCATCACCGGCAAGCCAGCCGCCTGCCACGCGGCGAGACCGCCGGACAACGTATAGACGGACAAATAACCCCACTCCAGCGCCCTCACAGCCGCGCTATTGGCATCTTCGCTGCCGCCGAAGAAGATAATCGGGATCCCAAAATTGGCGGGGAGGTCCTGCGAGGCGAGTGCATGGAGCGGAAGATGTTCGGCATATACGGCGGTCCCGCTTGCAACCGCTTCACGATGCGAGCGAACGTCCACGAGCATCGCGCCCACAGCGACCATCCGGTGAACTTCTATCGGCGAGATCGGCAATGGGCGATCGGCGTGCTCCTGGACTGGAAGTTCTGAGAGGGGTTCGTCCTCCTCAATGAGAATGGGACCCAGGAGGTCGAGCAGCTCGTCGTGCGTGAGGATGCCCGTGTGTCGCTCGCGAATCATACCGTCGCGGTCGATGATGACAGTCGTCGGCAGGAATTCTATCTCGCCATATCGTTGCGCTACGGACTGCGACGCATCGGCTACGAGTGGATAGGCCACTTCATGCTCTACAGCCCAATCCCGGAGGACATCAAGGCCACCTTCGTCCTGGGCCACGCCGACCACTGCGATACCGTCGCTGCCGAGCTCGACGTGGATCCGGTTCATTGCCTCCATGCCTTCAACGCTCGGCTCATTCCACATAGCCCAAAAGTTGAGGACCACCACCTCACCCCGCTGAGCGGAGAGCCTGAACTCTCCGCCAATGCCCGGCAGCGTAAAATCGTGCGCAGGTACAGACTCGTCGACATTATCTGAAGGGAAGATCGTCGTCAGCGAATCGCTGGACGCGGAGTTGCCGTTGGTCGAGGTGACGGTGTCGCCCGTCGGCTCATGTGCGCCCTCATTCGTCGCCATATTGGCTTCGCACCCTGCGAAAAGCCCAAGCACAAGAATGGGCAGAAGGTTGAACGGACCGAGGCAGACGCGCATCAGATAGAGGACCAATCACCCGTGACGCCGCTATGCGCCTTGGAACGGGGAATGCGGGAAAGGGGAGGCGAAAGGCGGTAGTTTCGTTGCTTATGGACTTGCCGTGATGCGGTGAAGATACGCGATCTTCCCCCTCCAGGTGTCCATGTAGCACCTTCTCCACCCTCTCTTACGCATGCTCAATTCTTCCGCGACAGGCGCAGAAAACATCCGCTGGAACCTTGACGACCTCTACTCGGATAAGATCTCGCTCGACGAGGAACTGGCGCGGACAGAGCGGGAGGCAGAAGCCTTCGCAGAATCGTACCGTGGTCGTGTCCGCGCGCTCGATCCGACGAATTTTGCTGCCGCGATGGGAGCGTTGGGTGGTCTTCATGATCGCGTTGGGAGAGCCTACACATATGCCTACCTAAACTGGTCTACGGCAACGGAGGACCCCGAGCGCGGCGCGTTGCTTCAGCACGTCCGCGAGGCCTATACGCGAATCGGGCAGTATCTGATTTTCTTTGAGGTGGAATGGGCGGGGCTCGACCCGTCGGCTGCGGAAGCACTCCTGGCTGCGCCGGAGGTCGCGCCGTACCGCCACCATCTCGAACTCAAATACGAAGCCCGCGAGCACGTCCTCAGCGAGCCTGAGGAAAAAATTATGGCCGAAAAAGCTGTGACGGGGTGGAGCGCGTGGAACCGTTTCTTTGACGAGACGCTCGGCGCGGCCCGCTTCGCTTTTCGGGGCGAATCGCTTCCATTGCAGCAAGTCTCTGCAAAGCTGCACGAACCGGATCGGGCTGTCCGAATGGAAGTGCAGGCGTCCATCACTGCCGGACTTGAGGCACTCCAGCGTCCTCTGACCTACGTTTTCAATACGATCCTTGCAGACAAATTCTCGACCGATCGTCTGCGGGGCTATCAGCACTGGCTCGAATCGCGCAACGAATCCAACGAAATCGCACGCGAAAGCGTTGACGCACTGATTGCGTCGGTCACCGCTCGCTACGATCTGGTTCATCGATTCTACGACCTCAAGCGGCAGCTTCTGGGCCTGGACACGCTCTACGACTACGATCGCTACGCGCCACTCGGCGAGACGGAGCAGTTCGTTTCGTGGGAGGAAGGCAAGGAGATCGTCCTGGACGCTTACGGCGAGTTCCTTCCAGAAATGGGCGAGATAGCGGCTCGCTTTTTTGCCGAGAGCTGGATCGACGCGCCGCCGGAGGCCGGAAAGCGAGGAGGCGCCTTCAGCCACGGCGCGGTTCCCAGCGCCCATCCCTACATCATGCTGAATTACACGGGAAGGGTGCGAGACGTCCAAACGCTGGCGCACGAGCTGGGCCACGGCATCCATCAGTACCTCGCGCGCGATCAGGGCATTTTCCACGCCGATACGCCACTCACCACCGCCGAGACCGCGTCCGTGTTTGGCGAGATGCTCGTTTCTCAGCGGCTTTTAAGCCAACTCAAATCCCCGCAGGACCGGCTTGCGCTACTGATCGAAAAAATCGACGACACGATGGCAACCGTATTCCGGCAGGTAACCATGAACCGGTTCGAGGAGCGCATCCATGCCCACCGTCGGGACGAAGGAGAACTCGCACCCGACGACTTCGGCCGGTTATGGATGGAGACCCAGCGCCCGATGTACGGCAACAGCGTCTTCCTGACCGACAACTATACCCACTGGTGGAGCTACATCCCGCATTTCGTCCACACGCCGGGATACGTTTACGCCTACGCCTTTGGCGAGCTACTCGTGCTGGCGCTGTATGCCCGTTACCAGGAGGAAGGTGCAGCGTTCGCCGCCCGCTACAGAACGCTGTTGGCGTCCGGCGGCTCCGATTGGCCGCACGAACTCGTCGGCAAACTTGGCATCGACCTTCGAGATGCCACATTCTGGAATCAGGGGCTGGATGCGATCGGGGTGCTCGTCGATGAGGCTGAGGCGCTGGCGGAATCGCTGCGATCTGAGGTTGTACCGGAAGGGTTATGAAGGCAGCGATTTTGGTCCTGCCACGGAGAAGGATCGGCGAGAAGTCCGCCAGGACCGGGCAATTCAGCAGACTGGCAACCACAACCTGGTGACCGCGGCGGTCAGATTTTCCACTGCCTGATTCTTGACCTTTCCTCGCTTCTGGTGCCAGCTTCTCGGCATTCGAGTTCTGATTCCCGGACTTGACACCCAGTCCGCCTTTTCGTAATAGGTTGATTGCTCACTCCGCTCACCTCTCGCTTTCGCGTAGGGCACGCAGCGTAATCATGGAAATCGAGTCCAAGTACTTAGTCCCGCGGCCCGAAGTGTTTTCGGCAGCCCTAGCGTTGGAGGCGCTTGGGCAATACCGGCTGGAGGCGATGCCGCCCGTACATGTGCAGGATGACTATGTGGACACAGACTCTGCCGACCTGCTTAATCACGCCTACGTCCTTCGGATTCGCAGCCAGGGCGACGCGGCTCAAGCGACGCTCAAGAACCTGGGTACACCGGAGGGTCCGCTGCATCGTCGGATCGAGATTGAAGAGCGGCTGGAACAAGCTTTGGACGAAGATGGGCATCTGGCCATTCCCGATGGCGTTTTGAAGGATCGCGTGGATGCGTTGATTGGCGGTAGAACCCTAGCTCCTCTAGTGCAGTTGCGCCAGTACCGGTCTCCCCGCGTTGTGTTCGACGGCAACCGGCTCGTCGGAGTCCTTTCGCTGGACATCATCGCCATCGAAACGGAAGTAGGGCCGGACGTCTCGCATCAGGTCGAGGTTGAGCTCGCCGAGGATGGTCGCGAAACCGATATCTATCGGCTCGACCCCGTCCTCAAAGAGCGGGGAATGGAGCAGGCCACAAGGTCCAAGTTCGAGCGCGGGCTGATTCTCTTGCAACGCAATCCTGCAAACGCACTAATCTTGCTGCCAGGAGAACGAACTGTCCTCCGCCACTTTTCGGAGGCAGGGACGCCACTTTTCCGGAGGCGCGCGCGTGTTATCCTGCACTTCGCGCGAGGACTGAGTGCCGCTGCCGTCGCCAACAAGGTCGGGCTTAGCTATCTGAGGGTCGAACACTGGCTGGATGCATTCCGGCGGACCCGCATGGATATTTTTGAAGACGCGACGACAGACCATCGCGCGCTGCTTGGGCATAGCGACGCCAACCGGTACGCCATTTCCGAGCTCGTCTCGTCGGGTTCTCCCGTACCGGAACTGTTTCCCCACGGTGCCGCCCACGTTGGTTTTGCTGAGTTGATTCATCCGCCCAGCTTCGGTCTCCAGACGGCAGCCAGTCCCGCGTCTGATCCACCTGACACGCTGGACGCATTTGACAGTGGCGGGATGGAAGTCCGGTCAGAGATCGTTCGCGAGGAAAGCGAGGAAACCCGGTTCAACGCGCCCGAACCCGACGGCGCAAAGTCTGGTGGGGATGGTTTCGGCGAGAGGTTCCCGTCTCTCGCGGTGGCGTCGCAGCCTGTTGAGTTGGGACGACCGCCGTTCTCCCCGGAGCCAGCCGTGGTACCTGATCATTTTTACGAGGAACCCGCCGACGCGCGCGGTCAGGTTGGCCAACCGATAGCGCAGCCTCATCGGAAGGCCGAGGTGCGATGGGCGGACAAAAGCTCGGCGACGCGGAATGCTGCTACCACCGGGCCCGTCGCCAAACCGAACGCTGGCTCCATCTCGCCGAACGGCGAAAAGCAGGAGGTGGAAGCAATAACCGGGCTCGCCATCCCGATCCCGGACCGGCCTGTTCTCCGTGCGGAGGACGCAGTTCTTGCCGCAGCAGAGCGAGTTCTGACGTACCAGTTCGCCTGGCATCGCGACGCGGTTAATCGCGTTCAGGCATCGGGCGGCGAACCGCGCAGCATCCGGCGATTCCTCGTCGCGGTGCATCGGCTTCGCATAGCCCTCCAGCTTTTCGAGGACTATCTGCCGCCGAGACCCGTCAAACGCCTGCACACGCGTATGCGAGCGATGGCGCGAATGCTGGAGGTAGTCGGCGATCTGGACCACGTCATCTCACACGTTTCATCCGCGCAAAGTGAAGCTTCGGAAGAAGAGGCCGCGGACTTCGCGCACGCGTCGGCAGATCTCAAGCAGAAACGTGATTCGGAGTGGCAGGCTGTCCGAGGAAATCTTGACGGAGCCGACCATGCACGCTGGACGCATCGCCTCCAGCGCGTGGTGGAACGACTTGCACTGCAGGCGGCAGAAAGCGTGGAAGTCGACGAGTTCACGCCTCTGGAACCGGACGACTATCTCGAACCTGCCGAAAAGCCGCCACGCCGAACGCGCCTTCAGCACATGCTCGGTTCAGCCGTCTGGCGTCGCTATGAGGGCCTTCGGGCCTTTGTTACCACCGCCGACGACACTGCCGAAGACCCATTGCATTCGCTGGGCGTAGCATGCGCAGCCATGCAATACGTTCTCTCCTTAAGCAGCGGATGCGCCTCCCGGCCTGTCGGGGAGGTAGCCGGACCGATGGCGCGCCTCGAATCGCATATCGCGGTGTTCCACCACGCACGTCTCACGGCGAACGCGTTGGATGTGTATCCCGATCTGAACCCCGTTACCGCGCTACGCGACAAACTTAGAGAGATTCAGACGGAGGTCATCGCGGAGGTTGCTGATCTGAAAAGCGCCCTCGTCGATACGGAGTACCGCCAATCGTTAGCTCGCGTCGTTGCTTCTCTATGAAACGAACACGTACGTTTCGGCTTGTTTTGCTGGCTTTTTCCATGGTAGCCTTGCTCACCTCGGCGTGCGCCGGACCGCCGGAGTCTTCCTCGCCGACCACCTCTTCTTCGACGCCGGAGGGCATCGCACGGCTGGCGGCTCCCTTTCGCGACTACCAGTTGGGCACGCGGCGGCCGGGTGGTGGCGCTTGCACGGAAACAACCTCCGTAGCGCCCTCGCTCCGGTACGTCGAGTCTCTCGAATACACCGGCGCGCCACCGGTTACATTTGGGATGGATGGCGATTGCATCCGTGAGATCCGAACCGACTACGCCATGCGGGATGGCCGTTTCGAGCACGCTCTCAGCTTTGCGTCGCAGCGTCTTGGCTCTCCAGCTGGCGAAGACCGAGCGATCTGCATCGCCACGGGCGAGGAAATCCACGCGGTCTATTGGGATCAGCCGGAGGGACGCTTTCAGGTAGTTCGGGTGGGGACCGAAAGCCAGCCGGAATTTGTTCTGCTCTCAGCTACGGGGCCTGCGGCGTACAGCCGCCATTGCGAGGGCGGAGTGAGGCGCTAGCAGCCGGTTGATTTATTCATCCGTTGGCGAGGCGATCGGATCTTGGTCGAGATCAAGGCGCGAGATCGCAGACGTATTGGTGATCCGGCGAGATTCTCGCAACGCTGAGATCGAACAAGAGCCGCCGCCGCAGATAGGAGGAATAGATCAACAGCCTGCTAGTCCCCTGGCTCCACGCCTTCGTTGGGCTCTTGGGGAGGCATGTGTGGGACGGAAAGGACTTGCCGCGACGCGGCGATATTTAGCTACGGTAAAGACTCGGGTGCTCCCCCGAAACTTCAACGCGTAGACTTCCGTGCGGGCAATTGCGATGTTTAATTACGTCTCGTCGCGATAGCATCGGTCTCTCTGTTCGCGTCCCCGTGCTCCCCTTTTGATTGAAGTTCGCATGACCCTTGGCGAGTTCCTCAAATGGTTTCCGGGAAATTCTGGAGGTCGGTCTGGCGACTTTCACAAGTCATTGCCTCTCACCGTGATGCGTGCGGACAAGGTTGGCGTGGTTCTGATGAACGAAGGCGGAGCCGTTTGCGCTGACGATGTCGAGGACGTGCTGTATCGCCAGTTGATGAGCTCCAACCGTACTCCGATTCCAGTACACGCGTTTTTGCGGACGCGTATCGCCCGGCTCCTCGCCCGATTCCGAGGCGCTCGCGCTCGCGTCGGCTACGAACAAATCGGCGGCACCTGCCCCCAGAACCAGCGGACGCAGGAGCAAGCGCGCAAGCTGCACGCGCGTCTGAACGACAGGTTCGGAATCAGCCTCGGTGTTCAGTTCCGGACCTACGTCGCAGCACTTCGCGCCGACGGCGGTTTTGCGTGCACTTTAGAGCGTATGCGCCAGGACGGGATTGATCGGGTGATTCTCCTTCCGATGTATCCGCAAAGCGGCGAGTCCACGACGGCGATGATGTTGCGAAACTGGCGCGCGGCGGAAGTGGCACAAGGCCTCTCGCCACGATTGCTGACCTCGGTAGTCCCCCCGTTCGGCGAGCGTCCCGGGTTCATCCAGGCGGTTTCAGAGCGCATCGATGAAGCACTGCAGCGCTTCCCGCCGCACGTTCGGGAGAGTGTTCCGCTTGTTTTTTCCGCGCCAGCGATGCCGCTTCGCGATTTGAAGAAACATCGGGATCCGTTCTGCACGCACGTTCACGCGACGGCTCGAGCCATTATGGCGTACCGTTCGTCGGTTGATCGCGGGCGCCCGTCTCACGTCGCCTTCCAAAAGAGAGACGGAATTGGCAGGCCCCTGAGCCCTACACTCGAAGACCGACTTGAGCAGCTCGCGGACGACGGCAACGCCGCGGTTTTGATCGTACCCGTCGGCACGGTTTCCGACCACGTTGGCACCTTGTACGGCCTCGACATCGAGTTACGCGAAAAAGCCACCGAAATGGGATTCGAACGCTTTGAAGTGACGAATGGCCTGAACGCACACGCGCTGTTCGTGGATGCCCTTGCGGATTCCGTCTCGGAGCAGCTTCGGTCGGCCCCCGTCCAATCGAGGGAGGAGGCGGTATCGGTACCAAAGGCCAGGGAGGCGGGGATAAGTGGAATTGAGATGCTGCTCGCTTCAGAGTTGGCCTCGGCACACAACCGCTCGAAGGCGGCCTGACGGACGGTGGGATCAACCTTGTCGACTGCCCCACCCTACGCGATGCCCGAGCCACCGTCCGATCATCTTCTGCGAGTCATGGGCCGGGAAGCAATCGCCAACCGGGTCCTGGACCTTGGTTGTGGGGATGGTCGCCACACGGAGCCTCTCGCCCGGCTCGGATTTGACGTTTACGCCTGCAATCCGAATGCAGTGGAGACGGCACGCGCGCGTCTGTCACACGTATGGACTGCGGAGAACGCTCGGCGACGCATTACGCCCGCGAATCCGGATGCACTCGGGTATCCCGATGAGTTCTTTGACTGGATCATCGCCTACGGCGCCTACGACATGGCTGCCGACGCCGACGAGCTCATGGATGCTCTCGAAGAAACCCGTCGCGTCATGAAGGACGGAGCGTGGATCTACGTAACCATGAGCAGCCGAATGGTAGGGGAGGTGGCGACGCCTCAAGCTCTGGCGCAACTCCTCCGCCATGCCAAATTTGCGTCCGCAGGTTCTGCAGAAGAAGTCACGGAGGATGGCAAAAGGATGCTACGCGGTATTTTTCGGAAGGTGGATGGGGCGACGCCGGTGTAGCCATCCGGTTGGCGTCGGCCAAATCCGTCGCACGATGGTGGCAGGCAAGGCCCGGTGAGCGCTGAATCTCGGGCGAAGCAGGTGGGCTTGCACTCCCTTCTCACACAATCCCGGCCACATGAAGAGCTAATCGATCTTTACCCGTTTCAGATCGAACAGGAGGTCCTTTCCAGCGAGTGGCTGGTTGGCGTTCAGCGTTACTTTTTCTGTTGTCGCATAAGTAACAAAAACCTGGAGAGTCCCACCATCTTCCATCCCGCGTCGAAGCGGTAGCCCAACTTCTGGAGCTATGCCTTCCGACAGACTCCGAGCAGGCTCGCGGCCTTCCTCGGTGTCGAAAATAGAACCCTCGGCCAGGCAGCCTGTGCAGTGGATGCGAAAGGAGTCGCCTGGCTTTGCACTTGGCATGGATCGCGAAAATGTGGAGGAGAAACGCCTCCCACGGGCAATCAGCGCTTGCTTCGCCCCTCACCGAATCTCCGAGATACACGAGAGACTCACCTGTTCCAATCTGAGCGAGGAGCAACGCAAATGCATCCCAAGGCGGCTGAAATCTGCGCGGCGAAGTGAATCTGGAGCCGCGCATCAACCAGCGGGGTTGAGGGAGGTGAGTTGAGGGAAGTCATTCTAGTGCGGCGACCGCGCCGTACGACGGCTCATCGTGATTCAGGCTCCTGATGAGGAACACAAGCAATCCAGCCGCCAATGCAAGCGCAGCAATTCCGGAAACGGGCTTTCCAAACAGTAGCCATCCCATCCCAAAGAGCGCGGAATAGACCAGCACGCAGCCGCAAACCCAGTGGAGCGCCAGCCGCCCGAGGCCGCTATCGGGCTTGAGTGTAGGATGGCTTCGTGCCACTCGCGACCAGCCTGGGCCGCCGGGGCGGATCTTTTCATAGAACGCGTCCAACTGCGCAGGATCGGTGGGGCGGGTTAGTAAGGTTACGGTGAGCCACGCAAGAGTCGTGATAGCGACGATGCCAAAAAGGTTCACGGGGAACTCCGCTGTCAGGAAAGGCACGTCGATGCCGACAAGCTGGAGACCGACCAGAGCGAGCGGGACGATAGTGGCGGTGAGTTCGCTCCACGCGTTGATGCGCCACCAGTACCACCGAAGAATCAGGACGAGCCCAAGCCCCGCCGAGGCGCTTAGAATCAGCCCCCATGCGCCTGAGACGGAGGTAAGCTGGGTCGCGACGAAAAAGCCAAATACCGCCAATCCCAACGTGATGATGCGAGATACCAGCACGTAATGCCGCTCATCCCCGTCTTGCTTGACAAAGCGTCGGTAGCCGTCGTTGACGAGATAGCTCGTCCCCCAGTTGAGCTGCGTTGAAATCGTGCTCATGAATGCTGCCAGGAATGCGGCGAAGAGCAGGCCGAGCAGGCCCGGCGGAAGCGTTTCGCGCATCACGAGCACGTAGCCCTCACGGCTCTGTTCGAGATCGGGATAGAGGACGAGGGCGACGAGGGCGACGATAATCCACGGCCATGGACGCACGCAGTAGTGGGCCACCGTGAACCAGAGCGTTGCGAGGACGGAGTCTTTCTCGCTCCGCGATGCGAGCATCCGTTGCGCGACGTAGCCGCCCCCGCCCGGCTCGGAGCCCGGATACCAGCTTGAATACCATTGGAGCCCGAAGAAAGCGGCAAATGCAGGTGCCGAGATCACGAGCATGCCCACGCCTTCTGCCGCCTCGCGGCCAACGGTTGGAAAAAACTGGAAGGTTTCGGCTGGGAGCCTGTCCACGAGGCCCGAGAGACCGCCGATCTCCGGGAGATCGAGCGCAAAAATAGCGAGCACGATCGAGCCAAGCATGGCGATGCAAAACTGGAAAACGTCGGTTACCGCGATGCCGATCAAGCCGGAAAGAAGCGAATAGACCGCCACGAGAAGCATCAAAATGCCAACCCAAGCCATCGGTGCGCCTATCTGCATGCCTAGCAGATTGAAGGATTCGCGCCCGAAAAGCGCCATGCCGGGGAAGAGAACACCCAGGACGGTCTCCATCGCTAGCACCACCCAGCCAATTATGACCGCGTTCATGAACAGCCCGAAGTAGACGGCTTTGATTCCACGCAGCGACGCGGCGGCCGGGCCGCTGTAACGCATCTCAACAAACTCGACATCGGTCAACACACCACTTCGGCGCCACATCCTCGCGAAGAAAAAGACAGTAAGGATTCCGCCCAACGCCAGATTCCACCACAACCAGTTGCCCGATATGCCGCTCTGGGCGACGAGTTCTGTTACGGCAAGCGGTGTATCGGCCGCAAAGGTCGTAGCCACCATGCTGGTGCCTGCCAGCCACCAGGGCATGGACCTGCCGGAGGCGAAGAACTCCGCCGTGCCGGTCGACGCACGGCGGACGTACCACAGCGCAATGAAGGTGCTTACGAGGAGATAAACGGCAACAATGCCCCAGTCGAGTCCGGTCATACGTGGCTGCCTACGTGGGTGGGAGATCCTCCAAGGTACCGGAGCGGCACCAGATCCTTCACCTGCCGGATTTCGCCGACCAAAAAAAGCGCGACCCGCAAGAAGCGAGTCGCGCAATTAGGCTTGTGGGTAAGGGCCGGTTAGATCTGGAAAACGACAAAAACGCCGAGTCCCACGAGCAAAGCAGCCGCAGCCATAGCTGGGATTAGGCGGTGCATCGTTGTGAGAGTTTGGGACAAGTAGGGTGAGGATCCCGGTCGAACCACCCCAATGGGGGGCCGCACATCGAAACTACCGGCCTGCATCTTTAAACGCAATAGGTTTGCAGGGCACACACGCGAGGCAGTAAGCAAGACCAGAACGCGCTGGGTAGATTCTCTCGCTGCCGCCCCATCAGCCTTTTTTCCCATGCACAACTCCAGGGTTCTCTTCGCACTGACTTTCCTGTGTCTCACGCTGTCAACGGCGTGCCGCGCAGACACGCGAAACTCGGCGAGCTCGGCTGCCGCGGATACGACGCGCGCACCTGTCGTTGCTAATCGCGGCATGGTCGTCGCGGGCCAGGCAGATGCAGCGCGGATCGGCGTCGACGTTTTGAGAGAAGGGGGAAATGCTGTAGACGCGGCGATTGCGGTAGGATTTGCCCTTGCTGTCACGCTTCCCAATGCGGGAAATGTGGGCGGTGGCGGATTCATGCTTATCCGGTTCGCCGACGGTTCAACGACGAGTCTCGACTTCCGCGAGCGGGCTCCGGCTACGGCGACCCGATCTATGTTCGTGGATCCGCTCACCGATCAGGCCCGTCCCGACCTGAGCACACGTGGCCATCTCGCTGTCGGTGTGCCAGGGACGGTTGCCGGTTTGCTGGAAGCCCATGCCCGCAACGGAAGCCTGCCGTTGGCTCGCCTGATCGAACCGGCCATCGAACTGGCCGCGGAGGGCTTTTTTCTATCCGACCGTCAGGCCCGGCAGTTTAACCGCTACCAGCCGGAGTTCTCCGAATTCGAAAGCACGATGCGGTACTTCTCGAAGCCGAACGGGGCAAGTTTTGTTGGCGGGGAGCGGTTTGTTCAGGAGGACCTGGCGAACGTGCTTCGTCGGATCCGCGATAACGGGTTCGACGGGTTCTACAGCGGCCGAACGGCGGATTTGATCGTCGCGGAGATGGAACGGGGCGGAGGATTGATCACGCAGGCTGACCTCGCGGCGTACGCGCCCATTTGGCGCGAAACCGTATTCGGATCGTACCGCGATCACAGTGTGATATCCATGGCACCGCCGTCCTCGGGTGGGGTGTCGTTGATCCAAATGCTTCGAGCGGTCGAACCGTTCTCCCTGCGGGCGATGGGCTGGCACAGCGCGGAATCGATGCACCTGATGGGTGAGGCGATGCGACGGGCCTTTGCGGATCGCGGCCACTGGATGGGCGATCCGGCCTATGTGGATGTACCGGCTGAGGCCCTGATGGACCCCGCCTATGTGCGCAGTCGGATGGCAACGTTTGACCAAGCCCAAACTTCCACGAGTGAAGCGGTTGGCCACGGCACGCCGCCGACTCTTCCGACCGAGAGCACAGAGACAACCCACTACTCAATCGTCGACGAGGCAGGCAACGCAGTCGCAGTCACCTACACGATCAATGATCTTTATGGGTCGAAACTTGTCGTGGACGGCACCGGTTTCTTCCTCAACGACGAGATGGACGACTTCACGTCCGCGCCGGGTGAACCTAACCTGTGGGGCCTGGTTCAGGGCGAGCGCAACGCCGTACGCCCCGGGGCACGGCCCGTGTCTTCCATGACGCCAACGATCCTCGAAGACCCCGACGGGCGCCTTTTCATGGTCGTCGGATCGCCAGGCGGAGCCCGCATCATCACGACCGTTTTTCAGGTGATTACGAATGTGATCGACTACGGCATGGACATTCAGGATGCCGTCGCAGCGCCGCGTTTCCACCATCAATGGCTGCCGGATGACCTGCAAGTGGAACAAGGTTTTCCAGACGAACAACTCGACCGACTAAGCGAAAAGGGCTGGGAGATCCGCGAGATCTCGACCTTCGGCGCCGCGGATGCGATCATGATCGAGTACAATCGGGTTGGAGTTCGAACGCTATATGGCGGTGCCGATCCGAGACGAGAGACCGACACGGCGGTGGGCTACTAAAGGGTAAAGGGAAAAGGGAAAAGTGAAAAGGGTAAAGGGAAAAGTGAAAAGGGAAATAGTAGGGGAGCACCAAGCAGTCTGTCCTAATCGTGCCCTTTAGCATTGCGGACTATTGTCGTCAGAATCGCGTAGAGTTCTTCTGTCTCTTGAAGCAGGGGCTTTAGCCGTTCTTCCGGCGCAAGGTCAACACGGATGAAGAGTCGTAGGAAGAAGCTGCTTTCCCTGGCCTCTCGGAGTGCTATGCCGTACTTGTAGATAAAGTCCTTCTTGCTGGAAGCATCCTGAGCTTCCTCGGCGTTCGCGCCAATCGATGCTGCGGACCTCAAGTACTGCCTACCTAAATCCCAGCCTGCCCTATCTGGTTGCCCTTGCAAGTAGCGGAACAGGCCAACGGCTCGGACGGCGTAGTCCTCAAGTCGTTCCAGAATATCTTGCGATTGCTCCCGGCCCATTGTCTGCTTTCCCCTTTTCCCTTTTCACTTTCAATCAGTCATTCTCCTCCTTCATCACGCCCATCTCCACGGGCACGGGGTAGTTCTTCGTGAAGCACGCATTGCAGTAGTTGCTGCTGTCTTCGTGGGCCTCTTCGACCGCCTGCATCATTCCATCTACCGACAGATACGCCAGCGAATCAGCACCGAGCCACGCGGCGGTTTCCTCCACAGAGCCGCTGCGGTTGGCGATGAGTTCGTCGTGGCTTGGGAAGTCCATTCCGTAGAAACAAGGTGCAACAACCGGTGGGCTGGCGACGCGAAAATGGACCTCCTTGGCACCGGCGTCGCGGACCATCTTGACGAGCTGCCGCGCCGTCGTTCCCCGGACAATGGAGTCATCCACCATCACGACCACGCGGTCCTTCAGAACGCCGGCGACCGCGTTGAACTTGGTTTTGACCTTCAGTTCGCGTGAATCCTGGCCCGGGCTGATGAAAGTGCGCCCGACGTAGTGATTCCGAATC
>JBGTDU010000016.1:0-6652 GCA_041748175.1 Rubricoccaceae bacterium
GACGTAGCTCGAAAGCACGAACGCATCAAAGGCACGCCCGACGAAGGCATGACGGACGAGGAGATTTCCAGCCTCATTCGCGCGACCAATCCGATGCTGGGCTGGGTGTGCTGCGTAAGCGCGGTGCGGGCCGATCAGGCCGGCAGCCGCCAGCCCGGAAGAAGCTTTGCTTGCGCTTCTGTTGACGAAGAAGGGGCGATGCTTCGGGATTTCTGGGACGCCATCGATCGGATGGAGCGCACGGCCTCGGACGAGTTCGCCGAGCAGATCAAAGGCAAGCGACTCTACAACGACCCTGGCCCGATTCAGTGGGTCACGCTCAACGGCAAGGATTTCGACATCCCCTTTCTTCTCGCGCGCAGCGCCAAATACGGAATCGATCTCCCTTCTTCGGGGCTGCGGAGCACCTATGCTTTCAGCCACGATCCGCATTGCGATCTGAAGATGCTGTTCGGCAAAAATGTCTATTTCCGGCTGGCCGACCTGTGCGATCACCTCGGCATCCCGCACACCAAGGACGACATGGACGGCAGCCAGGTCGCCGATTATATCGAACGCGGCAAGCTTGAGGATGTGATCGCGTATTGCCAGAGCGATGTGGAGCGCACACTGGATTGTTTTTTTGCCGCGCGCGGGGTCATCCCGGAGCGAGGCGCGAAGTGGTAGATCCGATACCTCTCGCGGAGGACGCCGATCCCGGGAACCGCTGCTCTGGAATAGCGATGCGAAAGCGGCGCTCTACTGGCCTTGGCCCGACACCTTTCGAAGCTGCTGCTCCACCACGTATTTGCCAATCCGGTTTCCAAGAGCGTTCCCCTCTATGGAGTCGTAACGGAAGTGGATGCCGAGGTAGACGCGTGACAATGCGCATTCCATGGCGGCCCCGGAGAAACTCTCGAAAGACCGCGTAGGCGGCCGCGTCTCGATCTTGCCCGAGAACGGACCCGCGACATCGACGAACCTCGTTGTCATTGTGAATCCATAATCGTCGCCGAAGGTATCGGCGAGCGCCGTCATCGCAGCGGCGCACGCCATCCCGTGAGCGGATGGATACGAAGGGAAAGCGTAGGTATGGCGGTGCGTGTTCGTCCACGTTTCTTCCGGCTCGGTATCCGGATTCCCATCGTTTGCCGCCCACCGGATCGCCGTGTACGGGCGCCAGTGGTTGTACCGGAACTTGTTGCTGAAGGAATTCACGTAGGCGTCGAACACGCCCATGTTCAGCAGGGCAAACAGGCGAGTCGCGTCGAGGAGGTCGATGTGTTCGCGTATCACGAGGTCGCGCGCCAGGCGGTTGTGGGAGTTCTCTACGAAGTCCTTCCACCAGAGCGCAATATGGGTCTGATCGACCGTCCGCACGCTGCTTTGATAGCGGCCAATTTCCTTCACTTCGTCGAACGCCTCGGTGTAGGCATCGCTGTCAATCTCGGGCGGCGGCTCGCCGATGAACTGACCGGCGCTGTCCAGAACGAAGGGAGCTGCTGCGGCCCATCCTGCACCGAAGACAAACCCCTCTGGCGTGCCGCTGTGGTCGGGAAACTCCGCGTAAACTCCGGGGCCCATGGGATGCATCGTGTACTCGGCTTCGTTGTTCCAGCCATCCGCTTCACGGATTTCGAGGATCGCTCGCGCCGCAGCTTCTCCAACATCCAGCCCGGACGCCACGTTCGCGGGAGTGGACGAATCCGTTAGTCGCGCGGAGATCCCTTGGTCCCGCAGCGCCTCGAATTCGGATTGATGATCCGGGTATTGGTCGGAGGCAACCACGAACGCCGCCTGCGTCGCGGTTGCGATGGGATCGGCGTCCTCAGCCGACGTTTCAAAAGCGTATGCCTCGTAGCGCCCCGCTATGCCGTTCAACGCATCGTGCATCGCAAGATGCATCATGGCGACCGTTCGCAGTCCTTTCAGCGTCAGAAACGCGTCCTCCGCTTCGGCGATTTGCAGAACGAGTTCATTCCAGTCGACAGCGAGTTGCCCCGATTCTCCCGTTGCCGGTTGCGCTCGGGTCTCCGCACTGGTGAAGAGTGCACAGGTCGTGACGACGGCAAGGATGGCAATTCCAGGTCTGGTCATGGCCGAAATCCGAAATGGAAACTGGGGATGCACCGAACCTATCCGGCCTCCACCTGTAATACCACTACTTTTTCTGTAGCGAACCGCTCACACGCATTCCGGGAACATGAACAAAGGGTACGGCCAGTATTGCCCGCTCGCCCTGGCCGCCGAAATCCTCTGTCAGCGCTGGATGGTGCTCGTAATCAGCCGGATTATTGATGGATGCGAGACGTTCAGCGAAATCCACCGCGGCGTCCCATTGATCTCACCCTCGATGCTGTCGAAGAGGCTTGTCGAGCTAGAGGACGCGGGGATTCTGGAACGTCGACAACGGAGTGGCCGAACCGGTTATACCTACCATCCGACCGAGGCCGGGCGGGGCCTCGAGCGCATTATCATGGATATGTCCGTCTGGGGACAGCAGTGGGCACGCGATATGTCGCTGGAAGACCTGGACCCCGGCTTTTTGGCGTGGAGCATGCATCTGCGACTAGATGGTAAATCCATGCCGGCTGGGCGCACGGTTCTGGAATTCGATTTTTCCGGGGTGCCGGGACGCACGCACCGATTCTGGCTGGTCAATGAGGACGGCAAGATCGAAATGTGCCTGAAGCACCCGAGCTTCGAGACGGATGTACTGGTTGAGGGCGATCTGCGCACCTTCGTCGAGTGCTGGCGGGGCTTTCGCGACCTTCGGGAAGAGATCTCGGCGCGCCGAATCAAACTGACCGGCCCACGGGAATTGAGGCGGGCCTTTCCCGATTGGCTCCTCCAGAGCTCGCTCGCGCCGCACGAGCGCAAGCGCGCAGGACCCGAACGCCGGCTGTACGAACAGGCCGTCGCATCCGGGCAGGAGCAGGTCGGCTCAGCGGCGTAGGTGAAATCCACGATGGGCTATTGCTTCTCCGCGCGTGAAGTAAAAAGACCGCGCAGTAAAAAGCTTCGGTAAAGGTTCAGCGGCCCTCGTTCGATTGAGGCGGCAGCCCGTTAGTTTGCGGTTCGGTGTTGCCGGTCCCGATATTGTCTCTCGTCGATTGCGGCATCGGCCCATACTTCTCTCTTCCCCAAGCCCGCCAGAATGGTTCGCAGGTTTTGCTACCTGGCCGCGTTGTGTGTGGTCGTGTTGTTTTCGCTCCCACCGGGGGCGGCTCAGCCTTTTGAGGCTGTGGTTCACGACGTGGGCAATGTGGGCCTTACGGTTACGAATGCCGGCTTCATCGGTCGTGCAGCGATCCGGAACGACCCCTCCGGGGATCCTTCGTTCGAGTATCCGCTCGACTCTGGAGTCGAGCACCTTTTCGAAGCAGGTCTTTGGGTGGGCGCACTCAGGTCGGATGGGTTGCGAACCGTTCGGACCTCTGCCATCACGTCCAGCGGCGGGTATTCTGCCGGAGCGCAAGGCTATGAAGTCGTTCAGGCGAGTCTGTTCGAACGCCGGTCGTCCCTGCCGGAATCTCCGTTCTTCACCCCAACGTCAATCAGTCAGCAGGACTACATCTCCGCCTTCGAGGACACCTCTACCGTCGTACCCGGCACGTTCACTCCGACGCCCGACCCGCAGGGGCAACTCGGCATGAGCGTCGAGAGCCGGTCCTACGCCTGGAGCTTCCCGTTCACCGAGTACTTTGTCATTCTGGAATACGAAATCACGAACATCTCCGGCGCGGCGTGGGATTCCGTCTACGTGGGGATCTGGGAAGACATGGTGGTCCGAAACGTGATCACCACCACGGAGACCGGTGCCAACTTTTTCAATAAAGGCGGGAGAGGCTTCCTCGGTTATCCGGTGTATGATGTGGATGGGACGTTGCTCGACGCCGCGCCGGACTCCCAGTTTGTGTCCTATGCGTGGAATCTGGGAGGGCAGGAGGAGAGCCTTAACACGTACGGCGCCATTGCTTTTCTTGGCGCGGAGTGGAACGATCCGGTTCAGGGGCGCCGCTTTTTCCATCCGTTTCTCCAGGATGAATACGTTGCCGACGGCTACTCGGCGCCGCGCGTGAACCCGCGCTACTGGCTTTTCAGCAGCGGAAACGACCAGCTTGCCCGGCCTACCGACGATGATGAACGCTACCGGCGAATGGGTACGGCGCTGCCTCTCGATGAGCCGGTGGCTGGAGACCCCCGCCCGCTCAGGCAGCGCCTCGCCGAAGAAGGCCTTTCGGCGCAGGGCAACTGGATCGGGATGTTTCCGATCGGGCCCATTCCGAGGGTCGAGCCGGGCGAGTCCATCACGGTGAACTTTGCCATGGTGTCGGCGCTCAAGCCCGACGCATTTCAGGACATCGCCTCGCGGGCCATTGACAATGACGATTCGCGGACAACCCTCCGCAACAATGTCTTCTGGGCGATGCGAACGTACGCGGGAGAAGATTTCAACTACAACGGCCGCCTTGATGCCGGGGAAGACATCAATGGAAACAGCGTGCTGGATCGCTACCTCATCCCCGAGCCGCCTGCCTCGCCCGGCCTTCATGTTGAGCTAGCCAGCGGAACGGCCTCCCTCTACTGGGATGGTTCATCGGAGGAGAGCTTCGATCCGATTACAGGTCGGCAGGACTTCGAAGGCTACCGGATCTACCGCTCCGATCCCGGAGACGACCGGGGCGGCAACATTTTTGGCGAGGCCAATCTGCTGGCCCAGTTCGATATCGTGGGTAATGACATCGGCTTCAACAACGGGTTCGACGACATCCGGCTCGACCAGCCGGTTTCCTTTCCCGGCGATCCAAGGGAGTATCTGTATCGCTTCGACGCGACGGGCTTGTTGAGTGGATGGCAATACGGCTTCGCGGTGACGGCCTTTGACCAGGGAGATGCGACGGCGGGCCTCGCGTCGTTCGAATCGAGCAAGACGACCAACGCCGTTCGCGTCTTTCCCGGCACGGAGGCCGTCGAGGGCGGCCTGTCGCCGGTTGTCGTCTATCCCAACCCGTACCGGGTGAACGCCGCGTGGGACGGTGGGAGCAACTCGGCCCGCAAGCTCTACTTTGCCAACCTGCCAGCTCGTTGCCAGATCCGTGTGTATACGCTGGCCGGCGAAATCGTCGGCGAGATGGACCACGACGCGGCCACGTACCAGGGCGACATCGGCTGGTACGACGCGTTGAGCGGCGAAAACCGAATCCTCGCGGGCGGCGAGCACGCCTGGGACATTCTCTCCCAGAACGGCCTACAGCTCGCGGGGGGCCTCTACCTTTTCTCCGTCAAAGACCTCGACAGCGGCGCGGTGCAGACGGGGAAGTTTGTCGTAATTCTCTAGACGAAAATTCTGTCGCCTCTTTACGTGCTCACTCACCGCATATCGTTTGTGTCCTCCAATTCAAGTCATCCCCGCGAAGGCGGGGACCCATCCCATGTCCCAGCTAGATTGCTGAATGGATCCCCGCCTTCGCGGGGATGACTAAGTGGAAGGAATTGCGATTTTGCTCCTACGCATTACGATCTAACCAAAACCACCAACCACCCCTCCCCATGAAGACTCTCTTTCGAACCTCGCTCTCGGCGCTCCTCTGCGCGCTCATGCTTCCGGCCGTCTCTCTGGCCCAGGACTGCACGACGGCCCAGGAGGTCACCGTCCGGGACATTAACCTGATCCCCCAGGCCAACATCGACATCCTGATGGCCGCGGGGACGAGCCTGGACTATGCGACCATCTTCGCCAACCTGACCAATGACCTGGAAGGCGAAACGGTCAAGTTCAGGGCCGTCGTCCTCACGGATTGGCGGAATTCCGGGCTTGCCACTCCTGACAATATGGTACCGAACCGCATTCACATGTACGTGCGCGACGTCAATGCCGAGACTATGGGCGTTGGTGGGATGACCACCCAAATCGTGGACGAAGTAGGGGCGATTCTGGCCAGCGACTTTTTGCCGGGCGATGTGGTGGACGTGTGTGGCATCGTAAATCCATTCACAAGTGCAGACGGCAAGGTGATGCAAATCTCTCCTGTCGATCAGACCTCCATTACGCTGGCACCGGTGCCGCCAGTCCCGTCGAATGATCCGCTTCGCCAGCCGGTGCCTATCACCATCGACGACATCCATCAGGAGCTCAGTGATGGCACAACCCAGATCCTGTGGACGACAGTTAGCGACTTCCGGGGGCAGTTCGTTCGATTGGAAAACCTGAATATCGTGGATAGGGATATCGGCGACCTCCGCCCGGATATCCTTTTCCAGTCGGTGGGCGAAAACACATTCATGAACTCCTACGACACGTCGCTCCGGTACCGGAACGACCGGCACCTTTGTCCGGCTTGCTACCCCAATCCCCCGTTTAATACACGGCCCGAGGATGATCCATTCATCCCGCCGTCTCCAGGTGGTGTGGTGAATGTTCAGGGTTTCCTCGGCTATCAGGGTTGGGACGGTTTCTTTGGCTATTCGACACCGGCCAGCACGAATTTCGCGCTTAGCCCATGGGTTGACGAAGATTTTGAAATCCTTTCAGGGCCGCCCATCGTTGTCCCGCCCAGTCGCCCGGACTTCGTGCCGGGAAATGAGGCGGTGCCCATCACGGCTATTGTCCAGCCAGGCGACCCGGCCCGCACAATCACCGGCGTTGATCTCGATTTCAGCGACACCGCCG
>JBGTDU010000017.1:0-98001 GCA_041748175.1 Rubricoccaceae bacterium
AACAAAAGAACGCTGCTCATCCGGTAGCCCGAAGCTGTGCCACGCCGCGGGTTTTACAACGACGGCGATCAGCAAACGTTCGGCGGCTTGCACGGCGTTGTTGGACGCTTCGTCTGAATCGGAATCCGCACCGATCCGCTGGAAGGAGGAGTCCGGGAAACACTGCGAAAGCGCGTTTTCGAAGAACGATTCCGCCCCCGCGTCGGTTGTTGTCGGGTCGATGAGGAGGGCCAGAAGTCCCGCGCCTGCTCCAAGGTCGGGCACGACTCCATCGAGCAACCGAACGGCATCGCGAGCCATTCGCGAGGCCGCGGCTTGATGCTTGTCGGCGCCAACGATCTCCGACGGGAACGCCAGCGATGGATCGGCGAAGATGCCTTCACCAAATCGTGAACGGAGGCGCTTTCGCAGTCGCTCGGCCCGCGCGAGCGACGCGTCGATTACCGCCTCGTTGAGCCGCCCATCGTCCACAGCCCGCGCGATGCCTTCCACCACGGTTTCCGGATCGCGCAGATCGAGAAGGAGATCGATACCGGCGTTCAGCATGTCGACCGCGAGGTCGGCCTCTGCTCGGTTCGCGTCGTGGATGCCGCCCATGTGCAGGCTGTCCGTGATGACCACGCCGTCGAAGCCGAGCCAGTTGCGAAGCAGGTCGTGGAGGATGGCGTGCGAGCGCGTGGCGGGGAGCCCCGATTCGTCGAGCGCCGGGTAGCTCACGTGCGCCGTCATGATGAAGTCCACGCCCGCCTCAACAGCCGCGCGGAACGGCGGGAGGTCGTGCGTGCTGAGGTCCTCGAACGAGTCGTGGACAACGGGCGTGACGGCGTGCGAATCCTCCGAGGTATTGCCGTGGCCGGGGAAGTGTTTGGCCGTCGTGAGCAAACCGGCCTCCCGCGCCGAATCGATGTAAACACGGACGAGCCGCTCGACGGTCTGCACGTCCTTGCCAAACGCGCGCGTGGAGATGATGGGGTTCTTCGGGTTGCGGCTCACATCGGCGACTGGCGCGAACGCGACGTGCACGCCGCATGCCAGCGCTTCCTCCGCTCCGATCTGCGCGAATTCGCGCACGTTGGCCTCTGCGCTCTCCGTTTCCGCCATCGCTCGCGGGTGCGGAAACACCGTAGCCCCGGCCACCTGCTGCCCGATTCCGCGCTCCATATCGGTCATCACAAGCAAGCCGCACTCGCTTTTCTGCTGGAGATCCTGAATGGTCTGACGTGTCTCCGGCCAGCGCCCGTTGAAAAGAATCAGTCCACCGAATGGATGCCGGTCGAGCAAGCGCGCGACGTCATCCGCGTCCTCCTCCGCCGTTCGCGGCGGAACCATGTTCGAGCCAAGCCGGAGAACGATAAGGCCGGCGGCTTTGTCACGAATGGAAACGGGCATGGGCGAGGATACGCACGGTAGCTACGTGTACAATCCGCGCTTCTCGATGTACCGCGCAACACCTTCTGGCACCAGATACCGCGCGCTCGTCCTACCGGCAGCTTCCATCAGGACCTGCCAAGTTCATCAGGTAGCCTGAAACTCCCCCGTTCAGGTGGACCACTGGAGTTGGGTAGCTTCCTAAATGGAGGTAACCCACATGAAACGAGGACAGAGGTACGACCACGTATTCACGCTTGAGGCCATCAAGCTTGTGACCGAACGTGGCATGCACAAGAGTAAGGTCTCTCGTGACCTTGGAATGTCGGTCCAGACTTTGACGAGCTGGATCAAAAAGTACGGGGAGGGTCCTGCAAGGGCCGACGCGGGTGAGTTCGCTTCGGAGGAAATCCGGAGGCTGCGTCTTGAGAACGAGGAACTGCGCATGGAGCGCGACATCCTAAAAAAGCGACGGCCTTCTTCGCCAAGGAATCCCGCTGAGATACGGGTTCATTGAGGTGGAGAAGGCCACTTATCCGATTCGGCTGATGTGCCGCGTTTTGCGCGTGACCCGAAGCGGGTATTACCGCTGGCGGTCTCAGGAGGGCGAGAGCGCGCGCAGGCGCAGCGATCAGGCCGTGCTGGTGCACGTGCGGAGCATCCATGTGGCCTCACGCAAAGCGTACGGCTCGCCACGCATTTGTCGTGCGCTTCGTGATCGAGGCATCCGATGTTCCGAGAACCGCACAGCCAGGCTGATGCGCCAAGCCTGCATACGTGGTGTGAAGGCAAGTTTCCGCAAGCAGACGACCAGAGCGGACACGAGCAAGGTTGCTGCTCCCAACCATCTCGCTCGTGCCTTCACCGCCGAGGCGCCAAACGAAAAGTGGGTGGCCGACATCACCTACGTACCCACGAGAGAAGGCTGGCTCTACGTCGCGGTCATAGTCGATCTCTTCTCGCGGCGGGTGATAGGTCATGCGACGAGTAGCCGACTGGCGACAGAGCTCGTCACGCGTGCGCTCAAGCACGCACTAGGCACTCGCCGACCGCACCCGGGATTGCTGCATCACTCCGACCGAGGGTCGCAGTACACGAGCGAGGCACACCTGGCCCTGCTTCGCGATAACGGCGCCTACGCAAGCATGAGCCGACGCGGTGAGTGCCACGACAACGCCGTCGCAGAGAGCTTCTTCCCGACGTTAAAGACGGAACTGATCCACCAGTGCCGGTTCACCACGCGGGCCGAGGCAACGTCGGAGATCTTCGACTACATTGAGTCGTTCTACAACCCCACACGGCTGCATTCGACGCTCGGATACCTGAGCCCCGTGCAGTTCGAAAACCTACACAATCACAAACTCGCTGCCTAACTCAAACGGTCCAAAAAATCGGGGGAAGTCCAAATAACACTCTTTTGGAAAGTGTTGATAAGTGTGACCGCACTAATCATATTCTTCGGTATGGGCGGGATAGCACTTGACTCTGGTGCGAGTCAGGGAGTCATCCTATTGATTGGGGCAGTGGTCTTGTTCGTCGCTGTGAAACTGATAAGACAATTACCGGAGTCGGAAGGATCTGGGCCGGGTGGATTGCTTTCAAGACTCATTCAGAACTTGGAAATGAAGGGCCGACTAACGGAGACCACTTTGTCTCAAAAGGGGCCGAGCGAGCAGACCTTCGACGTCAACAACTTCGACGAACAATTCTATGAACAGGCTGCCGACGAACTCTCCAGGCCAGATATCCGGCCGGGCTTAAGGGCAAAGGCTTTTAGCGAAGCGGACGGAGATGAGAGGAAGGCAGATGCTGTTTACATTCGACTTCGCGTAGCACAACTCCGCAAGATGCGTGAACAGAATCTGTCGCAACGATGAGATAGAATGCTTGGATTACTAATCTTGTTCGTCGTCTTCGCCATCCTCTTTGGATTGTTTCCGGGATTATCGGGTGCGAAGGATGATTTGGAGAATAAACCGTCATCAAATGATGACGATGGGTCTACAACGGAAGCTGGGCCAGATGTGGTCGATAGGTCGCAATATGCTGAGCAAGTGGGTTCGACGACCTTTAAAAGTGACGTTTCGGTAAATCAGCCTATTGGACCAAGCGCTGAATGGTCAGTAGACGATGCAGAAGCACTGGAAGAACGGTTCTACGAACAGGCGGCCAGCGAGCTTGCATCGAAGGACGTTCAAAAAGGGATAATGGCGTTGGCGTTCAGCGAATCAGATGGAAACGAGAAAAGGACCGATGCACTCTATCTACGATATCGTGTTGCTCAACTTCTTGCGGCTCATGGCGAAGAGCTTTCGCAATGGAATGCAGAGCCGAAAAATGATCCAGTACAATTTGATGAGGCGCTTGTTGACGAGTTGGTGGACCGGAACAATCATATTGACGAAGATGAGGCTTCAGCCTCGGCCTACCAAGCACAAGGCGCAACGGAAATATCATCGCCCTCAACGCTGACTCATGGCAATGATGATCCTGTAGCAGAGGCAAGCGATTCTTTATTGTGGTTAAATGTGATTGCAGTAGGCATCATCGGCATAATCTTCTTGGCGGCATACCTTGGTGGTAAAGACGTAGACGTGGATAATCCGTCGAGTACCGTTTCCCTGATAGAGGCGGAACGATCTGCCATATTGGATGCTTTGGAGGCAGGGAATTTTAACAGCCCCCAAGGCGCGAGGTCTCTTTACAGCGACTTTGTTTCGTCGCATCCGGGAGTTCATTTCTCAGATCTCCGTACTCGAATGCTCGACATCCTCGACAACCGAATAGACGCTTTCTTCGATAACTGGAAATCCACGTCTGAAGCAACAAGTGACCAGTGGACCGAAATGGTGGACGCCACGACCTTTGCAAAGGAACTCGAACGCACGAATACCACTTATGAGGCGAGAGCGCTGTACGCGAAAGCTCGAGTCGCACTGAACCAGGGAAACGTCAGCGAGGCAAGAACTCTGATCCATGAATCATCTCTCATTTGGCCTCGTTGGGCTTTGGCAGCCAATGGATTAGCCGTGATAGCCGAACGAAGCGGTGAGCTGGAGGACGCTGTCGATCGCTATGCTGAGGCCGCCGACCTGGATCCTAACTGGCTATTTCCAAACATTAATCAAGTCAGACTCCTCTTTGAACTTGAACGATATAGCGAATTAGTGCCAATAGCTCAGCGAATAATCGACAATGATCCCTCCGGGTCGAATAGTGGGAGCGGAGCCATCGAGGATTCATTTGAGAAGACCTATGTCCCCGCACCGTCGAGCAACCATTTGGCCTATCTGCACTATGTGTTATCACAAGCCTACGAACAGCAGTCGAGATATATTGATGCAATACGCGAGGCCGAGGAGGCACTGAGTTTTGATCCTGAACGCGCGGAGGGATTTGATCCAGATCAACTCCGAAACGCAATCGTGATCTGGCGGCGGGCCAACAGCCCCATCG
Organism: Rubricoccaceae bacterium; assembly: GCA_041748175.1. Taxonomy (GTDB): domain Bacteria; phylum Bacteroidota; class Rhodothermia; order Rhodothermales; family Rubricoccaceae; genus JAHEJB01. The sequence goes on from JBGTDU010000017.1 coordinate 4,825, forward strand.
AGATTGAGAGTCTGTTCTATGTTTTGAATCCTACGTCGTCGTCAGAATCGTGGATTATGGCTTATTACCCGCCTACCTATACAGTAAGACTTGCGGTGAGAAACACCAATTTGAGTGGCAACGCGATCAAGTACATTCGCATTCTCGTTCAGCCTGTAAACAGAGTAGGTGATCCGGCTTACACAAGCGATAGTGGAGGCAATACTTACTCGGCCCGATGGCTCGTGGTGGAGGGGCCAGTATGGCCTTCCTCACAAGCCAGCCTATACGAATGGAGGAATCCATGGTCATCTGTGGCGTCGACTTTTGTTGCCAGAGCAAGAGAACCCGATTGCATCCGAATCGAACAGGTGACCGTCGAATTGATGGACGGACGAACATCAAGCTGGGGCGATAATCTTAACGATCTATATGGACCACGTTTTAAGAACTGTATTGTCAATTAAGATGGATGGCTTCCAAGTAATTCGTGCAAGGTTCACCGGCAGTGTGTACGGAGCTAGCTGCAAGCTGCTCAGAGCCCACAACCGCGTTATCCAGTCACCAAGATATTTTGATAAATCACTTGCCTGAGGCCAAAAGCATGTTCGTTCCTTACGTGTGTCAACATTTGTTCGGCGGCCGAACGTGTAGGACGCATCTCATTGCTCTCGCTTCCTGTCTAATTGTTATCTCGTGTACGACTCTGTCGACACGGGCACAGGCAGATGGAATGGCCACAGATGTCAGTTCTTTTTATACCACTTATGTGTCCGTCATGAAAATGGACACGAACGACTACTTCGCTCGCGCCAGATCCACGTCATGGACCTTGACCAAGTACAGTTCAGACGCGGTTCGTATCCAATATGAAAACGAGTCAGAATCCGGATCGTGCCACTCGACTCTCATTGAGCGATTTGGCGATTATCGAACCATGTTTCATTGCAGCGACGGGATTTTTGATGACAGAATGATTGTCATCCAACAATGGTCGAATGGTGACCTCCGGGTTTCGATTGGATCAGAAAGCGAGCCTCAGGGGTTAGAATTCGAGGGGAATATTGCGTATCGGCGGTCGGATGTATTTACGAACTGGCCAGTTGACAATAATCTCAACGCGATAATGGCTGCAATGCTTCGTAAATAAAGCGCAAGTCGAGTTGCTTGGACTTAGTCAGGGATTGTGATTACCGCGAAACGCTCGCAAGCGGGCCGGTGGCTCGGAAATCATGGAGTTAAGAGTGCAAACGAGTCAGTCCAGGGCAAACTCCGAGCAAGGAAAGCCAAAGGCAGTGGCCAAGTTTGGTTCATGTCATAATTGTCCGTGCTTCGTATTGACTAGAGACCGTCAGGGCACCGACCTTTCGTTGTGTGCCAATTCATCAGAAGCACCATGCGCGTCCTCTCTGCCACTCTCCTGGTTTCGTTAATCCTTGCGGCTGTCGGCTCGTTGGGCACGTCGGCTCAGAGTCCAATTGACACTAACCAACAAATGTTATTCTTCGGGGCCGTGGTAAGCGCGGATTTTGGTGAATACGATGAGGCGCGAACTTTTCTCGACTCACTTCTTACGATCAATCCATCTCACGCGAAGGCCCACGCTCTTTACGGATATATTGATTCTGCCTGCCGCGACTTGAGCCTGGCATGCGAGTTGGGAAAGCAGGTGAGCTGCGATATTTATCAGAGCGCTTGCAACTGATCTCGTCGGTACGGGCCGCAATGTTCGTCTGCTCTAGTTCAATATTCAGACGGAAATTGCGAAGAGTGTTTCTTTTTGCGTGGAGGAACTCGTATTGAACTGGGAAATGTTGATTCTGGTTGCCAGCACATGAGCCTGTCTTGCGAGATGAAAGAGCAGCCGAGTTGCGAGCTTCTTGAGCACTCCTGTAATTGATCCCGTGCCCCCACGCCCGGTAACGAATTCTGACCTGTACCCCTCAACTCACCCAGCCAGAAGTAGAGAATCGGACGTTCTGGGGTAGTGCTGTTCTTCGAATTCTTCCGGCGTCAGATCGTTCAAAGACTGGTGCGGGCGGAAGGCGTTGTACTCCTGTCGCCACGCCTCAATCTTCGTCCGGGCATCGGCGAGTGAAAGGAACCAGTGCAGGTTCAGGCATTCGTCCCGGAGGCTTCCGTTGAACGATTCAATGTACGGATTATCGGTTGGTTAGAAGAGGCCCTAAAAAACTGGACAGGGTCTTAAGTGGAGTCTCACGGGTTGATCAGTCGACATTCGTCCCTACTCCTGACCTACTCGGGTCCGAGTCGTCATAAAATGCATCAATATCTACAACAATCGTGTTTTCAGCGGGGATCAGGTACCCATTTGCATCCACACTCCCATCCGGAAAGCGCAGCTCGCGCACATCAAAGAAGAACGTGAATGGACGGAAATCGAGGGGCACCCCTGACAAGATTCCAACTTGCGTTTCTGTTCCGTTGAGATACGCGTAATCGAACTGCCCAATCGTCGGATCGACATCGCCTGCAACCAACTGAATAAATGCGTAGGGCGAGAGAAGATTCTCCTCAATAAGCTGGTCAGCGTTAACCAGACGTCCTTCGGCATTGACCTCATCGATGTACCGTGAAACGAATACGCTGATCTCAACCTCATCGAACGCATACGTATCGAGGTCAGGGTCGTCGCTCTGGTCGGAGGCGACGAATAGCTCGTCCGAAGACAGCGGAGCAGGCAACTGCGCTTGCGCCAAGGTATTGGGAGCATTTGCAACAAGTGCGATGAGTAGTGCAGCGACAAGGGTAAAGGGCTTGTTCATAGGTCTGACTCCGTGAGGATGGTGAAAAAGAGTTCGTCGGGGGTGCCGTAGGTGTCTCGTTCTCGCCCAACTTTGGATTGTCCAACCCAGAACACATACGTGCTCCCACGCGCTCGTCGTAGCTTCGCTTGTTCGGCGTAAGACAACGGGGGCGTGAGCACTACTGATGGCCCTGCTCCACTCAAGCCAACTCTGGTCACGAGAATGTCATTGTTTGCCCAAAGTCCGCTCTTGGACCATCCCAACCATAGTTCAAGGACTGTATCGACCCACCAGTCCCGGCGCATGTAGCGTATGGTAGTTGTCGTCAGGAGCACGCCTGTACGATCGGGGGCCACGGCCCCTCCCCCTAGTTCAGGAAGAAATTCGACTTCGTTCCATTCTCTCCCGTCGTCGTCGGCCAAAACCAGTACTTCCGATCCAGGTGGCCTTCCCTGCAAGGACCAATCTGCGGCGCGGAAAAATCCTCCCGCGCACCTAACCAGATGGAGTCCCACGGGCGTGGGAACCAGATACGGTGGCGCGCCACACGCGAACGTATGGGCCTCGGCTCGGTCTTCGTATTCGGCACGATTGAGTGGCCGCGGCTCACTCCACGTTTGGCCGTCATCGTCGCTCACAGCTAGGTACAACACACCTCCGTTTGCGTAGTCCTCGTTCCAAGCCATGAAATATCGGCCCTCCCAAGCGGCAATCGAAGGAGAACCATGAAGCTGTGGCGGCATCGTCGTACTTGCCTCGTAGCTCGAAAGCGGATCCGGCACGGGACGGAAAGGGATTGGCTGTCGCCATGTCTGACCGCCATCCACACTCCTCGAAACGTAGTATCCCCATGGCTTGCTTCGCGGATCATACCGCGTCTGCACTCCGTTCTCATACCTGTGGAAAATGGGGTTGGGCGCGGGATCTGGTGGATGACGGTTTCCGCGAAAGGCGATCCAGATCTCGCTGGAGTCAGTGACTGTCACGGATGCACTGCCGAGGGACCACCATTGGAGTCCCTCCGCGGGTGGCCCCCATGTCCGCCCACCGTCAACGCTTGCCCACATCGCGAGCCCCAGCCCTAGGCGGCGCAAAACAACCAGCCGGAGGGTGTCACCCATGACAACGAACGCAGGGCGACCGTTTTCTTCGAAGCCTATCGGAGCGCTCCACGTCCGGCCATCATCATAGCTCGCCGTGTACCGTACTCGTTCTCCTTCGAGCCAGGCCACGTGCATGGAGCCGTCGTCCGTGACAGCCGCGTCGAATACAGCGTTGTACCTGTTTTCGGAGGCGGTGCCAGGTATGGCGTGAACTTCTGAAACCGGACCGGGGTGATCGTCAAACGGTTGCGGCCGGAAGACGTAGTAGGAGAGCACGAGTAAGGGAAATGCGAGAAAGATTGCACAACCGCCTCTTTTGATCAAGCGGTTGGACTTCGGCGTTTTGGCGGCCTCGATTGCGGACATCTAGTCGTCAGTCTCCGGTTCAATGAGCAACGCCCACACATCGGTTGCAGCAGCAACCATAACAGCGGCGAGAATGAATATGACCAAGCGCACTATTCAGGTTGCGGAATCCATATCGATTAAGCCCATTTATAGTTAGCAGGTTAGGTAATCAGACCACCGGAGTGAGTGCCGCCTTGTGATCCGGCTTGCATGAATAATAGTACGACCTTTAGCATCGATATCAATGACAATCGTGTTCTCCGCAGGAATCAGTTGACCACTGGCATCCACGCTCCCATCAGGAAACCGAAGTTCGCGCACATCAAAGAAGAATGTGAACGGACGAAAGTCCAACCGCGCCCCGGACATGATGCCGATCTGTGTCTCCTCACCATTGAGATACACATAATCAAACTGGCCAATTGTCGGGTCGACATCTCCTGCTACGATTTGGATGAAGGCGTAGGGCGAAAGAAGTTCGTCCTCAATAAGCTGGTCGGCATTGACTAGGTAACCGTCCGGGTCCACTTCATCCACGTACCGTGTGATCAACACGCTAATTTCGACTTCATCGACCAACCGCATTAAAAGCCTGTCGTACCCAATCCCAACCCGCACAAACAAACGTTAGCGATACAGCGCATTTACATTAACATAGTCAATCACATTTTTCGGCACCAGATTCTGCACACTTCTCCCCTCCCGTATGCGCTGACGTAGCTCGGTGCTCGACACATCAACCTCTAGCGCGTCAATAAAAGTAACGCGCTCCATCACCCAGTTGGGAATGGCGTCCTCGTGCGCGCCCGGACGCCTGTAAACAAGTAGCCGCGCCAACTCCAGAATCGCCTCCGGCTCGCGCCACGAGGGAAACTCGACTAGGCTGTCGCCGCCAAGCAGCAGGGCAAGTTCGGCATCGGGGTTGGCGTCCGCCAGCACCCGCAATGTATCCACCGTAAACGAAACGTCGCCGCGCCGGATCTCCATGTCCGAGACCTCGAACCGGCCGTTTCCCTCAATGGCCAGCCGGGTCATCGCGAGCCGATGTTCGGCGGAGGCCAGGTCCGCATCGTTCTGCTTATGAGGGGGTGTGGCAGCAGGCATCCACATCACCCGGCTGCTTTCCACGGAGTCGGCGGCGGCCTCGGCAATGGCCAGATGCGCAACGTGGGGCGGATTGAAGGAGCCGCCAAATACGATCAGGGTGGAAGGGCTCATGGCGTCGGTCCTCCACGCATTCAGCCGCTCAGTTGCTGGCCTGTTCGCCGGAGACGCTTTGTCGGCCCGTGAACGCGCGGTCGTAGTAGCGCTCTGCTTCGCTCAGCAGTGGGCTGCTCGGAAAGAGCTGAAGCAGCCGGTCGTAGGTGTCGAGCGCGGCCTGATACCGGTCCGTCTGGCGCGAAACGATGCTCTTCTCGGCGAAGCCGACCTGCGCCCGAAGGACGCCAAGCAGCGCGTCGTCTGCGAAAGGCGATGTCGAGAAATCGCTCAGCACAGTTTCGAAGGAAAGGATGGCGGCTTCAAACAGCTCGCGGCGCTCGTACAAGCGGCCAGCCTGGAACTGCTTGCGTGCAAGTTTCTCGCGTAGTTCCTCCAGAATAACGACTACATCGTCCGAGAACACGCTACTGGGATAGCGTGTCAGAAACAGGCGGATATAGGCGATGGCTCGTTCGCTATCGGTCTGGTCGAGGTTGTAGGCCGGGCTCAATTCGTAGTACGCACGGATACGCCCGAGCTCAGCCTCCTCAACGCGTGGATCCCTTGTGTACAAGTCGATAAAGCGGGTGAACTCGGTGCCCGCTAGCAAGTACTGCTCGTCCTCGTAATAGGCTTGCGCGAGATAGATTTGCGCTTCGTCGGCAAACTCGTTGGTTCTGCCGAAGTCGAAGACCACTTTGAGGTATTCAGCGGCGCGGTCGTACTTGCCCTGCTCGAAGTACTGCATCCCACGCTGGTAAGCTTCCTCGGGCGAATCCGCTGACGCGCCCGTACTTCCAGAGCACCCCGTTGCAGCAATGCAGACCACGAGCAGTGCATGACGTAAGGGAATTCGGCGGACCATGGAAGATTTCTGATGGGGAGGCGCGAGGCACAACGACACGTTGCTTCGGCTTATTGCCGCAGAATAGCCACGTCGCCGGGCGGCCGCGCCTCTTGTGGACCGTCTTCTAGGGGATTCCGAAATGGGCGCTGCTACTGGACAAGCACGGGGTCGCCGCCACGGTACGCCATAATGAAAAGGGCTCGATTCACCTGCCCTCCCGCAAATTCGATCGTGTGGGCCAGTCCTCTGTGTAGCGGAGCGCCGCGGAGTTTCTCGGCGAGCGGGCCCTCGACACCACTATTGATCTGATTCAGGATAAACTGGGCGGTGTCGTATCCGATGAGCGCGAGTCGGTCGGCCTGAATTCCCGCTAGTTCGTGATACCGCGCCACGAAACCGACTGACGCCTCCTCGTTCATGTTGAAATCGGCCGTGAAATATGTCCCAAAGCGACTTGCGCGCTCTTTTGACGCGGCGAGACCTTCCCACTCTGTGTTTCCTAGCGTCCCGACGATGCCTTCGAGGCCCATCGCTTCCAGCCCGCGCAAAGCCTGCGCCGCGTGTTCCGGGCCGTCCGATCCCGTCACGGGCAAATAGACCGCGTCGATCCGGCGCATCGCGTCCGCGCCGACTACGGTTGGAAGTCGATCCCAGTCGTTCGCACCGATCCGCTGAGAAAGGGAAACCGCCGCGCCCAGTCCCTGAGCTTCCTCCTGAAAAGCCGCAGCCATCACTTCGCCGAAGGATCCGGTCTGGGCGACAACACCAAGCCGACTAAGTCGCAGGTCTTCGACAGCAAAACGCGCCATCGCCCGGCCGCGCATCGAAAACGTAGGGTTGGCCTGAAAGACGAACCGGCGCCCCGCCGAAACGCTTTCCTCCGTGGCCAGAGGGGCGACGAGCACCATTCCTTCGCGCTCGGCCACGGCCGCTGCTGACACGGCTTCCTCACTGAATAGCGGCCCTACCACCGCCTCGACTCCTTCGCGCACAACGAGGTTCATGGCTACGCTGGCGCCTACCTCGGAGCCCTCGGTGTCTCGAAATACGAGCCGCACGGGGCGACGTGGTGCCCGGGCATTGTATCCATCCACCGCCAGCCGGACACCGTTGAACAGCGCTTGCGCGAGGTACCCGCTCTCCCCGGTGGCAGGAAGAATGACGCCCAACTCAAAGATGTCTGGCCCCGTCACGCCACCCTGCGCGGATTGTCGAAGGAGGTTTTCGGCTTCGCCGACATACCGGCTGCGCGGATAGAGGCGTAGAAACGTCGTTAGGGTCGAGAGCGCCAGATCAGAGTCTCCGTTCGCGTAAGCCGATTTGCCCGCCATGAGGAGTGCTGCTGTCGTCCGGGCGTTGTAGCCAAAATCGCCCGCCGCCCGTGTGAAAAGTCTGTAGGCCTCAGAGTACTCGCCGACCACGTAGCTCTGGATGCCGCTGTCGAAACTCGTCTCAGCCGCCGGTACCCGTGGTGCCGAATCGGGCTGACCAGCAACCGACCAGGCCGAAAGAACGAGGCTAACAACGAGTATCCAGCGGGGCATCGGATCGTGGCTTGTCAGATGGTGGTGCGTCCAATTTATCGACGTGCGCCTGAACCGACACCGCCTTCCCCAAAGTTCCTACTCCCACTCGATCGTTGCCGGCGGCTTGGATGAGATGTCGTAGGCGACGCGGTTAATGCCTCGAACTTCGTTGATAATGCGGTTGGAAACGCGACCAAGAAACTCGTGCGGGAGATGTGCCCAGTCGGCTGTCATTCCGTCCACGGATGTAACCGCGCGGATGCACACGGCTTGCTCGTACGTCCGGTAATCGCCCATCACGCCCACGGATTGAACCGGGAGCAGGACGACAAAGGCCTGCCATACGTCGTCGTACAGGCCGTTTTGCTGGAGTTCGTCGATGAATATCTTGTCGGCTTGCCTGAGAAGTTCGAGGCCATCGCGCGTGACGGGGCCAAGGTGCCGCACCGCGAGCCCGGGGCCTGGGAACGGGTGGCGACCGATAATTGCCTCGGGCAGATTCAATTCGCGCCCGAGTTCGCGAACCTCGTCCTTAAAGAGTTCACGGAAAGGCTCGATGAGCTCGAAACCCAACTCCTTCGGCAAACCACCAACATTGTGGTGAGTCTTGATCGTGGCAGATGGACCGCGAAAACTTACGCTCTCGATCACGTCGGGATAGAGCGTACCCTGTGCGAGAAAGCGTGGCTTCGTCCCCAACTCGTGTGTGATAGCCTCGGTTGCCTCATTGAAGACCTCGATGAACGCATGCCCGATAATCTTTCGCTTCTTCTCGGGGTCGCCCACGCCGTCAAGGCGGCTGAGGAAAAGCTCGGTGGCGTCTATGGCGCGCAAGTCAATGTCGAAGCCGTTGCGGAAGGTGGATTGCACTTGCTCGTACTCACCCGCACGCAGCAACCCGTTGTTGACGAAGACGCACGTGAGTTGATTACCAATTGACTCGTGAAGGAGCACAGCGGCGACAGAAGAATCGACGCCACCAGAGAGCCCAAGGATTACATGGTCATCGCCAACTTGCGCACAGATTTCGCGCTTCTTCTCCTCCACAAACGAACCCATGGACCAGTCTCCACGACAACCGCAAACTCGGAGCACAAAGTTCTCCAGCAAGCGTGCTCCGTGTTCGGTGTGGGCCACTTCCGGATGAAACTGTACGCCGAACAGTGGCTGGTCGGCCGCCGCCACCGCAGCGATTGGAGCATTGTCTGTTCCCGCGATGACCCGAAATCCGTCGGGCATTTTTGTGAGGCGGTCTCCATGGCTCATCCAAACAACCGAACCTTCTGGAAAGCCGTCGAACAAAGGGATGTCTTCGTGCGATCCAAGCCGTGAACGGCCGAATTCGCGCCGTTCGTCCGGCTGCACTGTGCCTCCAAGCGTATGGGCCATCGCTTGTAGACCGTAGCAGATTCCAAGGACCGGCACCGGCCTACCGCTGCTCTGTTGCTTGAGTTCTAAAAGGGTCGGATCCAGCTGGGGAGCACCATAATCGTAAACGGAGCATGGCCCTCCTGAAAGGATCAAGCCGACCGGCCACATTGCTGACAGCTCATCGGCTGACAGTGTGCACGGGTGGATCTCGCAGTACACGCCGGCCTCCCGTACACGCCGTGCAATCAGCTGGGTGGTTTGGCTTCCGAAATCGAGAACGACGATGAGTTGATGTTGCATTGGGTGCTTGTCTAAATGCGTAGGGACACGGCGTGCCGTGTCCCTACGAAATCCCGGATTGGTTGGGGGCGACGCTACGAGTCCGCACCGACCATGTGTTTGTATTCGTCTGCGGACATCAGGCCCTCAATATCGGCGGCATTGGCGGGGCGGATTTTGACCATCCAGCCATTTCCGTATGGATCGCTGTTGACAAGCTCCGGCGTGGCTTCCAATGCCTCATTGACGGCTTCAATCGTGCCAGCAACTGGAGCAAATAGTTCGGAAACCGTCTTGACAGCCTCGACTGTTCCAAAAACATCGTACGGCCCGACTTCCGTTCCCTCGGGCTCCAACTCAATAAAAACGATATCACCAAGCTCGCCCTGGGCATAGTCGGTTACGCCGATCGCGGCGAGGCCATCATCGCCTAGTCGAATCCACTCATGTTCCTTCGTGTAGCGGCAGTCGTTGGGAAAGGTCATGGTAAACGGTGGGTGCTGAAATGTGAATGCTGATTGGCTTAAAGGGAGCCGGGCTTGAGCGTGCTACTGTTCTACAAGACGCCTGGCCGACGTCATTCGCCATCAACCTGCACGTCCCTCTTCCGGAAGCACGAGTTCAAACCGTTCGAGGAACTTCGTATCGAAATCTCCGGCACGGAAGCGCTCGTCGACAAGAAGCTGTTGATGAAAGGGGATAGTCGTCTTAATGCCTTCGATTACGAACTCGTTCAGCGAGCGGAGCATCTTGTTGATCGCACGCTCGCGGTCGTGATCTCGCACGATGAGCTTTGCGATCATAGAATCGTAATAAGGGGGAATGCGGTAGCCAGCATAAACGTGCGTGTCGCAGCGGACTCCAAAGCCTTTGGGCGAGTGGAAGCCCTCAATCGTGCCTGGAGAGGGCGAAAAATTGCGGAACGGATCCTCGGCGTTGATTCGGCACTCGATCGCATGGCCCTTGGGTGTGCGGCTTTCGGACCTGATCTTCTCGCCATCTGCAATACGAATCTGCCATTCGATTAAATCCGTGTCCGTCACCTCTTCGGTAACGCAGTGTTCGACCTGGATTCGCGTGTTCATCTCCATGAAGTAAAAATCCTTGTTCTTGTCGACGAGGAACTCAACGGTGCCCGCTCCTGCGTAATTGACTGCTGCTGCGCCACTGATGGCGGCGGCACCCATGCGAGCACGAAGGGCTTCGTCCACGATAGGACTTGGAGATTCTTCGAGGAGCTTCTGGTGGCGCCGTTGAATAGAGCACTCGCGCTCGCCAAAGTGGATCACAGTGCCCTGGCCGTCGCCAACGAGCTGTATCTCTATGTGGCGCGGCTCTTCCACAAACTTCTCGATGTACACCTGCCCATTGCCAAACGCGGCCGCTGCTTCAGTGCTCGCCGCGACAAATTTTGTCAAGAGATCGGCTTCATCAACAGCCATGCGCATACCTCTACCACCCCCCCCTGCGCTCGCCTTAACCATGACGGGATAGCCGAACTCGGCGGCGATGCGTGCGGCCTCCTTCACATCATCAACTTCTCCATCCGAGCCCGGAACCACCGGGACCCCGGCGGCCCGCATCGTCTCTTTCGCGACACTCTTGTCGCCCATACGGCGAATGGTATCGGGCGTTGGGCCGATGAAAATCAGGTCGTGGTCGGCACAGACGGAAGCGAAATCAGCATTTTCTGCAAGGAATCCGTAGCCAGGGTGGATGGCATCGGCTCCCGTAACCTCGGCCGCGGCGATGATGCGATCCATCCTGAGATAGCTATCCGACGATGGCGGTGGCCCGATACACACAGCCTCATCCGCGAAGCGGACGGGCAGTGTGTCGCGGTCGGCGGTTGAGTATACGGCCACGGTCTTTATCCCGATGTCACGGCACGTTCGGATAACGCGCAACGCGATCTCGCCCCGGTTTGCAATGAGAACCTTTTTGATCATTACTCGACGGTACGAAAAACGTGACTAGCCACGGCCGCGTGCGCCGCATCACGCGCGAGGTGAAATGGGTCGAACAAACTTCGAAGGCGACTACTCACGCGACCGGTGCCCTCAGGCTTCATCGATGATGAACAAGGGCTGGTCATACTCAACAGGCTGTCCATCGCCGACAAGAATTTGCAGGACAATACCAGCATGCTCGCTCTGGATCTCGTTCATGAGCTTCATCGCTTCGATGATACAAAGCACCGAGCCAACTTCTACGCGCGCGCCCACGTTGACGAAGGGATCTGCACCGGGGGCCGGCGCGCTGTAGAGCGTGCCAACGATGGGCGCATGAACAACCGTACCGGGCGTTTCAGCGGCGGCTCCACCCGATACGGGGGCTTCTGTCCCAACGACAGCGGCCGCAGGCGAAGCCCCAGCTACGACAGGTGGCGGCGCTATCGCGATGACGGGTTGAGGCGCGGCAGCATAAACCGCCTGTTGGTGGGCACGCACAACTACTTTGAAGTCTTCGTGCTCCACCTCGACCTCGGCCATGCCGCTCTGGGCCACTATTTCAATGAGCCGTTCGATTAATTCGAGGTCCATGATCTTGGAAACTGTTTGGCGGACGAACGCCCGAATGTACCGATGTCGAGAGAATTCAGTGCACGGCAGATTCAGGCGGCTGTCACACGGGTCTGATACTCACCGTTCGACGTATCGACGCGGATCAGATCGCCCTCGTTGAGAAACAGAGGCACGTTTACGATCGCGCCGCTTTCGAGGGTGGCGGGTTTCGTGGCTCCGGTCGCCGTGTCGCCTTTCAAGCCCGGGTCGGTCTCGGCAATGAGCAACTCAACGTGACGCGGAATCTCCACGGAGAGCGGCTCCTCCGTGCCTGCGTTGACCATCACATCCACGCTTTCGCCTTCTTTGATAAACTCCTTCCCCGGCACCAGGCTCTTCGGCAAAGCGACCTGCTCGTAGGTCTCCGTATTCATGAAGTGGAGACCTACCTCGTCCGCGTACAAATACTGCATCTGTCGGCGCTCGACCCGCGCCGTTTCTAGGCGCTCGCCTGCACGGAAGGTGTTGTCAACGGTCTTGCCGTTGCGCACGTTCTTCAACTTTGTGCGGACGAACGCCCCGCCTTTCCCGGGTTTGACGTGCATGAACTCGATGATCGTCCATAGGTCACCGTTCCAGAGAAGCGTGAGGCCGTTTCGGATGTCGGACGTGTTGGTCGCCATTCGTGAAAATATGTTCGCTAGCGCAAGGAGGGCCGAAATATACCCAGTCCCTCAACGCTCCAACCACGAAGCGACTGTGCGATTTCCCGCCGAACAACCAGCATCGCAGCCGGATTCCTACTCGGCTCCGATGACCTCTAGCAGCTCGTTGTGCTGCGGCTTCAGCTCCTCGATTGGAAGAACGACACGGAACGTGCTGCCCTCGCCGACACTACTCTCTACCGAAATCGTCCCGCCATGCCGCTCGATCATTTCCTTGCAGAGGATAAGCCCCAGACCGCTACCCCGTTCGCCATTCGTACCCGCCCGCGACAGACATTCTCCTATCTTGAAAAGGCGACCCGTGTCTGCTTCGCACATCCCAACACCGGTGTCTTGCACGGAGATAGCAAGCATATCGGCGACCTGGTCTGCGCGAATGGTTACGCTGCCACCTCCTTGCGTGTACTTGAGCCCGTTGCTAACGAGGTTGAGAATCACAGAACGCAACATGACCGGGTCGGCATCCGCCATGGTGTCCGGCACCACGCGATTGTTCAACCAAACGCCTTTTTCGGAGGACGGTCCGGCTAGCACGTCCACCACCTCGGAGACGAGTTCCGCGAGGCTGATGCGAGCCAACTCGACGCGCATTTGGCCAGTTTGGAGGCGCGACCATTCAAGCAAATTGATGAGCAGGCTATAAAGGCGCTCCGCGGACCTATTCATCAACCCTGCCATTTCCACCAGCTCTTTGTCGCCGTTCGAACCGGCTCGGTTTTCGGCTACTTGCGAAAGCCCAAGCAGCGAGCCCATCGGTCCGCGTAGATCGTGCGAAAGGATGGAGAAGAACGTGTCTCTGGCGTGGCGGGCCTGCTCCTGCTCGACGGCGAACTCGACAAGCCGGGCCTGATCGAGCTCTCGCTCGTTGAGGAGCTCTTCAAGAAGATTCCTGGCCGATCTGAGCTCCGCCGCTGTCTTGCTCCATCCCCTCGCGATGAGATACCCGAAATAGCCAACGAGCGCGATGAATCCGAAGGTGATCCACTCAAGCATGGAGAGGCCGTTGAGCGCGGTGAAAACCTCCTGCGTAGTCACCTCCGACGTAAGCACCTCGGCCCACCCGAAATACCGAAGGAGCAAGCCGTAACCGACGAGCGCACAAACGGCGAGGCCGTAGGCTGCAAGGACACGGCCCGGAGTCATGACCTCCGGGCGGACCGCGTGAAAATCTGCCTTCCTCTTCCAGTCCTCAACGCGGCAACCAAAAAAGAACAAAAGCGGCGCGGTGACAAAAACGTGCAGGATGAAACCACCGATCCACCAGCCTTGCCAGATCGCGAGGGTCTCTGCCGGTGAGAGGCTGCGCGCCGACGCCCAGACGAATGCTGCCGATGCCGCAGCGAGTACGGCCACGAACGACGTCAACACGAAGAACACAAGAGATCCGAGGGAGCGAAGCGTAGTCGAGGCAGGAATTGCTTGATACGCAACCACCAGCACGCCCAGCGCAAGTAGATCTGTCAAACCAAGGAGCAACGCCAACCGAGTTCCGAGCCCCGCAGCTATGGCCACCGTCGCATGCACTATAAAGGCGGGAATGGCACCCCACGAATATCCGAACCAGATTGCAATGAGCGCACACGGAACCATCGGGACGTACAAGGTCAGCTGAAGTTCGACACCTGCCACTTGTGTCGAGAAGGCCGAGCCGCGGAGCACCATCAGTCCTCCGATGATCATGGGCATCATCGAAATAAACCAGGCCGTCAACAGCACGTGGGCCGCCCCACCCGAGTCGGGCGACAGCACGCGCACAAACGTAACCGGAGTGTGCGCGTACGGATTGGTGCGAGAGAATATCGGACGTAACTGTGGCATAGTCTGCCCGATTTGTATCGGCTATCCAGCGCCACCCTTAAAGCGATTGGAGAAGCTATTCCGGCCTTTTTGCAACCACAAAGCCATATTTCATGGCTCCGATTGCGTAGGCAGCACGGATCCTGAGGAGTGTTCCCACGAAACCACGATCTCGCATGGATGAGTCGCGAAGAAACGCACGGTAGCGACTATCGCGAAGCACTCCGACGGCCGCACGGCGGATGCAGATCGTCCATGTCCGAGCGACGTGTGGGCTTAAATCCTCGAAAGCTTCGATTACTAAGCCGGCGGCTTCCATCCACATCCGGTTTTCCGAAGCGCTTGCCATTCCAGCCAATCGGCCATCGCGGCAGATGGGTTCGAGGAGATATCTGATGTTGCGTTCCGAAGGATTTTCGCTTGTCATCCGGATACAAGCGACGAGGCACCCCCCGGGCTTGAGAACCCGCGCCATCTCCGAAAATACGCGCTCTCGATTTGGCATGTGAGTCGTGCTCTCTATCGCGATCACCGCATCGAACTGTGCGTCCGGCAGCTCATTTTCCAGCCAATCGCGCAGGAGAATTGAAGGCTCCGGACCGCCATCACGAACTCGTTGCGCTCGGGCATATCTCGCTTGTGCTTCCGAGAGAGTCAGGCCGGTTACTCGCGCACCCCGATCCTCCGCAAGCCAGCGGGCTGTGCCGCCGTAGCCACACCCAACATCGCAGACGAGATCACCCGCGCCGATTTGTGCGACGTCAGCCACTTTGGTGATGAGCGCTTCCGTAGCCTCTTCCACAGATTCATCGCCGCGCTCAAACAATCCGTGATGAACGTGTTCTCCCCAGATCTCCCTATAGAATGTATCCAGTTCGTCGTAATGCCTGCGAACAGCCTCCGCGTCGAAGTCGGATCGAGAGACGATCACTTCACCAGTCGGTCGCCGAGCACGCCGAGATAGCCGCTTCCGCTCCAGGCACCTATTTCGTTAGCATACTGCTTCGCCATTACCCGGCTTATTTGCGCGATGTGCCCGAGGTCGTGAACGACCCAAACGGCTAGTAAATGCGCCAGACTCACCGGACCCAACTCAGGATGTACACCCATCCTTTCGAGGTCAACGGTTTGCATATTCATGTCGTGTAAGGCCATTAGATTCTTCTCGCGGAGTTCAGCGAATTCGTCAAGGAGCGTCTTCATTGACTTGCCCCTGCTCTCCTCGAATTGGGCAGTTCGATCGAACGGATCGAAGGGACGCGCCTCGCCGTGCCCAAGGATGATCCGCGCTCGCGGAATCCAGTCCGTTCGTTCCCCATGGATCAGGTGGCCAACCACATCGAACGGGCTCCACGTTCCCGCGCCTTCGTTTGGCGTTGTCCACGCGTCGCCGACGCCGCAAAGAAGCTCGTTCAGGACGGACGGCGTGCGCTCCAGAATAGGAAGCGCGGTTTGCAGGGAAAATTGCATGAGCGTAAATCAGTGGGCGTAAGCCCGTCCTACTACCTCGGCAGCAATTCGGTCCTGCCTATCCTCATTTCTCAACAACTTGCAGTCGCGGCGGCTCGATAAATCGAACACGTGCTTTGTTCCGCGGAGAAGCCTCCGAGATGCGCTCGAATCCGCCAGCATTTACTTCGGTCAATCCCGATTGCCTAAACTTGCGAGAACAATTTCGAGCGCTTTAATCATGGCCTTCTGCTGCTCACAATGGCCGTGTTCAGCCTCGACATTCACGTAGAGCAAATTCCTCCGCGCAGCCCAAACGGAGAGCGACCCATCGTCCCTAACGCTCGCATTGTTCTGAATAACAACGTTGAAATCGGCGTCGCGGAGCGCATCGAATAGTCGACGATCGGTTACATAAAAGAAGTCGTCTGGATCAACGCCTTCCTCAATGTGGACCGCTTCGGCATCACTTTCGAATTGGCCGCCTTCCGCATAACTGAGTGCAGAATAATTCTCCGGCGTGTTGTTGTGGAGGGTGACGATGACATCATCCGGATCGTAGAGAGCGACAAGGCTGTCGGCGAAAGTCCTCGTTGCGATAACCGCTTCGTCTGCCGCATTGGGCGAGAGTGTCGCCCGGATGCCAACTTCCGTAAAAATGCGGTTCGGGTCGAGATCGTAGTGCACGCCACCGATCGAAAAGCGGACGCGGCGTTCGCCCTGCGCGCGCAGCTCAACCAACCGCCCACCATACTCCTCCGCGAAGGCGAGGCCAGCTTCCACCGCCGTGTTTTCGTCGTCGTGGAGGACCAGCATGGCGAACGACGGCTCGTCGTGCTCGTGAATGACGACCGTGACGGTCGAATCGCCAAGCGGTAATTCAACCTCGTTGGGCGAGGAAAAGCCTGCCGTTTCGTTGAGGTTCGAGCGCAGAGCGAAGATGCCCAACACTGCGATCAGCAGGACGCCTAGACCAATCGCTTTCATACTCCTGCCGCCTCTACGACCATCTGGTTTTGTAGGGAAACGGACAGTGCGCGATAAACTCTTTCGTTGAACTCCTCGAAATCCGTCTCGGGCGTCCAGCAAATCTGTTTGGTATCGTTCTCGCGAAGGCGTATCCAATGCGCAATGATTCGGATTTCGTCTACATCCGGGCGGTCGAAGCGCTCCGGCGGAGTCACCGACCCGTCGAAATACTCGGAAAGTGCAGTGGTCAAACTGGCCTGTTCGACGAAAGACAGATCGGCGGAGACATCGATACGTGCGGCGAGACGGCCGTACCGAATGAAGAAAAGCTGCGATCCGCCGCCGTCCGCGAGCCGTTCGACAAGTACGGCGTTGTGCTCATGTACAACGGCTACGAGTTGCCGATGGCCGTTGAGGGTTTTTCTCAACCGTCCGAGCTGATTCCGGAACCACGCCGCCTGCTCATACTCCTTCCTCGCGGATGCCTCGAGCATGGCTTCCTCGACCAATTCCATGACCGTTTCGTCGTGACCCGCCAGGAAAGCACGGACCTGATCGACGATCATCGGGTAGGCTTGCTCCGCGTCTCCACCGACGCACGGCGCAGCGCAACGGCCCAAGTCGTGGTAGAGGCACGGGCGACCGAGCGCGAACGTCCCGTCGTCGCATTCCCGAAGTTGGAATAGGCGGTTGACCAGTTCTACCAGTTCGTCAGCGACCTTGCGTTGGCCGATCGGCCCGAAGTATTCGGCTCCGTCGGAGTCGATGCGAACCGTACGAGAAAGCGTCGGAAAGCGATGAGTAGTGTCGAGGCGGAGGAATGGATAGTCGCGATATTTGAGCTGCACACTGTTGTGCGTCGGCGTGTGGTGTTTGATGGCTTTAGACTCCTCAATGAGAGCGGACAGCTCGGTGCCCGTTTCCTCCCATGTGATGTCTCGCACGTCGCGGACCAGCCTTCGAATTTCCGGTCGATGATTGTCTACCGCCGCGAAATAGCTCCTAACGCGGCTGTTGAGGCTTTTCGCCTTGCCTACGTAGATCACGGCGCCTCGCCGATCGCGCATGAAATAGACGCCTGGACGATCCGGTAGGTTGGGCAACACCTCATTGCGAATACGCTTCAGATGCGACGGCTCGCGGCGCGTATCGCGGTACCGCCGTCGCTGGAAGCCGAGCAGATCCTCAACGGTCTGAACGCCAAACTCCATCCGCATCCGATCAATAAACATGTTGAGGAGTTTGGCCGTGGCCACGGCATCACCTAGGGCGCGGTGTCTGCCATCAACCTCAATCTCAAAGTATCGTGTCAGTTTGCTCAGGCCTTTGGATGGAAGCGCCGAATACAACCTGCGCGCGAGCCGTAGGGTATCCAGGCTCGGATTGCGGAGGCCTTCCAATCCTGCGATCTCCAGCTCTACTTCGATAAAGCGCTGATCGAATGGAAGATTGTGTGCGACGAAAACACCATCGCCCAGGAAATCCAGAAAGTCCGGGAGTACCTCTTCGGCCGTCGGCTGGTCGAGCACCATGCCCGTCGAGATCCCCGTGAGCTGCGTGATGCGCCGCGGGATGTAGCGGCCAGGGTTGATGAGCTGCTGGAAAGTCTCGGTGAGCTTGCCGGCCTGCACCTTCACCGCCCCGATCTCAATCACCCGGTCGTCACCCGCCCGCGACCCTGTGGTCTCGGTGTCGGTTACGACAAAGGTGGCTTCGGAGATTAGCATGTGGGAAGCGCGGTCGGCGTAGGATAAGCAGAGGGAGCGCCGCTGCGGTTCCCGCTCGCTCAAACCGCTCCCTTCCCAATGGGGCTTTCCGCGAAGCGGACGAGGGTTGGCGGCGCACTGGCCAGGTGGATGGTAAGGAGAACGAATTGTGGCTTCGCGCCATGCTGGTGCTCACCCTCCGCCTCGCAAGCGCGGCACCTCCCTCAGAGAGGGACGGGTTTCCAGACCAACTACTTTTCTCTTTTCACTTTTCGCTGTTCACTCTACCCGCTTCACTTTTCAGAATCCAAGGACTTCAAACAGCCTTCGACCTACTTCGTCGCTCTCCAGGTGGCCGCGGAACAGATTGCTGCCGGGGCCGAAGCTGTAGAGATTGACGTCGGCTTCCGTATGCCCGCTTGTGGACCAGCCAATCCCCGCCCTGTCCGATAGAATCCTGGCAAACGCTCGCTGAACCTGTCCATTCTCGGCAGCCGCAATCCGGGAAAGCTCGTCTTCGTTCAGGTCGCTGATTCCCGTCGACTCGCGGAAAACATCGAACGGATCCTGACCCTCCCTGACGCGGCGTTGCATCCAGCGGGTGCTTCGCACAACGTCACGCAAAACCTCCGCATTCCAGTTGTAAGAGCCGTTTCGGCCAACGCCGAGCCCCCCGGTGTCGTGGTCGGAGAGCGCGATCACGAGTGTGTTACCATCGCTTTCGGCAAACGCGATGACGTGCCGAAACAGGTCATCAAAGCTTTCCATCTCGCGAGCCAGTGCCGCGCCGTCTTGAGAGTGACCACTGTCGTCGGTCCCTTCCGCTTCAATCAACAAGAAGAATCCTCGGTCTCCTTCTGCGAGTAGCGACAGCGCCTTCTGCGTCATGTCTTTCAGGCCTGGTTCGATCGCAGGATCGCGATCCATCTCAAAATCCATGGTGCCTGGCGCGAAGAGCCCCAGAAGAGGAGCTCTGGCCGAGGCTAGCTCGCTTGGCGCCGTAATCACGTCATAGCCCGCCGTCCTTGCCTCATCGAAAAGATTGCGGCCATCGCTTCTGGTTCCGGAAGGTGGCGGAAGGAAATGGTCAAGTCCGCCCCCCAAAATGACCTCTATGCCCTGTTGAAGCATCTGCTCTGCGATCGATTCTTTTTCACCTCGTTCGAGTGCGTGCGCAGCAAACGCTCCCGGCGTGGCATCGGCGATGTAGGCGGTTGTGACAAGCCCACTAGCCATGCCGCTTGCCTCAGCGGCCTCCAGAATTGTTCTGCATGGAGCGCCCGTTGAATCAACGCCGATTGAGCCCTTATAGCTTCGCACGCCGCACGCGTAAGCCGTTGCAGCCGCCGCCGAGTCCGTGATTTCATGACTGGTCGCCGCCGTTGCAACGGAGCCCGTTAAATAGCCATCGAGCGCCAGCGGCCTTCCGACGACGCGGCGAGTAAGCGCGGGAGCACTCGGCCCTGCACCATCCGCAACCATTACGATGACGTTGTTGGGTCGCTCAGGCTGAGCCTGCAGGGGCAGGGCGAGGAGGCCGAGGGCGGTGATAAGGAGACGGCGCATGGGCACGCTTTGGGATATCAGATTTCGATGGGAATATCGGACTTGCGATGTAGATAGTCCGAATCGGGAAGTTGGCTGGTTGCGGGTTCAGTCCTTTGTCATCTGTCCAGTGCCCCGTCCTCTGCCGCACCTCCATTGTCCGCAGTCCAACGTCCGGGTTCCTCCGAAATCCGAAATCCGAAATCCGAAATCGATGTATCCTCCAAACTCCTTCATCACCGACAATCCCCAAGCAGAATGAAGCTCACCGTTGTAGGCGCCGGAAACGTAGGCGCAACTGTTGCCGAGTGCGTCGCTCGAATGGACATCGTCAACGAAATCGCTCTCATCGACATCGTCGACGGCGTGGCGAAAGGCAAGGCGCTCGACCTCTGGGAAAGCGCGCCGATCCACGGCTTCGACACCATGCTTGTCGGCGGCGACGACTATGGATTGACGGAGGGCTCGGATATCTGTGTGATCACGGCGGGCCTGCCGCGCAAGCCGGGTATGAGCCGCGACGACCTCCTATCCAAGAACGCGACCATCGTAGGCAGCGTGACGGAACAGATCGTTGCGAGGAGCCCGAACACCATCCTCATCATCGTCTCCAACCCATTGGACGTGATGACGTACGTCGCCTACATGACGAGCGGATTTCCGAGCCAGCGCGTAATGGGAATGGCGGGCATCCTCGATACGGCGCGCTACCGGGCGTTCCTCGCGACTGAACTGAACGTTTCGGTAAAAGACATCTCGGCGATGCTCCTCGGCGGCCACGGCGACACGATGGTGCCGCTGCCACGCTACACCTCCATCGGCGGCAAGGCGCTGCCGAGTATGCTATCGGAAGAGCGGATCAACGAAATTGTGGAGCGTACCAAGAAGGGAGGCGGCGAGATCGTTGGGCTGATGGGCACGAGCGCATGGTATGCGCCGGGCGCGGCAGCCGCGCAGATGGTGGAAGCCATCGTGAAAGACTCCAACCGCGTTCTACCTGCCGCAGCGTGGGCCTCGGGTCAGTATGGCTTGAACGACCTGTTCATCGGGATGCCCGTGAAGCTGGGCAAGGGCGGTATCAAGGAGATCATCGAACTCGACCTCACCGACGCCGAGATGGCGATGATGAACGACTCCGCCGAGCACGTCCGCGAAATCGTCGGGGCGTACGAGAGTATCAAGGAGACGGCTTGACCGATTTCGGATTTGCGATTTCGGAAGACGAATCTCCGTAGCGTCGTTGCATGCAACGACGGTTCCCAATCGACCTGGGCCTGGCAGGACGCGAACCGACCTCCCACGATCGGCACCGAGCTCGGCCGCGCGCATCTCCACAACGCCGACGTTGCGTGCAACGTCGCTACAGGTGGGTGATGCGCATCGATGCCGTTTCGCCGCGGCGCTTCCGGGAAATCCTCGGGGCGTACGAGAGTATCAAGGAAACGGCTTGACCGATTTTGGATATACGATTTGGGATTTCGGAGGACGAATCTCCGTAGCGTCGTTGCATGCAACGACGGGTCCCAATCGACCAGGCCTTCGCAGGACTCAAACGGACCTCCCGCGATCGGCGCGGCCGTGCGCATCCCACAACGCCGACGTTGCGTGCAACGTCGCTACAGGCGGGTGATGCGCGTTGATGCCGTTTCGCCATCGGCTGCCGTGATCCGAACAAAGTAGACCCCGCGAGGCCAGCCCGAGGCGTCCAGATTGAGGGTGGTCGCTCCTGCAACGACGACGAGTTCTTCTGAATAAACGTGGCGACCGAGTAGGTCGAAGACCTCAACTGCGACGTATTGCGGCCTGCTCAATAAGAGACTAATAGAAACCAAATCCACTGATGGGTTTGGGTGCGCAGTGAGCGACAGGCCTGACGATCTTGGAGATTCCGGCTCAACAGCAACTGGGAAGGGAGTCCCGATATCCAGCCCATTGACGTTGGCGTAGATTAGTTGAAAATCCCAACAGGAGCCCTCACATCCTACGTTCCGAACGAGCCCAATATCAGCTCCAAAACGGAAATTCCCCGTAGGATACCTGTAGAATGATTTGACGGCAGTTGCAACTACATGGTCAGCTATCTCGACGACCCGCTCGTAGCCTTCTCCAGTCAGATAAGTGCCCGCCCCACATTCTACCTGCTGGCCTTCAGGTGGGAACGGGGTGTGTAGCCCACAGTTCGTACCTCCGTACGGATATTCCGTGTTTCCATACAGCTGATAAATCGTGGCCGACAAAGTATCTAGCCTGTAGTACTCATGGGACGAATCGACTTCCTCACCGCTCAGGTTGAATATCTCCCGAAGGACTTTGTTATACGTGATCTCGCCAATCGTTGAGTCTCCAACCACTGTGCGACGCCAGTACTGAGTGCAGCCCGGGAAACAGTCAGGAGGCACAAGTTCGATTTCTACACGGTACTCCCACACATTCCCAATCTCCAGCGGGAAGTAGCGCCACGCCTCCGTGGTATCGGGGATGGGATCCTGCGCTGCCAGCGGCGCGCATACAACGAGGATCAACGAGAAAACGGACCAGCGCATGGCTTCAGCGATGTCGTCTGGCACACGGTAAGGCTTTCCGGCGAGAATCGCAAACGCTTGGGGGGATTCTGCGGCCGCCCCTACTGCCCCATCACTTCATCAATCTCGCCCTGGTTCGCCTCGATGCGCTCGCGGAGGGAATAGCCAACGCGTTGGTCGCGGTCGAGACGCTCCTGCATGGCCTGGGTGTTTTCAAAACCCGCATCGATCTCAGTCCGCGTGCTCTCGACTTGCGCTCTGAGCGCGTCTATCTCCGTCTGAAGTTCCGCCTCCTCCTCCGTCATGGTTTCTTCTGATGGCGCTGCAGGCGCGCTTTCATCAGACCTGGCGCATCCCAGGCAGCAGAATACCAGAAGCAAAACGAATGCGCGTGCCATCACCGCTTCCAGAAGTGGGGAGTGAACAGGAGCAAGACGGTGAAGATCTCCAGCCGACCAGCCATCATAAGAAATGAAAGAACCCACTTGCCGGCGACGGGAACGTGGGTGTAATTCTCGGTAGGCCCGAAGGTGCCAAAGGCGGGACCAACATTGCCAACGCAGGAAAACGTCGAACTGAACGCGCTCATCAGGTCGAGGCCAAGGAATGCCATAACGATCGTGCCGGCGCCGATCAGGCCGATATAGAGCACGATGAACGACAACACGTTTTGCATGATGCCATCCGAGACGACGCGGTGGTCGAGCCGGATCGGGATCACCGCTCTTGGATGGATCAGCTTCTTGAACTCGCGGAACGAGTTCTTCAGAATCAAAAGAACGCGCACCACCTTAGGCCCGCCGCCGGTCGATCCCGCCATCCCCCCGACAAAGAACAGCCCAAAGATGATGCTCACCGCGAAGGGCGGCCAGAGTTCATAGTCGGCCGTTCCGAAGCCGGTGGTGGTCGTTATCGCTACGGCCTGGAACGCTGCATACCTCAGGCTTGTCCAGAACCCATCGTAGCGGACGATCAGGCGACCGCTGACGTCCCCGCTGCCAAGTTCTGCGCCGCCACCCATGTCTTCGCCACCTGTCCTGCCTTCATCAGACGTGATCGCTTCGTCAGCGACTACGCCATCATCCTCGCCCGACGAGGCGATCTCTCGCTCGACGATTTCCCCGTTGAGCGTCACGGCGTCAGGTACGAAAGTGGCGGCGGGCTTCCACAAAACCACGGTCAACAGCGCGGTTGCACCCAGGAGGATGGTGACATAAACCCGAAATTCCTCGCTTTTCCAGACCGGCCCGATCTTGCGATGCAGCATGAGGTAGTGCAGGGTGAAGTTCATTCCCGCGAGGCACATGAAGGCCGTAATAACCCAGTCGACGTACGCGGACCCGTACTGACCGACCGAGCCGTTCTCGGTCGAAAAGCCTCCGGTAGCCATCGTTGCAAAGGCGTGATTGACGGCCTCAAACAGGCTCATCGCGGGGAGCAACAGCACGACCTCGAGCACGGTGAGGCCGACGTAAATGGCCCAAAGGCGCTTCGCCGTCTCGGTTACACGCGGAGTCAGCTTGTCGGCTTGCGGCCCCGGCACTTCCGCCTTAAACAACTGCATTCCTCCAATACCCAGCATCGGCAAGACAGCCAGCGTAAGCACGATGATGCCCATACCTCCAAGCCAATGGGTGAGGCTCCGCCAGAACAGGAACGCGTTGGGGATGGCTTCGATGGCGGGCGTGTCGGCTCCGCCGAGAATTGTCGCGCCGGTGGTGGTGAAGCCGCTCATCGTCTCGAAAAACGCATCCGTGTACGATCCGAGCACGCCCGTGATAACGAACGGCAGTGCGCCGACGAGCGAGAGCACGAACCACGCGAGTGCCACGATCGCGAACCCTTCGCGAATCCTCAGTTCGTCTTTGGGCCGGTAGAGTGTCCACACGCCCGCCCCGACCGCAAGCGCTCCGATGCTCGTAATGGCAAACCCCCACCACTGCGGTTCGCCGTAAAACAGCGCCACGCCCGTCGGTGCCAAAAGGGCTATTCCAAGCGCAAACAACAGCGCTCCGAGCACACCAACCACCGCTTTGATGTCGAGTACCATCAGCCCATTAGTTGGACGAGAAGAGCGCTTCGACGTCCTTCACTTTGTCCGGTGTGGCGAACAGGATGGCATGCTGGCCAGGCTCAATGTGCGTTGAGCCCGTGGCAATCTCAATATGCTCGCCAACGACAACGCCGATGAGGATACCCGTCGGCAGCTTCTGGCTGATCAACGGAGCCGACACGATCGGAGACATCGCCTCGGCTTCCAGCTCCAGAATCTCGGCATCGAGCCCCTGAATCGTAGCCACGCTATGCACATGCGCCCCACGTAGGAACTGCAGCACTTCCCGCGTAACGGCCAGTTTCTGGCTCACGGCCGCGTCGAGGCCGATGGATTGCGAGATGGGGATGTACGCGCTTTTCGAGAGGAGGGCGACGGTTTTGCGCACTTGCAGGTGCTTCGCCATCAAACACGATACGAGGTTGGACTCCTCGTCCTCTGTCACGGCGACGACGGCGTCCATTTCGCTGAGGCCTTCGCGGACGAGCAGGTCGATATCGGCCGGGTCGCCGTTGATGACCAGCACACCCTCCAGCACTTCCGCGAGCTGTTCGGCCCGCGCGCGGTCGGCTTCAACGAGCTTGACGGTCATCCCGCCGGAGCGAATCTTCTTGCTTGATAGCCCCGCCGCGACGCGCGCACCCACTTTCGTTCCGCCCAATATCATGCAGTGCTCCAAACGCCGCCCGTCTTTTCCAAGCATGTCCGTGACCCTTCCAACCTGCCAGGTGGGCGTGAGGACGAAGACCTGGTCGTTAGCCTGGAGCGTATCCCGCCCATACGGCACGATGCTGCGGATTCCCCGGGATATCGCCATCACGCGAAACTGAAGGTCTGCGTGCTTCTTCGCCAGTTCATGCAAGGGCGTAGCCACAACAGCGGCATCCTGATCGATACGAACCCCCACTAGTTGAACACGGCCATCACAAAACTCCAGGATATCGGTGGCCGCCGCGCGCTTCAACAACGCAACCACTTCGGCGGCCGTGCTTTCTTCCGGGTTTATGATGAGATCAATGCCTAGCTCTTCGGGCGAGAGCAGCGACTTCTTTCCCGTGAACTCTTCGGAGCGAACGCGGGCAATGGTAATCGTCTTTCCGGCACCCTTTCCGGCTCGCTCTGCCATCATGGACGCGATGATGTTGACTTCGTCAACGTCCGTTACCGCGACGAGCAACTCAGCGTCACGGATTCTCGCCTCCGAAAGCGTCGTGGTGCTCGTCCCGGAACCGTGGATAGCCAGGACGTCAAGCGTGTCCTTGATATGCTCTATTTTGTCGGCGTCGCTGTCGATGACCGTTACGTCGTGCCGCTGCAACGAGAGCATTCGGGCTACGTCGTAGCCGACGTCTCCCGCACCAACGACGATGGCACGCATGTAATCCGGTTGAGTTTGAAGCGTTGAAGGTACGGCAATCGAAATCGTGGGCGGCTGGTTAAACGTCGGTCTGAGGCGCGTCTCCAGCCAGTGGGAGCCGGATTCGAAACGTGGTTCCTCTGGCCTCCTCCGTGTCGAACCAAATGGACCCGCCGCTCGCCTCAATGCCTTTTTTTACGATAGCCAGACCTAGCCCCATCCCGCTCGTTTTCGTGGAAAAGTTGGGCTGGAAGATGCGCGCGCGGATGTCAACGGGAATACCAGTACCGTTGTCTTGAATCTCGGAGTGGGCAAAGCCAGCGGATTTCGATGTACGCACGATGATCCGGCCGTCGCGCTGGCCTGTCATCGCTTGAAGTGCGTTCGTGAAAAGATTGATGTAGGCACGTCGGAGCTCCTCGCGGTCCGCCTCGATGTAGAGTGGCGCATCGGCGAGCTCAAGGTTGACTTCGACGGGATACGCGGACGGCGCTTCGTCCTCGAACAAAGCGGCCGCTTCGCCGACAACATGGTTGAGATCGAGCCGCTCCGGGTTCCTCCTGGGCAGCCGCGCAAAGGAGGAGAACTCGCCCGCAATTCGACTCAGCGCGTCTATCTGTTCGATTAGCGTCGTGGTTATTCGGTCCAACGTTGTCGTGAACTTGCGCTCATTCGGCGGGGCGTCTTCGCCTGCAGGGCGATGCGATCGCCGAAGATGTTGCACGGAGAGCTTCATGGGCGTCAACGGATTCTTGATCTCGTGGGCCACCTGCTGGGCCATCTCTCGCCAGGCCAGTTCCCGTTCCTGCTGAGCCAGCATCCGCCGATTCTCGACGATCTGCCCTTGCATTTCGTTGAACGCCTCGGCCAGTTGCCCCATCTCATCCTGGGTTTCCACGGGGATCGGTTCGTAGGTCTGGCCTTCGCCAACCGCTTTCAGCCCCTCCCTCAGGCGTTTGAAGGGGCGGGTAAGCTGATCGGCAAGCAGCGCAGTGGTTACGAAGATCCCAAGCATCAGCACGAGTAGAACGCCGAAGAGGTACGCGATCATCCGAGCTTGGCCGGCCTCGATGCTCGACTGCTCGGGCAGCGTCGGCACGGCCACCGCGCCGATGGCCCGGCCACGCTCGTCAGCGATGGCTTTGTACCCAATCGTGTAGGAAAACGTGCCGATTCGGCCTTCGGCAAACGCATAGCGGTGCCCCTCAGCGTAGAGCGCCCGATACACATCCGCCGGAAGGCGCTCATCAATAAATCGCTGCCGCACGAGTTGCCGACGACTCGTGGAAACGAGCCGATAGCCGAAATATACGTGGAGGTCAAGGCCGAGCTGGGCGCTGGCTTTATCAGCACGTGCGTTTTCAAGAACGGTGGAGACTGGCGTTCCCGGCCCGGCATCGGCGGTGACGGCGGCCTCGACAAGTTGCAACCGCAAGCGGAGCAGATTCTCGACGCTCTGCTCATTCTGAACAACGATGACCTGCCGCCCGATCATGCCGGTGACAGCCACCGTCGCGATTCCAACAAACAGGAATCGGGAAAGCACCTTATCGCTAAACCGAGCCCGGCTTGATGCGAGCAATCCCATCCGGCGGCGAATTGGCAGACCCGCCAGATAGACAAGAAGGCCAAGGACCAAACCTGCAACGGTAATCCGAAGGAGGTTGAACAAGTGGTCGAAGCCCGATGGCGTGGGCAGACGAACGGCAATGGCGTCGAGGCGTTCATCGCTTTCTCCGACCGCGTTCCGCCGATAGTAGACGCGGTAATCCTGACCCTCCAGAACCTCCCTCCGCCAGAATTCCGTCGCGTTCCCGGTGAAGGCATTTCGGACGCCAACGTCCAACTGAAAAGGGCCAGGCGCGACGCCACGACTTCGCACGAGCACACCATTGTCGTACTCGGCGTAGCTCAAGGTGGCCACATCCGCGTCCAACAACTCCGCCGGGACAAGCACGCTTGGGTACGGCGTTTCGCCGAGCGGCCTCGTCAGGCGTGGCGTCGCCTGGGCATACAACCAGCCCGCGATGCTGCCGCCCGGTGCCTGCACAGGCCCGATTCCAGCATAGCGGTTCGTGCCACGTTGGCTTCCGATGGGCGCTCGAACTACGAGAAATCCCGCGCGGTCTTCACTCTGATAGCGGTCCCGCAGCAAAGCGAAGGCGAGCGGATCGTCCTTGCCGATGCGTGCAATTTGGCCGCGCCCGGCATCCGGGAGTGCATCGCCTGCATACGCGGCCAGCGTGTCGCCTACCGTGTTGAGAACGGCGAGGTCAACGGAATAATCGGAGAGAGAAGCGAGGAGCGAACCGGAGACGAGCCTGGTTATAAGATCGTTGAACAAGACCCGCACGCTGTCGGGCAACGGAGCGGAATCCGCCAATGGCGATGTATCGCCGTCTGTTGAATCGACGATCGAGGAGTCTGCAACCAACGAATCGCGGGAGAGCAGATCGGCCTTCTCGACATCCTCCACAACCGTGACGAGGTCGCCACGGAGATCGCGTGAGCGGGCTTCGGTAAGGACTTGCTCGATGGCGTAGACCGCGCGCGGATCCTGCCCGAGTGCGAAGTCTTCGGCGGCTTCCTCAATCAGGACGTTGTCGCGTTCGCGGTCCGCCTCGGACATCACCACGTACATCAGGGGCACCAGCACCAACACGCAGAAAAGCATTCCACGAAACGTGAGCGGCCACACCCACCGATCCCGGTGGCCGATGAGAAAGAGCGCCCCGGCCGTGCTCGAAACGGCGAACAGCGCGACGGAAACCAAGACCGGCGTGCCACCAATCGAGCCCGTGATCGCGACGGTGCCCAAGAACGCGACTACCAAACCCCCAACGGCCTTCCAACTGAGATCCGTGGCGGGCTTGGTCCGGCCTGCGAAGGCGCGAGCCATGAGCACACATGCTGCAGCATTCGCTATGGCTGCATAAGCTCCAGCCATAAGCGCCATGAGGACAACGAGCGTGAGCGCATCGGGAATGGGTCCGGAGCGCTCGAAATAGGTCAGCGTTGCATCAAGCACGGCGTGCTTGGCACCAACGATGTAGGCAAGGATTGCAGCGGCACCCAGAGCAAGCCAAAAGATTGAGATCGCCAACCGTGCCAACCCCACCCGCTGCGGTTGCGCGCCCATCAGGGATGCTGTTCGGAATAGCGCGAACCGAAGCAGGACCATGGCAAACACGACAGCGAAAGCGGCAGTCACGATCAGGTCACCTGCGGACCGTAGCAGGCCCGCGCCGATTCCGGACGCGAGATAGGCAGGATCGAAGAGTGCAAGGCCAGGTCTCCACCCGATCAACCAGCGAGCCGGGACGTTGAGGGCCAGGAGCCCGTACCGAAAACCCCACCAGGTGCCACCCCAGCCGACGAGGAGAATTCCAGCTATGAGCAAGCGTCGGCCCCCCGCCTCGGCGGATGCCCGGCGAATATGAGCATCCAGCAAAAACCACAGGCCGCCCAACAGCCAAAGAATGAACAGTACGATCCACAATGCGGCAACGCCGTGCGAATAGCTCAGAATCCGCCCAACGAGAATTCTTTCGGTTGGCCGCTCTACGAAGGTGTGGCCCAGCACCGTCCCATCGAGCCCCGTGAGGAGTGCGGCGTCCGACACGGGTGTCGCGCGATCGCTGAACACAACAGAGAACGGAGGCAAGGTGCTGTTTTGCCACGCGTCGGCGAGGTTGTAGTTCTTCAGGTATTCGTTGCGGACCGGCACGTCGACCTGGGCGCGGCGCATCACCCGGACCATTCCAATCACCTCTTCGCCTCGGCGAATGGGTACCCACATCGTGATAGTCCTTCGTTCGGAGCCATCGAGTGCAATGGCGGTGCGCACTGTATCCGGGATGCCTTCGCGGAGCGTCACGCGATCCAACGGTGCCTCAAACCCGCTCCACGCGAAGAGTGCTCCGTCGGGGCGGTAGAGCTCAATGCCTTCGGTTGCCTCCCGGCGAAAGAGCGACTCTGTGCCCGAAACGGCCTCCAGAACAGGGCGCACGAGCGTCGGCGTCCGCGTTGCGGGATCGGCCAGTACTTGTCGAATGACACGACTTTCCGCCAACGCGAGGCCATCCGCCTCCATCGATTCCAGCAGGCGCGCCAGTCTGGCTTGCACCGCCCTGATGGTCGCTTCCACCTGCCGCTCGCCAATCACGTCCGGATTCGCTTCCGCTTTGCGCTCGAAAACGGTGCCCACACCTAGCGTCAGCGGCGTCAGCATTGCCAACCCGGCCGCGACCGCGAGGTAACGGGGAAAGAGGCGCCGGTGGATCGGGAGAAAAAGCGTGGGCATGGGGCGCAAAAGCTACCACGCCCGGTCTGGCCTCCGCTCCTCTTCCGGGAGCCTGTCGGCGTCAGCCGTTACTCGAACGTCTCAGGGCGGGGCGGTCGATTTCTATCGAGCTAAGCCGCCACTCCTGGCTGCTGTCCACGCGAAAGCCGACGTGTAGCGAAAGCGGACTCTCGCCCGAAATCTGCCAATACTGACCCATTGCGGTTCGCTCGTCATTCGTCGCCGAGTGAACGAATAGCTCAGCGCGCTCTGGCGGATGTTGGCGAAAGAAATTCCTCAGAACCATCTCCGCCTGCGATCGGCTGTACCGTGCACCCTGGCCCAGAATCACAATCTCCAACCGCCGATTGGCAAGATTGAGAAGAGTCTCATGGTCGGCTGATTCGAACGCATTTTCGACCAACTCCACGGTTTCGTCTGAGGAATCGTGCCAGGCAGCGCTCACTCGCAATTCCTGGGCACCGACCGTGCCCACTGCCAAAACACCCCAGACCAGGAAGAGGCAAAACAGTTTTCCAACGAAATCAGGATGACAATTTGTACAGATTTTCATTGATTGATTTGACAAAGATTCTGGTGGATGGCGGAGCCAATGGTCGTGGTCCTTTTGAAACCGCTGCAAGAAACAGTCCACGCACGGCAGCGCCCGAATAGGCTTCAGGCCGCATCCGGGGCGATCGCCGCCGGCGCTTATCCGCGACAATTGCGTTGAATCGGTGTACAGTCGGTCGGTCAGCGAAGCACGACCATCGTCACACCGTCACCGCCCTGGTTCCATGGCGCAGAGTCGAACGACGCCACGTCGTCACGCTCGGCAAGGTGCTCTCGAACGGCGGCCCGCAGAGCGCCGGTTCCCTTGCCGTGCAGGATCTCGACGCTCGGCGCGCTGGCCAAACCGGCCTCATCAACAAACCGCATAACTTCGGGGATGGCTTCGTCAATGCGCTGCCCACGGACGTCGATGTGTGTTCTCGTCGTCATGAAGGACGGAACAGGCGTCGATGCGCGCAGGGCTCGAACGTCAACCTTCTGCTCTCGCCGACCTCCAACTTTTGACAGGCGCTCAAGTTTGGCGCGCGACGTCATCCCGCCAAACGCCACGACCGCCTCCCTTTCGTCGAGCTCGACGACTTCGCCGACAGCTGAGCTACCGTCAATCCGAACCTGATCGCCTGGCTGGATTGGACCGAGTCGATTCGGGGCGGGGCTCACCTTTTCGGAGCGAGGAGCCCGACGTGCCGCTTTTTTGCGTTTCTGGGCGATGCCATCCGCGGCTGCCTCCAACTGCTTGCGCGCTTCCATTGTAGCCTCGCGTTCGGCGTTCGCCTCCTTGATCTCGCGGATAGTTTTCTCGACGGTGGCGTTCGCGCCTTTCACGATCTGCTCGGCTTCTTCGAGGGCCTCGGCCTTGAGCTTCTCGCGAACGTCGCGGATATGCTCGAGACGTTCCTTGTAGTCTGCGCGGATGCGCTCGGCCGAGGCGAGCTGGGCGGCGGCCTCGCCTCGTCGTTCTTCGGCTTCCTGCGTTCGCGACTCGAAATCTGCGATGAGGTCTTCGAGCGCGGCCTTTCCCTCGCCGACCAATTCGCGGGCACTAGCCACAACATCTTTGTCTAACCCAACGCGCTCGGCTATTTCAAACGCGTACGACGAACCCGGAATGCCGCTCTGAAAACGATACGTAGGAGCGAGTGTCTCCCGATCAAAGTGCATCGAGCCATTCTCGACGCCTTCCGCCGTGTGAGCGAATGCTTTCAACGCACCATGGTGGGTTGTGGCGATGGTCCGCGCGCCCTGCTCGGTTAGTCGCTGAAGGATCGCCTGCGCGAGTGCGCCGCCCTCCGCGGGGTCGGTTCCCGTTCCAGCTTCGTCGATCAGGACGAGCGAGCGGTCGTCCGCCTCGTCCAACATCCGTGCGATGGCAGAGAGGTGCGAGGTGAAGGTCGAGAGGTCTTCCTGGATGGACTGACGGTCGCCGAGATCAACAAACAACCGCGAGAACAGCGGCAGCGATGTGCCCGGATCGGAGGGGACGGGGATGCCGCACTGCGCCATAAGGCTTAGCACGCCGACGGTTTTCATCGCTACGGATTTGCCGCCTGCGTTGGGCCCGGTGATAACGAGCGTAACCGCTCCGTCGCCCAATTCCAGATCGATCGGAATGACCTCGCGCTCGCCGCCTTCCTCCTTAAAATGCAAGGCGAGGACGGGATTGCGAGCGCCAACAAAACGAACGTGTCCGTCGTCGTTGAGTGCGGGAACGCGTGCATTCAAGTCATTCGCCAACCGGCCGATAGCCGCGTGGGCATCAAGCTGGCCCAGCGCATTCAACCCGACGGCTACGTCCTGACGATGTAGCCGCAACCGGCCCGTTACCTCCTTTAAGATCCGTTCAATTTCCCGGCCCCGTTCGGACTCCAGTTCGCGGATTTCGTTGTTGAGGTCGAGCACGCTCGCGGGCTCGATGTACACCGTCTGCCCCGTCGCCGATACATCGTGGATGAAGCCTTGCACTTTCCGTTTGGCCTCCGCGCGGATGGGGATCACCGCCCGGCCCGCCCGAATCGTCGGCTGTTCTTCCGTCGCCCAGCCCTGTGCAATTGCGTTGCGGAGGGCGCGCAAGAGTGTGTCTCGAAGCTTTCCGTGCCGATCTGCCAACGTTCGGCTCAGGCGAAGGAGCTCTGAACTGGCGTCATCTTTGACCCGCCCGAGTTCGTCAACGGCGCGCGAGATTTCTTCCTCAACCGCCTTGACGGATACGATCTGCTTCGCGACGGTCCACAACGAAGCGTACTTGGCCTTCCGGGCGTTGAGGAAATCGTGGACAAGCCGCAGCGTGGTTAGCGCACGCCCGGCATCCGCCACCTCCTCTCCTGACGCCGCCGATCCAACCGGCCCAATGCGGCTAAGCAAAGGCCGGATATCAACCGCTGCCGAACCAGGAAACGGATCGTCGAAGCCGAGGAGCGCCTGCATCTCGCCTGCCTTTTCCAATCGCGCGGCTACCTCGCCACGGTCGGCGGACGGCTCCAACAATTCCAACCGCTCGCGGCCATACGGCGTGCGGGCGTAGCCTTCCAACCGCTCGCGGATCAGGTCGAAGCCGAGGCGATGTTCTGCGTCTGGGGGGTAGAGGCGCATGGGGGTGGATTCGTGCATGCCCCAATTTCGCCACGCAAGCCGGAAAGGAACCACGAGCTGGATTGCGTCACGTAAACGTCCGACAAACACGCTGAAGGCACACAATTCCCGTGGACGTTCACCTCAACCTGACAATACTCGATTGAGCGGTATAATCGGGGATAAGGTGCCCTAGGGACGCTGCAACCATCCGTCACCTCGTCGCGTTCTTGACAGCGTAACCTCAAAGGACGAACTGACCAATGGAAGAGGTCGCCATGAACCCGATCATCGTTCGAGACCCTGATATCCTGGGCGGGACTCCGGTATTCAATGGCACGCGCGTGCCCATCCAGAACCTGGTTGACTACCTCGCTGCCGGAGACGACCTCGGCGAGTTCCTTGCCGACTTCCCCACGGTTCACCGGGAACAGGCCGAGGTTTTCCTGGAACGAGCGAAGGATGCCCTACTCGCCTCGGAGGCCGCATAGTCGTGCGCGTGTTGCTCGACGAGTGCCTGCCCGGACGGAAGCTGAAGTTGGCATTCCCAAACCACGATGTCCGGACCGTCGCGGATATGGACTGGCGTGGCCTCAAAAACGGCGCGCTGCTGACGAAGGCCGAGCCGGAGTTCGATGCGTTCATCACGGTTGACAGCAGCCTCCAGTACCAGCAGGACACCCCGGAGGTAGACCTGCTCATCGTCGTTTTACGCGCGCGGAGCAATCGCTTGGAGCACCTGCTGCCGCTGG
Organism: Rubricoccaceae bacterium; assembly: GCA_041748175.1. Classification (GTDB taxonomy): domain Bacteria; phylum Bacteroidota; class Rhodothermia; order Rhodothermales; family Rubricoccaceae; genus JAHEJB01. Next base: position 39,048 of record JBGTDU010000017.1, read on the forward strand.
TGTCGGATGTAAACACGGAACTCGAACGGGGTGGCTCCCGGAAGGTTATCGTCGGCGGCGCATGACGGAGACCGCCACCGAGCCGCCGACCGTGCCCACCTCAACGCCGAGGCGGCCGCAGTCCATACTTGGCCGACTGACAGACGCCGTGCGCCAGAAATGGCCGGAAATCCGCTGAGGCGGCCAAAGGAAACGGATCGTTGAAGCCAATGAGCGCCTGCATTTCGCCTGCCAGTTCCAACCGCCTGGCCACCTCGTCTCGATCGGCAGACGGCTCCAACAATTCCAATAGCTCGCTGCCATACGGCGGGCGGGCGTAGCCTTCCAACCGCTCGCGGATCAGGTCGAAGCCGAGGCGATGTTCTGCGTCGAGGGGGTAAAGCTGCACGGGAATCGTGATGGACGGTGCATCCTACGCCGAAACGGGAGGCAATTCCAGTCTCCCGTGCGGGCGGGGCCGGGAGTCGTTTCGCTTCTTTGCGTGCGCCAAGGCCGGACGATCTGTGGTACTATGGGGAGCTAGTTGAGGACATCAGCGCCAGTCTTTCAGGCAGTGAAATCCCAATCCGTCGATACGCCCCTTGCCGTCGAGCGCATCCTCATCGAGGGATATCGCAAGATGAGCCCTGCCGAGAAGATGCGGCGCGTGGTCGAGATGAACCGCGGCCTGGATGAACTGGCCATGGCGGGAATTCGAGCGCGGCACGGGTCCGATTTGACAGAGCGGGAGGTGAAGCTGGGAATTGCCTCCCTCCATCTCGATGTAGATACGATGCGCCGAGTCTTCGATTGGAATCCGGACGAGCAGGGATTCTGATGGTTCTGGGTGAAGTCCTGCAGACCACCTTGCGCGTCACGCGCACGCCAGAAGAGCTTGGTGTCGACTATCTGGTAGGTGGTTCGCTGGCCAGTTCGTTGCACGGCATCCCTCGCGCCACGCACGATGCGGACCTCGTGGCCGATATGAAGCAGGATATTGTGGAAACGTTCGGTGCTAAGCCGCCCGCCGTACTTTCGGGCTCGCGTTTGGGGCGGAGCAATCGACTCGTCCGCGCCCGGACTTCCTGATAATGCCAGACCCGAACCTGATGATACCGGATTGAGCGGTATAATTAGGGGTTATACCCTACTCAATTCAACTATGGCAATCATCTCTCTCGGTGGTGTTCATTGGGACCCTCTCTACATGGGCTGGGACAAGCTTGGGCGCCCCTCGGCCGGCGGTTCGTCAGCCAAGGAAATGCTCGGCTACTCCGCGAAAAAGGAAGGTAGAGGCAAGCTGAGCGCCGAAGAACGAACTCGGCGCACCGTTGACGTTTGGGAGTGTCACGCTGTCTATGCGCTTTTTGAGCGCGGCCGGAGTATCTACGTTGGTGAAGGAAAACTAGGTGACCGTCTTGAAAAGCACTGGAAAACCGACACTCTGGCAGGTCGCTGGGATTCATTTAGTTGGCTCTCCCCGTGGCTATACGAAATCCCCGAGCAGGGCAACGCCACCGTCGCTGCGAAGCAGGACGACTACGCCGAACAAGTCAATGCGAAGCGATTGGCGGAACTCCTGGAGCTTGTCGCCATTCGTCTCGGTTCTCCAGAAGCCAACGCACAAGTTCCGAAGAGCGAGGCGAACATTCTTTGGCTCACGCAATGGCGAAGCGAAAATTCGAATTATTCTATGGAAGAAAAACTCGATCAGATCCTCTCGCTACTGGCGACTCACGGCGGCGGCGGCTGAACTTCAACGTTATGCGTACCTCCGCCTGAGCAGCCTCAGAGGTCTGACGGCTTCAACCCCGTCCGCTTCGCCACCCGAGAGAGCATCTTCGGCCCCACCTCGGTGCCGTCGTGGAACGCAAACACGTAGTCGTCCCAGCCTTCGCGCTCCAGGATCTTGTGCGAGCCCTTGCCCTCTCGTTTAATGCTCCAGCCGATCTTGAGCAGCGCCTGCATGAGCTTCTTCGCTTTGACGGAGCCGAACTGGCTCATGCCGCCTCCAGGAACAGCGGGGCGATGTCTGGAACCTCTTCGCCGTGATCGAGCCGATCTGCGATGATCCGGAGCGCTAGCGCCTTCGCGTACGCGCTAGCTTCCTCCCGCGTGTCACCATAGGTCATCACGCCAGGCAATTCCATCACTTCGGCCAGCCAGCGACCGTCGTCTTCGCGTTCGATCTCGATAGTCATATTGGAGGTAGATTCGTTGGCCCGGTACGCATAGCCCGCTGCAGGCGGGCGGAACGCTTCACGCCCTTGCTTCGCACGACCTTCAGCGCTTACACTACACGTCCGACCGCCTTAGTACGTTCCGCCGCTTGTTAGCGACCCCGCAACACGCCATGGCTCGATGTGGAAACCGTCGTGACCACCTGGCCTGACGTCGGCATGACCGTGACCTTTGTCGGCACGGCGAAGCGCGCCGCGGACGGCGAAATGAGTAGGCATTTGGCCGATGTGCTCGTCCTGCCCGACGGTAAGCTCGTTGGGACGGATGCCCGTTCGCCAGAAAGACACCGACGCGGGCTAGGGTAAGCTGTTACCCGGAGGGAGGATCTGCCCGGAGGACGAACTTGAGTCTAACGGGCTTGTTCTGGCTTGACCTTTGCGTACCCAGCGTTCCGGATCGGGTGGGCTCCGGGCCTTCCGATCCCGCTCTCCCGCAGGATTCTGTCCATCCTGCCTCCCTAGCAATGCCCTGTGCGTCTTTCCTCGGTAGATACCACCGCCCTCCTGTTGGCTGCTCGTAAGGGAGAGGCGCGCGCGGCCGACCTTTTATTTGTACGCCTCTACGACGAGCTCCGGCGACTCTCGCAGGGCCATCTCGCCGCCGAGCCCCACGGTGCCACGCTCTCGGCGACCGGCCTCGTCCACGAGGTTTACCTCAAACTCATTGCGGGCGGAGACTGGACGGACCGAGCCCACTTCATGGCCATCGCGGCCCGTGCCATGCGCCAGATTCTGACCGACCGCGCCCGTGCGCGGCAGTCATCCAAGCGGGGTGGGGGAGCCCGGGCGGTCACGCTTGACTACGATATCCTTGGGACTCACCTCCCCGAGGCTGAACACGACGCCCTCGCCGAGGTCCTCAGCGTGGACGCCGCGCTGGACCGGCTGGCGTCCCGCGACGAGCACCTTGCGCGGCTGATCGAGCTCCGCTTTTTCGGCGGCCTCGAGGTCCGTGAGGCCGCCGTGGTGCTGGGCGTCTCGGCACGGACAGCCGCCCGACAGTGGTCCCGGGCCAAAGCGCATCTCCGCGCAGAGCTTGCTTGACCCCCCGCCTATGCGTTCCGCTCCCGCCTGGGTGGCCCTCGACGACGCGCTCGACCGCGCCCTCGACCTCGAAGGTCTTGAACGAGAATCATTCCTGACCACGCTCGACAGCGCGACACGTGAGGCCGTCGCGGCGCTTCTCCGCGACGCGCTCCGCGACGACTCCGTGCTCGACCACCCGGAGGCCGTCCTCGCCGCGCTTCGAGAGAACGCGGACGACGATGGCCCTGACGAAGGCCGTATCATCGAAGGCGTACGCGTCGGTCCTTATCAGATTGAGGCGCTCATCGGCGAAGGCGGCATGGGGCGCGTTTTCCGAGCCCATCGGGCGGACGGCGCCTTCGACCAAACGGTCGCAGTCAAGGTGGTGCGCAAAACCTTGTCGCTCGCTGGATCGGATGTGGCGGATCGCTTCCGGCGCGAGCGCGATATGCTCGCCTCGCTTGACCATCCCGGCATCGCCCGGCTCCTTGATGCAGGCAGGACCGACGACGGCGTCCCCTACCTCGTCACCGAGTTTATCGACGGCGCAGCGATCACCACTTGGGCGGAAGAGCACGCGCTGGACGTCAAGGCCCGCGTCCGGCTGATGATGGAGGTGGCAAGTGCCATCGACCACGCCCACCGCAGGTTCATCGTCCATCGCGATCTCAAACCGTCGAACGTCCTCGTGACCGCGCGCGACGGGTTGGCAAGGCCGGTCGTGCTCGACTTTGGAATTGCCAAGTTGCTCGACGACGCCGAAAGCGAGGGCACAGATGGATGCTCCCTCACGCGGACGGGGTTCCGCCTCCTCACGCCGGCCTATGCCGCGCCCGAGCTGTTCGATCCGACGGCAACCGTGACGACGGCGGCCGACGTGTATGGCCTGGGCGCATTGCTCTATGAGCTGCTCACGGGCCATCGCCCGCACGACGGCACGGACGGCGCGGGCCCGCCGTCGACGGAGGTGAAGCGGCCCTCCAAGGTGGTTATGCGGTCGGATACGGCGGCGGCGTTCGAGCCGCTGAAGCGCGCGCGGGCGCTTCAGGGCGACCTGGACACCATCTGCTTGAAGGCGCTCCACTCGGATCCGTCACGCCGCTACATTTCGGCCGTCGCTTTTGCGGAGGACCTGACGCGGTATCTCGACGGGCGGCCAGTGGATGCGCGGCCCGATTCACTGGCCTACGTAGTGGGGCGTTTCGTGCGTCGCCACCGGGCGGTCGCTCTGGCTGCAACGGTCGCCGTGCTGGCTCTGGTGGGAGGGCTCACCACCTCGCTCGTATTGCTCGGTCAGGAGCGTGAAGCCCGTGCCGAAGCGGAGACGGCGGTGGCGCGTGCCACCGAGGCCGCAGACCTGCTGGCCGGGCTCTTCCAGAATGCCAACCCGACCTCAGACGGCAAGCCCGTTACCGTGCGCGATGCGCTTGACGAGGGCCTCGCGCGCATCGCCGCAGTTGAATCCGACTCCCTTCGTGCCTATCTCTTCGGCGTGCTCGGAGTGACGTATATAAAGCTCAGTGAGCTCCAGCGCGCCGACTCCCTTCTCGCCCTCTCGCTTGCCCTCTATGGGGACAATGCATCCGGCGCGAGGATCTCAGAGCTGCGGATCTCTTACGCGGCTACCCGTGATGGCTTCGCGGATCACGAAACTGCGCTCGCACTCGGCCGCCGGGTCTACGACGATCTGGGAGGCTCTGGATCTACCTCCAGCCTTGCCGTCCGCGCGCTCTGTGTCATGTCGAAATCGCATCTGGCGCTCGGGCAACCCCGCGAAGGGCTGCAGCGTGCGATGGAGGCCGTGGTGCTCGCCCGGGGCGAAGATCTCCACGATCGTGTGCCGCAGGCCCTTTCATCGTTGGGAAATGCTTTTTCGGCTCTGGAACGGTACGACGAAGCCATTCGCGCACACCAGGAAGCGGTGCGAGGCTATGAAGAGGTGTATGGACCCGAGGAGATCGTTACCTCCGGGGCAAGGGCAGCACTGGGAGCGGCCCTCAATGCCGCAGGATCGTATGCTGAAGCGGAGGCAGTCTTCCGAGACCTTGAGGCGTTTCAGACCCGCGTCTTTGGGCCGTCGGTTAGCCTCGTCTATACCCTGGCGTCGATCGGTTCCGTCAAGCTGAACCAGGGCCGGTATCGAGAGGCAGCGGCCGTCCTCGATTCGGCGGTCACGATGGGCCGAAACTTCCTTCCTCCCGAGCATCCTGATCGCTGGCGCTGGCTCACTGCGCTAGCTGTCGCGAAGAATCGGAGTGGTGCGTACAGGAGTGCAGAGGCCGCAGCCCGCGAGGCCCTCACGAGTGCCGAGGGCGCGTCCGATGTCATCTACACCGGCCGTGCGCTGGCTCAGCTGGGCCTCGCGTTGGACGGAATGGGGCGGACTGACGAGGCGCACGCCATACTGCAGCGTGCGACGCTGGCGCTTGAAGCGCCCGAGGTGCGGGCGGAGGTCGAGGCCGAGGACATTGCGGCCGTCCGGGCAGCGCTGGCGAATGCATCCGAGGGGTTGTAGGCGCCGCCTCGAAACATAGGCTTGGCCCTGCCGCCGGACAGGCGCGGATCCCTTCGCCTCCCGAGTGGGGAGGGCAGCATCCAACGAAAGCGGGGGCAGGACCGAAGCCCCGCCCCCGCGCGTTGTGTTGCTTCGGCATCTCCGCTGTCCAGAGCAGAGGACACCCGTGGAAGCCTGGAGGCCGCCACGAGCGCCGCTCCCATGTCAATTCGCGGTGAACGTGTACGTTTCGCCGAACACTCCGTAGGTGCTCGTCCCGGTCCAGGGCTGGCCCACCACCTGCCCATCACGCCGCAGCGTCACGATATAGGGCACCTCGGCCGTGTCGGAACCACATCCATAGTGATTGACCCTGACGCTGTAGGTACCAGCTGGTGGAGGCGTACCATCGGCGGCACTTTGCCAGATGATATTCTCGACGGTATTCTCTGTGTTCTGGCAGTCAACCCGCGCGTCTACGTCGAGCTCGCCGCCGGAGGGGACGTTCCTTTGTAGATAGGAAACCTCGGCACCGGCAGGGTCCGCTACGTAAAGGTCGAGGTCCACCACACTTTCCGCGGGGTTGTCCCACTCGAGCGTGACCTGAATATGGCCGGTCTTCACGACGGTACCGTCAATGGTCATGGTTTCGACGCCAGCTTCGCCTTCGGTGCCGTCGTCGGTGCTGCTGTCGTTCCCGCCGCCGATGATGCTGTCGGTCCCTCCGCCGGTGACGCCGCCCTCCTGCACCAGGTGCCAGAACTGGCCGGAGACGTTCTGGCACGCGTCCATGTAGGCCGACCCGCCCATAATGTCAGCACGTTCGATGGGCGAGTTGCCTTCGAGGCACTCGCCGCTGCCCTGCGACATGGTTTTGAGCCGGTAGTGCCCGTTCCCGGCGTCCTCGATGGACCAGAGCTGGCCGGAGACGTCCTTGCACGTGTCCATAAATGCGTTACCACCGTGGTAGTCGGACGCGGCCCCGTTGGACTCGAGGCAATTGCCGCTGCCCTGCGACATGGTTTTGAGCCGGTAGTGCCCGTTCCCGGCGTCCTCGATGGACCAGAGCTGGCCGGAGACGTCCTGGCACGTGTCCATAAATGCGTTGCCGCCTTGGTAGGCGGATGCGGCCCCGTTGGACTCGAGGCACTCGCCATCGCCCCGCCACATTGTCTTGAACCGGTATTGCCCGGAGAAGTCGCCGGAGGACTGGGCCGAAGCAGCTACGGCTAGTAGGCTGCTTGTGAAGAGGCTGACGGTCAGCAGTGCCGTTAGCCGGAGGAAGGGAGTGGATATCATTGGGGTACGGAAAGTTTAAGTTGGAAAGAACCGGCCCGGCGGGCCAGCCCAACACCCGCTGTCTGAAGCGGGCGCTCACCCCAATAGCGAGATTTTCCGCGACCGACTGCCACGCCCGGTCAACTTTTTTTCGCTGCCCACCTCTGAAACCTGGGACGAACCGACGAGACATGCTCAATCGGCTCTGCGAATGAGAGCACAATTGCGTGATGGGCCGACGCGGCTCAGGGGGAGCGAGCGTCGCTGGTGGCGCACGGCGAACGTTTTTGGGGAGCATTGCAATCGAACAACGTTGGCGCGGCTCTGGCAACCACTCTAAAAGAGGAGCCTCGCGTGAGTCCCAATTCAGGGGCCAATGCCTTCGCGATGTGTCAGCCGGACGGTTATCGCGTCATGAAAGATGGGCTCGGTGCAGACCAGCCCCGCCACTGCTCGCCTACCCCACCGTGGCGTGATCCCCGATGTTGAGCGTGCCTGAGAATCCGCGAACGTCCGCATGATGGCCGACTACGGAGTCGTTGAGCGTTGAGTCGGATACCTGCGCATCTCCGAACACGATACTGTTCGCGATCTCGGAGCCATCGATCACACTTCCAGCCTCAACGGCGACGTTCGGCCCAACTTCTGAGTTGCGGACGCTAGCGCCCGCTGCGAGGAAAACTGGCTCGTGGATCGTAGAGTTTTCGACGCTTCCAAGGATTTCGTGCTCGCCGTCCTTTGCCAGCACAATGGCCGATGTCTCCATCAGCGCCGGGATCGTCCCGCAATCGAGCCACTCGGTTACGGATGATGTTGTGAAGGCGAGGCCGTCTTTCAGCATCCTGTCAAGTGCATCCGTGAGCTGGAATTCTCCGTGGTCCGTGATGTTCTTGTCGATGAGGTTGTCGATGGCGCGGCGCAGAATGGCTCCTTCCTTCACGTAGTAGATGCCAATGATGGCTAGATCGGATATGAACTCTGTAGGCTTCTCGACGAAATCCGTGATGCGCTCTCCATCTTTCACCACAACGCCAAAACGGCTGGGATCCGGAACCTCCTTGACCCAAATCACGGCGTCCGCGCTTAGATCCGGCGGTCCCTCCATATAAAAGAGCGTATCTGCAAACACAACGATGCACTCGCCCGCGAGGTGGTCGCCCGCCTGGACGACCGCGTGTGCCGTGCCGAGCGCCGTCTCCTGTACCTCAAAATGTGCGGCCATCCCAAATCGTGCACAGATTTCAGCGAGTCGTTCTCGCACCTCATCGCCGAAGTCCGGCCCAAGGATGAACACGGCCTCATCCAGTTTGCCGGGAACGGACGAGGCAAAGGTCTCCACGATGCGCTCCACCATGGAGCGCCCCGCGACCGGAAGCAGCGGCTTTGGAGTCACGTGCGTGTGGGGGCGAAGGCGCGTACCACGGCCCGCCATGGGGACGATGAGCTTCATAGGATGAAGTCTGAAGGATGGGATGCCGGATCTAGGTGTGGAGAATACGCACGTCGGGCAAGTGCGCCTCGTCGTTACGCATCAGGTTCTTGCGGCGGCCCTGTGAATACCTTCGGGCTTTCTGAAGGCTGTGCAGCACGCCCTACGCATCTGTCCAGACTTTGCACCGCCACAACTTCAAAACGGACCGGTGAGAGCATTCTGGGCCTCGTTCGCTTAGCTTGGAATGGAACTTGGAAGCCTGATCTCCGCGTACCAAGAATGTTCGACTGCCTACCGTTGATCGAACGCCCTCCTTTCTGCCATCCATCCTCTCACGTCATGAAACTATTTCGCTTCCCCGCCGCCACCCTCGCCTTGGCCGCGCTTCTCGCACTCACACTGCCGCAGGCAGGCTGTGGCCTCAGTAAAACTGCCCAAGGCGCTGGAGTCGGTGCCGGAGCAGGCGCCGTCGTCGGTGGCGTCATTGGTCGCGCAACCGGTTCAACTGCTCGTGGTGCCATTATCGGTGCCGCTGTCGGTGGCACTGCGGGCGCTATCATTGGCCGCCAGATGGATAACCAGGCGGAAGAGCTCGAAGAAGAGCTTGAGAATGCAACGGTCGAACGTGTCTCCGATCCAGTTACAGGAGCCGAGGGTATCGCCATCGTCTTCGACAACGCCCTTCTGTTCGATCTCAACAGTTCCACGCTCCGCGCTGGAGTACGGGCTGACCTCGCTGACTTGGCTGCAAGCCTCCGCGAGTACCCCGGTCACGATGCCGTTGTAGTTGGACACGCGTCGAGCGACGGGCCGGCCGATCATAACCAGACGCTTTCCGAGAATCGTGCAGATGCTGTCAGCAGCTACCTGATATCGCTCGGCATCGACCGATATCGCCTCACCACAGTCGGCATGGGCGAGAATGACCCGATCGCAGACAACGGTACGCAGGCTGGGCGCGAGTCCAACCGTCGCGTCGAGATTTCCATTTATGCCAGCGATGCGTACCGCCAGCAAATGGAAGAGGAGCACAATGGCTGAGACTAGATTCGGGTGCTGATACTGCCTATTGGCATGCCTGTCTATCTTGGGCTCTCCGCATTGGCGGGGAGCCCTTTTTTTGTTCGTCAATCATCTATGTCGGAGACCAAGCAGACGCTGAAAGACACGCCATTTTCAGCGGCGAGAAAAATGTCGGCAGAGGAAATGGCTGCCTGGCAACACACGCGGATAAAAGACACGTGGCGAGTCTTCCGCATCATGGGCGAATTCGTGGAAGGCTTTGAACGCCTCTCGGAAGTAGGGCCAAGCGTCTCTGTTTTTGGCTCGGCACGGACCAAGCCAGGTACGCGCTATTACGAGATGGGCGTCGAAGTGGCCAGGGAGCTTGTCCGCCATGGTTTTGCCGTGATCACGGGTGGTGGCCCTGGAATCATGGAGGCCGCCAACAAAGGCGCTCAGGAGGTCGGCGGCGCGTCCATTGGCCTGAACATCGTGCTTCCGCACGAGCAAAGGGCCAACCCCTACGTCGATCCGGACAAAATCCTCGACTTCGAGTTCTTCTTCGCGCGGAAAACCATGTTCGTTAAGTATGCGCAGGGCTTCGTCGTTTTGCCAGGCGGGTTCGGCACGATTGACGAGTTGTTTGAGTCGCTCACGCTGATCCAGACCGGCAAGACCGCGCAGTTCCCCGTCGTGTTGATGGGGACGGAATATTGGAGCGGCCTCATCGAATGGCTCCGTGGGCACATGCTGGGAGCGGGAAATATCTCGGAAGCAGATCTCAGCCTCTTCGCTCTGACGGACGACCCCGCCGAGGCTGTCCAGATCATTGAGAAATTCTGCCGAGAAAAGGGGTTAGCGCCCAATTTTTGACCTGCGCCGCTGAGACCGCGCAGTACTTTCGCGGCCACGCCTCACTACGAAGATGTCCTCCCTCTCGCACATCATGCTCGGCAAATTGAACGCGGACGCCGCTCGCGTTGCGTTCGACGCGTAGGCACGGTCTCTGTACTAACGTCCGACCGAGGCATCTCGAACTTCAATTTGTCGATGCCTCATGCATCCGACTCCATCTCCAGTTCTCCCGTCTAAACAACAAACATGTCGATCATGATCTTCAATTCTCGCACCGCCATTCTCATCACTGCCGCTCTACTTTTCTTCGCTTCGAATAGCGTGATTGCCCAGGACGACCCGATGGTTCCAGACACAATCGTCGTTCCAGTGCCGGGCAACGACGCGCGCGAGGCATTCAATGAAGGCAACGCTCTGCTACGCGAGGGCGACAACGAGGGTGCCCTTGCGAAGTTTGAATCGGGCCTCAGGATGGATCCGAGGAGCTCGCGCAACGCCTATGGCAAAGCTTTGGCGCTCGCGCAACTCGAACGCGAAGGCGATGCCGCCGTTGCTTTTGAGAACGCCATCCAGCTCGCTGACGCGTCTAACGACGGGGAGACCGCATCTGCCGCCCGTCGTGCGCTAGGAACAATCTCCTACCGCAATGCTCTCGGCGTACTTCAGGCCTTCCCCCTGCCCGCTGACGCTGCGCAAGAAGCCCTTCCGCTCTTGGTCAAGGCTGAAGCAGGAAACCTTGAGCAACCGATGCTTCCCTACCAGTTCGCGCGCGTACACAACGCACTTGAGCACTACGACGAAGCCGAACGCTACGCCATGCTTGCCGTTGACAACCGCGACGAGAGCGCCAGCGACCACTCTGCACTGTACTACGAACTTGGTCTTGCGCGCTTGGGTGCGGGAAACACTGACGGTGCCCTCGAAGCTTTTGAAATGGCAAAGAACGGCACCTGGGCCGGATGGGCGGAGTTTCAGATCACCGAGATAAACTCGGCCTCTGCGCCTACAGATGAAGCGCCGGATTCGGGCTCGATGAGCGGCGGCAACTAAAACAGTAGTGTAGACGGATGTCCCCGAAGCCGCTGCGGAACCATCCGACGCGGCTTCGTTCGTAGACAACCGTTTTGCCGATTGGCATCTTGCGCGAGTATATCTTCGCGCTGCTCGCAGCTGCTGTGCGCCTGTCCGATCCAACCATGTCTGTCTCCACCACTGCGCAGATTGATCCAACCGTCGAAATTGCCGACGACGCCGTAATTGGTCATTTCACGGTAATTGGCGCGGATGTTCAGATTGGGAGCGCGTGCCTGATCGGCCATCACGTGATTATTCGCGAGGGTACCGTCGTCGGAAGCAACACCCGGATAGACGATCACGCGGTCCTCGGAAAGCAACCCATGAGGGCGGCTCGAAGCGCTACGACCAACCTCGCTCTTTTGCCGCCCGCGCGTATAGGCAATGGATCACTGATTGGAGCAGGTGCCGTGCTGTACGCGGGCTGCACTATCGGAGAATGCGTGCTTGTCGCCGACTATGCCACCATCCGCGAGCGCGTGGACGTCGGCGAAGAAACGATAGTGGGCCGCGGCGTGGCGATTGAAAACGACTGCTCGGTTGGCGCGCGGTGCAAGTTGGAGACCAATGCATACATCTGCGCCTACACCACAATCGGGGACGATGTGTTTATCGCGCCGGGCGTTCTGACGAGCAATGACAATTTTATGGGGCGTACAGAGGAACGCAAGAAGCATTTTGCTGGCCCGACGATCCGCAGCGGCGCACGGCTTGGCGTTGGCTCTGTGATTCTTCCGGGCAAAGAGATCCCCTCCGAGGCCGTTGTAGGGGCCGGGGCCGTCTTGACGCGCGATGCCGAAGCGAATCGAATTCATCAGGGCGTGCCTGCTCGCGCAATACGGGAAGTTCCGCCGGAGCAACGACTAGATGTCCCACTCTAGGGGTCTGTCGGCGAAGCGCAAACAGAATGTGTACCTTCTCGCAGTTACTGTTGCATGGGATAATGAACCTTCAGATGGTCGATCTGCACGCGCAGATCGAGGAATTAAGAGACGAGCTCGACGCGGCAATCGCAGCCGTTCTCGACAGCGGCGCGTTCGTCCGTGGGCCTTTTGTTGCGCAGCTGGAGGATGAGCTGGGCACCCTCTTCGGAGGCGCGCAGACAATTGGCGTCGGCAACGGCACCGATGCCCTGCAACTGGCCTTTATGGCAACCGGCATCGGTGCAGGCGACGAGATCATCGTGCCCGCGTTTACGATTTTCGCCACTGCCGAAGCTGCGATGTTGCTCGGTGCCCGTCCTGTATTTGTTGACATCGACCCCCGCACATTCAACATCGATACGGAGCTGATCGAGGCAGCAATCACAGAAAAGACGAAAGCCATCGTGCCCGTCCATCTGTTCGGCCAAGCGGCGGACATGGACCCGATTCTCGATATTGCCGGGCGGCACAACCTGAGCGTCATCGAGGATGCGGCCCAGGCAATTGGAGCCAAGTACAAAAATCAGATCGTCGGTACCCTTGGAGATATCGGGTGCCTGTCTTTCTATCCAACCAAAAACTTGAGCGCAATTGGCGATGGGGGTGCCTGCATTTCGAGAGATGACGAGCTCGCGGCAACTCTCCGCAAACTGGCCAACCACGGAGCCGACAGGAAATATTTCAATGAGCTCGTTGGCATAAACAGCCGACTGGATGGTCTTCAGGCGGCGATCCTGTCGGTGAAGCTGCCTTATCTGAAGGAATGGACCCGGGCTAGGCAGGCTGCTGCCGATCTCTACGACGAGGTTTTGAGCGAGACCGATTTCGTCACCGTTCCTGCGCGCGCGCCATACGCCGACCACGTTTTTCACCAGTACACCGTGCGTGTGCCGACAGAATTTCGAGACGACCTCGCTGCCCACCTGAGAGCACGCGGAATCCCTACGATGGTCTACTATCCGGTTCCGCTACACAGGCTTCCGGTTTTTTCGGACGCTGCCTACAGCGATTGCGTCCTGCCGGAAGCCGAACGCGCAAGCCAGGAAGTATTGTCTCTCCCCATGCATCCGTATTTGTCGGAGGAGCAAATTCAGTACGTTGGTCAAACGATCACGGCTTTCGAACCGGCGTCCGTCTCCGTCACTTTTTAACCTGGTTCTGCGCAGGATGCCGTCCGATATCCCCCCCGTTGTACGACTCGCACAGATTGGCGTGGGCTATTGGGGGCGGAATCTTTTGAGGAACTTTGCCGCTCTGCCGGGTGCGGAAGTCGCCTGGGCGTGCGACACGCAGGAGGACGCCCGTAACGCCGCTACTGCTACTCATCCGACCATCCGGATAACGCGAGACATCGAGGATGTTCTCTCGGATGATTCGGTGGCGGCCATAGTCGTAGCCACGGAGACACCCCAGCATTTCCTGATGGCAGAGGCAGCGTTGCGGGCGGGAAAGCACGTTTTTGTCGAAAAGCCCCTCGCCCAGACCGTCGATCAGGCGAAGCGCCTTGTCGCTCTCGCTAAGGACAATGACCTCCGGCTAATGGTCGGCCACCTCCTGCTCTACCATCCGGCGTTTCGCCACGTAGAATCGCTGATCCGGCAGAATGAGTTTGGAAATATCCGCTATCTGTATAGCACGCGAGTGAATCTCGGTATCGTCCGTCGTCGCGAGAATGCATTTGATAGCCTTGCACCGCACGATCTATCGGTCGCGCTCGCCTACGTAGACAGTAAACCCGTGGCTGTTTCCGCTCAGGGAAGCGCATACCTGCAGCCCAATGTTGAAGACGTAGTGTTTGCAACCATATTCTTTGAAAACGGTGCCCTCGCGCATATCCACACGTCCTGGCTCGACCCGCACAAAATCCGCAAGACCACCGTGGTTGGTAGCAAGATGATGGCCGTGATTGATGACATGGAAGCAGCGGAGAAGGTTCGTCTGTATGACATAAGCGCTGAGATCTCCGAGCCTGGCTATGCCGACTTTGCCGATGCGGTTAGCGTTCGCTCGGGCGGTATCGTCATCCCTAAAATTGCTAACACGGAGCCGCTCAGGAGCGAATGCGAGGAATTTGTCGCGGCGATTGTCGAGCACCGTGCACCCCGCACGGACGGGGAGAGCGGACTCGCAGTCGTAAGGCTTCTTGAGGCTGCACGGAAATCCACTGAAGCCGGGGGATCGCGCGTCGAGGCTTAGCCCGATTCCCCTCCACTTGGCGTCCTTTGCAAATAACACAACTATGACGATGATCAATCGCTTATTTTTCGTCGGAGTCCTCCTCCTGTTGGTCTCCTCTAGCTCAATTGCGCAGGTTGATGGAATCCTCCAGATCAATAGTCCGCTGCAAACTTTCCTTGAGCGGCAGCAAACCCGCGGACTGCTGAACGGCGCGATCCTCAGCCACCAGCCGCTTTCCGCATACGAGGCGAACGCATACCTGGATAGCCTCGCCGTCGATTCGGACGCCCTCCAGCGAATGTCTCGCGTCGATCGGGAACTCCTCGATCGTTTTCGCGGCGAGACGCAAGGGCCCGGCGTAGAATTCGTCCGTCAGCGGCTATCAGGTCTATATCGGAACGGACAGGATTTCTTCTCTGCGGAGGCAGACGATTTTGGCATACAACTCTCTCCGGTTCTTTACCTGGACATAGGCAGAGCTAATCAGGGTACTGACGCGGATCCATCTGAAGCTGGCGAATCGGCTAACGCCATCACTACCTATAGGAATACGCGGGGTGTTCGGGCGTCGGGGCACCTTGGTGATCGGCTGTTTTTTGAGACGCGCATTGAGGAGAACCAGCGCGTTGTCCCGGTGGCGGATCGAGATCTGGTGAGCCAGCGCATCGGCGAACGTTTTTTTCGCGACGGAGAAACGTTTGACTATTGGGTGGTGACCGGCGTGGCCGGGGTCCGAACCAAATATGTGGAGATCCGCGCCGGGCGTGACGAAAACCTGTGGTCTGCCGGCCGGGGCGGCCTCCTCGTTTCCAACTTCCCTACGACCTACGACCAGATCCAACTTCGCACCCGCGTTTGGCGGCTCCAGTACACGAATGTATTCGCGTCCCTGACAGATCGATCACTGCCTCGCGACTCCGTTACAGCCATGCATCGGACCAAGTACGGCGTCTTCCACAGGCTTGCTATCGATTTCCCGGGGCGCGTTCAAGTCGGCCTTTCGGAGGCCTCGATTCTCGCACCTACCGCCGAGGACCGAGGACCTGGTTTCTATATGGCATTTTTCAATCCGATCATTTTCCTCCGGGCAGTTGATTTTGAGGAAGGATCCCCAGCCAATATGCTCATCGCCCTGGACGCGCAATGGGTTGCCACGTCCGGTGTTCAGTTGTACGGCCAGTTCATGCTTGACGAGTTTCGCGCATCCGAAATTTTCAGCGGAAATGGTTGGATCAACAACAAATGGGGAGCTCTGGCCGGTGTGCATGTCGCCGGTATCGGAATCCAGGACCTTGAACTGAGGGCCGAATATGCCCGAGTGAGGCCTTATACCTATTCGAGCAGAGACGCCCAGCGTGCCCTCCTCCACAATTTTGGTATCCTGGGCCACGCCTACGGACCGAACGCCGAAAGCGTCACGGTGTGGGCCGACTACCGACCTACCGACCGCATCACAACGTCCCTGTTCGCGACGGCTTCTCGCCGAGGACGGAATGACGGCGACATCAACTGGGGGGGCGATCCGGTCGTACCCTATACGCAGAATGCGCCGCTGGAATTTGGCGTAGCTCTCGGCCAGGGCATCCGACAGACAGAGGCACGCCTGGAAGGACGGTTTGGTTTTGAAGTGCTCCCCAATCTTGTTCTCGAGGCCAAGGCCGAATACGCGCGCCTGAGCGACGCGGGCGATCCGGCCTTGTCCCGAAACTACACAAGCTTCGGCGGTGGCCTCAGGTGGAGCCTCCCCTACGCGAACCCCCGTTTCTAAACGGGCATTGCTGACGCCACCAGGAAGCGAGCCGCGAGCCACGGTTAATCCTGGGTTGCTATCAAACCAGGATCGCGGAGATGCAGATCGGGCTGAACGCCTCCGATACGGAAGACGAAGCTCTTACACGTGAGCGTCGGCCAAGTCGTCTTCAACTACCTTCGGCATTACGGGCTCCCCTGCAGAACCGTCGCCGGAAAGAGCTAGATGGTCGACCGATCGAGCACGCGCTCGGCGACTCGCATATCCCAGCCAATACAGAAAAACCCCGACGATTACCGTACCCAACAAAAAGATCTCGATTGCTATTCGAGGGCGCACGGCGGCCATCAGCATCGCGCCCACCGAAAAGAACACGCCAGCGCCGTAGAGGGCAAGAACAGTATTGCGATGAGAAAGCTTTTTGGAAAGGCGGTGGTGGATGTGGTCGCTATCGGCTGAGAACAGGGACCTCCCGAGCAGAAAGCGCCGCGCGATGGACGTTCCAGTGTCAAGGATCGGCAACCCCATCGCAACGGCTGGGATAACCAGGGCCAAGACCGGAAGCTCGTGCGCCTTCCCATGCAGGGCGTACACGGCAAGCAGATAACCAAGGAACAGGCTCCCGCAATCGCCCATAAAGATCTTGGCGGGGTGAAAGTTGTAGCGCAGAAACCCGAGAAGGGCTCCCACGAGCGCAACGCTCAAGACGATATCGACAACCCGGCCACCTATCAGATACACAGCGGCAAGCCCAATCAGAACGATTGCCACAACGCCAGCGGCAAGGCCGTCCATGCCGTCCAGAAAGTTGACAGCGTTCATTGTGCCTACCATCCACAAGGCCGTCAATCCATACGAAAAAGCCATGGCCAGGAGACCTCCCCCCAGGAAATCATCCATCAGCCCGATACGAATGCCTCCGGCGATCACAAACAAGGTTGCCCCGAACTGCGCGATGAGCTTATGCCTGAAATGCACATCGTAGAGGTCGTCCAGAAATCCAACGCCAGCAATAACGACTGCGCCAACTATGACGAGCGGAGGTGGCACCAGGGCAGCGCCACCCGGTATTGAAGGGAAGAGCCGCTGGAGCACGACAAACACGGAAATTCCTGCCAGCCACCCCGCGACGATCGCCAGCCCGCCAATATTCGGAATGGGCTTGGTATGGATCTTACGGCCTTGATCGGGTGTGTCGTTCCACCCCATCCGAACCGCAAATCGGGAAACGATTGGAACAAGCGCCAGCGTTGCGCACAAACACACTACGAACACCGCTACGATGCCGGGAAGAAACATGGCCTAATTCAGGGAAGAGCTGGGGCGACAGCGGAGTGAACATACTTGAGTAAGATGAACGTGCAGAAGGGGATGTCGGTTTGTTTCCGCTGTTTGGGAAGCACTCGTCGGAAGCGCATCAGGTAAAAGGCCTCCACGCTTCCCGAAGGGCAAAGAGAATAGGGAAGAGATCGCAAACGTGCAAGCAGTCAATGTGAATCCATGTAGGCCACAGGGCCGATTAATGCATGTTCGAGGTATGGCATCGTGACACCACCCACAACCATAACAAGACAAATAGAATCCAGTCAACGATGCAGGGCATCGGTCAAGCCAGAGCCTTTATCGGCAACGACCCTTAGCGACTATAACTAAACAGGGCACCGCCTTTCCGAATAAACCAATCGTTACCCGTCGTCGCTGGCCGCAGGTTGCGCCGCCGTCTCCTCCGCGACCGCTTCAATACTGGCATTTGACGACTCTTCCGATCGCATTGCCAGTTTCAACTCGACGGGTTGAACGGCACCATCGCCTCTCGAAAGCCTGGCTGGATCGACAACAATTCGATAAAGCGACCGCGTCGCGCCGCGCCCATCGGCAGGACCTGTCGAAAATCTACCGGGCAGATAGCCGAGCCAGTAAAGAAAAACGGAAACAACTACGACACCCAGGCAGAAGATGAGCACCGCTGCCTGGGCTGACGAAAGCGCCATGAGAACGGCACCTCCCGCAAAGAACCCACTCGCCAGGTACAGGATGCCGACGACCCGCTCGTCGGGAAATCGGACCATGAGCCGATGGTGGAAATGGTCGCCATCCGAATGAAGAAGCGGCTTATCGTACTGCGGCCGGCGAATAATCGTGATGAGCATGTCCAAAATCGGCAGACCAAGTACAACAGCCGCTATCGTCAGCGAGATGGTTGGATTTTCATGCGCCGTTCCTCGCAGTGCTAATACGGCCAGAACGAAGCCGAGGAAGTGACTTCCCACATCCCCCATGAAGATGGATGCTGGTCGGACGTTGTAGTACAAGAATCCAAGAACGGCACCCAAAGCAACCGCGACAAGGAAAATTCCAGAAACGTCTCCTCCAATCGCGTGGACTGTGCCCAGTCCGATAAGGGCAATGGCGACGACACCCCCGGCCAAGCCGTCCATACCATCGATAAAATTGACCCCGTTAACGACACCGACAATCCAAATTATTGTCAACACCATGGAGACGGCCAGCGCGAAATCCCCACCTCCAAGCGCTCCATCGAAGACGGTGATACGGAGGCCGCCTGCCACGACAAGGGCGCTAACCAGTATTTGCGCTATGAGCTTGGGAAGGGCAGGCATATCTCGCACATCGTCCACGAAGCCGACGCCAGCCATGAGCAACGCGCCAATCAGGAGAACGACAGAGGGTATCTCAAACGCTACGGCCTGATCCGAAGCCAGTAACGACCCGATTAGGCCGAAGCAGCCCAAGCCGATTCCCATGGCGCCGACGATGGCCAGTCCCCCAACTCTTGGAACGACTCGAACGTGAACCTTTCTGTGACCGTCCGGCCTATCCATCCACCCCATTCTGACGGCAAGCCGGTGAACGAGAGGGACAAAGAGGAGGGCAACAGCCAAGCTCAGCGCGAGAGCACCTACCAGATTCAGAACGAGCATAGAGTCGATACGATGCGCAGAGCGGCTGCCGACGTGCGGCGGATTTAGTCGGGCATCCGATAATCGGGTTCGGGTGCCTCCCCCTAAATAACAACCACACCACTGGAATTCAAGCGATACCTGAGCAAAGCAGCAGTTCTGCCAAGAAATACACGTTAGAGTATTTGGTTTGCTGGTTTTTCGTTCGCCACTCCCAGCCTGCTGCCTTCTGACACCACCGAGGCACCATTTGATTTGTGTTTTCGACCAACAGCGGCAAGTTTGGCCTTCACAGCAGTGTCATCGCTCGGAATCGCCACCGGAACCGTGAGAAGCTTCAGGTACGCCTCTACGACGCGATCCCACGTGTAGCTCGCCCTCACTCGCTCGAGAGCACGGCTCCCGACTGCATTGCGCTGGTTCTCGTCAGCGTCCAGTCGCTCCACCTGTGCGGTTACATCGGCGGCGGTCGAGAAGTAGACGGCGCAATCCTTCGCCACTTCTCTATTAAAAGGGTTGTCGTGGGCAACGATGGCGTTGCCACTCGCCATGGCCTCGAGGAGGGAGGGGTTGGTGCCGCCAACAGAATGGCCGTGCAAGTAGGTCCGAGCATAATACCGGAGCGCAACGAGTCGCTCGTCATAAATGGGGCCGGGGAGAATGATCCGCGAATCGGCGGTTGCGATGGCATCTAGTGCGCGGGTGTAGGCGGTCGGCTTGCGCGTAGTGCCTAGTGCAATGAGCGGATGAGGGCTGTTGGAGTTCGTGTATCCGAGGAAAAGTTCGCGCACATGGTTCTCCGGCTCGAATCGGCTCACGACAAGGTGATATCCGTCAGGCTCAAGGCCCCACTCGGCCAGCGGCGCAGTGTCGGGAGGTGATTCGACGATATCCGCACCGTAGGGAATAACAACGATTTTGGGCAGCCTGTCGTGGCGGGTGCCAAGAAACGCCTTGATGGCTTCGGCATCGGCGATCATCAGATGGGGAACGAAGTTGGCAACGGACTCCATCAATTTCCACCACGTCTTGCCTACGATGCCCCATTTGCCCCGCTGCCATTCGATGCCATCCATATTCATCCAGACTTCCGTTCCGGCCAGCCGCGGCATTAGACAAAACAAGCTCGTTCCATAACCCAGCATGTACACGATGTCGTACTTCTTGCGGGCTGCCCAGAGCGCGCGAAAGTCGTGGAGAATCGTCGTAAGACCACCGAGATGTGGGGCCGGGACGTAAACCAGGCGTACGCCGTGATACATGGTTGGCCCCGTGCTTCCTTCGCAGTAAACCGTTACATCGATGCCTTGCTTTGCCAGCCTTACGGCGAGTTCTTGAGTAAAAGTCTCAAATCCTCCGTATTGGGCCGGAATACCGCGAGAGCCTAGAATTGCGATGGAAGGTCGAGGCATGAACCCGGCTGAGTGGACTGGGTGGAAGTTACGCCGCCGGGCCTCCGACCTGCGACGGATCGTCCGTTGTGTTCCTTGCTGCAACAATGGCCACGCCCACGAAGAGCCACAGATAGTAAGCGTACTGCCTGAATTCAAAGGCCTGGTTGATTCCATTCAGCGGAATCGTCAACAGAAGCAAGAGCACCGCCGTGAGAGCAAACTGCCTGGCGGAATCGTCCGCCGCTCGTTTGTATAAACGGATGCCAAGCAGCGAAAGCTTCCCGTAGAAAATCACAAAGAGGGTAAACCCAAGGAACCCGTAGTAGAGCAGCAACGCCAACCAGTACACGTCTTCCACGATGGTGGTAAACACGAAGGCGAGGACCGTCGGAAGCTCGAAATTCTCGGCAACGGCGGACGCCACAATATCCAGGTCTGGCGAATATCCAACCAGGCTGATACCACCATCAAAAACATACGGTAACATATACACGATCAAGCCAAGTCTTTGGTTGAGCGCATGCTCCTGATATTCGCTGGAAAAGACATCAAGAATGTAAAAGTTCTCGGCAAAAGCAGAGCCCAGGCTTAGCATGCCGGCTGCGAATAGTGGGAGCAAGAGCAACGTCAACCCCATGGTTTTCGTCACCCCCCGGATGGCCAGCTGATGCATAACAACGACAAGAACTGCTGCAAAAACAGCCATTCTAGAGTGTGCGTAGAACGTTACCAGAAGGGCCAGGGCTACACCAACCAGGTACATCCCCAGCCTCTTTTCGTTGCGCACAACCCAAACGACGAGCCCAGCCAGAATGAAATACGCATAGCCCATTGGTCTGGCGATGGTGCCAGTCAAATCGTAGCGCTCGTAGAACTGCAACACCTCGACGGGCACCCCCACAATGCTGTAGCCGCCCCAAGCATGGATCACCGAGAAGAAGCTTCGCACGGGCTGACCGCCCAGCCACTCTGCAATGCCGATGGCGACTTGAATGCCGAACGCCAGGACAATCACACGAGGGACGCGAGCGAGCTGGGCGTTGTCCGGCGCCAACATGATCAGGGCGTAGATCAGCGGGATGTACCTCAGAAGGGCCTTCAGGCTGACGGCCGCGTCAAGGAAGTCCGCGCCATTGACAAGAATGGTTGCCGTGGCCACAACCATGAAACCAATCAGAAACCGGTCTATCCGCCGCCCGATGACGCGAATGGTGCCGTGGTTCTTGAGGTGGAGTGCGGAGGCACCAAGGGCGACGGCCCACACCAATACCTCTGGAGCCTGTCGGAGTGCCACGAGAACTTCCCTTGGAAAGGGCAACCACCGTAGGATGAAATCCTCGAGGGGCAGATAGAATGCAATACCCAGAAGGACGTCGAATCCGATTTTCCGTGCGTCCCGTGTCATTGCGTGCCATCGATCCTGCCGAAAACTACATCCACTACCGATCTGAACGCGCATCTCGCTTGGTACCTTTCTGCCCGATTTCAACGTGTAATCCGATTTCTTCCGATAGAGAGATGAACTGGAAGCAAAAGTCGCTTGTTCAGAATCTGACCGCCAGCCTGCCGCGAAAGCTTGGTGGCATGGTGTATTACCAGATGCAGCGCCGCTTCGGCAAGCTGGGTGTTACGGATCCCCGGAGTCGCCTGGAGGCCGGGCTCCAGATGCTCCGTTACGCCGAGCGCGACGACAAGACGGTCGAAGGAAGCACGATCGTGGAAGTTGGGACCGGCCATCGAATGAACGTGCCCATCGCTTTGTGGCTCAATGGAGCGGAACGTATCTGTACGTACGACCTGAACCCATACCTGGGAGCCACCCTGGTTCTCGAGGACGTCGAATACATGCGCGCTCACGAGAAGAAAATCTTTGACGTTTTTGGGGATGTGGCCGAACGACCTGTATTTCAACGCCGTTGGCGGCAACTGATGGAAATGACGCTCGACGCCAACAACTTTGCGAGCGCCTTCAATGTCGAATACCATGGCCCGGGCGACGCAGCGACGACCGGATTGGTGAGCGGAAGCGTTGATCTCCACGTTTCGTTCACCGTTCTGGAGCACATCCCACCCGCTGCGCTTGCCAACATCATGGTGGAAGCACGGCGCGTTTTGAAAGAGGATGGCCTCTTCATCCACCACATCGATTTTACGGACCACTTTGCACATGCCGACGACGACATCACATCCATCAATTTTCTCCACTTTGACGAGCCGACGTGGTTGAGGCTGGGCGGCAATCGGTTCATGTACATGAACCGCCTGCGCGTTGATGACATGATCAGACTGGTTTCCGCGGCGGGCCTGGAGATTCTCTGCGACGATCGAGTGGTTGACCAGCGTGCGCTGGCCGCGCTTCAAAACGGCTTTGAAGTGGACGGAGAGTTCCGCCTGAAGTCTGATGAAACGAATGCGACGGCAAGTCAGTGGATTGTGGCGCGGACACCGATACCCGACGCCGTTGTGACCTAGCAGGCTGTTGATCTTTTCCTCCTATCTGCGGCGGCGGCTCTTGTTCGATCTCAGCGTTGCGAGAATCTCGCCGGATCACCAATACGCCTGCGATCTCGCGCCTTGATCTCGACCAACATCCGCTCGCCTCGCCAACGGATGAATAAATCAACAGCCTGCTAAGGCCCACCCAATGCGAACGAAACCGTCTGGAGAAGAGATGCCCTCCAATCAGGCGGGGAGATTCCAAAGGTGGCCTCAATCTTTTCGGTGGACAAGACAGAGTGCATCGGTCGCCTCGCGCGCGTCGGATGCTGGCTCGTGGTAATTGGAATGACGCGTGTCGCACGGCAACGGCCCAGAGCACCGGCTTGCCCCACAACGGCCTCGGCAAACGAATGCCACGTTGCCGCAGGTTGCCCGGCAAAGTGATACGTGCCCCATCTTTCCTCGTCGCCGACAACCTCCCGCGAAACGGTTAGAATCGCGTCGGCGATAGCCTCGGCGGGTGTCGGGCAACCGCGTTGGTCACTGACCACGCGAAGTTCATCTTGTTCAAGGGCAAGTCTGAGCATCGTCCGCACGAAGTTCGAACCCCGAGGGCTAAAGACCCAGGACGTTCGCAGGATGATATGCCGATGGAGCGTCGCACGAACGGCCTCCTCCCCCTCCCACTTGCTCCGACCATAAATGCCGAGCGGATGAGGATGGTCGAACTCGGAGTAGGGAATAGCCTTCTTCCCGTCGAAAACATAGTCCGTCGAGAGGTGGATGAGCGGGAGGTAGGCGTCGGAACACGCACGTGCCAGGAATCGTGCGCCGTCTCTATTGACGAGAAATGCCTTCTCCGGTTCGTCTTCCGCGCCATCAACGGACGTGTAGGCGGCCGCGTTGACAACGATATCGGGCTGATGCTCCTCAATGGCTCGATGTACGGCGTCCTGATCCGTAATGTCGAGGCGGGCACGATCCAGCCCCGTCACACCAACGCCAGCTATTTCTGCACCTTCTACCAGCGCGCCGCCTACCTGGCCGTTCGAACCCGTGACAAGCAGTTTCACTGCTCCGCAGTTTGAAGGCGAAGCGGAAGGTCTCCTTCCTCCAGACTACCTAACACTGGAAGGCGCGCATCCTTCTTCGACAGAAGCGGTTCTTTAACGGGCCAGGCGATGCTCAGATTCGGGTCGTTCCACGCAACACCCCCCTCGTCGGTGGGATCGTAGTAGTCCGTGCACTTGTAAAGCAGATCGGCTTCTTCCGAGAGCACGCAAAAACCGTGGGCGTAACCCGAAGGAACCCACAACTGAAAGCGATTCTCATCGCTCAGAACCACGCTGTGCCACTGGCCAAACGTCGACGAACCGGGCCGGACGTCGACCACGACATCGAAAACGCGACCGCGAACTACTTCGACAAGCTTGGCCTGGGGGGATTGTCGCTGAAAATGAAGGCCACGCAAAACTCCCTTCGCCGATCTCGAAAAGTTGTCCTGCACAAAGGGGATATCAATGCCGACGCTACGGTATCGTTCGTCATGGAAGCGTTCGAGGAAAAATCCTCGCTCGTCTGCGAAGATGTCCGGCTCTACCACGAGGACGCCTTGCAATGGCGTATCGATGACGTTCATTGGAACGATGCTCCAGAGGAAAATTTTTCGCTCTCCAAGAGATCGAGGAGATACGCGCCGTAGGGGCTCTTTTCCAGAGACCTTGCGAGCCGCTCCAATTCCCCGGATGTGACGTAACCCATCCTGTACGCCACCTCTTCCGGGCACGCGATCTTCAAACCCTGCCTGGATTCCACGACCTCAACGTAGTTGGACGCTTCCAACAACGATTGATGTGTGCCCGTATCGAGCCACGCCGTCCCCCGCCCGAGGCGCTCAACACGAAGCTGGCCGCGCTCGAGATAGGCCTTGTTGACATCAGTAATTTCGAGTTCGCCGCGCGCCGATGGCAACAGATCGCGCGAGATCCCGACGACCTGGTTGTCGTAGAAATAGAGCCCGACGACGGCGTAATGCGAGCGTGGGTTCGCCGGCTTCTCTTCAATTCCGATCGCCATCCCATCGGCGTCGAATTCGACGACACCATAGCGCTCGGGATCTTTGACGAAGTACCCGAAAACCGTTGCGCCTTCGACCCGATGTGCCGCCTGCTGAAGCGTGCTGGTCAAACCCTGGCCGTAGAAAATATTGTCGCCCAGTATCAAGGCCACGCTATCGTATCCGATGAAATCGGCTCCAATCACGAACGACTCGGCGATGCCCTTGGGCTCGCGTTGTTCGGCGTAGGAAAAGGTCAATCCCCAATTCTTGCCCGAACCGAGCAGGCGTTGAAAATGCGGGATGTCATGCGGCGTGGAGATAATCAGAATCTCCCGGATGCCCGCCAGCATCAGTGTGCAAAGCGGGTAGTAGATCATCGGCTTGTCGTAAACCGGCATCAACTGCTTGCTGAACGCGATGGTCAGCGGGTGCAGCCGGGTGCCTGAGCCGCCTGCCAGAATGATTCCTTTCATCTCTTTCCGACGGGTTAGCCCACGATGATTTCCGCCGCAACGAGAGCTTGCCAGAGCGTGTCTACAGCCTCGTCGACTGAAGCCCCCGCTGTTTCCAGTATGACCTCCGGGTTGGTCGGGGCCTCGTAGGGAGCTGAGACGCCGGTGAGATTTGCGATCTCACCTACGTCTGCCCTGGCGTAGAGCCCCTTTGGATCGCGGCCTTTGGCGGTTTCGAGATCCACATCGACGAAGACTTCGACGAACCGGCCTTCGGGGACGAGCGCTCGAACGCGGTTACGATCTTCCTGATAGGGCGAGACGAACGTGCAGAGCACAACGCTTCCCTGTTCGAAAAACAATCGCGCCGTTTCACCAACGCGACGGATGTTTTCGGCGCGATCCGACGCGGAGAAACCGAGGTCGCCGCAGAGGCCGTGGCGCACATAGTCGCCATCGAGAAGCATGGATCTTATGCCAGCGTCGAACAATCGGCGTTCGAGCACACGGGCAATTGTCGTCTTCCCGGAGCCTGACAATCCTGTGAACCAGACCACCGCAGCTTCGTGGCCGTTGGCCGCTTCGCGTTCTGCGCGTGGGATGTTCAAGCCTTCCCACACGACGTCGGGCGAATGCAGCTCCTTGCGTGCCGCCTCGAAAGCTTTGCGCGAGAATGCCGCGGCTTTTTCGCTGACCTCTTCGGCTGTGCGGGTCGTGCCTCTGATCATCCCGGCAGCGACCGTGTTGTGCGAAAAAGGATCGACGAGAATGAAAGCGCCCGTTTCCTGATTGGTGCGGTAGGGGTCGAAGTAAAGAGGCTGCGCGGTAGTCAGTTGGACGCGGCCAATCTCATTTAGCTGAAGCGTATCGGCCTCCATACGATGAAGCGAATCGACGTCCACACGGTAAACAACCTTGTCGACGAATGCTTTTACTTCACGCGTCGTGTGCTGCATGACGTAGTGACGATTTCGGTCGAGCGGCTCCTCACTCATCCAGCACACCATCGCGCTGATTTCGTTGTTGACCTGCGGAATGTTGCCTGGCCGCACGAGCATATCGCCGCGGCTGATATCGATTTCGTCCTCAATGGTGAGAACCACGGGCTGATCGGCGCCTGCCGCATCCAAAACGCCGTCGAACGTGGTGATTTCCTTGATGCGGCTCGTCTTTCCCGACGGCAGTGCCATCACCGGCTCACCCGGGCGAATAAGGCCGGAGGCGA
Organism: Rubricoccaceae bacterium; assembly: GCA_041748175.1. GTDB lineage: Bacteria > Bacteroidota > Rhodothermia > Rhodothermales > Rubricoccaceae > JAHEJB01. Next base: position 65,769 of record JBGTDU010000017.1, read on the forward strand.
TCGTGCCCGCGTATCCACGAAAGTTCTGATTCGGCCGTACGACCGTCTGGACCGGGAAGCGGAAGTCGATGAGATTGCGGTCGGATGCGATGTTTACGTGTTCGAGATGGTGGAGGAAGGTTGGACCGTGGTACCAATCCATGTGTGCGCTCCGGTCCACCACATTGTCTCCGTTCAGCGCGGAGACAGGGATGAACGTGATATCGTGGATGTCGAGCTTCGCTGAGAATGCCGTGTATTCCCGCTCAATCGCGGAAAAAACGTCCTCCGCGTATTCCACGAGGTCCATCTTGTTGACCGCGACGACAACGTGTGGAATACGAAGCAGAGAAGCGATGAACCCGTGCCTCCTCGACTGCGTCAAGACGCCGTGACGCGCGTCGATAAGCACTACGGCCAGGTCGGCTGTTGATGCACCCGTAACCATGTTGCGCGTGTACTGTACGTGCCCGGGCGTATCCGCGATGATGAACTTGCGCTTGGGGGTTGCGAAGTACCGGTAGGCGACATCGATGGTGATGCCCTGCTCGCGCTCGGCCCGAAGCCCGTCGGTAAGCAGCGCCAGATTGATTCCCTCTTCACCGCGGTTGAGGCTGGCCTGCTCGATGGCCTCGAGCTGATCTTCGAAAATGGCTTTAGAATCGTAGAGCAGCCGACCAATCAACGTGCTCTTACCGTCGTCCACGCTGCCTGCCGTCGTGAACCGGAGCAGATCCATCTCCAGATAGGCGTTGCCGACGGATGGCTGTGCGTCGGCGGCGGTCAGGGTGCCGTTCGTCTCGTTCATAGTGTAGGTGTGCCGGGTGGCTGGCCACCCCGTGCTGTTGAATACCGCAATGCGGCGGGGAGGTTGAATCGTATCGGTTAGAAATAACCCTGTTTCTTACGGTCTTCCATGGCCGCCTCCGAGCGCTGATCGTCGTGGCGCCCACCGCGTTCGGTTTCGCGTGCCGCCGCGACTTCCTGAATGATCTCCTCCATGGAGCTCGCAGAGGACAAGACCGCACCTGTGCAGGTTGCGTCGCCGATCGTGCGAAACCGGATTGTGCGCTTCTGAACCTCCTCTCCCGGAAGAACGGACATGAAATCCGTGAGCGCCAATATCGTCCCGCGTCGGACGAATACCTCACGTTCATGAGCAAAATAGAGGTTCGGAATTTCGATGTCTTCGAGGGCGATGTATTGCCAGACGTCCATCTCGGTCCAATTGCTCAGCGGGAATACGCGGAAGTTCTCGCCGACGTCCTTGTGGCCGTTATAGAGTTTCCAGAGTTCAGGGCGCTGGTTCTTGGGGTCCCACTGCCCGAAACGGTCGCGGTGTGAGAAGAAGCGTTCCTTGGCTCGGGCTTTTTCCTCGTCACGCCTCCCCCCTCCGAAGGCTGCGTCGAACTGGTGTTCCTGGATGGCATCCAGTAGCGGGACAATTTGCAGCCCGTTCCGGCTCGCTTCCGGCCCCGTTTCCTCAACAACCCGGCCTTTGTCGATGGCTTCCTGAACGCTGGCTATGTACAGCTTCACGCCCAGTTTCTCAACCATGGCGTCGCGAAATTCAATCGTTTCAGCAAAATTGTGCCCCGTATCCACGTGCATCAGCGGAAAAGGGATCGATGCGGGGAAAAAGGCCTTTCGCGCCAGATGGACCATGACGATCGAGTCCTTCCCGCCGGAAAACAGCAGCACGGGGCGCTCGAACTGAGCGACGACCTCCCTCATCACGTAGATGGCTTCCGCCTCAAGGTCCTTTAGGTGCGAAGCACGATACTGGGCATCCATTGACGACATCTGAATCTGAAAAGTATGAGCGGTCAAGTAGCGGATGGTAGTGCGGAGGACAAGCCGGATGCAACCGAAAGGCGTGTATCCTCGCTGTCTTTATGGAGCCCCAGGGGTCTGTGGATTTGTTCATCCGTTGGGGAGGCGAGCGAATCCTGGTCGAGAGCAAGGCGCGAGATCGCAGTCGGATTGGTGATCCGGCAGTCTGCCCCGCACAGCGGGGAGACTCTCGCAACGCTGAGATTGAACGAGAGCTGCCGCAGATTGGAGGAATAGATCAACAGCCTGCTAGAGCCAAACCAGCGCGCAGGTCACAACAGTAGTGGCCATAACAATCAGGCTAACAGGGAGGCCGGCTCGCGCGTAGTCGCCGTACCGATAGCCTCCCGGACCCATCACCATGAGGTTGGTCTGATAGCCAATCGGCGTAAGGAAGCTGGCTGCAGACGCCACGGTTACGGCGATGGCAAATGCCTTCCAATCGACTCCCAATTCCGTTGCAACTGCCAAGGCGACGGGAAGCATCAGAACGGCGGCGGCCTTGTTGGTAATGAGCTCGGCGAGAAGATTGGCTGAAACATAGACAATGACCAGCATGGCAACGGTGCCAACAGAGCCCGCCGCGCCTACGATACCGTGTGCTGCGGCTCCGGCCAGCCCGGTGGATTCAACAGCTTTGCCCAGCCCCAGAGCAGCCGCAATAACGAGGATGACGGGCGCATCGATTGCTTTTGCCAATCCTTTTCCGCGCAAACAACCCGTGGCGACCATGGAGAGCGCGGCAGCAAATGTGGCGGTGGCCAATGGCAGAATCCCCATTGCCACGACCACGATCATGGCAACCGTGATGACTAACGAAACAGGCGCACGGCTCGCGACGGGCCGAACATAGTCGATAGCCGAAACCAGGGCAAAATCGTCATTGCTGGATGAAAGGCGGTGGGCAAGCGCCGGTTTCCCTTCCACCAGCAGGAGGTCGCCGGGCGCCAGCTCAACACGGCCAAGGCCGCCCTCTACAAGCGCGCCCTGTCGCTGAATTCCCAGAACCACGCCCCCGAATTCCTCCCGGAAACCAATCTCTTTAAGCGTCCGACCCACGAGGCTGGAGTTTGGGCCTACGACCGCCTCCACGACGGGCAAATCCGGCCTCCCCTCTTCGACATGCGGAGCCTTTCTTGCCAACCCGGCCCGCCGAACGAGCGTGTCGTGCGCGTGGACATCTCCCACAAACGTAAGAATGTCGCCCGGCAGCAGGGTGGTTTCGGGCTGGACTTCTTTTACCGTATCTCCCCGTCGCACTCGGGCCAGATAGGCGTCGCCGAGCGTACGCAGCCTTGCAGCTTCCACGGTTTGGCCGATGAAAGGGGCATCGGCCAACACGATGAGCTCGAACTGATAGTCGCGCATGCGCCCACCAAACGCCGGATCGGCGCGATTTGGCAGGAGCCGGTGCCCGACGAACGCATAGTAGGCGCAAACCAAAACCGCAGCAGGCACGCCCACCCACGTGAGGTCGAAAAAGCCGAAGCCGGGAAGGCCTTCCGCCAGGAGCAAGCCGTGAACGACGACGTTCGTGCTCGTCCCAATTAGCGTAAGCCATCCTCCGACAATGGCTGCTGTGGAGAGTGGGATAAGCAATTTCGACGCGGGAATTCCCTGTGTCCTTGCCCACGCCTGCACGCGAGGGATGAGCATGGCGACGATTGGCGTGTTGTTGAGGACGCCCGAGAGGACCGTCGTAGGCAACATCAAGCGAAGCAGCGCCGCCGTCGAATTGGAAGAACGAGGTTTCAGTAGCCTATCAAGAAAGCCGAGCGCGCCCGTCCCTTCGACACCTGCCGCAACCACGAACAGAGACGCGATTGCAATGACGGCCGGGTTCGAGAACCCACCAAACGCCTGCTCAGGCGTCACGATGCCCACCAACAGCAAGAGCCCAAGCGTGCCCAGGAGAACCAGATCTGTGCGCCCGACCCCACGAACGAGCGCGACGACCATAATGAAGAGCGCGCCAAGCGTAAAGTATGCGTGCCAGGTGAGATCCATGCCGTGGTAGTCAGCGCTCTTCGGAGCAAGTCAGGTGGTGGGCAATCGTTGCCCGAGGTCGGCTACAACCACCGGCGCCAGTCGAGGTTCGGATCCCCGATTGTAAAGACCGAGGGGTTTCGGATGTCCTCCTTGTTGTAGGCAAGGCGCTCTCCGTCGCGGGTCATAAGGCGGCCGCCTGCGGCTTCGACAATGCATTGAGCGGCGGCCGTATCCCACTCAAATGTCGGGACCGTCCGCGGATAGAAATCTGCCGCTCCAGCGGCTACCAAACAGAACTTGAGGGAGGAGCCCATACTCGTCGAGTCAACGTCAATGCCCTCCAAAGCCATTTTCCCGAGCATGGCAGCCACTTCCGGCCCGGCGTGATCGCGGCTGGCGACTACAGTCAGGCTTTTTGCGGAGGAATCGCGGGTGGAAAGAGTCGTCGGTTCGTTTCCATTGCGCTGGACGAATGCGCCGTCATCCTTGGCACCGAAGTACGTCAGCCCCTGAACCGGCACATGGACCACGCCCAAAACGGACTCGCGATTCTCTATCAGCGCAACGTTTACGGTGAACTCGCCGGATGTTTTCTTGACAAACTCCTTGGTTCCATCCAGCGGATCGACACACCAGAAACGCGTCCACGTCTGCCGTGCATCGTACGAGCCAGGGTCGGATTCCTCAGACAGGACTGGAATATCTGGCGTGAGAGCCGACAGGTTCTCGACAAGAAAACGGTGCGACGCCTGGTCGGCCTGCGTCAACGGAGAGTCGTCGGCTTTGTAATTAACAGGAATGGGTTGGTCGTAGAAGCCCAGAATTATGCGCCCGGCCTCCTCAGCGATGGCGCGAATATCAACAAGTAACGGGGTCACGAAGGAATGGTTTGGAAAGGGAGGACTCGAACAGGGGTGTGTTCGATGGAGTGTCGATCTCAGGCTGTGTGCGGCACGACGACATGCTCTCGGAAATAGTCGAGCGTTCGTTTGAGGCCGTCCGCACGGTCGACTTTAGGCTCCCAATTGAGCACCCGTCGAGCTTTGGATATATCTGGCTGCCGCACCTGCGGATCGTCCGCGGGAAGCTCTTCAAATGAAATGACGCTGCTCGAACCAGTCATCGCAACGACCTCTTCGGCGAACTCACGAATAGAGATCTCGGCGGGATTGCCGATGTTGACCGGCTCTGTCTCATCCGACAGGAGCAGCCTGAAGATGCCTTCAACGAGATCGTCGACGTACTGAAACGAGCGGGTCTGCGAACCGTCGCCAAAAACAGTGATGGGCTCGCCGCGAAGGGCCTGCCCCATGAACGCAGGCAGGGCGCGACCGTCGTTGAGACGCATTCGGGGTCCGTATGTATTGAAGATCCGAACAATGCGGGTTTCAACATGGTGGTAGCGTTGGTAGGCCATCGTAATGGCTTCGGCAAAGCGCTTGGCCTCGTCGTAAACGCCTCTCGACCCCACCGGATTGACGTTGCCCCAGTACGCCTCTGTCTGCGGATGCTCAAGTGGATCGCCGTACACCTCCGAAGTAGATGCGAGGAGAAACCGCGCCCCCTTGGCCTTTGCCAACCCCAGACAATTGTGCGTGCCCAGTGCACCCACCTTCAGCGTCTGGATGGGGAGTTTCAGGTAATCGATCGGGGACGCCGGGCTCGCAAAGTGGAGGATGTAGTCGAGGTCGCCCGCCACGTAAACGAAGTTTGTCACGTCGTGGTGGATGAACTCGAAGCGCTCGTTGCCTATAAGGTGCGCCACGTTGTCCGGATTTCCGGTAACGAGGTTGTCCATACACACCACATCGTGCCCCTCGGCAAGAAACCGCTCACAAAGATGTGAGCCCAAAAAACCGGCGCCGCCGGTGATAAGTGTGCGTGGCATAGTAACCGTGGATTGGCGATTGGCGGAAGCCGTCGCTGATTAAGCTTCTGCCCTGTCGCCCACGGCATCCTGAACCACCGCAGGCGCCACGAACGTTCGTCCGACGCTATGGTACGCAAATCCAAGTTCGGCCATCCGTTGGGGCTCAAAGACATTGCGGCCATCGAAAACAAGCGGTTGTGCAAGCGCGCGCCGCACACGCGTGAGATCGGGGCGGCGGAATTCCGGCCACTCCGTAGCGATGACGAGCGCGTCGGCGTTTTCCAAAGCGCTGTAGGCGTTGGGGGCGTAGCTCAGGTTGCCATCGCCCATCGGGCCCTCGCCCAACTCACTTTGGGTCGTGCTCATGGCCTCGGGGTCGAAAGCGACAACGTCCGCACCCAGTGCGGTCAGATCCTGAATCATGTAATGGGCCGGGGCTTCGCGAACATCGTCAGTGTTCGGTTTGAAGGCCAGTCCCCACATCGCGATTCGTCGTCCGTCCAACCGTCCACGCTCATCGCCAAGAGCTGCTACGATTCTAGGTATGAGTGCCCGACGTTGGCGTTCGTTCACGCGAAGCACGGCGTCCAGAATCTCGAAGTCGTAGTCGAACTCGCTCGCGCTGCGGTGAAGCGCCTGCACGTCCTTCGGGAAGCAGGAGCCGCCGAATCCAATGCCAGCGTAGAGAAATCTGGAGCCAATCCTGCTGTCGGTGCCGATTCCCCGGCGCACGTTGTCTACATCGGCGCCCACGCGTTCGCAGAGGTTGGCAATCTCATTCATAAATGTGATTTTCGTTGCGAGCAGCGCATTTGCAGCATATTTCGTCATCTCGGCGCTCTTCTCGTCCATCACGATAATCGGGTTGCCCGACCTGACGAACGGCTCGTACAGGCGCGTCATCACTTCTCCCGCCCGGACCGAAGACGTTCCGAGTACCACGCGCTCGGGCTTCATGAAATCGCCGACGGCCACTCCTTCTCTAAGGAATTCAGGGTTGGAAACCACGTCGAAATGGACGCCTTCCTGGACGCCCGATTCTTCAAGAACGGCTGCAACGCGCTTCGCCGTTCCGACGGGCACGGTGCTCTTGTCGACGATAACCCGGTATCCCCAGTCGGGATGGCTGGCCAGCAATCCACCGATCTGATCGGCTACGCCGAGCACATACGAGAGATCAGCACTTCCATCTTCTCCAGGAGGTGTGGGGAGGGCCAGAAAAATGACTTCGGCGGCCTCGACGGCCATCTTCAGGTCGGTCGTAAACGCGAGGCGATCTTCACGCCGACCTCGCTCGAAGAAGACTTCGAGGCCTGGCTCGAAGATGGTCAACTCGCCATCATTCAGTTTTCCAATCTTCGTCTCGTCAATATCAACACAAATGACGCTGTTGCCCATTTCGGCAAAGCACGTCCCTGAGACAAGACCTACGTACCCCGTACCTACAACTGCGATGTTCATGTGGATGTGCGATGGTTGGGCGGAAGCAATTTGCGCCGCGTACGCGAATACCAGACCAAAGATCGACTCAGCCCAATCAAAGAACCGTTAAGGTTCAGCAATCAAGTCCTGATCGTCACCGCCATCTCGGGCAACTGATGCGCCTCTGCGGCGACGGGCCCGCCCCGGCCGCAGCGCGTCGCGAATGGCCTGCCGCTTGCGCTGGCCACTCTCGGTCCCGGCTTCGGTGCGGATTCCTTCCAACAGAAAAGCGAAGAGCAGTCCGCCAGCCATTCCGAAAAGCCCGCCAACCAACACGATCAGTTTTCGGCGGGGGCGGGAACGGAGCAGCGGCACAACGGGGCGATCCAGAACGGTGATCACGGGGCTTGCGCGCTGAACCTCTATCTCAGCCTGTTTCAGTTCGCTCTGGTACTGGCCAAATACTTCGGTTGCAAAACTCATGTCTTGCCGCAGCCGATCCCGTTCAGCGAGAAGCTGCGCCGACGTGAGGCCGCGGTTACGGTCGTCGAAGCGTGCAAGCTGCGCGCGGGCAGTCCGCAGTTCGCCTTCCGCTTCTTGCGCGCGTTCCCGGATGAACTGATAATCCTCCCGTGCTTTCTGGGTCAGGAGCGATTGGACACGGGTCTGCAGCTCTCCAATAAGGCGGCCCACAAGGGAAGCGGCAAGGACTGGATCCTGCGCAGTCACCGAAACTGTCATCAGACCTGTATCGGCATCGGCGTTCACCGAAATCATTCGGCTCATGGATTCCATGGCTTCCTGCTCTTCAAAAGTGTACGCAACGGACAAAGAGTCCGCCGTCGAATCGCTGCGTTGGACGTCACTTCCCCTCCCTCCTCCCCCAAAAAAACGGCGCAGACTGCGGCCCAGGCTGGCCGTCTCCCTTGTTTGCACATAGTCGAGGAACGTGGTCCGTTCTCCAGATTCAAGAATGAAGGTTTCGGCGAGCAGGTTGGCGCGAACCTCATGGCTCGTCAACACGTCCGGGTAGGCCTCAATGGTCAGACCTGTTTGAGACTCCCCCAGATTCAGGCCCAACCCGCGGAGGGCGGCGAGCGAGCCGCCACTCCGACTTTCGCTCCGTGTTTCGCGCATCAAAACCGCCGACGAGGTGTACTCAGATGGAGTCGTCAATGCGACCACAACGCCGAACGCAATGCCGAGCAGCGTCAGCAGGATAATCAACCGACGACGGCGCGCCAGCACGTAAAGGCCGTCCAGAACAGACAGCTCTTTCGTTAGCGGCCCAACGTCTGCAGTGGACGGCTGCGGCTCGGATGTGGCGAAGTGGTCTTGATCCGGCACGTCAGGACGCTCCTAATTTCTAAACGCCAAAATGATTGGTATGATCACGGTAACGGCACTCGCCGCAATGGCCAGCCCGTCGCGGAGCAACGCGCCTACGTCCGTCGTATTCGCGGGCCGTTCCTCCTTTGGGGAGACATAGATAATGCCTCCGTCATCGACAACAGGATTCTGCGAGAATAGACCTCGGCGGAGCTTGTAAACGGCTCCGGATGCCTGCGTGACGAACACGTCTTCAGCATTATCGGAAGTGCCTCCCGCACGGTCGAGGTAGTATGAGACCCGACGTCCAGCCGCATATTGGATCAACCCTTCGTTGGGGACGGCACCACGCACTTCAACCGTGTTCGGACGAATCGGAATCGTGACCTCATCGCCGGGGAGAAGCGGAACGTCCGTGCGGGCTTCGCCGAGCAGCGCCTTGTCAATCTCGACGATCAACTGTCGGTCTCCGCGAAGCAGCTGGCCCCCGCGTGCGTAGGCCCGGGGAGTCAACCCCCCGGCTCGCTCAATGATCTCGCTGAGCTTCTCGTTCTCCCGAAGGAGTGTGTAGGTGCCGGGGAAGCGAACTTCGCCGCGAAGCGTTACTGTTTGCTGAGGCCGAAAGCGTGGATCGAAGCGGACATAAACCCGGTCTCTGTGGTTGAGGGCAAACGTGTGTTCGGTGAGGATGCGCGCGCCTCCGGGAAGCCGGGCATTTTCAACCGGCGCTCCTGGTGCCAGAGGAACGGTCACCGTTTGGGCCCGCTGTTCCAGGTCGCCAGAAGTGTCCATACGCGTCACTTCAACCATTTCGGCATAGGCACCTTCGACAACACCGCCGGCCTGCAGAATGACATCCTGAACGGTCATGTTCAGGCCGAGGGGATAGCGTCCTGGCTCCTTAACAGCCCCGCTGATTTCAACAAACTGCTCGCGGATGACTTCCACCTCGACCGGGTAGATACGAATCTGGTCATACGGCTCCAGAAGGATATCCGCATCTCCCTCGCCCCCAAGCGCCTGTTCAAGATCGAAGGCGACCAGTTCCGGAGTCCCGTCGTCGCCACGGCGAAAGAGATCGGCGCGAGGCAGAAAAACGTCCGTGCGAAATTCTGGATCAAGCAAGCCGCCACCGATGAAGAGCAGGTCGTAGAGCGTCATCCCGTCAAAGAGGGCATACTCTCCCGGGTTGAGCACCTGGCCTTCGATGCTGACGACGCGTTCACGCTCGAAATCGCGTTCCGAATACACGAAGAGGCTGTCTCCTGGATTAAGCGGCAGGTTCTGCGTCGGGTCGTCGGCCAAGACGCGATTCAGATCAATGGCAACGATCTCGCGGCGGAGGTTCGGTCGGTTTCGAACGAGATTGGCACGTTGGCTATAGGCATCCTCCGTCAACCCGTCGGCCAGACGCAGCAGGTCTCTGACCGTCCGGAGTTCGCCGCCCAACTCAAAGCGCCCCGGCTGGAATACTGCACCATCGACGATTACAGCGTTGAGACGTCCTCGGCGCGCGGCTTCACCCACGTTGTCAATAGCAAAAACCTCAACGCGGTCGCCGTCGGCGAGATGATATTCGGAGATGCCGGTAAGGACTGCGCGGAGATCGAGGTCGAGCACCTGTCTGGCAATGGTCGGATCGCGACGTTCTGTGAATGGGATGATGCGTTCCACCTGGAAACGGGCGACGTAGGCTTCGGGCAATAGCCAGCCAGCGAAGCGGATGAGGTCTTCGAACCTTTCGTCGTCGCGTATTTCGTAAATGGCCGGCCGACTGACCGCTCCTGCAACATAGGCGGTTTTCCCGCGAACCGGCACGAGGATGCGGTCCCCGGATTGAAGCGTCAGCGGCTCGGGCTCGCGTCCTTCAAGGAGGTAGTCGTACGCATCTACGTTGGCCACAATTCGCCCACCTCGGCTAACCTGAATCGACCGCAGGCTGCCTCTAATCGTGGGACCACCAACCTGATACAGCAGATTGAATACGCCACCACCCGCGCCGAGTGTGTAAGCGCCCGGCCTTTCCACCTCGCCGGTTACAAAAACGCGAACGGGCCGCAAGCGCGTGATCGAAACATCGACAAAAACCGTTTGGGGACGCGTAATTATGCCCGCGTAGCGAGTAGAGAGAAATCGCTGGAAGCGCCCCTGCAGATCTCCCAGCGTAGTTCCAGCTACGGTCAAAAGACCGACGCCAGGAACGTTTACACGCCCACCAGTATCGACAGCCAGGTCGTAGTTGAATTCCGCAGCACCGTAGACGGCAAGTCTGATATTATCGCCGGAGCCCACGACATAGGCGTCGTCGGCGGGCTGCATGTCCGACGGCTCACCGAGGCCCGATTCCGAAACGTCCCGGAATGTGCGGTAGCCGAAGTATTCCAGGCCGGTTTCTTCGTCAACAAGGTCAGCGTACGGATTTCGATCTCGCCGACGCTCGTCAATCTTGTCGCGCTTTCTGGCAATGGAAAGACTGTCCGCGAGCAGAAGACTGTCTCCTTCGGCGATCACCGAATCCTGCGTGGGCTGAAACTGGAACAGGTTTCGGTCGAAAGGCGACGGTTGGGCATTGCGTGCCTCAAGGAGCCGACTGAGTTCATCGATGGCTTCCTCTGAAAAACCTAGTTCGCGTGCAGTGCGCTCCAAGGCCAGCGGAGAGGACGTATCGACACCATATTCCTCGGCCTGCTGCAGGGCTTCGTTGGCCGTCAAACCGCGTCGGTTCAATTCGTCCTGCACCCGGGGCGACACTTGCGCATCCGCGTCCGTGGGCCAGCCTACGATTAGAATCAGCACCACAGGCGCGATCCAGCTCAATCGTCGTACGGTTTGTTCGACCACTCCGTAATCACGCATAGAAACGCCATGGGATGGCGTGAGGCCATTTTTCCGTGAAGGCGACGGAAACTAGGGCTGTGGTTCCGCACACGCAAGCATTGGAAGCCGCGGCTAGTCGGCCCACCGTGTATTGGAGGCCGAATAGCCGCGGGGTATTTTCGCGCTCGTAAGAGGACAAAGTAGCGACCATTCGACTACGCATCGCGGCCTCTGGCGAATTCCAACGCGCAATTCGCGCCACTCATGCTGCCTCGCTCCGTCCTGCTTCTCTCCGGTTTTCTGCTGGCGGTTAGTCCCGCTGGAAAGGCACAAGTCTCCGTCGGCATTAGCGCATCCTATCATGACCTTGAGGAGATAAGCCGTTGGGGGATAGGCGGCGCCGTATTTATCCCGGTCGCTGGCCACACACTCGATTTCGTACCCAACTTCGAATACTACCCTTCGAATTGGAGCGCGGGAGGCCAGGGAGCAGCGAGTGACACCAGTGACGTGTACGCGATTTCGGCAGACGTCCACGCAAACCTTCCGGCGTTCGGTGATCGGGCACGCGCGTACGTCGGAACAGGCGCGACGTATGCCGGGAACGGAGACGATGCCGCACTGGGGCTGAATCTCAAGTCCGGCATCCACCTTCGTGCCCAGGGCTGGCGGTTCTTCCCGTATGGCGAGATCACCTATCGCGTCATGCCGGAATTCCAAAATGCCGCGCAACTGGACACCTTCTTCTTTCGCGGTGGCCTTCGCATTGTGCTGTAGGCCGTCGCACGGAGCTGAAGTTTTCAGACATCGAACAGAACACGGATGGCGCGCCGCGTATCCTCCGTCGCCAAGCCTCCGTCGGGTACTTGCCACGCATGCACATTCTTTACGTCTACCAGTTTTACAACAGCCCCGATTGCAGCACCACGGCAAAGCATCACGGGTTTATCCGGTATTTCGTTGAGCAAGGTCACACGGTGTCGCTCGTCACAAGCCGCACATTTCTCGATCAAAGGATTACGAACGAGTTTGAATGGCTCCCTCCCGGCGTTGAGGCCGTGCACATCCCAATCGCTTATGGCAACGAGATGGGTGTAGGTCGGCGAGGCGTTGCCTTCGTCGACTATGTGTTCCGAGCGCTATTCGCGGGCCTGAGAATGCAGAAACCCGATGTCGTCTTCGGAATCTCGACGCCTTTGACCGCGGCATGGACAGCCCGCCAGATTGCCCGAATCAAGCGTGTTCCGTGGGTTTTTGAGGTAAAGGACCTGTGGCCGTTGGTGCCTATCGAAGTTGGCGCAATCAAAAACCCGTTCGCGCAGCGCGCGCTGTATCGGATGGAGCGGAAGCTGTACGAAAGCGCCGCCCACGTTGTCTCACTCTCGCCTGGGATGACCGACTACATCGTAGGAACGGGCACCCCGCGTGAGAAAGTGACGACCATTGTGAACGGGACGGATTTCTACTTGATCGATCGTGCCGACGAAGCCAGGCTCAGTCATCTCCGAGAAGAGCACGGTCTCACAGTCAAGAAAGTGATCCTGTATGGTGGAAAGTTTGGCCGGATGAACGACGTTCCGATGCTCCTCCGCGCCGCCGAGCGCTTGCAACATCGAGAGGATCTCCACTTTGTCTTTATCGGGTACGGGTACCTCCAGCCGCAGATTGACGACGCCGTGGATCGCCTCCCGAATGTGAGCACGATCCCCACCCTGGCCAAGCATCAGATGCTGGAGTGGTTCCGTTTGGCAGATCTCTCGCTGGTCAGTTTTGTCGATATTCCGTCGCTCGGTACGAACTCGCCCTCCAAACTTTATGATAGCCTCGCAGCGGGTACGCCGGTCGTCGTTACCAATCCCGGCTGGACGAAGGACCTGATCGAGCGTGAGCAGGTAGGCTTTTTCTCGCGCACGGGCGACGATGCCGAGCTGGTTGCAACCATCGAGCGCGCATTCTCCGATCCCCAAGCTCTGGCTCAGATGGCGGCAAGAGGCCGAGCACTGGCCGAGCGCGACTTCGACCGCCGTGACCATGTAAAGGTGCTGGAGGCCGTGCTGGCCGCCGCTTCCCGTAGGGAGCATCGATAGCGAGAACGTCGTGCCCCTCGCCTGCCACCCCGGCTATTCTCGATACCGTTCACCCCATGAATTCGGCCTGGCCCCTCTTTCTGGCCCGCCGCAGCCGCTCGGCATGATAGGCAGCCGGGTCGATGAAGGCGCCATCCCTGCCAAGCACGCCGAGCACAAATGCCCGCACGTTGACGTCCAACCGGAGGCGCCAATCCCAACCTCTCTTAATCGACTCGCTCAAATCCGCAACGATGTAGCCTGCGTGGATCAAAATTTGGCGCGAGCGCCGCCTCCGCCAGCCAAGTTGTTTCCAGATGAGATGCCGATTGCGCAGGTAGTAGCCATATTTCCAGTGCTGGTCGTCGGGCTTCAGGGGAAATGTGGCGTCTCCCACAATGAGGCGTTTCCATCGGGACTCTACCGTGAGTTCGTCCGATGACGTGATCAGGCGGTTCACAGCCGTCTTGTTTGCTAACGCCGCCGCGAGAGGGCCGATAGACTTGTAGACCCGTACAGAGAACTCCGTGTCATCAGAGATGATGAAGAAGCGCCGGTTTGGCAGGCCAACCCGGTCGATCACCGAGCGATGGATGAGCGGACCTTCGAACGTAAAAACGTCAATGGGAACCCAGCGATCATCGCTCTGAGGGGCGGCGTACGATTGTGTCGCCTCGTCGATTACGGCCTCATTGCGGGGATAGGTTCCGTCCGCTGATCTCCGTCTTGGGACCACCACCTTTTTTTTGGAGACCCCGGCGACGGATATCAATTCCTCCAGGCATTCTGCCTCAGAGACGACATCATCATCCAGAAGCCACACCCAGTCGAATCCACGCTCGTGTGCCAGCCGCGCTCCCTCGGAAAACCCACCGCTAGCCCCCGTATTCGTCGAAAGTCGATGAACGACGACAGCCGGGTATATCGCAGCGAGCATCGCAAGCGTCTCGTCTGTGCTGGCATTGTCGACGACGAGGATCTCGTCCGGCGCTCGTGTTTGCCCTATCAAGCCCTCAAGGCTTTTGCCTAGTAATTCGACTCGATTGTAGGTGACCACAACCGCGCAAACACTAGGCACCGACATACGTGGGGGACCTCAGCGACCGAGGCATTAATCGTGACTCAAGATAGCATTTCTCCCACTGCCGCTTATATTTTGTCCCACCGAGACCCGACCATTCGCCCGAGGAAGTGCCTAGCGGTTCGTTGCGACCCGAGCTATTTTTTGCACCCGCCCGTTGAGATGCTTCTTCCGAAGCCAGACTCACTGGCGTGTAACGACCGCACCAGACACCCTCCCCATGGTCCCCCTCTCTTTAGGCTTCCCCGACAGGAATCGCGTCGCGTACGCGGCATTTTGCCTGGCCTGCCTGTCTGGTCTCGTTCTTTTGGGGTCTCCGATCGTTCGGGCTCAGGCACCAGATTTTGATGCGTCGTGGTACGATGCGTCGCTCACCTACGTGAAGCTTGGCGTGGTGGCGGACGGAATCCATGAGGTTTCGGGAAGCGACCTTTCCTCGGTTGGCGTTTCGCTCGCCAGCATTGAGCCCTCGACCCTGAAACTGCTCGAGAACGGTCTGGAAATTCCGATAGCATTTATTGGCGACGGCACAGTGATGGGCCCCACCGATCGGATCCAATTCCTGGGACGACGAAATACAGGTGCCGATGAGGACTGGGCCTACTATGAAACAGCGGTATCCGAAGGCTTAACGCCCAACGACGCGCTCCAGAGCAGCCAGGAGCGCAGCCTTTTTACCGATACGACCTACTACTGGCTAACGTGGACGGGGGAGCCTGGAATCCGCTATTCCGACGAGGCCATCGCACCCCTGCCAGGCGCCGAAGACATAACATTTGTGCAACAAACGCACCAGACCGAACTGAATTTTACGCGCTACGATGGCGACTCGGACGATAGCGGCCACCCCTACTATACACACGGCGAAGGAGACTATTGGTGGACCTTTAATCACAACTCGACGCGGCGCGATTCGGTAGTAATGGGCGTTCGCGCCGGGCGCCACTCGGGCATGGCCTGGTCGTCCGCGCTTTTTGAGGCGCGGGTTGTACCCGGCTCGGCCGCCCGTCACAAGGTCATTCTGAAAGTGCGCGAGTGGGGAGCCCCTGCAGACGGGTACGTATCCAAAGACGAAATCGAGTGGACTGGCTACGAACATCAAACCCTGACCGCTTCGGTTACGCAGGATCGCATTTTTACTTTTGAAGAGACGGTATACGTGCAGCTCGTATTCGTCACCGATCAGTTTGACGGCGTGACGCCGAATAAAGTGATGTCCGACTGGGTGCGCGTGACGCTGCGCCGCGACCTCAGGGCCAAAGACAATACGCTTATGTTCCCCTCCAATGGGGTGGGGAATTATGCCTACCGCCTTCGGGACTTTAGCCCAGGCGCCATCACCATCCTCGACCCGGTGGCTCGGCAGCGGTTTGTTGGTACAGCCGATGGATCGGGTGCCATCACGCTTGGCGATGCCAACAATGGGAGTGGGGCCTATTGGGTTGCCCAGACCTCAGCACTTCGTTCACCGGCTACGATCGCTCTGGAGCAAAACACAGACTGGGCAAATCCGGCGAACGCTGCGGACTACCTCATCATCACGGCACCCGCGATGCGGAATTCAGCGCAAGCCGTTGCCGATTTCCACGCAGCGCGGGATGGTTACAGCGTTGCCGTTGCTGAAATCCAGAACATTTTCGATCAGTTCGACTATGGACGAAGAACACCGATAGCATTTCGTCGCTTTCTCCAAACGACCCAGACGTGGAGCACACCACCACGTTTTGTCCTGCTATGGGGCGATGCCCGCTACGCTCTACCGCAAAGAGAGTTTGCTCCCTGGGAGGTACCCACCTACGGCTTCTCTTCCTCCGACAATTGGTTCGTCCAAGGGTTTGACGGCAAATACGACCTCCAGGAATTCATGGCGATCGGGCGGGCACCTGTTCGGAATAACAACGACGCTCAGATTTTCCTTGGTAAACTAGAGAATTACTACGATGCCCCATTTGCCGACTGGCAACAGCGGCTTTACTACCTCACGGGAGGTGAACCTGGCGAGCAACTTTCCTTTCAAAGCCACTCGAGGAGTTGGGCGACAATCGCGGCCGTAGAACCTGCCGGGATGGATACCTCCTACTTTTTTAAGACCTCGGAATCGACGTTGGATACGTCGCTCCGCGACTCGATTCGCGTAGCCATACGTCGTGGCTCATCCGTGCTGAGCTATTTCGGGCATTCCTCCTCGCAAACGTGGGAGATCGTGACCGATCCTGCATCCGAGTTTGAGAACGAGGGGAAACTTCCATTGGTCCTGTCGTTCGGCTGCAGAACGGGCGCATTCGCAGCCGGGCTCGACCCTGTTGTGGACGTCCGTTCCCTCGCCGAGGACCTGTTGATCTCTTCAGAAAGTGGGGCCATCGGACATTGGGGTTCGAGCGAACTGGGCACGGTCGGGCAGTCGTCTGTGCTGGCAACATTATTCCACAGGGCCGTGTTCGAAGACACCTCACGTACCGTTGGGCTTGTAGTTCAGGATGTAAAGAATGCGTTTGCCCTGCAACAAACGTCCTATTGGGGCAAGCGTCACTCGCTGCAATACAACTTGATTGGGGATCCGGGGATCAACCTGGCCATCCCCGATAAACCCGACCTCGATATCGCCCAGCCGCTAGTTCAATTTGAGCCGCTCATTCCGCTCACGGCCGATTCTACGGTATCCGTGATTCTGAACCTCAAAAACAGGGGCTACTACACAGCGGATAGCGTGTTCGTTGAGCTGCTTCATACACGTCCGGATAATTCGGCTGAGACGATGAGTGTCAGAATTCCATCGTTCGCCGTCGCCGACACGATAAAGTTCGTAACGAGGATTGACGACCAACCAGGCCTGCATACCTACGCAATTAGCGTTGATCCAGGTAATGAATACGACGAGATGCGCGAGGACAACAACGCCATCACACTTACGCATCTCGTCTTTTCCAATGGGCTCACTGTTGTCTCGCCGGAGTTTTACGGTATAACAGACCGAACTCCAACCCTGCGTGTCAGCATAGCGACCCAGGTTGAGATGGGCGAGATTCCTGTGCATTACGAGTTGGATACTAGTGCGTCTTTCGATTCTCCCAACTTGGCATCGTTTTCAACAACAATAGAAAACGCGCACGCAGATTGGCGAATAACCAACAACCTGGACAACGAAACAGTCTATTTCTGGCGAGCTACTGCAGACAATCCTTCCGATCCTGAAGCAACGTGGGCCGAGGCGTCATTCACGGTTTCAAACAACCACGCCCCTTCATACACATCGATGCAGCAGGATGTGCTTTGGCAAGACAATGTGGACAATCGCAGCCTGTTATGGGAGGAAGGAACGGAGTGGGAATTCGTCCCTTATGCCGTATCCGTATTCGCTCACGCCGATCGCTCAAGCGCCTCTCCGCTGAGCGGCCAGTTTCACGTTAATAACGAAACGTACCTCCTCAATTCGGCCGGAATTGGCGTTCTCGTTGTAGACGGTGAGATCGGTACGGTTAAAGCCTTTGCATTTGGAGTGCCTTACATGAACCCGTTCGACTGTTGTCAGAATCCTTCCGTTGAGATTCAGCGCCTAAGGGATGTTGTCGCGACGATCGAACCGGGAGACTATTTCTTTACACGTACGCGCAATCTCGCAATCCAGGGATCAGACGTTATTACGGAAGAAGTCAAAGATATTTTTCGTGATCTCGGGAGCGTAGCTATTGATACACTCACATACCGCCATATGTGGTTGATGAAGGGAAGACATGGCGATCCATCCGAAACGGTAGAATTGGTTTCGCCGCCTCAGGAAGTAGAAGTGGGAGAACTCTTCTGGACGTTCAAGTTTGTTTTCTCGAGCCCGAATGGCGAAACAACGTCACCACGTCTTGGCCCATCTCAGGCTTGGGGCACGCTAGGCGGCGACGTCTCGTACGCCAATGGAAGCAGCCAGATAGTTGTCGACGTATTGTCGGATAATGGCGATGTGGAGTTGTTATCCGATATTGACCTCACTGCGGGGGTTGATCTCTCATCGATTTCTGCGTCGGAAAACCCATACGTCCGATTGCGCGCCACGTTCAGCGACTCCACACAACAAAGCACGCCCCAGCTTGATAATTGGCGCATTTCGTACACGCCTGTACCCGATCTCGTGGTCGATGCGACCAGCTCATCCTTTCCGGACAATTCGCTTCAGGAAGGGGAGCCTTCGGCGGTGAGCGTTGTGGTTCGGAACCTCAGCGAAACTCCCGTAGATGTGGCCACTTTGTCTGTCCGATTCACGGATGACGAGAACAATGCTTCCATGCTTTTCGAGGGGTCGGTGGCAGACATCCCGGCAGATGGCTCGCAAAACATCTCTTTTGACCTACCGACGCTTGAGGCCGTCGGTGTAAACACCCTGCTGATTCAGGCAGAGCAACCGGGGCTGGCCGAACGGATTCTGTACAACAACTCGATTGTCCGTACATACGATGTGGAGCTTGACCAAATTCGGCCTTTGCTGGCGGTGACCGTTGACGGCCAGATGTTCGAAAATGCTCCCGGGCCGGTGCTCGATCTGTTGAGTGCCGAGTTACCCTTTGTTTCGGCACGACCAGCGATAGAAGTCGTCGTGTCGGATGAAAACCCGTACCTCAGGCTAACGGACCCGGCATCGTTCCAGTTGACGTTCGACCGTCTCCCGCTTACTCCCGAGCAGTTTTCATTTACGCCAGCAACCGACGAGGTGAATGAGGCGCGCATCCTTTTCGAACCGGACTTGACCGGCCCGGACACTGTGCACACGTTCACGATTCGCGCGCTGGATGCAACAGGAAACCAGGCACTGGTGGACCCGACCGCCGAGGACTCGACGCTCTATCAGGTGCACTTCAGGGTTCAGAATGCCCTGATTGTCGAAAGCCTTTATCCATACCCCAACCCGATGAGTCGCCGTACGCGACTCATGTTCCGAATGGGCGGCGCGAGCGCATCGATCGTGGAGGATTTCCGAATCCGTATTTATTCGGTTGCTGGCCGCCTTGTTCGTGAAATGGATCTGATACGAAACCCCGAGTTGCTGGAGCGTGGTGGATTGGAGATCGGCTGGAATAGCGTGCCGTGGGATGGAACGGACGAAGATGGAGACCCGGTCGCCTCGGGCGTATATCTCTACAAGGTGTTTGTCCGCGATGTCGATGGCACGGAGCACCCCATTAACAACGCAACCAGTATCGAGCGAATCGCTGTTATCCGTTAGCGGCGTCTGCAGTCCTTCGGTCTCCTGCAAGAACATCTTCATAAAGCGAAAGCAATTTCGCCTTATCTGTGTCCCAGTTGAACTCGATGCGGATAAACCTCAGGCCTCTCTCGGCCATCTGATGTGCCTCGCCCGGATTCCGAGCCAGGAAGACGAGCTTGCGCGCCACGCATTGCGCGTCAGTCGGCTCACAGAAAAAGCCGGCATTTACAGACGCGAGCCGTTCCTTCCACGCTGGAAACGCGCTCGCGACAAAGGGAATGCCTGAGGCGAGGTATTCGTAGAGCTTGTTGGACGAAATCCGGGCGTATCCACCGTGATCGCGGAACAACGCCAGCCCAACGTCGGATCGTTGCATGTAGCCAAACACCTCATGCTGATGCTCCAGCCGGCCCAGGAAATCGACGTGTGGCCAGGCGGGATGGTTCATGGCTTCGTCAAGTCCCGTTTCATCATCCGGAGGTCCAACTAGCCAAAGCCGCGCGGGTGTACTCTCGTTGACCAGTCCCAATGCCTCCATCATTGTAGATAGTCCGCGGACTCGGCTTACGCTGCCTGCATAAATGATGCGGAGCGATCCATCCGGGTTCGCCACCTCGTCAGGAATCTGTCTGGCAAATTCTTCCGACCGAACGACGATGGCATCATCTACCAGCGGCGCATTTTCCAGAAGAATCGCGCGAGGACCAAGCCGTGCGACGACTTCCGGTTGCGTGGCGATTGCGCCGTCGACCACTCCTCCAACCAGCCGTTCAGC
The DNA here is from genome assembly GCA_041748175.1 of Rubricoccaceae bacterium. GTDB lineage: Bacteria > Bacteroidota > Rhodothermia > Rhodothermales > Rubricoccaceae > JAHEJB01. The sequence continues at coordinate 86,121 of JBGTDU010000017.1, forward strand.
TCCTACGACCATGTGCGCAACCGGTGCCCTCAGCAGCTTCGGAAGCCAAGCGCGAATCCGGATTCGTTCGAAGTAGTCCTCGTGGACATCATAGATCACCTTCCGGCGAAAGGTCTTCAACGCTACGACAAGTGGAATGGAGAACGGATTATGGAGGTGGTAAACGTCAGCATTCTCTCGCAACAACCGCACGAACAGACGTGGCAACCCAAACACCAGGTGTCCACGCGTGGAATAGGAGAGGGGAACGATGTGTATTCCCGCCTCACGAAACGGCTCCAACTGCCCTTCGGCCTGGGCAAACAGGGTTACGTCGTAACCATTCGCTGCCAGGCTACGCGCTTCTTTCTGGAATATGCGGATATCCGCATACGTGGCGTGGGCCGGAGTAACGATTACCACCTTCAATAGCCGACCCACTCCCGCCGATTCGTCATCGTGTGCAGCGTTTGGAGTTGGCTCAGGTTTGGACATACGTTTCAGACCCATGCGGGGCGCAGAAGATCGCGCAAGCCGCAGTTGTGCAAAAACACGAAATCCTCTTTGGCTCGAATGTCTTTATATGCAGTAATCATGGCTGGCGGGGTCGGTAGCCGATTTTGGCCCCGAAGTCGGCGTGCAAGCCCCAAGCAGTTTCTCAATGTTCTCGGCCCGGATTCTCTGATTCAGAATACATTCGCAAGGCTTCAACCGCTTGTTGCCCCAGAAAATGTCCTGATTGTAACGCACGCGGACTACGCCGAGCAGACGCACGAGCATCTCCCGGCTGTTCCAGTTCAAAACATTTTGGCCGAGCCCATCGCGCGAAACACCGCGCCGTGCATCGCCTATGCAGCGGCCCGATTGCAAGCGCTCGACCCAGATGCTGTGATGATCGTTCTGCCGGCCGACCATTTGATCCGCAATGTCGCGCGGTTCCAGGACGTGCTGCGGACGGCGGCGGCGAAAGCAGAGGCAACCGACGCCCTGGGGACGATTGGAATTGAGCCAACCCATCCCGCCACGGGATATGGCTACATCCAGTTCGACTCGACCTCTGAGAATGACGCAATCGATTCGCAGCCGACGTACCGTGTCAAGACTTTTGCGGAAAAGCCGGACCTGGCCACAGCCGAGCGCTTTATCGATTCCGGCGACTTCCTGTGGAACTCGGGGATGTTCATCTGGCGGGCTGACACTGTCTTGTCCGCTATGGCTGAACACTTGCCTGCCGTACACAGAGCATTCGCGCCGCTTGCAGACGCATTTTCGGGCGCGGGGATGCCAACGGCTGCAATTCAGAAGGCCTACGACCAGAGCCCAAAAATTTCGATCGACTATGGTGTGATGGAACCCGCCGCGGCGGCCGGAAAGGTGTTCGTTGTTCCGGGCGCGTTCGGATGGAGCGATGTGGGAGACTGGCAGGCTGTCTACGACCTGGTAGAAAAGGATGCGGCCGGAAATGGCGCAGAGGGCAATGTGATCATGCACAACACTAGCCGATCGTATGCCCGCGCCTCGGACGGGCGATTGCTGGCCCTCGTGGGAATGCACGACACCATTGTGGTTGACACGGGCGACGCGGTCCTCGTATGCAATAGGGACGCGACGCAGCAGGTAAAAACCATCGTGGACTACCTCGACTCGCACGGGTTGGATGCCCACGTTTGAAACCGAGTAAAACTAGGACGCTGCGCTCGCATTTAATCTGTCGATCCTGCCTTGCTATTTTACACTCTTGGGATGTATAATCTTCGCTCGTCCAAGAGGCATGTTCTCCATTGCACATCCTAAATCCGAAATCGCATAGGAGTGAAAGCCGCCTGCCCAAGTAATTGAATCAGGCGCGATTCTGTCCCCCACCTCCCTAACACGCGGTTCTTTCTTGTATTTCTTCTAACCAAGTCCCCTGGGACCTACTACTATGTCCACCCTTCCCTACTCTCCCCCACATTTTTTCCGCACACTTCGTGTGAACGCGCCTTCGCGCTTATCGACATTCACCGCGGCGTTAACGCTCGTGGTGTTGGTCGGCTTAGGATCCGCGAGCAGCTCCCAGGCCCAAATCATTTTCAATGACGCAGCCACGGCTGCTGGAATTGGCGCCGACTTCTATAGTGGTGTCAGTAACCACGGAGGCGGAGTTAATTGGCTGGATTACGACAACGACGGCTGGGCTGATCTCTTCTTTGTCAATGGAAAGGGATTCGCCTGCAACCTGTATCGCAATGAGGGCGACGGCTCTTTCTCGAACCAGAGTGCATTGCTGCCTGTCATTGACAATGCTCTCGAACTAACGCACTCCGCCTACGCGGACTACGACAATGACGGCGACGTGGACCTTTACGTCGGCGTTACGCGGACGGTAATGGCGGCGGACGGACCAGCAAACATGTTGCTAAAGAATCTCTGGGTAGAGAACGGCGGTACGACCGTACCCGGCCAACCTCTGTTCGTTGACGTGGCGGCGGCTGCCGGTGTTCAGAATCTCGCAAATCCGCCACTCGGAACGATGCCTGGCTACCCAACCTTAACACTTGGATGGGTTGACTACGACCGAGACGGCTGCCTGGATCTCTATGTCGCAAGCATGGCGGCGTTCTTGAGTGGTACCGCGTCCAACACCAATACGCTCTACCACAATAACTGCGACGGCACGTTTGAGGATGTCAGCGTTGCGGCAGGGCTTACGTCTGGAGGCGTCGGCTGGCTGCGTCCCACCTTGGCCTTCGGCGCGGCACTCATTAATGACGATATGTGGCCTGACCTCTATGTAATAAACGTCGCCGATCCTTCGCCCAATCACTTCGATTTTTTCTTTATGAATAATGGCGATGGCACCTTTACGGAAGTATCCGGAACCATGCCTGGTATTGGCAATGACTCCGGAGCAGGCATGGGCATTGACTTCGCTGACATCGACCTCGATGGCGACTGGGACATGTATATGTCCGATTTGGTCAACCCGGGCAACGAGCCCCTCGCAGAAGGCAACGTGCTTTACTTGGGCAACCCGGACGGCACCTGGAGTGACAACTCCGCGCCTGCAGCTGGTGTGGCCAGCAATGGCGGTGCCACCGGATCCTGGGGCGTCTCGTTCTTCGACGCCGATCAGGATGGATACGAGGACCTGTTCGTTGGCGTAATTGGCGACCACGACTTCTTCCGAAACAACCACGACGGCACGTTTTCCGACATCTCGATCAGTGCAGGAATGTCGACGGGTAGCGGCCGTGGTTCAGCCTATGCCGACTACGACCACGACGGCGATCTCGATCTTGGCGTAATGAACATGCACGGGTTCGTCAACCTCTATGAGAACGTTTCCACCGGTCTCGGCAACCAAATCCAGTTCAGGTTGGACGCGACCACCAGCAACAGGTCAGCAATCGGAACGCTGGTTGAAATCACGGCCGGAGATCAGAACCAGATGCGCCAAATGAAAGGGGTTGTGAGTGCGCACTCGCAAGACGAGGCTCTCCTCCACTTCGGGCTCGGTGCGCGCAGAGTCGTCGATGAGATCCAGATCTCTTGGCCCTCCGGAATCGTGCAGAGGCTTTACAATATCCCCGCGGATCAGGTCGTGACGATCAGGGAGACATCGGGCTCCTTCCTGCAATCCAGCGGACGAGTCATAGTCGAGGCCGAGCATTTCGACAACAAGACGGTGTACAACGCGCAGGGTTGGAGCGCAACCACCGATTTCGCTGGGTTCAGCGGTGATGCCGCTATGCAAGTTGGCCCGGACATTGGCACTCGCATCTCGATACCACGGAGGGGTAATCCTGATATGGCGTTTGCCGTCGACTTCACTGAAACAGGCACCTTTTACGTTTGGGCCCGTGTCTGGGCTCCGAATGCGGATGCTCGCAAGCTGCATATTGGCCTCGATGGTGCCTTCTCGATAAGCCAGGCAGCCCGAATGAACGCCGGCGCTACGGGCTCGTGGGTTTGGACCAACACCGGTGCGGGCAGTAGTCGCGCCGTGCTAGATGTCGCTACCACGGGCGTGCATATGGTGAATGTCGGCATGTCTGATGACGGCATTGTTGTCGACAAGGTTGTGCTTACGGCATCTCCTACCTACACGCCTGCGAACTTCGGGCCTGCTGAAAGCCCGCGCGCCGGCGGGGATACGATTGTGGCAGAGGCACCGATCAACGCCTCGGTTGAAACAGTGCCAACCGCTTACGGCCTGGCACCGAGCTACCCGAACCCGTTCACGGGCGCGACGACCATCCCGTTCGCGACCCCTGCCGACGGAGCGGTCAACCTTGCCGTCTATGACCTCCTCGGTCGCCGCGTGGCAACGCTCGTCGACGAGGTGGTAGCGGCTGGCAGTCATCAAGTGAACTGGACGGCCACCGAGCTCCCGAGCGGCGTCTACTTCGTACGCCTGACGGCAGGTTCGTTCGTCGCTACGCAGCGCGTCACCCTGATGCGCTAGTACATCGCGAACACCGCGTATATCGAAGCCCCCTCGCAATCGGCGAGGGGGCTTTCTTTTTTGGAGGCCGTTTCGCAGGTCCTGATCAGGCCTACCAGCCAAATCTGACAAAAGGAGGGAATCGCGATGCCAAAATTTGCGGGTCGATTTATGGTTCTGGCACTTGCGCCGTAATACCCGTGTGATCTAAGATCCCATCCACCAGCAGCCGTGCGCACACAACGACGAACGGCCCAATCAGGAACTAGATCGACCGACTCGATAAAATTTGTTGCACCCCATCGTCCGATGGAAGTGCTTAAAACTCCTCCGCCGAATTCCCACCACACACGGAGTTTACACGTACGTACTACGTTGCGTACACAGCCAACAGGTTGAAATGAAAAATTGTGCCCTTCCCCAAGCCGCATTCTCCCTCACCTTTTTGTTTATTTTTTGGGTCGCCGAAGATGCCAGCGCTCAAATTCTATTCACTGACGCTGCCCCGACCGCAGGTCTCAGCGCGCAGGTTTACTCCGGCACGTCAGGTCATGGCGGAGGAGTTAACTGGATTGACTACGATAATGATGGCTGGGCGGATATCTTTTTCGTAAACGGATCCGGCTACACCTGCAATCTCTACCGCAATGAAGGCGACGGAACGTTTTCGAATCAGACCGCGCTGTTACCTCCAATCGATTCGGCTCTCGAATTGACGCACTCGGCCTATGCCGATTACGACAATGATGGGGACGCAGACCTCTACATTGGGGTGGCGAAATCGGTGAATGGCCCTGATGGACCGCCGAACATTCTGTTGAAGAATCTCTGGATGGAAAACGGTGGCACTACGTTGCCTGGCCAACCGCTGTTTACAGATGTCGCCGCCGCCGCAGGCGTTCAGAATCTCGCAGCTCCGCCGCTCGGTCCCGAACCCGGATATGGCACCTTTTCGCTTGGGTGGCTGGATTATGATCGCGATGGATGTGTTGACCTCTATGTCACAAGCATGGCGTTTAACCTTGGCGGAAACGCCGCCAACGACAACACCCTTTACCGAAACAAATGCGACGGCACCTTCGAGGATGCCACCGTCGCTGCTGGCCTTACGGCTGGCGGGTCGCTTTGGCTTCGTCCGACCCTGGCCTTCGCATCAGGGCTCTTGAATGATGACCTCTGGCCAGACTTGTATGTCGTTAACGCGCAAGACGTCTCTCCCTATCACCACGACTTCATATTCATGAACAATGGCGATGGCACCTTTGCGGAAGTCACGAGCACGATGCCATGGATTGGCGACGACTCCGGCGCGGGCATGGGTCTCGACTTTGCAGACATTGATCGCGATGGTGATTGGGACATTTACATTTCGGACCTGAACAATCCGGGCAATGAGCCTCTTGCCGAACGGAATGTGCTGTATCTCGGAAACCCGGGCGGAACGTGGAGCGAGAATTCAGCCCCAGCGGCGGGCGTGAAGAGCTCCAGCTCATGGGGAGTGTCCTTCTTCGACGCCGACCAGGACGGCTACGAAGACCTCTATGTAGGAGTAATGGGCGACCATGAGCTGTACCGGAACAACGGCAATGGTACATTTTCCGATGTTTCGGCAAGCGCCGGGATGACGTCACACCCCAGTGCTCCTTTCGGGGGACGCGGCTCTGCTTTCGCCGACTACGACCACGATGGCGACCTCGATCTAGCAGCCGTGAATCTGGAGGGCGTCGTTAACCTTTACACGAACGTTTCCAGTGGCTCGGGCAATTACCTCCAAATCATTCCGGTGGCCACCACCAGCAATCGGTCCGCTATCGGCACGCTGGTAGAGATAGTCGCAGGGGGCCAGAGCCAAATGCGCCAACTGAAGGGAGGAGTCAGCGCCCACTCGCAGGACGAGTCGCTCCTCCACTTTGGAATCGGATCAAGTAGTGTCGTCAGCGAGATCGAAGTTTCGTGGCCTTCGGGCATCGTGCAGAGGCTATTCACCGTCCCGGCGAATCAGGTTGTCACGGTCCGAGAGACAGCCGGATCCTTCCTTGAATCCGGCGAACAAGTCGTTTTCGAGGCCGAGAGCTTCGACAGCAAGACGCTCTTCCAGGGGCAAAGCTGGACCGAAAGCACCGAGTTTGCTGGTTTCAGTGGCGGTGCCGCGATGGAAGCCGGTCCGGACATTGGCACCCGCCTCGCCATCCCGAGAAGGGGCAGCCCAACGATGAACTTCGCCACCGATTTCGCCACAACCGGTGCTTACTATGTCTGGGTGCGCGCCTGGGCTCCGGATGCGCAAGCACGTCTTCTCCATGTGGGGCTAGATGGTGCCTATTCCACCAGTGAGGCGTCGCGAATGCGGGTAAACACTACGGGAGCGTGGGCCTGGACTAATAGCGCTGGCCACAATCGCGCGCTCCTCAATGTTGGCACAGCCGGCGTACACGCGGTCAACGTCGCCATGTCACAAGATGGGCTTCTGGTCGACAAGGTTTTATTGACAACAGATCCCGACTTCGTTCCGAGCGGAGAAGGCCCAGCCGAAAGCCCACGCGATGGTGGAGATACCATTGTGGCGGAAGCACCGATCAATGCTGCGGTTGAAACCGCGCCAACCGCTTACGGCCTGGCACCGAGCTACCCGAATCCGTTCACTGGCGCGACGACCATCCCGTTTGCGACCCCTGCCGACGGGGCGGTCAACCTTGCCGTCTATGACCTCCTCGGTCGGCGCGTGGCAACGCTCGTCGACGAGGTGGTAGCGGCTGGCAGCCATGAGGTGAACTGGACGGCTACCGACCTCCCGAGCGGCGTTTACTTCGTCCGCCTGACGGCAGGTTCGTTCGTCGCTACGCAGCGCGTCACCCTGATGCGCTAGTACATCGCGAACACCGCGTATATCGAAGCCCCCTCGCAATCGGCGAGGGGGCTTTTTTGTTCGAATCTTTCGCGTTCACTTCACAGTTCGCGAGCAACCCCTGCCAGTATATGACGTACCCGTGCCCGATGTGACCAATGGGTCACCTTCTGACTCCGCATACAGATCGCCAACTTTGGAAGTTCAGACACTCACCCGCCGCGACAGAGAACGCCTTGCTCGTAGCAGGGCAATTCTGGATGCTGCCCTCGCCACTTTTGCCGAAAAGGGCTACGAAGGCGCGACCCTGGATGAAGTCGCCGAGCGCGCAGAATTTGGAAAGGGAACACTCTACAATTACTTCCCCGGAGGCAAAGAGGAAATCCTCTTCGCCCTTTTCGATGAGGTGTACGACGGGGTAGTGGATCTGACCAACGACTACTTCGACAGCGAAGCTTTTGATCGGCCGACACGAGAAGTCTTCCGCGACTTCATCGCGCGACTGATCGCCCACTATTTGGACAGCCTTCCGATGTTCTTGTTGCTCATTAAGGAAGCGCATCGCCTGGTGTTTGATGAGCACGAGAGGAATGTCAGCCGCTTGTGCAAGCAGCGCGAACGCGTGGCCGAAGCCATTACCGCGCCCGTTCAACGTGCCATGGATCGCGGCGAGCTGAAGAAGCTCGACGCCCATGGCGTAGCGCATATGCTCATGGGCAATGTTCACGGCTACCTGATGTACGCCTGCCCTACGATCGCCGACGCACCGTCGTCATCGGCGGACGCCGAACGAGGCGCAGATTTTATCACCTCCATCCTTTTCGATGGCCTCTTGATCGATCCCGAATGAGTCGATTTCTCCGCTCGCTGAACCACACCTCGCTCGTCATGGGCGTCCTGCTCACCGCATCTGCTGCGGTGACGGCGCAGGATCGACCCTTGGTGATCTCGCTCGACGAGGCCGTTCAGATCGCGCTTGAGCGCAATTATGCGATTCGCACGGCCCAGCTCGACGTCGCTGCTGCCAATGCCCAGATCAGCGAGGCCTACGGTTCGCTCTTCCCACAGGTGGACGTAACGTCGTCGTATACGCGCAACCTGATCAGCCCGAACCCGTTTGCCGGCTCCAACGCCGGTAGTCTGTTTGGGAGCCTGGGGAGCATCGATTGGCTGGCGTTCAACGAGGATGCACGGACGGACGACGACCCCGCGACCGTGCCGATCACCCTTCAGGAATTCCTGGACCGCCAGCAGGCAGGGCAGGAAGCTGCAGGTGTTCAGATTGATCCCAACGCCAACCCGTTTGGCGTTCCCAACGTGTTTTCCAACGGCATTTCGGTGTCGCAAACTCTCTACAGCGGGAGTGCGTTCGCAGCCGTGAAGGGAGCGCGCGGGCTGCAGGAAATCAACGAAGCGGCGCTTGACCAACAACATGACGAAGTCATCCATCAGACTCGCCAGCTTTTCTACGGCGCACTGCTCGCGCAAGAACAGGTCGAAGTTCGCGAGGCATCCGTCGGGCGAACGCAAGAAACGCTGAACGAAACCGAACTCCTCGTCGCCCAGGGTGTCACGCCAAAGCTGACCCGGCTCCAGGCAGAAGTGCAGTTGGCCAACCAGGAGACCTTGCTTATTCAGGCCCGGACGGCGGCGATAAATGCTCGCGAACAATTGCTGTTTATCCTTGGCCTCCCCGTCAATCAAACGTTGACGCTCCGCGGAGCGTTGGAGGTGCCAGACGAGAGAGCAGCCTACCGAACGGTTGGCCTGCTGGATGCGATTTCTACCGCAATGGATGAGCGACCAGACATCGCGCAAGCCCGCCTGGCCGTAGAATTGCAAGAAGTGAATAAGGGGATAACGCGCGCCGCCTACTTCCCGATGGTGAGTGCTTTTGCCAACTACGGTTTTAACGGCAACGTGCCGTCCAGCCGAACGGTTTTGACCCAAACTGGCGATTTCGAGTTTGAAACCAGCGATCGCGGTTTTTTTGATAGCTCATTCTGGGACCCTTCGCTTTCGGTCGGAATCCGGCTGAACTGGACGATATTTGATGGTTTCCAGACTCGTCGGCGCGTACAACAGAACGCGATTGCTGTCGAGCAGGCAGAGATTCAGCGCGAGCAAGTTCAGGAGGCGGCCAAGTTGGAAGTGGCGCGGACGCTTCGCGAACTGGCCGACGCCCAACAGCGTGTCTCGGCACAAAAGCAAAATGTGGAAACGGCCAACCTCGCTTACGACTTTGCTTTCGAACGGCTCCGCAACGGAGTCAGCACACAGCTCGACGTCCGCCAGGCGTCGGACGATCTGGACCAGTCTCGCCTGCTCCACCTGCAGGCTGTTCACGACTATCTGGTCGCGCGATCCGATTTGGAGCGCGCGACCGGCACCATCACCGCCATCGTCAATTGAATTCACCCTCTCTACCGCTCATACCTGAGAGTACCATGAGCCACCGAATTTCAAACCTCACCCTTCTACTTATCGTTTCGCTCTCTCTTGCAGCGTGCGGCGGCGGCACAGAGGATGAAACAGAAACGGACGCAGCCACAGAAAGCGTGGGCATTCCCGTAGATGTGCTCGTCGCCGAGCCCGCATTGTTCGAGGACGTCATTGAATTGACGGGCACGGTGGACGCGCCAGAGGACGCGACTGTTGGTGCTGAGGCTTCGGGAACGATTACCTATCTGGCTCCGCTAGGCTCGTATGTCCGGCCCGGCGGCACGATCGCCCAGGTAAACCCGGCGATGGCTCAGGCCATGGTCTCTTCGGCTCAAGCCACCGTCTCTCAGGCCCAAGCTGGCGTCCGAGCTGCCCAAGCCCAGAAGCTTGCCGCACAGGCTCAGCTTGATCTCGCCGAGGACCAACATCGCCGACAGGAGCCGCTCTACCGTGATTCAATTCTTTCTGCACTGGAGTTTCGCGGCGCCCAAACGCAGCTTGCTTCGGCTCGTGCGCAGGTCGCGCAGGCGGATGCGGGAATAGCACAAGCGCAGGGCGCTCTTCGTCAGGCGCAAGCCGGGCTCCAACAAGCCCAGACATCGTATGCAAATACGCGCGTTTCCACGCCATTCGGGGGAACGGTCGAATCGCACCTCGTCGATCGTGGCGAAACTGTTGGGCCGGGTACACCCGTGGCTCGCGTCGTGTCGGGAGGGGGTTATCGCGTGAAAGCAGGCGTTCCTGAGCGGTACGCAACCGACATCGAAAACGGCACCCCGGTTCGCATCCTGACGAGCAGCGGCGAAGGAGAGCCACTGGGTGGGCGCGTTGTTTTCTCCGGCCGTGCCATCGACACGGCCAGCCGCACATTCCCAGTGGAAATTGCGCTTTCCGATCCTGACAGCCGCCTTCGGCCAGAAATGGTAGTGCGTCTCTCCATCTCGCGGGATGTGTTGCAGGATGTCGTTGCACTTCCCCTCAACGCCATTATCCGCGACGAACGCGGTACGAGCGTCTACATCGTCAAGCAGACAGACGCAGGGAGGGTTGCGGAAAGACGCCCCGTCGAACTCGGTCCATCTGCAAACGGCCGGACGGTTATTTCCTCCGGCCTTGAAGCTGGAGATAGTGTGATCGTCTCGGGACAGAACAGTCTGGACGAAGGCGATCTCGTTCGCATCGCCCAAAGCCGCGGAAGTGACGAGATGGCGGCAAACGCCATAGCGTCTTCCGACCAATAGCCGCTTCATTATTCCGTGTTCCGTAGTGCGTGAGGGAATAAAATCTCATGCAATGCCAAATGCAGACTACGCCATAGAGCCATGAAAATCACGAATGTTGCCATCAAGAACCGGACGGCCATCCTCGTCCTGACGGCGCTGATCGTCGTCGGTGGCCTGATGTCCTACATCTCGATCCCAAAGGAGTCGTCTCCTCAGATTGAGTTCGCGATGATTGTCGTCACGACGATCTATCCAGGCGCAAGCCCGAACGACATCGAGTCGATCATCACGCAAAAAATCGAAAGCGAAGTTGCCGTAATCACGGGCATCGATAACATTCGGTCAACGTCCACCGAAGGCGTTTCATCGATCATCATCGAGTTCACGCCGGATAAGGACGTATCGGAAGCCGCGACAGAGGTGCGAGAGAAGGTTGACCTCGCCAAGCCGGAGTTCCCCAGCGACGTGGAAGACCCCATCGTTTCGGAAATCGACTTCTCCGAGTTCCCGATTCTCTCGGTCAACTTGTTGTCCGACGGCAGCTTGTCCCGGTTGAGGGACACGGCAGAAGACCTTCAAGACGTATTGGATGGCGTACCCGGCGTTCTCGATGTCGATCTGATTGGCGGGCTCGAACATGAAGTCCAGGTAAACATCGACGTCGCGCGCCTGCAAGGATATGGCCTCGAAATTGGCGACGTGGTCGAGGCTATCCAAACGGAGAATGCCAACATTCCCGGAGGCTCCATAGATCTCGGGCCAGAGAACTACCTGGTTCGCATCGACGGCGAGTTTAACGACCCAGCGGAAATCGAAAACCTGGTCATTACGGCTCCCAATGGCCAGCCGATTTATGTGCGGGATGTCGCCGAGGTCACGTTTGGCTTCAAGGATCGGGCGAGCTACGCGCGTCTCGAACTCCGCCAGACTGAACCCGAACCAGGCGTGTTCGTGCCGGTGGAGAAT
>JBGTDU010000018.1:0-101895 GCA_041748175.1 Rubricoccaceae bacterium
AGATCCGCGCCCGTCATCCGCTCCACGATCTCGTAGTTCCCTTTCACCGTCGTATCCAAACGAGAAGCAGCCAAAATCAGAAACTCCTCTCCCTCATTCTCCCTTCCTCCCTCTCCTCCACTCCCACCATCTCGCTCCGAAATCCGAAATCCGAAATCCGAAATCTCCCCCTCTCCTCCTCTCCCCCTTTCCCCCTTTCCGACGTTGCGTGCAACGTCGCTACCAGGATCTTTTCCTCCGTCACCCATCTCCCCCTCTCCTCCTTTCTCCCTTTCCCCCTCTCCCAGAACCACTCGCACTTTCACGTACTCGATCTTCTCCCCGACTGCCATCGCGGCGTTCGAGGGAATCGTCCACGGCGTGGTCGTCCAGGCGAGGAGGAACGTGTTGTCCTCGTCCACCAGCTTCGCACGCGTTACGATGGAAACGTCCTGCACTTCCTTGTAGCCCAGCGAGACCTCGTGCGACGAAAGCACGGTGCCGTTAGCCGGGCTGTACCACTGGATTTTGTGGCCCTGATAGAGGTAACCCTTCTCGTGGATGCGCTGGAGCAGATTCCAGACGCTCTCGATGTACTCGTTCTTGAACGTGATGTACGGGTCAGAGAGATCGACCCAGTAGCCCATGCGGACCGTCAGCGTGTCCCACAGGTCTTTGTAGCGGAGGACGCTCTCGCGGCACTTCGCGTTGTACTCAGCGACGCCGTAGTCCTCCACCATGTGCCGCCCTTCGAGGCCGAGCTCTTTCTCCACCTCGATTTCGACCGGCAGACCGTGCGTGTCCCAGCCCGCCTTGCGATCCACGCGGAAGCCCTTCATCGTCTTGTAGCGACAAAAGAGATCCTTGATCGTCCGCGAGATGACGTGGTGAATGCCCGGCTTGCCGTTGGCCGTAGGCGGACCCTCATAGAAGACAAAGTGCTCCGCGCCTTCGCGGATTTCGAGGCTCTGCTCGAACGTCTTCTCGCGCTGCCAGCGCTCCAGCACCGCTTCCTCTACGGAGGGGTGGTCGAAGTTTTCAACCTCGGGGTAACGGGGCATTCTGGAGGCTTTTCGGACTATTCCTGGACGCCCAGAAGATACCACGGCCTGCGAAGGGCTCTTGGCGATGATGCGGCGAAATGGTGTTTGCGTCCCGACTACCATATGTGGAGAAATTTTCCCCGGAGACCTCGGCCAGATGCCGGAAGAGATTGTGCCATCTCTGGAAAACGAGGCTGCAATCTTGTGGATGTTGGACCACCTCCGGGCTCAGACGCAACGTGGAACTTGACGCCCCCATCGCGCTCAACGCGCGGTTGGTGGATGAATTGGTGGATGAAGAGGAGGTAGACGTGGGCCGCAGTTCGTTCCCAATCAAGCCATCCCTGCCTTCTTCGTCGGCATTGGGGCCAACTTCTGAATCACGCCGCGTAAACGAAGGGCGTATCTTTGACAATTGTACGGCTCCCCTTGCCTCGTACCATGATCGTTACAGTTGACACTTCCGCCGTCATCGCAGTCGCGGCCGACGAGCCCTCCAAGCCCGCACTGATCGAGGCGGTACGTGGGGCAGACCTCATCGCGCCGGCCTCACTCGCCGCGGAAGTCGGCAATGCACTTTCCGCGATGTTCAAGCGGCGTCGGATCACGCTCCCCGAGGCGCAGGCCGTACTCGCCTCGTACCAGCGTATTCCCATTCAGACATACGACCTCGACTTGAGCCGCGCTCTAGAACTCGCCAGCCAACTAGACGTTTATGCCTACGACGCGTACGCCATTGCCTGCGCACTGAATACCGACACCTCGCTGCTTTCGCTTGACGGAAGCCAGCGCGAAGCTGCCCGGCGTGCAGGTGTCTCCGTGATCGAATTCAATCCTGGCTAACCCTATGACCGTCTATACCTATTCTGAAGCTCGGCAACGACTCTCGTCAGTTCTCGACGAAGCCGAGCGTAAGGGTGCCGTGCGAATTCGCCGACGTGACGGGCGGGAGTTCGAACTCCTTCCCATTGAGCGAGCTGCTTCTCCGTTCGACGTGGAGGGAGCCGGGCTGGATCTCACGGCAGAAGAGATTGTATCTGCCGTCCGAGAGGCCCGCGCCCGTTAAGCCTGGTAACCGCGCTGCCAGCGTTCCAGCACCCGCTCCTCCACAGCGGCGTGATCGAGGGACTCAACTTCGGGGCAACGGGGCATTTTGGTGGCTTGGGGGGCGATTGTGGGAAGTGTAGAAGATACCACGGCCTGCGGCGGGCTCTTGGCGATGATGGTGGGAAATGGCGAGCACATCGGCGACGCATCCATCGTCGCGTATGCTGGGCTCGCCGCTGGCGAATGGAATGGTCGCTATCTATATTTTGCGCGATCACCAGCCCCGGTTGCTCTGTACAGCCCGAACTGCTGATAGTGCTCGTTTTCTAGCTGAGAATTTCGGATAGTGCTGGTTACTCATGGGTTACACCGCCGTGCGGGTCAGCAGACCTCAGTTCCAGTCTTTCCCGTCTCAACCACAACAATGCGATGCCAAGTTCTCCAGGTTGTGGCCCGTTCGCTCTTGTATTGGACGTTGAGACGCTGGGGCTGCCTGAAGAATATGACGCGCCCGCAGACCGAGTAGACTCTTGGCCACCAATTGTCGAGGTGGCCTGGCAGGTGATTGATGGGCGAGGGGACGTGCTGCGGGAACGCTCCTTCCTCGTTCGCCCTCCAGGGCTCAACCTCCATGACAGGATCGACGGCTAGGACGTGCACGGTATCACTGCCCATATGCTCGTGCAAGAAGGGGTACCCATTGGGTTGCCGCTCATTGTGCTCGCCGATGACGTCCGGATTTTCGCGGCATCGTTCGTATCGCACAACGCCGACTTCGACGTCCGCGTGGTTGGAGCCGCGTATCACCGGGAGGGGATGGTAGACGCGGTGGGGGGGTTGGATCGACTTTGCACGATGAAGGCCGCGGCAGGGCAAGTCGGTGACCGGGGTGGGAAGTGGCCAACGCTCGATGAGCTGATTGAGGACCTTTTCGCCGAAAAGCGCGAGGGCGCGCACCGGGCGCTGGCAGACGTACGCGACACGGCTCGGGCGTTCGGGGCGCTCCGAGAGCGCGGGCTCATGGACCTCGCCGCGCCCGAGAGGATGCAATCCTTCGACATTGACTTGCGAGTGGACGCCCCTCGGGTGCGGAACGCAATTGATCGGTATATGAAAGACCTAAACGCACTCCCGACGTACTACGACCCAGCCAACATTGAAGGCATCGGCGACGAGCGGTTCGTCCGGGCCGTGGTCCGGCGGATGAGCCCACACTATAGACCTGACGTTGCGGACTGCTACTGGACGCCGTACGACGCGGTCTCAAGTCGAATGGCCCTATCCCTAAGCGCGGAGGACGAGGTTGCAAAGTATTTGCTTGCCATCGCGCTCGAGAAAGCCATCGGGCTGATCCCGAGCGCGCTCCGTTATTCTGGTGATGCGCTGGAGCGTGCCGTGGCCACCCGGGTTCCGCAGGGGCTACCCGTGGTCACCAAGCTCGACGTGCGGCAGTTCTACTCAAGCGTTGACCACGCCCGACTCGTGAATGCGGTGCAAGACATGACAGGACTCGCGGCCGACGAACCGTTCCTCGATGCGCTCCGGGGCAGCCTGACCATTCCGTTCCGCCGGGAGGGGAGCAAGGAGCGGAGACGAGGGCTCTCGATTGGAGTGACCAGTGAGGCATACCTCGCCGAACTCTTCATGGAACGCGTAGAGCAAGATATACGCCAAGCCGACGTCGAGGTGGTTCGGTTAAACGACGAGTTCTATGTCTTTAGTGAGAGCCTGCGGGCAGGGCGGAACGACTTCGTCCGTGTCTACAATGCGCTCTTGGGGTGGGGATTGACTCTAGAACGGTCGAAGACGCGGGTTACGCACCACCGGCCCAGCTACGGCGACGTGGAGAAGCATGTGGTCCGGCAAACCATATTCAACCGTTCGACGCAGATCGAGTCCTGGGGGGGGGTACTCCGTAAACGCAGGCCCATGGGGGAGTAAGCCGCACGAGCTGAGACTGATTGAAGATGGGAGCACCGGTGAGCTTTCCGCCGAGGAGAAAGTGGAGAGAACTGAGTTGGAAGGTGTCGAGGAGGGAGCAAAGGTTGGGGCGATCGCCGCGATCGCAATCCCAACGGGCCTCGACGGGGCTATCGAGTACGTGAACCGGCTGTTCGACTCGCTTACGGAGAGCCGAGTGAAGGCCGCCACCCGCGCGCCTGGACTCCGGACCCGGATCGAGGAGTGGTACTCGGAGGACGGTAGCATTGGCGGTAGTATCATCAACCGTATGGAGGAGGTACTGTCGTTCGACCGGATCTCGCACTGGATAGACTACGACGTGCTCTCACCCCCGGCGTTGTGGGGACTCGTACCCGTGCTCCACGAGTACCCACGGGGAGAGTTCCACCTCACCCGAGCGGCCGATGTGCTCGTTACGGCAGCGGTGGAGTGCGTGCACCGAACCGAGATGCCGGGTGGATACCACGTGCAGAAGAACGAGGTATATGAGTCGGTAGATAGGGAGCATGAGTGCTCTACGGCGCTGGCCGAGGCCGCTCATCTATCGATCCTCGCCCTCCTCAACTCCGACGAAATACACCCCCATGTCGTATACCTGCTGGTTCGACGGATGTACAAGCGGCCCGATTCCTTAGACTTTGACCGGTCGCAGTATTTCATAAAGCAGGTGTACGATCATGGCATTCTTATGGATGACGGAGTCGAACAACTTGAACCGGAATTGCCGTTTGCCCAGGAGGCATTGGTTGCCTTGGCCCGCTGGCATCATGGGTCGCAGCACCTCCCCCTAAAGCGCGCTCTAGATCATCTTTTGAGTGATGAAGTCCGAAAAGTCCTCAAGTGAAGCGCCCTTGGCGAACGTCAGCTTCACCACGCTCCCGTACGTCTCGCCGATGCAGATCATCCCGTTGTGGTACCAGACTGGAATGCCTCCTTGATGAGCGCGCGGCAACTCCAAACAGCCATTGGTGTTCTATCTTGAAGCAACTGGAGGCACCATGCAAAACGAGATCATCTTCCTCATTTCAGACTCACCAGAGGGTGGGTACGAGGCCCGCGCACTCGGCCACTCGATCCTCACCGAGGCGAACACCGACGAAGAACTGCGCGAAATGGTCCGAGATGCCGTTGCCTGCCACTTCGATGAGGGAGAGCGGCCCGGTGTGATTCGGTTGCATTTCGTGCGCGAAGAGGTGCTTGCGGCGTGAGAGTCCCGCGCGACCTTGACGGGAGTAAGCTGATTCGGCGACTCGGCAAGCTCGGATACGAGCAATCGCGCCAAAGCGGAAGTCATGTTCGCCTAACACGAACATGGGAGGAAGGCGACCAGCACGTTACCGTTCCTCTGCACCGCCCGCTTCGGGTGGGCACGTTGAGTTCCATCCTCGGTGATGTAGCCGGGCACCTCGGCATCAGCAAGGACGAACTGATCCGTCACGTTTCCTGAGCGCTCAGCCGGATTTGACTATCGGGCCGATGGCCCGTTCAAGTCCGCTGCGACTCGTAGGAGCGCCTTAGAGGCATCCCGATCGAGTTCATCACCCTCTTGGATGTCGATAGCGCACCGGACGTTGCCTTCGAGGCTGGAGTTGAAGAGTCCTGATGGGTCCTCAAGCGAAGCGCCCGTCGCGAACGTCACTTTCACGGCGTTCACGTCTCGCCGGTGCAGATCATTCCATCGTGATACCAGACCGGGACGCCCCGCCACTTCCACTCCTCGACCACGTCAGGGAGAGCTTCTTCGATGAGAGCGAGGACATAGGTCGCGCCGCCGTATTTTCTCGGCATGAAGCTCCAGCGCGTCTATACCGACACGTCCGTCATCGGAGGCTGCTTCGACGCAGAGTTTGCCCCGTGGTCGAACGCGCTCATCCGCAATTTTCAGTTCGGAAGGTTCGGCCTTGTCCTCTCTGATGTGGTCGCGCTCGAAGTCGTTGGAGCGCCGGAGGTGGTGCGCGAGAAGTACGCCGAACTCCTGACGTACGAGCCAGAAATCCTTGCGACCTCGCAAGAAGCACTCGAACTGGCCACTCGTTACCAAGCGCGTAACATTCTGACGCCGAAGTACGCAACCGACGGACTTCACATCGCGTTGGCGACCGTGGCCGGGGTGGACGTTCTGGTGAGTTGGAACTTTCGCCACATCGTACACTTCGATAAGATTCGCCTGTTCAACGCAGTGAACCTCGAAGCAGGCTACAAGCCGATCAGCATCCACTCGCCGCCGGAAGTGGCGACTGAACCAGAACAAACTGATGAAGAAGCCTGACCAAGTTCCTTTTAAAGCTGTTGAGTTCGTCCGGCGCATCCGAGACGCTCACGCGGCGCAATTGGAAGGAATGAGCATGGAGGAACGCCTCGCGTTCTACGACGAAGAGGGACGCAAGGCACAAACAGAGTTGGAACGTTTGGCAGATCGTAGGAGAAATGCTCAGTCCACGGCGGCATAACACGCACCTCAAATGACTGAAGAGAGAGCTAGCGAACCCAGCGACTGGCGGGGCAACATGCTCTCCCGGCTCCGCGCATTGATCGAGCAGGCCGATCCCGACTTGGTAGAGGAGGTGAAATGGCGGAAGCCGTCGAACCCGGCGGGCGTCCCAGTGTGGTCGCACGATGGAATGATCTGCACCGGAGAGACCTACAAAGACAAAGTCAAGCTGACCTTCGCGAAGGGAGCCGCTCTTGACGACCCATCTGGCCTCTTCAATGCGGGTTTTGGAGGAAACACCCGGCGTGCCATCGATTTCCATGAGGGCGAGGAGATTGACGAGGAAGCGTTCATGGCTCTCATCCGCGAAGCGGTAGTGCTGAACGTGTCCCGCGCCAAGGGCTAATTTCTTACTCGGCGGTTTTCACTCCCCGATCTCCTCCACCACAGCCCACCTAATCGCCGTCAAATTCGGTTCCGCCTCGGTGGCGGCGAGCACATCCTCAATGGAAACGGTTCGAGGACATTCGGGAGGCATTCACCTGTGATGACGGAGATACGCTTGCAGCGCATCCTCATGTGGTTGCCTACGATGACATCGGGCACCGTGCTCATTCCTACGTCATCCATACCAATCAATCGCAGGAAGCGGTACTCGGAACGCGTTTCGAGATTCGGTCCCATCAGCCCACTGCGTTTCACGGGTGAGCAGCAATCTATTGGGCCGATTTGACTGGCGGTCTCGCCGGCTGACGCCGACGACGAACAGCATATCCTGTTCATTCAGTGGACACGGAATGCCGTGTCCCAACGGGGTATCGGTCGCGTCATTCGATCTCAAAAAACTTCTAACCCCACTTCTCAGCCGGGAGCCTTGCGTTCCCGAAACTTTTGTCAGATGGGCGCATTTTTCCGGAGGCGGGGCCCCCGCACATTCGAGACCAACCAATGAGGGTGACGAACATGGCCAAGAACACGATTTGCCTGTGGTACGACAAGGACGCGGAGGCTGCGGCCCACTTCTACGCCACGACCTTTCCGGATAGCGCGGTGGGCGCCGTGCACCCTGCGCCCAGCGATTACCCCAGCGGCAAGGAGGGTGACGTGCTTATGGTGGAATTCACCGTCGCCGGCGTGCCCTGTCTTGGCCTGAACGGTGGCCCGGCGTTCAAGCATAACGAGGCTTTCTCCTTCCAGATCGCGACGGACGATCAGGAAGAAACAGACCGCTACTGGAACGCCATTGTCCGCAATGGCGGGCAGGAGAGCGCGTGCGGCTGGTGTAAGGACAAGTGGGGAATCTCCTGGCAAATCACGCCACGGGTGTTGATGGATGCGCACGCGGCCGGAGGCGAAGAGGCAAAACGCGCCTTCGAGGCCATGATGGACATGACCAAAATCGATGTCGCCGCGATCGAGGCGGCTCGGCGCGGGTGAGGACGTTCTGCGAAACCAGCTAACCCGTCGATGTCATTACTGGAAAGTCAAGCCGATGCTGACGCGCGCCACATCGTTCAATGGTCTTGGCGATGATGCTCCGAGAAGGTAGGGACGGCTCGCCGAGCCGTCCGCCTGAACCAATACAACGGCGCGCTCGGCGAGCACGCCCTACCTCAAGCCCCGCCTCGCTCAAACTGGTCGCGCGCTTCCTGAACGGCGAGGGCAACGGCGTTGCGGGCCTCGTAGGTAAGGCCGTACATCTCGCGGAATTCGTCGTCGCTGACGAACGGGCCATACTTGAGGCGCCGCAAATCTTCGAGCGCCTGATTGGCGTGGCCGAGCGCGCGCTTGAGCATGGCGATGCGCCTTCCGAGCGAGTCGAGCGATTCCCACTTCAGCGAGGCGTGCGCATTGACGACCTTGGCGCCGATCTGCAGGGCGTTGATGTAGAAGCCCTCGTAAACCTCCGGCCCTGCCGAATCCGGCAACCGCTTGCTCCACGCAATCACGATATCGGCGAGCGCCTCGGTCTTCTGGTAGAGAGGGTGGTCGTGCCAGTCTTCCTCGCCGAAAGGGTCATCGTCGTCATCGTCTTCTTCGGCGAGGGCGTCCAACTCGGCGGCGAACTCCGGGTCGAAATCGGAGAACGGCAGCGGCTCCTCGCCGAACTCGTCCGATTCGCGGTATTCCTTGACCGCATCGGCGAACTCATCCCAGCCCATCTGCCGGTTGACCCAGTCGTCCATCGCGTAGTACCACGCCTCATGGATGGCCTCCGGGGCGTCGTCGTGCGGAGGTGGATTGGCCTCACTGTAGATCTCCCGAAACCGCATAATTCGGTCCACACGGGCATCGTTTCGCTTGAGCTCCTCCTCCCAGCGGTGCTCGTCCCACACCTCGTCGTCCATTCTTTCGTCGGATTCGTCGTTCATCGCGGTACAGCCGGGTGCGGAAACGGGTGGGCGCTAAAGGTAGGCCATACGAACGGATGTGCAGCGCGAACGGACGGCCATCCGATGTTCGTCCGAAAAATAAACGGTCCCGGAGACGGCATGCCGCGTCCCCGCAGAGCACGATGCCGGAGGTCCTGCGACGCGGTGGTTGTGGGGGCGTCCTATCGCCCAATTTCCTCCACCACCGCTCGCATTATCGCCGTCAGATTCGGTTCGGCCTCGGCGGCGGCGGCGAGGACGTCTTCAATGGAAACCGGTTCGAGGGTATCCGGGAAGCACTCGTCGGTGATGACGGAGATGGCCATGCACCGGATCCCCATGTGGTTGGCGACGATGACTTCCGGCACGGTGCTCATTCCAACGGCGTCCGCGCCAATCGTCCGCAGAAAACGATACTCCGCGCGGGTTTCGAGATTCGGACCTTCGACCGCCACATACACGCCTTGCTGCAAGCGGATGCCGCGTTTCAGCGCAGCCTGCTCGGCGATGTCGCGCAAGCCCCTGTCATACGGTTCGCTCATGTCGGGAAAGCGCGGCCCCCACTCGTCAGCGTTGGGGCCGGTGAGTGGGTTCACCCCTTGCAGGTTGATGTGGTCGGTGAGCAGCATCATGTCGCCGCGGCGGAACAGCGGGTTCATACCGCCGGCGGCGTTGGAAACAAGCAACGTATCGACGCCCAGTTGCTTCATCACGCGAACTGGAAAGGTGATCTGCCTCCCGTCGTAGCCCTCGTACAGGTGGAACCGCCCCTGCATCGCCAGGACAGGCGCGCCACCCAAAGTCCCGCCGATCAATCGTCCCTGGTGGCTCTCAACGGTCGATACAGGAAAGTGCGGGATGTCCTGGTACTCCACCGCCATCGCGTTCTCGATTTCCTCCGCCAGCCTCCCGAGGCCCGTTCCTAGAATCAGCCCGATTCGGGCGCTTGTCTCAACCCTACCGCGCAGAAAGGCTGCTGCTTCGTTTACGCGGGAGCGGTGGGTGTCCAGATCCATAGGCTTGTCTCGGGCACCTCGGCGAGGCGTCCCTACCACTCAATCCAGGTCCTCGAGAATCCGGCGGATCCTGTCGCGCTCCGATTCAGATGTTGAAGGCGTCGAAGGTTCATGGTCGCCATCGCCGGTGACCAGCTCACGCAGGCTCCAGTCATGTGCCGCGTCGGAACCGGGGATGGGGGGCCGCGCCCGCTCGTCGGTTGACGACGGGTCGTTTGTGAACGGCGATTCGAAGAACGACGAGTTGAAGGGATCTTTCGGCGTCTCGTCCATTGGCTGAGGCTTCGTACCGGAGAGCATATCGCGATACGTCGGGCGGGGGGACGATTCCCCGGTAACGATAGGAGGCGGCGGAGGCGTCTCCTCCATTAGCTGCTCGACCGATTCGAGACCCTTGGGTAGGGGCGGCGGGGCCATGATTCGGGCTTCTTCGACGGGTGGCCAAACCGGCAAGGCAGGCGGAGGCGGCGGAGGTTCCGCAACGGGCTGTCGCCCTCCGAAGACGGGCGGATCAGAAGAAATGGGCGGATCAGCCGGAAGGGGCGGACGCGAGTAGGGCTCAAGGGGTGGCGGGGGAAACGTTTCCGGTTCCGGAGAACGCACGGGTGCATCGGGTTCGAAGTACGGAGCGGCCGGTGGTTCAACAGCGATGGTCGGCGATTGGATCGGGGGAGGCGGTTCGCTGGCAGCTGCCGGTTGCTCGACTGGTCGGGGAGATTCACGGGCTGTAATCGGCACTTCAACCGGTGGCGGCGCGACTTTCGGAGCGGGTGGCGTGGCCGCGAGTGGTGGCGCGGCGGGCTCCTCAACAGGTGTGCCTTCCACTGGCGCCATCTCGGGCTCTACTTCGCTCGTGGTGTCCGAGACAACGTCCGCTTCGTCATCGCCCATTCCTTCGATAGCGTGCGCTGGAGCTACCGCCTCGGGGGCCTCGATGTCGAGTGCTGCATCCTGGGTTGCCTGCTGGGCCAGCATTCCAGCCAGCCCCGGGTTGTTTGCAGGAACAAGACGAATGAATCCGCTCGGATCATCGCCCTGGAACTGGGCCAGCACCTCCATCTCTGCCATGAGAAATGCGCGCATCCGCGCGGCGATTTCGCTCTGGCGGGAACTCAGCCTGACCAGATCCTGCTTGATTCCGAACCGCTCCTGCTCGGCATCCTGCAGCATCCGCTGGGCGCGCAATTCCGCCTCTTCCACCGTCAGTTCGGCCTTTTTCTGGGCATTGTCCTCCAATTGGCGGGCCGTGTTGCGCGACGTTTCGAGTGCCTCCTGGAGGGCCAGTTCAACCCTCTCGTAATGCGTCAGCTTGCCTAGCAGCTCGCGGTTCCGATCCTCCAATCGGCGGTTCTCTTCGAGGACCTCGGCCCATTGGTCCGCCATCTGACGGACGAACCCGTTCACCTCGTCCGGGTCAAATCCACTGAGTCGAAATCGTTTGGCAAACTGATGCTTGCGGAGTTCCAGGGGGGAGAGTTTCATGGCGGCGTAACTCGGACTCCGGAGAACGGCCGCGCTCGTGGGACGAAACGAACGTACGCCGGAATCGTGGGGGACGGGAAGGCCGTGGTGGCGTAACCGCGGCGTAGGCTGGAAGCTAAGAAAATCCTTCCCGTGCGTCTCACCCTGCTACTCCCGTGCACCAAAAAGAACGGATCCAAGGCGGATATGGGTGGCACCTTCCTCAATGGCGACCTCGAAATCGCCACTCATTCCCATGGAGAGCGCGCGGATTTGACCATTCGACTGACCGGATGGCGCGGCCTCAACCAGCTTGCGCAGTTGCTGAAACTGTGGGCGAACAATGGTCTCAAGTTCAGAAAGCGTATGGGCGGGAGCGGCCAGCGTCATTAGTCCCCGCACACTGAGGTTTGGGAAAGCGCTCAGTCCTTCAAGCAATTGGGGAAGTGCCGCCGGCGCTACGCCCGACTTTGAGGCCTCCGCGGAAACATTGACCTGGACCATGCACGGGATGACGCGCGCCGATTCTCCTGCCAGCCGATCGAGTACCCCTGCAAGACGGGCGCTGTCCAGCGCGTGAAAGCAGTCCGCGCGATGAACGGCTTCCTTCGCCTTGTTTCGTTGAAGCGGCCCGATGAGATGCCAGCGAAGGACGCCGCCGAGGACTTCGCCAGGAACCGCGTCGCTTTTGGAGACGAGTTCTTGCACACGATTCTCGCCAAAATCCGAGAGGCCCGCGGATAAAGCGGCCTCTACCACCGCGGCCGAATACGTCTTCGTCACCGCGATCAGCGTGATTTCGCTCGATGATCGCCCCGCCCTGGAACAGGCCCGTTCGATGCGCTCGCGAACACCCTCAAGGCGTTGTGCGATGATTTCGGCGAGGAGCTCGTCGGACGCCATCGGCATTTTTGGAATGGGTTGAAAGTAGCCAGATTCGCAAGGACACGTTCCAAATCTACCTGCAATCGGCTGCTCCTCGCACCAAATCGCGTCGCGCAGTGCTCGGCCCAATGGTTGCCAATACGAAAGTCAGTAGGCCTCCAATTTCACCACATACCTCCGCCGTCATGTCACCAAATTCACCACTTATCTCCCGCGTTCTCACCCGAGCCCGCGAGGACTGGCTGGATGGCGATCCATCCGCATGGTCGCGCTACACAAGTTGCATTGCACAGATTGAAGACCATTTCCACTTTCGTGAGCAGATCCTTGGACAACCGCAGGATCGGCCGGCCATGCCCACATGGAACCCGCTGAGTTCGCAGCATCCGCTTTCCTGAGACGGGCCGTGGTAGCTTCCGGCCCCTGTGCCGGATCCACTGTCAATGCCTTCCTCTCTATCGGAACTGGGTGAGCAACTCTATGTCGAGCGCACTTCGTTTATGGATGCGCTGGACGCCGCGAGGCCCGACTTGCGAACAGCGAAACCGACGGCAGGCGCCTGGTCTCCTCTGGAAATTGCGAAACACCTTTACCAAACCGAGCGATCCGTTCTGCGGGGTATTACGAGGCAGGTGGATCCCAAGAACGAAATACGCGACTTTGGGAAGCCCTCGCGCGCCAAGTTCGTCGCGCTGATTTTCGCCTTGCGGTCCCCGGTAAAATTCAAGGTGCCACCGAACGCCGAAGCGATTATCCCGAACGAAATGACCTATGAGGAAATCTGGGCGGATTGGCCTGGCTTTCAAGTCCAATGGGATTCTGTCGTCGAATCCTTTCCTTCGGACCTACTCAGCATCGGGCTGATTCTCCATCCGGTAACCGGGCCGATGACGCTGGCCCAAAGCCTCCAGTTTCTTGCCGTTCACTCGGCACGGCACTACAAGCAGTTAGAGCGGACGATAGCAGATTTGACCGCAATGTGGATGGAGCGTCCGCCTGAAGAGGCCCGAAATTGAGAAGCGGATTTCTCCAGTACGTGGGCGGAAGATGGCGCCGCTACGGGTGTTTGTTGCACGGCTCAACGCGTAATTTAGGGCCGTTTCCCAACAGGCTGTTGAAATACTCTGTTCAAAAGATTCTCGTCATGCCGTTCCCTCACCCCGGCCCTCTCCCGGATGGGAGAGGGGGATTTTGAGTATCGATCTTTCAATCTCCAGGCCGCGTGCGGATAGATCCACAGCCTGCTAAGCGTTAGATGCTGCATCGCGTCCTCATCCTGCTCATTACACTTCTGACCGTTTCGGCCGGTTGTGGCATCAAGCTTCCTCCTGCGCTCTCCGGAGAAGATCTGCCCCCGCCTTTTTCCGACGAAGCCGTGAACTTTCTTGTCTTCGGCGACTGGGGTCGCGATGGCTTCTTCAACCAGAGAGATGTCGCCCAACAAATGGGCCTTACCGCGGAGGAGATCAGCAGCCGGTTTGTGATCTCAACGGGTGACAACTTCTATCCCTCCGGTGTTCGTGATGTAGATGACTCCAAGTGGCAGAGCTCGTTCGAACGGATTTATACCGCGGCATCGTTGCAAAAACCTTGGTACGTCGTGCTCGGAAATCACGATTGGCAGGGAAATGTGGATGCCGAGATCGAGTATTCGGACCGGAGCGACCGATGGAAGATGCCGGACCATTACTTCAGCGAAGAGATCGAAATCAACGATTCTACAAAGGCGCTGTTCGTGTTCATCGACACGACACCGATAGCCGATGCGGAGCGTTCGCGCCTGTACCCACAGTCCGAGCTGTGGGATGCCGATCGGCAACTCGCTTGGATTGACAGTACGCTCGCCAACAGCGACGACCGCTGGAAAATCGTGGTGGGCCATCACCCGGTTTATGTCGCCAGCTCCAAGTACGAGGACAACCCCGAACTCGTCCGTCGACTTGTGCCCATCATGGAGCGCCATGGTGTGCAAGTCTACTTTGCAGGCCACGACCACAACCTCCAACACCTCCGCGACGAAGCCGGAAAAATCAACTACTTCGTGTCAGGTGCGGGGTCGCTGACTCGTGGCGTCGACCGGGATGATACCCGGGCGTTTTTCGCTCTGCGCGTTCCCGGATTCATGGCCGTTTCTCTCACGGCCGAGACCATGTATGTCAAGGCCATGGGCGAGAATGGCCTGGCGTATTACTTCGCCAATGTGCCCGTTGGCGAACTCGCCGAGCCCGATTCGACATCCGGCACTACTTCTCAGGTCTCAGGATCCGGTTCTCAGTAGTCGGCTCGGTCAGGATCATCGGACGAATGTGGCCGCGCCCGCGACGCGCGATGGCCTTGCACACGCTCAATCATCTCGTCGTAGGCCTGCTGACAGAGGTAGGTCTTGCCATCCGTGTAAACGGGCCGGAGGTAATACGTCCCCTTTCTGTGCAAAGGAGAACCGAAGGCAATGCACGTTTCCGATTCCACCGAGCCGTCAGAACGATGCCATCTCACGCGCTTCCATTGCCGCCCGGCTAACGCTATCCAGAAGGCCTCCTCATGTTCAGGCCGGACGGATGGCATGGCACCATCGGCTAGGTTTGAACGCGCGAGCGGCCCATCGGCATGAGCTTCGCTTCGTCATCGAACTCGGCAAAATCGTCGCTGAGTAGCGGGCTTTGGGGGGCTTCAAGGAGCTTCACCGGTTCACCTTCTCCCTCCAACTCGTCAATCCGATTCACCAATGGTTGAACGGCTCGGCGAACCGCATCTTCAATCATCACTTCCAACTCGCTGGTGCGCAGGGCGGAACCCTGTTGCTCACCTTTGCCCAGGTACCTGGCCTCCTTAATCCTCCGGACGTGGTAGAGGATGATGGCCGGCAACCCAACTGTGAGGGACATGACGAATACAAACTCGAAGAACTCCATAGCGGCGGCAGGGGGTTAGGCGATGAAGTCGAATACGCCCGGATTCCAGGCGGGTTGCGGATGGCGATCACG
Source organism: Rubricoccaceae bacterium (assembly GCA_041748175.1). Taxonomy (GTDB): domain Bacteria; phylum Bacteroidota; class Rhodothermia; order Rhodothermales; family Rubricoccaceae; genus JAHEJB01. Next base: position 15,181 of record JBGTDU010000018.1, read on the forward strand.
ACCGGAGTCGATCCCGCATTCGATAACAAATCACGGGATGACCGATTACTGAAGAACAAATAACGTGGAGAACGCGCCGAGGCTTCCGCGATCTACTACGAGGTGCTGGTGCTTGAGCTGGGTCTCCCGCGCCACGATTGCCTCGAGGCCTGTGTTGCGAACATCGCCGACATAGCGTTCCTGCAGGTATTGGCTTAGTTCAAGCGGTGTCACGGCGCCGTTGCGATCTTCATCCGCGGCACGTTCAACGAGCGCATCCGAGAAGAAGCGCGAGAGATAACCGCCCGCTTCAAATTTGTTCGCAACAAAAGATAGAACGTCTTCCTCGGAGGAGAAAAGCCCCATCCGGCCTGGTTGCGAAATGATATCCTTCGCAAAACCGCCACTATAGCAGGCATCGAGCACGATGAGTTGGTGGTTTGCGCGCAGCTGGCCGAGCAGCTGATTGAGTTCGTCATCAAGAATCTCCCCGTCGTAAAGTTCAATGGACTCGTCCTTGGCGTCGGGGTCGGCGGATTGCGAACCGGCCCGGTCGTACTGGCCGCCGTGGCCGGAATAGAACAAAACGAAGAGTGTGTTTTCGTCGGAGCGTGAGGCAAGGCTTTGAAGCGACTGCCGAAACGCCGCCCGGGTGGCGGCCCCATCCGTAAGGACGATACCATCCTGAGGATTCATTCCGGCGCCTCGAACGAGCGCATCTCTCACCACGGTAGCATCGCGCGCCGTGTACTGGAGGTTGTTGATGCGACCACCGTAGTCTGAGATTCCAACAAAAAGGCCGACGATTCGATCGTACTCCGCCGGGTCGGGGCGGAAGGCCTCGGCCTGGTTGATGCGCAGGTTGTAACTCCCCGTCTCGGCTGCCGCGTACGACGTCGCCTCGATGCGATACCGCCCGTCCATAGGCATAATCATTTCGATGCGTGACACGCTGGTCGATCCGTCAAAATCGTCGTTTGTGATGACCTCACCGGTTGGAAGCGTCACAATCAAGTAGGTGTCGATAGCCGACGAAGTCATTTCGATGAGCACGGGCTCGTCGGCCTCCCCGTCGAAAACATGGAGGTCAACAAACTCACCACCCTCGAGCCGACGGTCGCTGTTCTCCAGTTCGCCGCGGATGGTTTGGTTGAGCGTTAGCTCGCCCGCGTTGAGTGAGACCGGCACGTTGAAATCCGAGTTCGACGCAAGGGTGCGCTCGCCTTCCATCCCCCCAAAACTCCCGCTGAAATCCATCTTCAGCTCATAGTCGCCCGTTTCACTGGCCGCATACGACGTCACGAAGACCTGATACGTGCCCGGCTCGGTGAGGTCGTGCTCAATGACGCTGTGTCCGGTGGAGCCGCCACCATCGTCATCCTGAATGGCATCGCCACGGGGCGGCTGGAGGCCGAGGTACGTGTCGAACTCGGACGATTCCAGATCGAGCCGGATGCGCTGGCCGGGTGTTCCTTCAAACGTGTAGGTATCAACATACTCCCCAGTCCGTAGCGTTTGGTCGTCGGAGGCAAGAGCGCCCCGCTCGGTACGCTGCCCTGACGCTGATGCGTAGGCTACACTGCCCGCGCCGCCTCCACCTCGAATCGTGAGATCGTACGATCCGGTTTCGCCGACAGAATACGAGGTGACAAGGACCCGGTAGGCACCATCAACGGGAAGAGTGGCCGTCAACATCGAGCGCGTCCGGTCTCCCTCGTGGTCGTCGTTTTCGACCTGCTCACCGTCGGGCTGGATCAGAATCAGGTAGGTGTCGAAATCGGAGGAGCGGAGATCGAGCACGAGTTGCTCACCCGCCCGCCCTTGAATGTTGAACGTGTCGCTGAATTCGCCCGAGGTCAACTCGTTGTCGCTCACTTCCAGCCTTCCACTCTCGAACCGCGCGCCACTGGCCTGGCTCTGGTCGGAGGCCAGCGCAATGTCTCCGCCCGCTCCCTCTCCCGCCACGTCAATCGCCAACGTGTAGCGCCCCGTTTCGCCACCGGCGTACGACGTGGCGTAGGCCTGCCAGGTCCCGCTTTCCGACGCCTGAACACGCAGCATCGAGCGGGTGGTGGAGCCCTCGAAATCATCGTTCTGCTCGTTCGTGCCCGATGGTGCGCGCAACACGACGTAGGTATCAAAATCGTTCGATGTCAGGTCCAACTCTATCCAGTCGCCTGCCTGTACCTCAACGGGGTAGGTGTCGTAGTACTCGCCGTTCTGAAGGGTGAGATCTCCCTCTTCCAGCGAACCTCGATGGGTTCCAGCCTGGCTGCAAGCCGTACTCGTTAGAACAAGCACAAGGAGGCAAATGGCGACAACGCGATGCGCAAGGGCGGGAAATTGTATGGGCATGGTCTACACGATTGGTGAGGATTCCGACGCGCTCAAGGTACATGCCACGGGCCTCGCACCGCCGCAATTCTCTTCAATCGCTGGTCGGTTCGTGTCGGCTGTACCCGGTGCTGGACATGCACGCTCAAAACGTAAAGCGGCTTCGGGTGGATCTCTCCGAAATCGCTTCCTCAGTTTTTGATGAAGGGGACTTCGTAGCGTATCTCCAAATACATAGGAGCCGACCTCTTCCGGCGCGAAAAATAGGGGCGCATCATCATGACCACGGAAATCCAGTCGCCTACGGTTGCTCCGTTTCGAATAAGTCAGGGTTGGCATCCTGCCTTCTTCATTTGCCAAGTGCACGTGCGAATCGCCCGACCATCGAGCTCGGCCGGGCGATCTACGCTATTACGGCGGCGGATTTATTTCCTGAAAGGGACGGCCCCGCCACCACCGCTACCGCCTGCACTCATGCTCAGCGTGTACGCACCGGTCTCATTCGGCGAATACGAGGTGGCTGAGATCCGGTACATGCCAGCGACTGGCAGCGTCGTCTCAAGGCGCGAGTGGTTCGCGCTTCCATCAAAGTCGTCGTTTTCCTCTTGAGTTTTGTCGGGCTTGAACATGATTATGTACGGGTCGAATACTGAGGACTGCAAGTCGATGGTCACCGCCTGCCCAGCGTTTCCGAAAAAGACGTAGTTGTCTACGAACTCGCCAGAAGTGAGGGTTTTGTCGCCGGACGCAAGGGTGCCGGAAGCATTTATGCCGGCCGTTACGTTCTGGATTCCGGCAGTGGCAGGAAGCGTCCCCGCAGCTACTACACGGTAGGCCACGTCATAGGCACCGGTCTCTCCGGGCACCGATGAGGTGGAAAGGATCTGCCACGATCCGGCCTGGTCGGCGTTGTGGAAAACGAATGAGCGGGTGTCGCCAGATTGCAAGTCGTCGTTATCGATCTGCTGGTCGCACGTCCCAGTCGGCGGGCAGCTGGGTGGTTTGAGGATCACATACGGATCGAACTCCGTGGATGTCATCACGACCTCAATCCACTGGCCCGGTTGGGCGGTAACGGAGAAGTCGTCGGCGAACTCTCCGGTGGTCAGCGTGTTGTCGCCCGAGGCAAGCGAACCGCTCTTTAGGGTAAATCCGTTCGGATCGGAGGAGGAAGCGCCTTCTCCGCAACCGATACCAGCCACTGCGAAGGCAAGAAAGAGGACGAATACATTCCGGGTTAGAGAGCGCATGGGATTAGGGATGGGTGAACAGGCAGTCGGTGAACAACTCGCCACCGCGCGGGTGAACGCGCCGAAGTTAGTGCGCCGGCCTCAATCGACAAAGATCACGCGGCGCTTTTCGGGAGCGCAAAGCTCCACCGTAACTTCGTCGCACAAGTGTGCGGCTAACCGCACGTCCCCTTACTTGTCCAACCGCCAAATCCATGCGCCTGCTGATCTCCGCGCTTGCCACGCTCGTGCTCCTTCCGACCCTTGCCTCGGCCCAGGGCCCACGACCCCGATTCGGCGCAGGGTTCGACCTGGTCGCGACGCCGCCGGGCCAGGATGTTGTGCCGGAAGGACTGGGGATTGGTATTCGAACACGGGCCGCGATACCCGTTAACGCCGACCTTTCATTCGCAGCCGGAGTTGGCGTGATCGGATTTGTGCTAAGCGGCCAGGACGAGGCGCGCTACCTGCTCAATCCGCAGGTTTCAGGTATCCTCACGCTGCCGCGCGCGCGGTGGGCCGGCTATCTCCTTGGCGGTTTCGGCGGCATGATCGTGCTCTCAAACGACCCGATCAGTCCTCTCGATGGCGGTTTCACGATCCACGCAGGCATTGGATGGGCTCTTCCGCTAAACGAGACGTCGCTATACATAGAGATCGATCCCTCTCTCATCATCGGCGAGAACTCTACAACGGTGGCCCTGCCTCTCCGCGCGGGTGTAATATTCTGACCGCACCCGCCAACCGGAAAGGCTAGTGGCCGGGATCTACATCCACGTCCCGTTTTGCACGCAGCGGTGCGTGTACTGCGATTTTTACTTCACGACGACGCGACACAATTTCGGCGCGTTTACCCGCGCTTTGATCACCGAGATCGAAACGTACGGGCGCGAGATCGGAAAGAAGGAACCCATCGCGACGCTTTATTTCGGCGGCGGCACCCCCTCCCTCCTCCCGCTCGACGAATTGGCAAGGATCATTGCCGCTGTTGAACGCCATTTCGATACGAGTGCCATCAGCGAGGTCACCCTGGAAATGAATCCCGAGGAAGCGAGGTCGGCATACCTCTGCGGCCTGAGGGATATCGGCATCACGAGGCTCTCGCTTGGCGTGCAGTCGTTTTTCGATCAGGACCTGCGGTTCATGAACCGTGCGCACGACGCCGCGCAAGCGGAAGCCGCTGTCGGCGCCGTCGGCGATGTGTTCGAGTCCTTCTCTGTCGATCTGATCTTTGGCCTGCCCGATCAGCCTCTGGAATACTGGGGAGCCAATCTCGAGAAAGCTGTTCGTCTCGGAGCCCCCCACTTATCGACCTACAGCCTCACCGTAGAAGAACGCACGCCGCTAGCCAACCAGGTTGCGCGTGGGCTCGTCGAACCCGCGACCGACGAGACGATGCGCGAGCGGTTTCTCTTCACGATGGAATTCCTCACCGAACATGGCTACGAACATTACGAAGTCTGCTCGTTTGCGAAGGACAGCCAGCGGAGCATCCACAACCAGAACTACTGGCGGCATTTCAACTACCTGGGGTTTGGCCCAAGTGCCCACTCCTTTTGGAAGACCACGCGTTCTAAGGCCCGCCGTTGGTCAAACGTGAGCAACATTGGGCGCTACAACGCCCGGTTGCGACAAAATGAACTCCCCGTTGACGAGAACGAGGAGCTACGATCGGACAAGCTCGCCGATGAGTATGTCTTCCTCGGGCTCCGATTGATGGAGGAAGGCCTCGATCTGTCGCGCCTCGAAGCCGACTACGGTATCGACCTCCTCACCGAGAAACGCGATGCCCTGGCAGATCTCGAACAGAATGGACTGGCGACCTACCGAAACAATCATCTTTTCCTCACCCGCGAGGGTGCCGTGATTGCGGATGCCGTGGCGTTGAAGCTGGTTGGGTGACCAAAACCAAAACTGTACGACGAGTTCGCCGCTTGCGACAGCGCCGCGCAGCTCTGGCGGTATTTTCGCGGGGTAATCAAGACTCTTCCCCATCAAGCAACGAGCAATGCGGATCACTCTTTACAGGGCCACATGCGCCTTTCTCTTTACTTCATCCTTTTCGTTGATGACGGCGGGTTCCGGGCTCCACGCCCAACCCGGCACCGTTGGCTCCCAGCAAAAGATCTCATCCACGCAGGGCGGCTTTGGCGGAATGCTCGACAACGCCGAAGAATTTGGAGTTTCCGTGGCCAGCCTCGGCGATCTCGACAATGATGGGGTTGTGGACATCGCCGTCGGTGCCCATCAGGCTGACGATGGTGGCACGAACCGCGGTGCCGTGTGGGTACTCTTCCTGAATGCCGACGGCACTGTGCGGGACCACCAGAAGATTTCCTCTACCGAAGGCGGCTTTACCGGTGCCCTGGATAACCTCGACCGGTTCGGTGCCTCCGTTTCCGGCCTGGGCGATCTGGACGGCGACGGGGTCGAAGATCTTGCCGTTGGCGCCGACAGAGATGACGACGGCGGTCTGGATCGGGGTGCGATCTGGATCCTCTTTCTCAAGGCCGATGGTACGGTAAAGAGCCACCAGAAGATCTCCTCCACCCAAGGTGGCTTCACCGGGACGCTGGATGACGAGGACGAAATCGGCCGCGCATTGGCGTGCCTGGGAGACATGGATGGAGATGGCGTCGAGGATATCGGCGTAGGCACCGCGCACGACGACGACGGCGGTCAGAATTACGGCGCAGTCTGGATCCTGTTCATGAACGCGAACGGCACCGTCAAGAGCCACCAGAAGATTTCCTCCACCGAAGGCGGATTTACAGGAATTCTGGACCGCGGCGTCAATTTTGGCATCGACGTCGCGCCAATTGGTGATCTGAATGAGGACGGTGTTGATGACCTCGTGATCACTTCCATACACGACGATGACGGGGGCTTGGACCGCGGAGCAATTTGGATCATATTTATGAACGCGGATGGCACAGTAAGTAGCCACCAGAAAATCTCCTCTACAGAAGGCGGCTTTGATGGCCCACTGGATGACGACGACCACTTCGGCCACGCGGCGGCTGTAGTCGGAGACCTCGACGGCGACGGAATCCAGGACCTGGCCATAGGGGGCGCGCGCGACGACGACGGAGGATTTGATCAGGGCGCAGTCTGGGTTCTATTCCTGAACAGAAACGGAACGGTTAAGGGCCAACAAAAAATCTCCGAAACGACCGGGGGCTTTACGGGAACGCTGGACATAGACGACAGATTTGGGCGCGGGATAGCAGCCATTGGCGACCTGAACGGAGACGGAGCCCAGGACATCGCGGTCGGGGCCTTTCGCGACGATGACGCCGGCCAGGATCGCGGCGCTGTGTACGTGCTTTTCCTCGAGGATATCATCACCCCCATCGAGGCGCCGCCTGTTGGCAGCCCGTCGACGCACGTGCTCGAAGCGGCCCATCCAAACCCGTTCACCGTCGAGTCTGCCTTCCAGTTTTCCGTCGCCGAGCCGCAGTTCGTCCACGTCGACCTGGTTAGTTCGCTTGGACGCGTTGTCTCGACGCTGTTCGCCGGAAATGTCGCTGCCGACGAGACGCGCACCGTTTCTATTGACAGCGCCGGACTGCCGAGCGGGACATACGTCATTCGCCTCGTCGGTGAAACCTTCTCGGATGGGCTGATGGTAACCGTGCTGCGATGACGCCGAAAATGGTGAACCGGTGAGTCCTACCGCCGATCAACAAAACCCGATCTGAAACCTCCATAGTGAGAACATGAAAAAGACAGACACGAGCAAGGGCCAGTCGGCAGCGGCGCTCATCGCGGAAAAAATAGCCGAACTCGGGGACTCGCGCGGGGAATCACTCGGCACAACGCGCGAACTCATCAAGGAAGCAAACCCGGATGCAGTCGAGAAATAGAAGTGGGTCAAACCAACGAATCCAGGCACACCCGGCTGGTCGCACGACGGCATCATCTGCACGGGCGAACCCTAAAGGAAGACCGTGAACACGCTCCGAAATCCATGAACGCGCAACAACGAGAAGAACTACTGCATGCATTGAAGGCACGCTTTGCGGAGAACATGCACCGACATCAAGGAATCGCATGGTCTGACGTACAGGCCAGGCTCGAAGGCAATCCCGCTGCGCTGCGCTCGCTACGAGAAATGGAGTTGACGGGTGGCGAACCAGACGTCATCACCCAAGACAAAAAAGGCCACTACTTATTTTGCGACTGTTCCGCAGAGAGTCCTGCGCGGCGCAGGAGTGCCTGCTACGACCGTGAAGCCCGTGAGTCTCGGAAGGAGCACAAGCCAGAGAACAGCGCCGTCGAGATGGCGGCAGGCATGGGCATCGACCTGCTGACAGAGGACCAATACCGAGAGCTTCAGAAACTGGGAAACTTTGATACCAAGACGTCGAGTTGGATCAGCACACCGCCTGAAGTCAGGGAACTCGGTGGAGCCCTCTTCTGCGATCGACGCTTTGGCAAGGTGTTCGTGTATCACAACGGCGCTGAGTCGTACTACGCTGCGAGAGGCTTCCGGGGGTCGCTTCGGGTCTGAGCATTGCACCATGGTAGCATCGGTGGCACCTGGCCCATCTCTTGGCTCTAGCGCATTGAGCCAGCGGTGCCAGTCTCGGTTTGGCAAGGAAATACGCAGGCAGGTTTTGCAGAGTCGGAAGAAGGTGGTTGCCTGCGTGATGACACGGATATATTGAAACGAGGCATCAGACCCGCTGATGCTCAATCACGGACGCACACCGTTTCGCAACAAGGTTATGCACCCAATAGTTGGCCATCAATGAGCGCACTCGACAAACACTTCACAGCAACACTTGAGAAGAGTCCTGCAAAAGGTGGATGGACTTATGTTGTTACGAATTGGTCTGCAGAGTTTTTCGGCACTCGAGGTATAGTCAAAGTTCGCGGAACCATCTATGACTACCCGTTCGAGAGCTCTTTCATGGCCCTCGGCGATGGTACCCACAAACTGCCGGTCAAGGCCGAGTTGCGACGTGTTATCGGCAAAAGAACCGGCGACAAGGTGACCATCCACCTCACCGAACGGGCCTAGCCCAAGCTAGCTTGTAATGCCTACGTCGACATGTCCGCGCGCAGTACCATCCCACCAATCGCCGGATCGCTTTCTGCGCGGCTCGTCTAGCGACTCATAACCAGCGACTTGAGCGGCGACATCCCCATTCATCAAGGCGACGCTTAACCGCAACCCCAAATCGCCCCGAACGATGGGAGCTCCCTCTCCGCCCAACGATACTGGATCATCGGGATGGCAGGATTGGAGCGTCGAATGAACGGAACATTCCAGCCTTAAAATGGGGCGGTTGCAAGGCGCTACCGTTCATTGAGGCTCCACTCGTAGTCGTTGTAGGAAACGCTTGGCGTGCCTGCCTCAAGAGCCGCGCGCACGTCCCCGTCGAAGTACGGCGCGATGAAGGAAAGCACTCCGGGCTTCGAACCGCCGAGGTCGCCTTCGTACCAGTCGAAGAGCTTCGATAGGCGCGCCTCCGTCACGGTGACCGCGTTCTTCGACGGATCGTGGAGGAATCGGCGGGCCTGATCGTCGAGCTGCGCATCGAGAACGGCACCATCGTAGGCCTCGGCTCGGAGCGGCGGACACGACAACGCTCCGCAGACGAGCGCAAAATGGATCCGCGGCTCATCGAACTGCTCCCGTATGATTCCGTGCTCGATGCCGTCCAGCGAATAGACCGTTCCTCCTACCGTGGCAAATTCCACGCTGAACGGGCTGTTGACGGAAGGGATGAACGGGCCAGAGACGGTCTTGAGAATGCTCTCGACAGGGTAATTGTCGATAACGAGCTTGAGGGTGTAGGCGTTGTAGGCGTTCATCCAGAACGCGAGTGCATCGGCTGGCGGCAGGTTGGCCGGCTCGGTGACAGCGAGACCGGCGAGGTAGCGGTCGAGATGAACGGAATCGGATTGAAGGCCGACATAATTGACTAGGCCCTCCACGTCGACGTGGTCAGCCAGAAGCACAGTAAACTCGCTGTGGTCGAAGCTCGGCGGAGCAGCGACTGGCTCTCCGGCTCGGATCACCTCGACGGTGGCCTTGTTGAGGCAGCCCGTGAGCAGGACGGCAAATAGCCAAAGTGTGGCGAAGCAGCGAGGCAACCGAAGTAGAAGATGAAACACTGGAACAGGAAAGGAATAACGGAACGAGGAACGGGCGTTGTCGCATTCGGATCCGAAAAGCCGTCTCCGCAATCGCAGGGTACCTTGCGCTACGCTCCAACCATTTGGCCGTCATGCGCCACATTTCCTTCCTGTTCCCGTTCCTGCTTCTCGTTGCTTGTGGCGGCGGTGAATCCTCTTCGCCGAGATCGAGCGCTGACTGCGAGGAATCACCGGGCATCGCTTACCGGACGGATGGCGAACTAACCTTTTATCGGGCAGATGGGACGGGGATCGGAACGATCACCATCGAGGTGGCCGACAGGGATTCGACGCGCGCGCGCGGATTGATGGCCCGAAAGTGCATTCCGCAGGATTGGGGGATGTTGTTTGTCTTCCCTGAAGAACGTAGCCAGGCCTTCTACATGGCCAATACGCCACGTTCGCTGGACATCATGTATTTCGCGGGCGATTCCACGTTTGTGAACGCGGCCAAATACACGAGCCCGAACTCGCACGACAACCAGTTTTCCGAGAGTCCGGCAAAATTCGTCGTTGAAACAGCCGCCGGCTTTGTCGACCGCCACGGCCTCGCTCCCGGCGACTTTATCGACTGGACGCTCAATTCATCCGTGTCTGTGGAACCCCAGGTTGTCGATTCGGCGCTTCTGAATTGAAGAAGGTGCAAAAGCCCGTATCCTCGGGCACGTACCGACGGTTCGCGCCGTTAAGTGGTAAGTGAGCTGCGTGTGGTCGGCTTGATCCGATCCCGCCACGCACGCGTCCCGTCAGCCCCGTAAGGCTGGCGGGTTTTTTTGTGCGGTTCGGCGGCGTAGGGTTGTGAGCGGCAAATGCTGCCACCGATACCGCTTCTCGTGGACGATAGGCCAATACTCGTACTCTTCCATACATACTGCCTCCATAAGACTTCGCCATTCGAATTCTGCAACAGCCTACGACGTGGCTCTCCTTTGTTCAGGCTTCACCCGTTGCTCGCGACGGCTGTCACGCTTCGGGAATACAAGTCGGTCTTGATATTCTTCGCGCTGAACGATCGTGAGGTAGCTGCCCAGAGATCTCACGCTATGATTGTGCTCAGCAGAAATACGCCGACGCTGGTTCCGTACTTGATCGATGACTGGACCGCTCATTTGTCTGCCGGGGGTAATTGAAGTGGGGTGACGAGCCGCGGTATCGAAATGCCAAGTTTCTGGTTAATCAACGTAATGCGCGCGGTCTTGTTCTCATTTGCGAGATGACGGCAATTCCAGATGAGGAGGTACTCGCAAGCATGAATCGAGGCGATCGCAAGGTGTAAAGCATCGCCGGCCACCTCTGCTGGCATGATCTGCTCACTAACGTACGTCTCGGCAGCCCTAATCGCATCGTCGGAAATCGCCAGAACCGGAAGAGTACGAAGCAATGAAATGCGCTGGTTACGAAGCTTTGCGATACCTCCTCGTGCAAGCTCGTCAAGCGTGACAGGGCTTGTTACGAGTCAAATTGGTTGCTTGCTTCCGCCCACCACCGTTTGGTCCATAAACGTCTGGCTACGCTTTCGGGGTCGCTTCTACGAGTATAGAAAAAGCTAGGGATTGTGGTTTCGATATACACACGAGGCCGCATAGCGCAGAGTGCAGAGTGTGACAAACACGCAGACTGGATTTACGAAAGTCCGCCCATTTCATTCTCTACCACTCGCACCAACTCCCCCGACCCTACCAACTCCGCACACGCGGATAAATCTTCGGCGAACGATGTATCGGCTTCGCGGAAAGCCACACGGGCACGGATGGCGGAATGGGCAGCTTCCACGCCGCGCCCCGACTTGAACGGCCTTCGAAAGTTCAGTGCCTGCGCCGCGCAAAGCAACTCGATGGCAAGCACTATCTCGGCGTTTTCGGCAATCTGCAGGCACTTCAAAGCGCCCCAGGCACCCATGGACACGTGGTCCTCTTGCCCCTTGCTGGATGGAATAGTGTCCACGCTGGCAGGATGCGCTAGGGTCTTGTTCTCGGACACCAGGGCGGCTGACGTGTATTGCGGAATCATGAATCCGGTTTGCAATCCCGATTGGGCCACGAGGAACGGCGGGAGATCGTCATGGCCGTCGATGAGGAGGTAGGTGCGGCGCTCAGAAACTGACGCCCACTCGGCGAGCGCGATCGCCGCATAGTCGAGCACGAGGGCGAGTGGCTGCCCGTGGAAATTGCCCGCCGAGATGATCTCGGGCCGACCGTCTGCTCCCTCGAATACGAGCGGATTATCCGTGACACTATTGATCTCCCGCTCGATGACTCCTGCCGCGTGATCAATCGCATCGCGGCTCGCACCGTGGACCTGCGGCACGCACCGAAGGGAGTACGGATCCTGCACCTTCGCGCAGCTCGTGTGGGATGGAAGAATCTCCGAGCCCTCGAGCAGCTGCCGGATGTTTGCTGCCACCACACCGTGTCCGGGATGTGCGCGCACCGCATGAACTCGTGCATCAAACGGACGTAGCGAACCACGACACGCGTCGAGGCTCATCGCCGCAACAATGTCCGCAGCCTTGGCCAGATTCCTGGCTTTCCTGATTATCTCGCACGCATACGCAGCCATGAACTGGGTTCCGTTGATGAGCGCCAGGCCATCCTTTGCGCGGAGCTTGACGGGGTCCAGACTATGCGGCGCTAATACACCTGCGGAATGCGCGGGACCTTCGTCCGTCCAAATCTCCCCCTCACCGATGAGTGGCAACGCCATGTGAGACAGCGGCGCCAAATCGCCAGATGCCCCGAGGCTCCCTCGCGTCGGGATGACCGGAATGAGACCCATCTCGTCCATCAGCAAGAGCCTTTCAAAGACTTCCTCGGATACACCAGAAAAACCCAGCCCCAGTGCGTGGATCTTCAATTGGAGCATCCGCTTTGAAATCTCCCTGGAAACAGGCTCACCAACACCTACGGCATGGGATCGAAGCAGGTTGAGTTGCAGTTGCTCCACATCTGCCAGCGCAACGCGCGCATGTTTTAGTGCGCCAAAACCAGTATTGATTCCATAGTGCGGCTCGCCGTCCTGTAGTGATGCTTCGACCAGGCGGCGAGACGCCACAACTGTCGGCTTACTCCTCCGCAACTCTGTAAGACGACGTTGCAGGTCGGCGTCCAGCTCGGCCAAACGTAGCGCATGTCCGTCCACAGGTTCCTTGCCCTCCATCAAAACACCTACCGGCCCACCCGCCACTCGCCATTCCGCAAGACTTCCAAATGGCCCTGTACTTCCTCGCTCGATGCCTTCTCGGAAAGCTCTTCCGGCGTCATGCCCAACAGGTCCTCGGCCACCTCATCGCCAAGCCGCTGCAGCGCGTGGGCAAGAGCTTCCAGTGCATCCCCGCGGGCGCGATCAGACAGGCCCAGAGTCGCTTCCAGCCCTCTCAGCGTCGTCGCCTTCACTTCCAGCCTCCCTGCTTCAAACGCAAGATCAGCAATGTCGTCAGTGCTCGCACCCTGTTCATCCACGACGCCTGAGAACTTCTCCACGAGCTCGTCCACGTCTTCGGGGAGGCTCTCTTCCAGGTCGCTTTGCCAACTGGTCAGTGAAGGGATGAGCCCACCGGATACGACCAGAACAGGGCCTTCCGACATTTGCAGCGTATCAAAATGCTGCGCGAGTAGTGTTTCAAGCGCCTGCATTCGATCCCGTATTTCCTCAACGGGCACATGGGCTACCGTTTCCGCCGCGAACGCCTCCGCCCCGGCATCGGGTATCTCGCGCATCGCGCGCTCCATCGCCCCAACGGATCGAATCACATTGGGCGAGGGCTGTTGCTCCGAGATGGCTAACAGTTGGTTGTATGCTTCGAAAAAAGCGGTAGCACGAGCCGCCGACGCTACGGCCATCGTCAGTAATGTCAGGCGCGTCTCCTGATCATCTGGATCCAGCCCCGTTACCAGTTCGACGTACGATCTCATATGCCCGATCGACGCGCTGCTGCTTTCAACGGCAAGCGCCAGTACAATTGCCGCCTTTTCTTCGACGGCGGAATCCTCCTGACCAAAAACTTGCCCAGGAGCCACGACGAGCAAAACGGTAAGGATTGCGATGTGCTTCATACAGGTGCCTCGATCATGGGCAAATCTACACCCCTTTCCTTCGCCGTGGAGATCGCGATCTCGTAACCGGCATCGGCGTGGCGCATGACGCCCGTACCGGGATCAGCGGTGAGAACCCGTCGCAGGCGTCGGTCGGCCATGCCGGTCCCGTCGGCAACGCAGACCATGCCGCTATGGATGGAGTAGCCAATCCCCACACCACCGCCGTGATGGAGGCTCACCCAGCTTGCGCCGCACGCTGTGTTGAGCAGCGCATTTAGGAGCGGCCAGTCGGCGATGGCGTCCGAGCCGTCCATCATCCCTTCCGTCTCGCGGTTGGGGGATGCGACCGAGCCCGTGTCCAGATGGTCCCGTCCGATTACGAGCGGAGCATCCACCTTCCCGTTCTTGACGAGCCAGTTGAACTTCTCGCCGGCCTCGGCGCGTTCGCCATACTCCAGCCAGCAAATACGAGCCGGGAGACCCTGGAAATGGACTTTCTCGCGAGCCAGCCGGATCCAACGCGCGAGAGCCTCTTTCTGTGGGAAAAGCTCCAGCATGGCATCGTCAGTGACCGCGATGTCGTTGGGATTGCCGGAGAGAGCGGCCCAGCGGAATGGCCCGGATCCGCGACAGAAAAGCGGGCGGATGAACATCGGGACGAAGCCGCCAAAATCGAATGCTTCGCTCATTCCGCGCCGGTCCGCGACTTGCCCACGCAGATTATTGCCGTAATCGAACGTGATGGCGCCGGCAGATTGCATATCAAGCATCGCCCGGACGTGCGCCTGCATCGAGTCGAGGACGGCCTCGTCGTAGCTATCTGGGTCTGTCGCGCGAAAGACATTCGCAGCTTCCAGGTCGTACCCGGCCGGGATGTAACCAACCCGTAGGTCGTGGGCGCTGGTCTGATCCGTGAGGACGTCTGGTACAATGCCGCGACGGGCCATCTCGGGCAGTACCTCTGCGATGTTGCCGACTAATCCGACGGACAAAGCGTCTCCCCTTTCTTTCGCGCCAAGAACAGCTTCCAATGCCGCGTCCAAGTCCGTTTCAATGAGATCGCAGTAGCCTGTATCCACGCGACGCTGGATGCGCTCCGTGTCAACATCCACGCCGAGGAACGCTGCGCCGTTCATTGTAGCCGCCAGAGGTTGCGCGCCGCCCATGCCACCTAGCCCGGCAGTTACGACCAGTCGTCCGCTCAGCGTCCCACCAAAGTGCTGGTTCGCGCATTCGGCAAACGTCTCGTAGGTGCCTTGCAGAATGCCCTGCGTCCCGATGTAGATCCACGATCCCGCCGTCATCTGGCCATACATCGTGAGGCCGAGCGCGTCGAGTCGGCGGAACTCGCTGTCGGTCGCCCACTTCGGGACGAGGTGGGCGTTAGCTATGAGCACGCGCGGTGCCTCTTCGTGCGTCCGAAACACGCCGACCGGTTTGCCGCTCTGGACGAGCAACGTCTCGTCGTTTTCAAGCCGCCGCAGCGCCTCGACAATCTTGTGGTAGGCCTCCCAGTTGCGCGCCGCCTTTCCGCCGCCGCCGTAGACGATCAGATCCTCCGGCCGCTCGGCGACCTCGGGGTCAAGGTTGTTCATCAGCATCCGCAGGGCGGCTTCCTGATGCCATCCCTTGCACGACAGCGTTGTGCCGCGCGGTGCGCGGATGGTTGGGGATTCGACCTGCATTACACGTGCTGTTGCGGCAAAACGGAATCTACGGACATGCCGGATGATACCGACTCGCACCACGGGGAAGGACCTTGGTCATTACCGAGCATTTCCCCGGGCGTGGGTCGCTAATCCTGCCGCGGTTCGATGAACGGTTGAAGTACGCTGAGGACCCACCGGCAATCTTGTTCGCTGAGGCCCCGGCCTTTGCCGGTCTCCCACCGGTTGAGGGCGAGGCGCACGCGCTCGTACGCCTCCTCTCGCCCTCCCGCTTCGCAAATCTCGCGTAGCGTCGTCGGTCGCGCCAGATACCGGCTGAGCAACCGGGTCGCGACATCTCTTTCAGGCATCATCCTCGGAAGGCTCCTGGTCCTCATGGAAATCGTCGCCGGCAGCCTCACGCATGGCGCGGCTATAGGCCATTGAAAACTGCCGTTCACCCACCAGGTCCGCGACCATTAACGAGGTCGCCTCAAACGCCTTCTCGCTGCGCCCGCGCCGGTAGGACATCACGGATTCACGGGCCAGCGTAATTCCCGCACGGTTGGCCACCTGGAAGGCGTCGAGCCCGGCGCCGATGAACAGAAACTTCCAGCCCTTCTTCTCGGATTTCTTCACGAGTTTCGCGAGTTGCTCCGACTTGTGCTTGGTGGAAGCGTTTTCCTCGCCGTCCGTTTGAATCACTACGACGATCTCGTCCGGTGCAATCTTCTTCGCGACCTTCGCCGTGTCTTCCAACATCTCATACGCAGCGTCAATAAGGGGCGTGCTGGCTCCCGGCCGGTAGGTATCAGCATTGAGGCGGGCGACGTCCATCACGTCGGTCTTCTTGTATCGCTTCCGGATCTGGATCGAATCGAAGGTCGTGAGCGACATCGTGACACGGACTTCGTCGTTCACTTCCGCCTGCTGGTCTTCCAGGAAGCGGTTGAATCCACTGATGGTCTCGACAGCGATCGAGCCCATCGAGCCTGTCTCGTCCAGCAGAAAGGCAATGTGCGTGTGCTTTCGGGTCTTCATAGAGTTAGGAGCTAGTGACGGTTGCAATGTACGCTGTGGCGTACAATTTGCCACCACCTGCTTGACACCACAATGCCAACAACTTTCCATCCAGTGGGCATAGACGGGGCAAAGCCCTCAGGGCTGAGACTTCCACTCGATCCTTTGCGTGAATCCGTGCTGAGCCAACGCTCTTCCCGCCCGCTCATAAATGGCGGGATCGTCCGGAGTCACGGCGGCGAGCCCGTCGACGTAGCGATTAATCATGGAAAAGAATGATGCGACGAGCACGGTGTCGTGGATGGCGTTGTCGTCCGCCCCGGTGCGGCGAGCCTCCGCAATGTCTGCCTCTGTGACGCGGTGGCCGTTCTGTCGGACTTTCTCGGCTATGGTGAGTAGCGCACGTAATCTGGCGTCGACTTCCATGTCGTCGAGGGACTGCCTGTGCACAGCTTCCAGGACGTCGACGAGGGTGTCGCCGCCATCGCCCATTAGATGGAGCGCGACTTCCTTGTGCAGATTGCTGCAGAACGTGCAGCCATTTTCGCACGAGACATACGTGGCGATGACCTCGCGCTCGACCCGCGTCAGCGCCGATGGGCCGCGCAAGACGGCCTCGGCCAACGCGGCAATGTGGCGACCCGTTCGGGGGTGACCGAGCATCAAACTAACTATGCCGGGCGCGCCTTTTGGTAAGGGAATGTGGGGCATAAAACCTAAGCGGTTTCGACAACGCTCGCAACGCCTTTCTCGGGCGCCTTCCAGTTCTTGAAATGGTCATTGACGTACACGGCATTGAAGCCCGAGGCACTCAGCAACGCCGACGCGACGGCGCTCCGGATGCCGCTCTGGCAATGCACGAGAAGCGTTTTGTCTTTGGGGAGTTCATCCATCCGTGCACGCAGCCGGACGTGGGGGATGTGGATGGAACCGGCGACGAAGCCCAAATCCACCTCGTCCTGCCGCCGTACATCCAGCACGCACGTTGAGGCGTCTTCCATGCGCTCAGCAAGCTCGACGAAGTCGATGACTTCGAACGCTGTGAGATTGGCTGAAGTGAGGTCGTCCGGTGTAATGAACCCCTGGATATCATCAAGCCCGATACGCACCAGGTCGCGGACGATGGCCTCGACACTCGCCTCGTCCGCAAGGATATAGATGGGTTTGCCCGGCGGCACGTAGCATCCGGCGACCGTCGGGAAGCTCTTGTCGAAGGGTGCGTGGAGCGACCCCTTCAGGTAGCCTGCGAAGAACTCGCCGCCCGGACGCGTGTCGATGAGGGCGGACTCTTCGCCAATCGCCTTTTCAACGGATACATGAGGTGGCCTGGGAAGCGCACCCAGCAGCGCAGGACCCTCCTTGTTTTCTCGCTTCATCCGCGCGAAGTAAAGTGGCGGTTCAGTCTGGCCGTCGAGGATGGCCTCAACGAATACACTTTCTCCTCCGTTCGCGGCCAGAATCGATGGGTTGTTCCTGAGTTCGTAGCCGAGCGTGGTCTGCGGAACGGAGCCGAGTGCCTTGCCGCACGCGCTCCCGGCGCCGTGGCCGGGCCAGACCTGCAGGTATTCGGGCAGGACTCCAAGCTTCTTGACCGACTCGTACAGCGCCCGCGCCGAGGGCTCACGCGCACCGACCTCACCCGCGGCTGTTTCGAGGAGATCGGGTCGGCCAAGGTCGCCGACGAAGACGAAGTCGCCGGCAACGAGGCCCATCGGCTCGCTCGCACCGCCGCCCTCGTCCGTAATCAGGAAGCAGATGTGCTCGGGCGTGTGGCCGGGCGTGTGGATGACCTCAACCTTGATATTGCCCACGTAGAACGTGTCGCCGTCTCTGACGAGTTGGACATCGAGGCCTTCATCGTTGGCCCAGCCGTACTTCCAGTCCGCGTCGCCCTCATCGGAGAGGTAGGCCTTGACACCTTGCTGCGCCGCGAACTCCCGCACGCCCGAGAGGTAATCCGCGTGGATGTGGGTCTCCGTTACCGCTACAATTCTGAGGTTCTCGGCAGCAGCCGCCGCTACGTACCTGTCAATGTCTCGCTCCGGGTCGATCAGCAGCGCTTCCTTCGTTTTTTGGCAGCCGATGAGGTAGGCGTACTGCGCAAGGTGAGGATCAAAAAGCTGACGAAACAGCATAATTAGCCTGTATTCTTCTGGGTCAATGAGGAAGTCTGGGCTTTAGCTGTCCGTATGTCCACGCACCGACAAGCGCGCTCAGCAGCGCAACAATCATGACGCTGTATCCGCTCCCGACGAGAGCATACAGCGGCCCAGGGCACGCACCAGTCAGCGCCCATCCGAACCCAAAGATCAATCCGCCAACGCTCACGCTGATGCCGCGCTTCATGTCCTTTGGGGCGACAGCAATGGGTCGGTCGTGAATGTCGCGGGCACGGAAGCGCTTCATCAGGAGGATGGAGATCGCAGCCACGACCACCGCCGAACCGATCACGCCGTACATGTGGAATGCCTGGAAACGGAACATCTCCTGAATCCGAAACCACGAAACGACTTCGGACTTGATAAGCGTGATACCGAAGATCACGCCTAACAATCCATACACGAAGTAGTGGACCGGCTTGACCTCTGGAGACATAATCGTGGGCTGCGTCATCGATCGAACCTAGAGCAAGTACGGGAGAACGAAGTAGGTGACGAGCATCCCGCCAACGAAGAAGCCGATGACCGCGACGAGCGATGGCAGTTGGAAATTCGCCAGTCCGGAGATGGCGTGGCCCGACGTGCATCCTCCGGCGTACCGTGCGCCAAAGCCTACGAGGAACCCGCCAAGGACCAGGCAAATGAATCCCGGAAGCGAGCCGAGCGCAGACCAAGAGAGCAGCTCTGCCGGGATGTAGCCCGAGAAATCCGTGACGCCGATTGCCGAGAGATCCGTCCGCGTGGCCTCAGAAATAGCAACAGATTCGCCCCCACCCAAGAATAATCCGGCGATGATCCCGCCGATGAAGATGCCGCCCACGAAAACGAGATTCCAACCGCCTTGCTTCTTCCAGTCGTACTTGAAATACTCGGCACGCCCCGGCAAAATCGCCGCGCACGTATGCTGTAAGCTCGACGAAACGCCAAACGGCTGGCCTACCACGTAGAGCAAGGCAGGCACCATCAGGCCTATAATTGGCCCAGCGATATACCATGGCCAGGGCTGGGAGATGAGTTCGAGCATGAGCATTTAGAAATCTGACCGGACGTTTAGCAAGCAAGCTATCAAAGTGCTCACTCACTGCGGATTCTTTGGGAAAGTCTAACCTAGAAAACCCCTCCCTTGAAGAGGGAGGTGCCGAACTTGCGAGGCGGAGCGTGTCGTCGCGGGATGATTGTGCGTCCTCACGCCAAGCCTACACCCCAGTCTGCCATACGCCGGACAGCCCCCAAACGGAGCGGATTCTAATTGGCATCGCCAGCGTCCGCGCATTGTCCACGTACCCACTCTGCGAGATCGCCATCAGGCTCAGTGCTAAGCCGCCGCATATCCCGCAAAGTCGTCACGGTGAACTCACGCGAATAGGCTCCGAGATGGCCATATTCGCCGGGTCTCGTCATGTCACCTTCCACACGCACGAGAACATACGGGCCACGACCTCCTCTCGACTCCGTCGCGGGTTCGATCATCGCGCGGTACCGCTCAGAGAACTCGGCGTTCATGCCCATCCACCACTGTTCTCCCGGCTCGCCGCACGGGTACAGGATGGATGCCTCAAAACCGCTAACGAAGATGCCGGTTACTTCGTTTGAATCCACTATACTAACCTCTTGGCTAACGTCGCCAAGATCGTTTTCCGATACGGATTCATCCGGCGCGGTGGCGCACGCAGACAGGAAAAGAAAGAAGGCAAGCAGAGAGGATCGCTTCATTCGGAGACGCTATAGGGAAAACGACTCACCACACGCGCACGTCCGCGACGCCTGCGGGTTGTTGAAATGGAAGCCCTTCCCGTCCAGACCATCCGAGAAATCGAGCGTCGTGCCTTCGACGTAAAGGAAGCTCTTGCGGTCCATGATGACCCGCAGGCCCTGCTCTTCCAGTTCCGTGTCGGATTCGCCCTTGACCGTGTCCCAACCGAGGTCGTACGTGAGGCCAGAACAGCCGCCCTCGATGACTGCCACGCGGAGGAACGTCTCCGCGGGATCCATGCTTTCGTTTGCGGCAACTTCCCGAAGACGGCTCGCAGCGGCTTCGGTAATTTGAATGGCGGGGGTTGTGATTTGCATTGGGTCGGTGTCTTGGTTCGCCGCTGATAAGTTGTCATCCTGAACTTGTTTCAGGATCTGAGCGGCAACCCAACAATCAACGGCTCCACGTGTCGCTTTAGATCCCGAAATGAAGTCGGGAAGACAGCAACAGGAATCAGCTCGAGTCTTCTTACTTCGGAGGTGGCCCCGGTATCCGCCTCCGTGAATGCTTCATGGACATACCGGAAAAGGGAACCCTCATCGTCGGATACGGTACCGCCTTACTCTCCTCCGCGCCCATCATACCATGGCAAACTACACCGAGCACGACTTCTTCGAGGACGTTGCAGAGGAAGGATACAAGTACGGCTTCGTAACCGACATCGAATCCACGAGAGCCCCGAAAGGGCTTTCGGAGGACACGATTCGGTACATCTCGGCGCAGAAGAACGAGCCCGACTGGCTCCTGGAAAGCAGGCTCAAAGCCTATCACCAGTTCATTAAGATGCTCGACGAGGGCGGGCTTCCCGGATGGGCGCACCTGAAACTCCCTGAGATCGACTTTCAGGATTCCTTCTACTTCTCGGCCCCCGGCAATAAGGCGAAATACGATTCGATTGACGACGTCCCGCAGGAGATCCTTGACGACTTTGCTCGGCTCGGCATCCCACTCGGCGAGCAAGCCGTGCTCGCCGGCGTGGCCGTGGACGCGGTGATGGATTCGGTCTCGGTGGCGACGACGTTCAAGGAAGAGCTTGGAAAACACGGCGTCATTTTCTGCTCGTTCTCGGACGCCGTTGAGAACCACCCGGAACTCGTCCGGAAGTATATGGGCTCGGTCGTGCCCTACACGGATAATCTTTTCGCCGCGCTGAACTCGGCGGTGTTTTCCGACGGCAGCTTTTGCTACATCCCGCCGGGCGTACGCTGCCCGATGGAATTGAGTACCTACTTCCGCATCAACGAAGCCAACACGGGCCAATTTGAGCGAACGCTGCTGATCTGCGACGAAGGCGGTTACGTCTCGTACATGGAAGGCTGCACGGCACCGATGCGCGACGAGAACCAGCTCCACGCAGCGATCGTCGAGATCATTGCTCACAAGGATGCGGAGGTCAAATACTCGACCGTCCAGAACTGGTACCCCGGCAACGCGGAAGGCGTCGGTGGCATCTTCAACTTTGTGACGAAGCGCGGCCTCTGCGAGGGCTCGCATTCCAAGATCACGTGGACGCAGCTTGAGACGGGCTCCGCGATCACCTGGAAGTATCCTTCCTGCATTCTGAAGGGCGACCACTCCGTCGGCGAGTTCTACTCGGTGGCGTTCACGAAGGACTATCAGCAGGCCGACACGGGCACCAAGATGATCCACCTCGGGAAGAACACACGGAGCACCATCATCTCGAAAGGCATCTCGGCTGGGCATTCGAATAACTCCTACCGCGGGCTCGTGCGCGTGAACAAGCGGGCAACCGGCGCGCGAAATTTCTCGCAGTGCGATTCGCTACTCATCGGCGACCAGTGTGGTGCGCACACGTTCCCGTACATCGAAATCCACAACTCAACGGCAAAGGTCGAGCACGAGGCCACGACCTCAAAGGTTGGCGAGGACCAAATGTTTTACTGCAAGCAGCGCGGGGTCTCGGAGCAGGATGCGCTCAACCTGATCGTGAACGGCTACGCAAAGGAGATCCTCGCCCAACTGCCGATGGAGTTCGCCGTCGAAGCGCAGAAGCTGCTTTCGGTTCAGCTCGAAGGCTCCGTTGGATGAGCATGGGAAAATGGAAGAGAGGAGAAAGAAAGACGCCCTCTCCCTCTTTCGCCCACTCCCCCTTTCACCCTCTCTCTGAAACACGCAAACTCGAATGCTCAACATCACCAACCTCCACGCCTCCGTCGAGGATCATGAGATCCTGAAAGGCCTTTCGCTGGAGGTGAACCCTGGCGAAGTGCACGCCCTCATGGGGCCGAACGGCTCCGGTAAATCGACGCTGGCCGGCATTTTGGCGGGCAAGGACGATTACCTGATTTCGCAAGGCTCGATCTCGTTCAAGGGCGAGGACCTCACTGAAATGGCCCCCGAGGAACGCGCGCGCGAGGGCCTTTTCCTCGCGTTCCAGTACCCCGTGGAGCTGCCCGGCGTGAGCACCATGCAATTCCTGAAAACCGCGGTGAACTCGATTCGGGCGCACCGGGGGCTTGAGGATATGAACGTGGCCGAGTTCCTCCGCCTGATGCGCGAGAAAGCCGATTTCGTCAACCTCGACCACGGCCTGATGACGCGCGCGGTCAACGAAGGATTCTCCGGCGGTGAGAAGAAACGCGCCGAGATTTTCCAGATGGCGATGCTCGATCCGCAGCTGGCTATCCTCGACGAAACCGACTCCGGCCTCGACATCGATGCCCTACGCATCGTGGCCGATGGCGTCAATAAAATGTGTGATGGAAACCGCTCGTTCCTCATCATAACCCACTACCAGCGACTGCTGAATTTCATCGTCCCCGACTTCGTCCATGTTCTTCTGGATGGCCGCATCGTAAAATCCGGCGGCAAGGAATTGGCGTTTGAAATGGAGGAGAAGGGCTACGACTGGATCAAGGAAGAAAATGGCGCTGAGCTTGTAGCCTGAGAAAGGGAGAATGAAAGAATGGGGGAATGGGAGATTTCACTCTCCTTCCTCTTCCTCTTCCTCTCCCCCTCTCTTCCATTCCCGGACACCAAATGTCAATGACTGACACAAAGAGAGATCTCTACCACGAAGCGCTGGCCGAATACGATCGGGTGTTCAGCGGCGATGGTGCCCCTCGCCCATTTGCCGAGCTCCGGCGACGTGGCCGCGATGCGTTCGAGATCCTCGGCATCCCAACGAAGAAGAACGAGGCCTGGAAATACACCGACATCCAGCGTGCGCTCCCAAGCGAAGTGTCATTCGGCGGCCGACGCGAACTGCGCATCAACTCCGATGACGTTGCCACGCACGCGATTCCGGGACTCGACGCGCGCACCATCGTCGTCGTGAACGGCGTCTTTCAACCTTCTCTATCTGACCTTTTCGATCTGGGCGACATCGTGATTACAAGCCTTCGCGATGCGGCGGAACTGCACCCGGAGTTGATGGAAACTCACTACGGCCGCTATGCGGATGTGAACGAAAGCGCGTTCGTGGCGCTGAACTCAGCGTTCGACCTGGACGGCGTCTTTCTGCACGTGCCAGCTGGTGTCGTTGTTGAACAGCCGATTCGCATCCTCCACGCTGTCGACGTGGAAGCGGAGTCTGTCATCCAGAGCCGCCAATTGTTTGTGTTTGGACGGAACAGCCAGGCGCGGGTAATCGAATCGCATCACGCTCGAACGACGGCTGAGAATCAGTTCGGCAACCACGTAACGGAGATCGTGGTAGGCCAGGATGCCGTCGTCGATCACTACCGGATCGAAGACGAAGGTGACCACGCCGCGCAGGTCAACACGACCCAGATTCATCAGTCGGATCGGTCGGTTTTCACGACGGTGACATTCACGTTTGCATCGGGCCTCGTCCGAAATGACGTCAATCTTGTCGCCGACGGCGAGCATTGCGAGTCGAATATCGGCGGCCTTTACATCGCACGCGGGGATCAGCACGTCGACAACCACACGCTTGTGGATCACCTCAAGCCAGGTTGCAACTCCAGCGAGTTGTACAAAGGCATTATCTACGACCGCGCGACGGGCGTTTTCAACGGCAAGGTGATGGTGCGCCGTGAGGCCCAACAAACGAACGCGTACCAGCAGAGCCAGGGTGTTGTCTTATCGGATGACGCTGATCATTACTCGAAGCCGGAGCTTGAGATCTACGCCGACGACGTGAAGTGTTCGCACGGTTCTACGACGGGCGAGATCGATCCGGACGCGTTGTTCTACTGCCGCGCCCGCGGAATCTCGCTCGACGACGCGCGATCGATTCTCCTCTATGCCTTCGCCCACGATGTGGTGGAGCAAGTGAAGCTGGAACCCCTGCGCGACTGGCTCGACCTCCGCATCGGCGAGCGGCTGGACTGATCGCGTTTGTATAGGGACAGGACAGGACACGCCGTGTCCCCACAAATGTGAGCCACGGCGCGCTCGGCGAGCACGTCCTACCACTTAGCGGAAAATGCCTCCGCAACGTTCATCGCCCACCTTTTCGAGGCATCCAGGTGCCTTGGCTTGGGCGTGCCGTCGATCTCGAGAATCTCAACAGCCGGAATCGCACCACACGCTGACAGGGTCTCGGTTAGCTTGAAATTGGCCGTGAGATAGTCCGGGTCGTAGTCGTGGTCGCCGAGGCCGATCATCCCGAATGAAAGACCGGACAAATCTGGCTTGACGGCCACGAGAGCATCGTAAAACTCCACGGTGTTGTCCGGGAATGTGCCCTCTGCCCATGTGCACATCACGACCACGAGCTGGCGGTAATCGACAAGCATCTCGGGGTAGGCCTCCGCCATATCCACCACATGGCAAGTGAATCCCCCGTCGCCGAGCTGCTCGGCCACGACCTCGGCCACGGCCTCTGAGTTGCCCGTCTGCGTACCGACGAGGAGAAGGATGTCGGGGTGGGACACAATAGATAAATCGTATTCCGTAGTGCGTAGTGAACAAAGTCACCAGAATCTTACGCAAGACGCACTACGCGCTAGTCCTTGGGGTCCAGAATATCTTCGATCCGAACCAGCGCGTCTTCGAGATGCAGGCGCGTCGTGCGGTCGTTGCGGTAGCGCGGGAGCGTGCGCGTGATTACGGCCTTGAGATCCTGCAACTCGCCGCGCACGAGTGGCCTGATGTCTGATTGACTAACGTCGACATCCGCGATGCCGATGTAGTACCGGAAAAAGCCGGTCGCCTCCGACGGTGAATCTTCTTCCATGAGGAACTGAAGCCGCTCGATGTGGCCGCGCTGGAGATTTCGCCGAAACGGACCGATCTCGGCGCCACCCACCAGCTCACTCCACAGGCCGCTTCGAACCTCTGAAAACAATTCCGACGCCGTAAACGAGTCCTTGCCATCTACGGCCTCGGCTTCGAGCAAACGTGCAATGCGGCTTGGATCGAGTAGGCGATTCAGGATGGATACTTGCCGCTCGCGTATCCGGTTGACCGTTCCAACCGCCTCAATCCGGCGGAGTATGTCCGGACTGAGCAGCCAGCCAGGCTCCTGCATGCCTTCTGCAAGCACGAATTCCAGTGCTTCCCGCTGCCTTTCTGGCTCGACGACCGTGTAGACTGGGCCAGATTCGTCCGCCGTCTTGTAATCGATATACACGCCGCCGATGTTGCTGCCCGCGTGATTGATGTACCGCACCCACTGGCCGACGACGTTGTTGTAGAGCTCCTCCAGGTCGTCGTAGGGCTCAAGATCCTGCGTTCCCCACTCGGGTAACCGCTCTACGATTCGCTTGAGATTGGCGAGGCCATATTGACCAGCAAGAACAGAATTGTCCCCGAGGTCTTCGTTCTGCGCACGGGGATCCGTCGCGACAACGGCTTCCATCACAAAACGAAGACGCGGATCATCGACAGCGCGCCGCGCAATCGCGCTTGTCAGCTGCTTTTCGGAGTCGGTGCCCGTATTCGGGAAGAGCCGATATCCCCATTCGATGGCGTGGATGTCGTACTCGCCGATGTCTGGCGTGAAGCGACGAACGCCGTCGCCTGGCTGCGCGACGTAGTTGAACCGCGCGTAATCCATAATGGAAGGCGCGGTGCCGTGCGCATCCGTGTACGTACGCGAGCGTAGCGAATCGACGGGCACCGAACTGGACGAGTAGAAATTGTGCCGGAGACCAATCGTGTGGCCGACCTCGTGAGCCGAAACGAAACGGATCAGCTCTCCCATCACGTTCTCGTCAAACTCGACGCCGCGTGCCTCCGGGTTGGCGGCGGCCGTTTGGATGAAGTACCAGTTCCGCAGCAGGTTCATGATGTTGTGGTACCAGTTGATGTCGCTCTCGAGGATCTCGCCGCTTCGCGGATCGTGCACGTGCGGCCCGCTGGCATTCTGGATGTCGGAAGCGAAATACCGGATGACCGAGTAGCGCACATCTTCAGGGCTGAACTCCGGGTCCTCCTGGGGCGTCGGCGCATCGCGCGCGATGATGGCGTTACTGAACCCGGCGGCCTCAAAAGCAGGCAGCCAATCTTCAACGCCTTGCTTGAGATACGGAATCCAACGCTCCGGCGTGGCTGGGTCGATGTAGTACACGATCGGTTCGACGGGGTCGACCACCTCTCCCCTTGCATAGGCCTCCGGATCACTTGGCTCAAGTCGCCAACGGGTCACGTAGGTTCGCTCGTCGGCCTCCTGGGCATCGGACCCGTAGTCGGTTTGGCTCAAAGCAAAGAAACCAACCCGCTGATCGAACAGGCGCGGCTGCATCGGCTCCTCCGGAAGGAGAATCATCGAATGGTTCATCTCCACCGAAATCGTTCCCGTCGATCCGTTGGACGGTGGTTCCTGAGCTTCGTACGTCTGCACGACACGAACTTCAACGTTCTCGGGATAGCTTGCTGCGCGCGCGATGAACGACCGATCTGTGTCCATCCGCCGGACCTTGTATTCCTCGCGCGTATCCTGGGGCAAGCCAAGGAGCGGCGTGTCCTTCGAGTAGAGGTCGGTCACGTCTATGACGACGCCCGTCGTGTCGTTGGCAGTCGTCGTGGTGTCCGTTGCGTACGCCGCGATGTCGAAGCTGGCAATGATGGGTTCGAACGATGAATTGCGGACGGCCTGGTAAACGGGCAGCGAATCGCTTGCGACGATGTTATGGCTCACGGTTCGAAGGAAAATGCGCCGGGCGTGCCGCTCCCACCGGACGACTTGCGTGTTCGATTTTTGTCCGCCGTAGGCGAGGTCTTCGGCGGCCCTGGCAATCCGCGAGACGAGGAGCATTTCTCGGCCTAGCAACGAATCGGGTACCTCGAAGAGCACTTTTGCTCCGTCGTCAAACCAGTGAACGGTAAAGAGCCCTTCGTCGGTCTCGGCCTCGTCGGTTACCACTTCATCGTAAGGTTTGATGCCGTCGTCCTCACCGTTATCCGAGTTGCTTCCATCTGCGGCCTCGGGCGGCGTGCTGGTTTGGCGTGACCCTGAGCAGGCCGAGAAGACAAGCAGTGACGAAAGGCTGAGCGAGGCCAGCGTGCGTAGCAAAGGCATTCAGAAAGGCGATGGGTGAAAGGGAACGGCGCACCGCTATGGCAACGTCTCGAACGTCCAGCTGAGCACATACGCTGACTCAACCGGGTGTGCTAAAATAGCAGCAGAGGCGTCACCTCCGCCAAGTAGCGCCTCGGCCTCAAGCACCGTATCGCCATCAAGCGAGACGGAGACGATGCCCGGCACGTACCGAACTCCCACGCGGTGTGCATATTCGTTTGGTGGGAATGGCGGCAGGACGGCCCGGGCAAGCTCGCTGGGGAAGGATCCCTCGTCTCCCAGAAAGACAACGAGCGCGTTTCCAGCGTTTCCCTTAAGAGACAACTCGACGCGCAGCAGTGAAGGCATGCGCCTTCCTGGTTGAGCAGGTTCGCCAGCGATTTCGAACCCTACGTCTCCGCCGCCATCCTGAAAACGAAAGACAAACTCCGTTTCAAAACCGACACCTACCCCGTTTCCGACGGCGTATCCGATTACACCCCGATCTTCCTGTCCGTTGACCCGAACGACCCGCGATTCGTCGCCAAGGTAGGCGCCCGAGGTCGTCGCGCGCTCGGCAGCCTCCAACTCCTCACGTGTCGTCGCACGAAGCATCGAAAGCTCCGCAACACTTACCATCTCGAACGCGGCCGCGCCAACGACCGATATGTCCCCTTCGCTAATCAGATCGGTCGGCATATTCGCAATTCCGGGGATGATCACGGAGTCACGCCCACCGACAGGATCTGCCGTGGCCTGCGACGAAACCGGCTTGGGGGCGCACCCCGCGCCGAGACCGAAGGCTCCCAGGACTATTAAGGCCAGCATGGCGAACAGACAATTCATGGCGAATGTGGAAGGATGCGTGCGGGGAACGGCTGGCAGAACACGCGTCGTGCTCTTGACAAGTTTATTGCACCAAGGCACTGCGGAAAGCTATCAGCCTGTCTGTTCGGCGGGTCGGGTCGAAAACGTAGATGAGTGCCGTGTAGAGATTTTGCTGTGCGACGATGTTTTGGTTCGATGTCGCCGCGGAGCCATCCACCGCATAGTTGTAGAGATACAGGCCTTGTTTGAGGAGTAGTGAGCCTTCATATTGGCCCGTCTCCGGCACCCACGTTAGGGAGTTCTGCGGGTCGACTTGCCAGTTATTGAAAGCGCCCGTTACGATGACGGAGCCCACAGCCTGCTGCTCGTTTTCAGGCACGTAGCGAAACTCAACCGAAACATATTCCGCCTGAGTGGACGAGGGGCCGCCGTCCAGATAAACTTCATCTATAACGGGCTGGCCCGTCAGGGCAGCCTCGTTGGACTCGCTTCCAAAACGGGCATAGTCGAGATCTAGCCGGGCGGCAAACGGCGACGTAGAGAAATCAACGCCCGATATCTGAGGTCCAACTTGCAGCAGGCCCAGATTGACCTCATAAAGTTGCTCGTCGGCCTCAAACGCCTGGCCTCGCGGCAGGTAGAATTGCATCTGCGCCAAATCAATGACGGATGGCTCGGGTGCGCATCGCGTTTGCTCAAACCTGCCGTTGCGCACGAAGCAGGCCGCGTAGTCGAACGCCTGTACGCCATCCAACGTAGGTCCAGGCTCGACTTGAACAACGGGGTGCAGGAGAGATCCGCTCGTCGATAGCCCAGAGCGAAACGCGATGGCAATCTCAGCCGCATCCTCGCTGACATAGAATGCGCGCTCGAATAGAGGCTGGTCTTCATAGCCCTGTTTGGCCACGCGTATGATGTAATTACCGCTCGTTAGAAAGCCAATGTTGTCGTTGGGGAATTGGTAGCTGTAATGGACGTACCGAACCTCTGTGGCCGCCGAGATTTCGTAGCGCCGGATGTCGTCGCTCAAGAACGACCGAAGAAACTCGGACGGCAGGAGATCGCGCCTCCACGAGCGATCCGCGTGGTAGAAGTAGACGGAGAGCGGGCCGCCCGACCCTTCCTCAAGAATGTCGAAGGCGAGCGTGAGCGTACCGCCGGAATTGAGCGAAGCGATGGGCAGCGAGGACTCATCGCCCGTCCGGAACAGCTGAATCGTCTTCACCTCGTCGGCCGTTCGAGCGAGCGGGAACCGATTCGAAGCGCCTCTCGAATCATAGAAATCGGAATCAACATTCTCCGCCACGCCATCTTCGGCCAATTCCTCCGCACTGACGCATCCCCCTAGCCACAGCATTGCCATGGCCGCAGGAATGGCGAAGATTCGAAGGGCGAGTATCAAAAGATTTGGCGTGAATCGCAGAAGATAGACGCCAGACGGAGTTGTAGAAAGGCGGGAGGATTGCGATTCGGTCCTTATTCCTCTCGATCAAGAAACCAGCTGGCTTTGGCCTTCAAATCTTCCATGAGGAGCGCTGGTCCGCTGGCGTTCGCCTCGCGGTAAGAAATCGCGGCCGCCCCGGCATAGTCGAGCGCTGATGCGTAATCGCCTGCGCTATCGGCATAAAGGGCGAGCAGAGCGAGACGCGCTTGCTCAACAATCTGGCGCTGATTGTCGCTCTCCCAGGCACCCAAATTGTTCGCCGTCGGAAGTTGGCGGATTGCGCGCAGGGCCCCCCGTGCGTCACCCAAACGGTTTCGGTAGGCAGCGGCGAAGAACCACAACGCGGGCTCGTCTTCGGCCAAAGCCTCCAGCTTTTCGGCCCGCTCAAGCTCATCACCTGGTGCCAAGACGGCGCGTAGTCCGTCGGGGGAAAGGCCCCGTCGTAACAGAAGCACGGTTTTGGCGTCACGGGCGTACGGTGGTAGTCTTCGGAAGGCCTCGGCGTACGCTGCGGCGGCATTGGCCGAATCCAACTGGCTCTTGTAAAGGTCGCCAAGGACGCCGACAAGAAGGATGTCGGTTTCCTCCGCGATCTCTCCACTGCGCAAGAGAACCCTGGTTTCTAGCACCGTCGTAGGCTCCAACACATTTCCCCCGGATCCAATGAGATGCCGTGCCCACCCAGCGAGCGCCGGGGCAAAGGTTGAGTCCGCTTCGATAGCGCCCTCGTAGAACCGCAGCGCCTCGGCAACGTCACCCCGCTCTTCGGCTTCAACGGCCCTTCGGGTCAATCGAACAACGCGAGGAAGGTGATGGGGACAGTATCGCTCGAATAGCGACGGCTGAGCAAACCTCCACATCGCGATCGCGACGGCCTCCGAATCGGGTTGAAGTGTTCGCAGTTCAGCTTCCCACGCGGAAGCCAGCTCGTCCAGCGGGTGGCCAAAAGCCTCCCTAAAATCGGCCGTCCTGTACGCCAACCGCATCTTCTCCGCACCAAACCGATCCAGCAGATACCCCGCAAACGCACCAGACGTCGTGTAGGACACGGCTCCTCTGCCCGTCCAGAACCCAAGCGGATTCATAGCATGAGCGACGGCTTCCGCTGGATCGGCATTAAGGTGCCCAAGCCCCGCCTGATTCGACTCCAGTGAGGCCGCAACCTGATACCGCGGTTCCGGCAAACCATCGGGCGGCTCGACCGCAACAGCCAGGCCTTCCACCAGACCCACTGCAAGGGAGGCGTGAAGCACTGGCATCCCGAACTCCCGTGCAAAGACGTGTGCAAGCTCGTGGCCATAGTGATCGGGCGTGAATTCCTCGGCGAGCATGTGGATCTGCGGCGACGGGAGCCAGACCGGGGTTAC
This sequence comes from Rubricoccaceae bacterium, assembly GCA_041748175.1. Taxonomy (GTDB): domain Bacteria; phylum Bacteroidota; class Rhodothermia; order Rhodothermales; family Rubricoccaceae; genus JAHEJB01. Next base: position 46,550 of record JBGTDU010000018.1, read on the forward strand.
GCTTGTCGTCCTCGAACCAATAAGAGCGGCCCGCGTGTCCCCGTCCGGGTAGAGGTAGACGTGGATGCTCTCGGCGACATTGACACCCAGTTGCTCGCGCAGCTGCTCGTAGCGATAAATGTGCTCGTCGCTGATCCAGCTTAGTTCAGACTCGGTCAGTGAACCAGCCTGGTAGTGGATGACGGCGCTGCCCAGGTCTAGCTCGATGCCAAGCGCACGCTCAATGTGCCCTGCGGACGTATTGATCCCCAGTGGCACGGAAAACGCGTAGATCAACGCAATTACCACCGTCACGAAGGCCCACGTCCCAACATTTCGCCTTTGTGCTCCGTCGTGGCCCCTTCCGTCCTTTCTTCTCAGCCAGAGGCCTAACATCATTAGCCAAATTGCCCACAGAATCGTCAGTCCACGAAAGACAAAAAGTCCCGGGCGCACGGCGAGTTCTTCGTCGTAAATCGGGCCGAGGATGCCGCCAAAAACATGGTTGTAGGTGTAGAGTTGCGGATGGAGAAGCAGGTCGAATGCTACGGGAATGGTTGCAATCAGCGATCCGGCGATCACAAACCACACGCGTCGCCAGCGCTTCGTCGCGCCGGTCAGCGCGTAAGCGAGTGACACAGCCAGCACGACGCTCGGAATCGTGTAGAGAATGAAGAGGGCGCAACCGAGAACGTATCCGCAGTTCGCCCGCCAGACCAACGTTGCCGTCAGAAGCGCCCACGGGATAAGCAACAAGCCAAGCTGCGCGATCAGCACGCGCCGAAGTGAATCTCCACTCCTAAACAGCCCGGTTGCCGACAAGCCCCCGATAAAAAAGCTGGCCGTGGCCACCACCGTTGCGGCCTCCACGTGAAGAAGACCGAACAGGGGCGACGGCCATAGCGCAAGACCGAGAGCCGCGTAAAGCAGCGCAGGAACGCGAAGTCGCGGCAACACTAGCAGATTCCCTAAGGCTTATAAGAGCGTGAAGGATACGCCGAGCGAGAGCAATTCCCTGAACGGTAACTCCGAGCTGATATCGCGGTCGAACAGCGTTGCGAGCCCGAGATTTACATTCAGAATGTCGTTCATCGTCAGGGCAAGACTTTTCTCGAATACGGCGTCGAGGCGCTACCGCCAAACTGGTTCGCCGCCTGAAACGAGGAACGGCGGGATGTCACGAGCACGTTCTCCATGATGTGCCCCGTGGCCTGATTGGTCAGATCAAGGCCAGCTTCGGTGCGCACGGGCTCGTCGGGCGCGTTGCCGGACATAAGGGCTGCAGGCGAGCAATATTTACCACCGTTTCCTTCAAGGCGACGAGAGGGGCGAGTGAGTCAGCGAGAAGCACTCGAAACATTGCGGCAGGATGGGCTCGTGAGCGATGACGGTCTGAAATGGACGCCCACACTATCGACAGTGATTACGTCGCCGGAACCAACAAAAAGAGCCGCACCAGAATGGAGCGGCTCTAAATCGTCAGGGAAGGGCTCGAAGCCTTACATCGTGTTCTTGGATTCCTGGACTTCAATGCGGATGTCCTGCGCCATCTGCTTTAGTTCCTGCATGCCCTTGCGGACACGCGTGCCAGCGGCCTTGTTCTTCTTGACGTAGAACTTGTTGAAATCGTCCGACATGTCTGCGACGAAGCTACTGAGCTGTTCGAAGCGATCAGCCATTTATTCCTCCGGTCTTTGGGGTGATAAAAATGAGGGCATGGCTCGGACGATGAAGTGCCGGGAGCCAGGCGCCAGCGAGTGAGCGCCGCCAATGTACTTCGCACCCCCCAATGAGTCAAGGAAAAGTGCCGATTCCGGTTGATCTAGGCGGGGTTTTACCAACATCGCCTGGACGCCACGATAAAACCCCTCCCAAGTCGGTCCCATTTGGGAGGCCCGCTTCACGGAGTGAACGTGGCGTGGTCAGCCGGACCCCAACGGATGCTCCCACTTTTCGCAGGACCTCAAGGTCCCCGACGGCTGAGAGGGAGTTCAAGTCGTCAACTTCTACCGTAGCGAGCAGTGTCGGGCCATCAAACAGGCCTGCCTTCCGGTTGTTGGTGAAAGCAACGATGGCCGGTTCCGCTTGGCCAGAAGCCCTGAATGCGGCCTCAAGCGCGAGCAAGGCGGACGCTAAATCTGCCTCAACGCAATCGCCGTCTTTACCTGGCGCGAGGCTACCGACGACGGGGATTGCATTGCGCATCACGAGATCAACAAGCCAGTCTATTCTGCCGACCTCTACCTCGCCTCCATCGCCCATTCGGAGTAAGCCCCGATCCGAGCCGAGGATTCCCACAGCTGGTACGCCCGCATCATTCATCTCATGGACGATGCGACGGTTGAGTTCACGGATGGCCCGCTCAACAAGTTGCTGAGCTGCCGGTCCCTTCCGCGCGTCATCGTCCAGGAGGCCGCGCGCCTCCAGCGTTCGTTCTACCCCCTCTCCGCCACCATGGACGAACACGATCGGCCCCACGTGCGCTTGAACATCTCGAGCGAACGATGACAGGAAAAATGGATCGTCAAGGTGGTAGGCGTCGAGGAAAACAATGAGGACTGGGTGGATTGGACTCATGAAGGAATGATAGCCTGGCGAAGGGTGAACGGAGAAGGGAGGAATGTGCGAGGGTAAGGCGTGGAAACGGCCCGGCGCTGCGTCACCTGAAAGCGCGAGAGATCAAGCGTAAGAAATCATAAATCCGTGATCCACTGCCCTACCCTGTCACACGCACGACCTACTATCTACGTTGGGCAACTTGTCCACACTGCTTGCGGTCGGGCGCTTCACCTCGTTCATTGCAAGCCCAAACATCTCCCCTGCTACAACAGCGCCGAATGTCCGACTTCTGCCACCTCCATTGCCACACACAGTACTCCCTCCTCGACGGTGCTGCAAGGATAAAGGACCTTGTTTCCAGAGCCGCAGAGCTGGAAATGCCGGCCATCGCCATCACAGATCACGGGAATCTGTACGGCGTTCCTGAGTTTTACACCAAGGCGAAGGAGGTCGGCGTCCAGCCCATCATCGGCTGCGAGTTCTATATCGCGCCTTCGGGTATGGAGGAAAAATCGGATCGCACCCGCTACCACCAGGTGCTGCTAGCGAAGAACGAAATCGGCTACCGCAACCTCATCAAGCTCTCGTCGGATAGCTTCACCGGCGGCTACTACTATCGCCCGCGAATCGACAAAGACACCTTGCGGCAGCACAGCGAGGGCCTCATCGCCACGACCTGCTGCCTGCAGGGCGAGGTTCTCCAGGCCATCCTGTTGAAGGGCGAGGATGCGGCAAAGCTGATATTCCGCGAGTATCTCGACATCTTCGGTGCGGACTATTACATCGAGCTGCAAGACCACAACATCGAGGACCAGCGGAAGTGCAACGCAGTTCTGGTCCGGTGGGCAACGGAGTTTGGCGTGAAGGCCATCGTCACGAACGATGTGCACTACGTCAATCAGGAAGACGCGGAGGCCCAGGATATTCTGCTTTGCCTTCAAACCAACAAAGACTACGCGGATCCGAAACGTCTGAAGTTTGAGAACGACCAGTTCTTCTTCAAGTCGGGAGAAGAGATGCGGACGTCGTTCCAGACTTCCATCAATCAGGGCGTGTTTGGGGATGCGGGGCTCGTTGATGCCGCGATGGAAGCGACCCGCGAAGTAGCCGAAAAGTGCCTGTTCGATCTCAATATGGGCGATCTGCTCATGCCGCACTTCCCCATTCCCGCCGAGTTTGAAGGACCCGACGCTTACCTGCGTCATCTCAGTTACGAGCGCGCGGTGAGCCGCTACGGCGAGGTCACCGAGGGTATCCGCGAACGCCTCAACCTTGAGCTCGCGGTCATCGCGAGCATGGGATACGCTGGCTACTTCCTCATCGTGCAGGACTTCACCACCGAGGCCCGCAGGCTCGGCGTGTCCGTCGGGCCGGGGCGAGGCTCGGCAACGGGATCGTGCGTCGCCTATTGCCTCGGCATCACCAACATCGACCCGTTGAAGTACGATCTCCTCTTCGAGCGCTTCCTCAACGCCGAGCGCATCTCGATGCCGGACATCGACATCGACTTCGACGACCGAGGGCGCGCGAAAGTGATCGACTATGTCGTCAGGAAGTATGGCCGCGAGTCCGTCTGCCAGATCGTGACGTTCGGAACGATGGGCGCAAAGTCCGTCATCCGCGACGTGGCGCGCGTCCTTTCTATCCCGCTCTCGGAAGCCGACCGCATCGCGAAACTCATCCCCGACGGCGTCAAGGTTTCGCTGGAAGACGCCAAACGAGATGTTCCCGAGTTCCGTGCGCTGTGGAAGTCCGAGGATCCACAGATCCGCAATCTCGTCAAGCACGCCACCGTCCTTGAAGGCGCCGCGCGCCACACGGGCGTCCACGCCGCGGGCGTCATCATCGCGCCTGGCAACGTGTCGCAATACGTTCCCGTAGCGGTCCAGAAAGGCAAGAACGGCTCCAGCGACACGCTCACCACGCAGTACGATGGCAAGTGGATCGAGGAATTCGGTCTCCTCAAAATGGACTTCCTTGGGCTGAAAACGCTCACCATCCTGACGGACGCCCTCGCCCTCATTAAGGAGAACCACGGCGAGGACATCGACCTCGACGCCATTCCGCTCGACGACGAGCTAACGTATAAGCTGTTCCAACGCGGCGACACGGTCGCCATCTTCCAGTTCGAGTCCGACGGCATGCGCGAGTACCTCCGGCAACTCAAACCCACCGAGCTAAACGACCTCATCGCGATGAACGCCCTGTACCGTCCGGGGCCGATGAAGCTCATCCCCAACTACATCAAGCGGAAGCACGGCCAGGAGAAAGTTGACTACCCACACGACATGTTGGAGAACATCCTCGAACCGACGTACGGGGTCACTGTGTATCAGGAACAGGTAATGCAGATTGCTCAGGTCATGGGCGGCTACACGCTCGGCGGCGCCGACATCCTCCGCCGCGCGATGGGCAAGAAGGACCCGAAGGAGATGGCCAAGCAGCGTGTGGTGTTTCAGGAGGGTGCGGCGGCAAAAAGCGTGGACAAGCGAACCGCAAGCAAGGTCTTCGACATCATGGAGGAGTTCGCGGGCTACGGCTTCAACAAGAGCCACAGCGCGGCCTACTCGCTCGTGGCCTACCAGGCAGCGTACCTCAAGGCGCACTTCCCCGCCGAGTTCATGGCCGCCGTGCTCACGAACGACATGCACGACTCCAAGCGGCTCGCCAACGAACTGGAAGCGACCCGACAGATGGGCCTCGACATCCTCCCGCCGTGCGTAAACCGCTCCCTGGCGCACTTCACGGTCGAGAACGGCGCCATTCGGTTCGGACTCGCAGCCATCAAGGGCGTCGGCCACGGAGCCATTGAAGCCATCGTAGAGGCGCGCGAAAAGTCGGGCGGCACGTTTGAGGACATCTTCGATTTGGTGCGCGGTCTCGATTTGCGTTCGGTTGGGAAAAAAACGCTTGAAGCGCTCGCTCTAACCGGTTCGCTGGACCAGTTCAGCGGCTCACGTGCCCAGTTTTCCGCCGCTGTTAAACTGGCGTGGGATTTTGCGCAGAAGCATCAGGCCGATCAAGCCGCCGGCCAGAACTCGCTCTTCGGAGGCGGCGGCGAGGCCGAGACCTTCAAGCCCGCCCTTCCCGTCGTCGATGCGTGGAGCCAAGGAGAAACGCTCCGCAACGAGCGCGATTTGATGGGCTTCTACGTCTCCGGCCATCCGCTGGACGACTACTCTCCCGAAGTCCGTGCCTTTTCAACAATGAAGCTCGGCGATGCCGACAGCATCCCGCACGAGAGCACCCAAACCGTGTGCGGCATCATCACGGAAGTCACCCGCCGGACGACCAAGCAGGGAAAGCCGATTGCCTGGATCACGCTCGAAGACACGACCGGCTCCGCCGAAGTCGTGCTCTTTGCCCAAACCGTGGACAAATGCGGCCACGTTTTGGCAGTTGATGAAGTCGTGCTCGTGCGAGGCAAAGCCGAAACCTCCGGTGAACTCAAGCTCATCGCCAACGATGTGCTGCCGATGTGGAAGGTCCGCGAGCAGATGGTCAAGGCCATCGTCCTCCACATCGACGCGGACACGACCGAGCCATCCAAACTCGACGACCTCGCCACCCTCTGCGAGCACAACAAAGGCACCGCCAAACTCTACTTCGACGTCGAATCCACCGAACTCGCCAAACCCGTCCGCCTCCACGCCCGCACCGCCGTTGTGGAGCCAACGCCAGAGCTGATGAAGGGGCTTGGGAAGTTGTTTGGAAGGGAAGCCGTGATGTTGGAAAGTGAGGGCTAGGAGCACACACGCTATTAATAATCTTCCATCAAAGTCATACCCGCGAAGGCGGGGACCCATTCAACAAGGTTAGCGCAAATGGCGGCAGCGGCACGGAGCGCAACAACACCTGCTTACTTGGAAACTGGATTGCCGACTGATCGGCCTCGGTTGACGAAATAGATCCCTAAGCCCCACCCAACCGGTTGAACAAATCATACCAGTTGGGATTGTCCTTTTCAATCAAACGGATCTTCCACGCCCGGTTCCACTTCTTGAGCTGCTTTTCCCTCCTGATGGCATCCTGAATATCATTATGGCGCTCGTAGTAGACGAGCCGGTGAACGTGGTATTCCTTCGTAAACCCATCAACGGATTCCTGCTTGTGCTCCCACGTACGCGACGCGAGCGAACCGGTGACGCCGATGTAAAGCGTGCCATGCTTCTTGCTCGCCAAAATGTACGTGTAGCCGGGCCGGGGCATTTTCGAGCGGACGGTTGCCTAATGATGCAAACAGATTAGGACTCGGCCCACAAACACTCCTGCTCCTCGCTGATTTGTGGAATAGGTTCCCGCCTTCGCGGGAATGACTATTTTCGGCTAGTTGCTCCAAATCGTATTCCGACGTGCAATCCACCGATCTCACCAAACCCGCCTGCCTCAACCCTGCCATCTCCCGTACGCGTTCATCCCCCATACTGTCATCCCCGCGAAGGCGGGGACCCATTCAACAAGGTTAGCGCAAATGGCGGCAGCGGCACGGAGCGCAGTAACAGCTGCTTACTTGGAAACTGGATTGCCGACTGATCGGCCTCGGTTGAGGAAATAGATCCCTACACCCCACCCAACTGATTAAACAAATCAAACCAGTTTGGATTTGCCCTCTCAATCAAACGGATCTTCCACGCCCGATTCCACTTCTTGAGCTGCTTTTCCCTCCTGATGGCATCCTGAATATCATTATGGCGCTCGTAGTAGACGAGCCGGTGAACGTGGTAGTCCTTCGTGAATCCTTCTACCTGCCCTTGCTTGTGTTGGCCTACACGCGACGCGAGCGAACTCGTAACGCCGATGTAAAGCGTGCCATGCTTCTTGCTCGCCAAAATGTACGTGTAGCCGGGCCGGGGCATTTTCGTGTGTGCGGTTGCTCAATGATGCCCACAGGTTAAGACTCGGCCCACAAACAATTCTGCTCCTCGGCGAATTGTGGAATGGGTTCCCGCCGCAGCCTGTGCCCGCGAAGGCGGGTGCGGGAATGACTTGTTTGGTAGTTTTGGATTATTCCGACCCAACTATGACCGAATCCACCGAGCTCACCAGGCCCCTCCGCCCCAATGCCAGCACTTGTTTCTCCACAACGACTAGCGAGCACCGCGCATGCTCACTCTCCTCGAATTGTTTTCCAATATTAACGACGAGTGTGGCGTTCTATTCCACGTCAGGAAATAACGGATTTCGCTCGAAGACGGCTGGATCGTAGACCGCGTCGATGGGACGCGGAGATCCTGGATAGTCCGCAGTCTTGTCGGGATAGACCGGCCGCGGCTTGGAGTTGATATACGCGGATATATGCTGCGCTTCCTCGTTGGTTACGATGCCTGGATTTGTGAGAGGCATGGCGTAGCGAATGTATCCAGCCAACGTATAAATGCGGGCATTTCCGGCCCCGTCGTTCCACGAGTTGTCGCCCCATAGCGGCCCGGGCTTGGCAAGCCCGAGATCGACGCCCTGCCCGTCGGCGGCGTGGCACATCGTGCAATGCAGGTTGAAGAGCGACGCTCCCCTCCCGACATCGAGTTCGCCGATAGGGATTCGCTCTTCCGTTGGGATCTCATTCAAACCGCGCCACGCGGGGGATTCGCCCACCGGCTGACCCTGTCCCAGCCATGCGATGTAGGCCGAGAGCGCAAGCAGTTCGGGGCTGTCGTATGGTGGAGCCGTCCCGTTCATGCTCCGCAGAAAACATCCACGAATGCGGTCTTCGAGCGTCACCAGGCGCCCATCGCGGGACCGGTACATCGGAAAAAGACTGGCGACACCAACCAGCGGAAGGGCCCCTTCTCGCTGCCCTGCATTGAGATGGCAGTTGCTACATGACAGCGTGTTTCCTACGTACTCGGCGGCCATAGTCGGCGTCTCCTGCATCAGCCGAAGCCCTAACTTAATCTGCTCCGCCAGCGCCGAGTCGTCGGGAAGTGGTGCCGTGACCGGATCCCATGGAAGCGAATCCACGGAGGCGAGCAGAGCAGTGGCGGGCACCAGGCGGGACGCATCGGCAGTTTCGGCCGATTCGCTACCGCAACCTGCCACGAGAAACACAAGCATCCCGCCCATGGCGAAAAAGACGCGCATATAGGATTTCTCAAAGGTTCGTACGGCACCAAGGTACAAGGGCACGTTGCCTTATCCCGCGTAGCAGTAGGTGCACCCTCGCTCCTGCGCTCTGTTCACGGCGTATACGCCCGAGGGAACAAGGACGACGCCTTCCAGAAGGTTTTCCGTGAACTCCGCCTTCGCTTCGTCGGCGGAGACCCCGGCATTGGGCGCCGTGAGCATGCTGAAAACGTTGAGCGCGATGTTGCACGCAACGACAATGACGCCGTGCTCGGCGATCATCCGCTCGTAAGTCAACCCAGGCTGAAGTGGAACGTTGTCGCGAAAGATGTTGCGCACGGCCGGTGCTTCCGTCGCGGGATCCGTGATTTTCAGAAATTCGCCGAGCTTGTACTTCCGCCACATGTCATCCGTCATAATGAGCGGGTACGCAAAGTGACGGAAGACAGCAACTGCACAGATTTCGGCGTCGGAAAGTCCATCAGCCTCCTTGGACGACGTCAGGTAGTTCATGGCATAGGCCGCGCCTGTACCGCCGTTGGGTTCGACGAGGTCGAATACCTGGCGGTGATCACCGTGAATGCGATCGAGCCAGTCGCTGCCGACAGAGGTGGGACGCAAAGGCGATGTCGATTTTGCCTGTGCGGTCGTCCAACCGCCGGCGACCAAGACGGCGGAGCCTGCGGCGATGCGTTGCAGGAAATTCCTGCGCGGTGTGGGAGATGGAATGAGATTTTTCATGGGATTGTTGGGTATGGTTGGCGAACTCCAGGATGGAGTACGCAAAAGTAGGAGGCCCACCATTCCGGAGCAATACGTTCAGCCGTTTTCATGCCGGAGATTGGAGACGGATACGCCTGTCCTGGCTGCGTGTAAGTGGACCCCGTGTCTTTGCTGACGGCGCGGCTGCCTATCCAGTGATATCATGGGGCGTTCCCATTCTGGCGTTCGATTCGTAAGACCTGCCAGATCATTCACCGACAGCAGCAAACGAGAACTCATGTCCGCCCCCCTACTCGAATGCGTTCCCAACTTCAGCGAAGGGCGCGACCACGGCATCATTAAGGAAATCACGGATGCGATCGAATCGGTGGATGGAATCACGCTCCTGGACGTTGATCCCGGCAAGGCCACGAATCGCACGGTCGTCACGTTCGTGGGCGCGCCGGAGGACGTGATCGAGGCTGCCGTTCGCGGCGGGAAGAAATCTGCCGAGCTGATCGACATGGCAAAGCACACCGGCGAGCATCCGCGCTTTGGTGCGATGGATGTGTGTCCGCTCGTTCCTGTCTCGGGCGTCACAATGGAGCAGACGGTCGCTCACGCGCGCGCGCTTGGGCGGCGATTGGGCGAGGAGGCCGGGCTCACCATCTTCCTCTACGAAAACGCGGCGACATCCGAGACGCGCCGCAACCTTGCGCATGTTCGCTCGGGCGAGTACGAAGGCCTTAAAGACAAACTCGACAAGCCCGAATGGAAGCCGGATTTCGGGCCGATCACGTTCAATGCGCGATCAGGCGCAACCGCAGTCGGTGCGCGTGATTTTCTGATCGCGTACAACGTCAACCTCAACACGACATCCTCCCGCCGAGCGAACGCCATTGCCTTTGATGTTCGCGAGAAGGGGCGAATCAAGCGAGAGGGCGACCCGGTCTCGGGCAGGATCATCCGGGACGCGCAGGGAAACGAGGAGTGGGTTCCCGGATCCCTCAAAGCCGTCAAAGCCATCGGTTGGTACATCGAGGAGTACGGAATTGCGCAGATCTCGATGAACCTGACGAACATCGGCGCGACGCCCGTGCACGTCGCGTTCGACGAAGTAGTCGCGAAAGCCGCGGAGCGTGGCATCCGCGTGACGGGCTCGGAACTGGTCGGCCTGATCCCTCTCCGCGCCATTCTTGACGCAGGCAAGTACTTCCTCCGCAAGCAGGAGCGCTCCGTCGGGATATCCGACAAGGAGATCATAAAGATTGCCGTGAAATCGCTGGGACTGGACGACCTTGCTCCTTTCAACCCCAGTGAAAAAATCATCGAGTATGCCATTTCGGGCAAAGCGCAGCATCGGCTCGTGGACCGTTCGATTGAGGGGTTTGCGGAAGAGACCGCTTCGGAGTCGCCCGCTCCCGGCGGCGGCTCTGTATCGGCGGCTGTGGGGGCGTTTGGCGCGGCACTAGGAACGATGGTTGCGAATCTCTCCGCTCACAAGCGCGGCTGGGACGACCGGTGGGAGGAGTTCTCCGATTGGGCTGAACGAGGAAAATCTTACCAGACCGCGTTGTTGGGTCTGGTAGATGAGGACACGGCCGCCTTTAATCAAGTCATGGCGGCCTTCGGGCGCCCACAATCAAATGATGTTGAAAAGGCCGCGCGGCACCAGGCCATTCAGTACGCGACGCGCCGTGCCATTGAGGTGCCCTATCGCGTGATGCAGATCGCGCTCGACTCGATGGACGTGATGAAAGCGATGGCCGAAATCGGAAACCCAAACTCCGTATCTGATGCTGGTGTGGGCGCGCTTTGCGCTCGAACCGCTGCGCGTGGTGCCTTCCTGAACGTCCAAATCAACGTCGGCGACCTCGAGGACAGGGCATTTGTTGAAGACGTTCTGTCGCGGGGACAGGGGATACTTGAGCAAGCCGAAGCGATGGAGCGCGAGATTCTCGATACCGTGATGGATAAACTGTAAGAGAAGCGTTTTCATTCAGTGGCCGTCATCCCAGTCGTGTAGCGACGTCCGCCGTGCGCGTCAATTATTCCATCGGCTTCATGCGTGCTATGAACCAAACCGTCGATTTCTAGCGGAACATGATCGGGCTGCCGCTACGGCCCGACTCATCCCTCTGGACGGAGTTCGATACTGATCTCGCGACCATCGCGCTTCACCCAGGCAAATCATCCCTTCAGGAATCCGTAGAAACCGAGCATCTACCCTCCGTGAGATGTCGCCTTGGGCTGAGTGTCCCTGATCGGAAGGCGTTCCGCCGCGGAATGTTCGAAAACAACGTTGGGTGCATTCAGGAGCCGAATGACGTGTTCGGCACACGCATCGCAGAACGCCTTGATTCTGATGGCCTGGGAATCTCTATCGGCGCAGGCCGGCCTCAAGGGTAACCCTTTCCTACTGCACCAACCCGTCGTACGTCGTTTGGTGCTGCGAGTCCATCTCAATGAGCAACTCGTAGGCGTCCGCGCGCCCGGGGTAATCGGCAAGCAACGCCGCTATCTCGGTGTGCTTCGCCGAGAAAAATATGTCCGAAGCAAAGCGACGCGTGTTGAACTCGTTGTACAGCTCATTCAAGTTGCGAATTACCGCCATGGCATCTTCCCACGCCTGCTCGTGGTTGTTCGCGAAGTGGTCGAGCACGCCGTAATGGTAGTTGAAATGTGCCCGCCGGAGCGGCTCGAACCGGGGATCCAAAAGCTGCGTGATAAGCGTACCGCGCGTCCGGTCATCTCCAACGAGAAACCAACCTTCGGCATTGAGGCCGCGGCTCAGCTCGAAAATCTTGCGGGCTTCCTCAAAGAACGGCTGCCCGCCCATCTCGTCAAACGAGTCGTAGTCGAATCCGAGAATCAGAAACGCATAGAAGTCAATGACGGAAATGAACGAGTCAAAGGAATTTGGATTGTAGGCCAGATTCCGACCTTGCCCGTATTCGAAGAACCAGTTCGTGTCCTGCACGAGGAATACACTCGTCCGCTGACCCGTGCCGTAAATCGGGCGACTTGCCCCGACAACGATTTGCGCCTGAAAGCGCGTCAAGCCGTCGGCGACGGTGAAGACGATTTGGAAAGAACAGTCAATTCGTTCACGGTCTTGAAACACGTCGTCAGTCCAGGACCGATCGTTGAGGTAACGTCGGATATCCTCTTCCAGCTCGCCCAAAAACTGAAATTCATTACCAGAAAGCGCACTGTAATTCACCATCACGGTGCAGTTCAGTTGTTGCGCGTACACGCGTGGTCCCAATGCCGTGACACCCATAAAGAGAGCGAGAACACTGAGGCGGCGCATCATGTGCGATTGATTCTGAGCGGGTGCGTATACTTCCAGAGGCGGTTTAAACTACGGCCTCATTCACTCGTCTCACGCCTTTCGAACGGGATTAATGCGTACCCCTTCCCTCTTCAGGCACTCTCCGGCGATCGCCCTATTGCTACTTTTTATGGCGACGAGTGCCCACGCTCAACTTGCTGAAGGCGGCGCGCGCGCTATGGCCCTGGGGCGCGCCGGCACGGCGTTGGAAGGAGAGGTCTGGGGCGAGTTCAACCCTGCTGCGTGGGCCGCATTGGAACGAAACACCGCCGACGTCTTTGCCAGTCAGGCCTTCGGAATAAGTGAACTACGTGTGGTCGCCCTCGCGGCCGCAGCGCCAACACGGTATGCGACCTTCGCCGCCAACGCCCGGACGTACGGCTTTTCAGATTTCCGCGAAACACGAATCGGGCTGGGTGCATCGCGGGGCTTCTCGCTCAGTGCTTCCCGTGCCATCGATGTGGGCCTGAGCGCCAGCATGCACAACATCTCGATCGACGGCTTTGGCTCAACATCGACCATCTCGGCATCGGCGGGTGCTCAGGTTGACGTGCTCCCGGCGTTGCGCGCTGGCCTCCACGCGCGCAACGTCAGCCGCATTGGGCGAAGTGAAGACTCGGACCTTGCCTCTCCGCTTTCAACCGCTCCAGCGTTGGCCGCCGGATTGGCCTTTCGTGCGTCGGAGCATGCACTTGTGGTTCTCGACGCGGAAAAAGATCTTGATTTTCCCGTGGCAATTCGAGCAGGGCTTGAGGTCTGGGTGATCAACGCTCTGGCCATTCGTGGGGGCTTTGCTACGGGCCTGTCGTCGAGCGACGGCGCGCCAACACGGCTGTCAGGCGGCATTGGCGTGCGGTCGGGGATGATACACGCCGACATCGCGGCGGAGTACCACGAGACGCTCGGTCTGACCCCGGCCGTTTCGATTGGCGTGGAGTTTTGAAGATGGGAACGCCGTCTTCGATACTAGGAGTTGTGATTGATGACGCAAATTGCGCAGTGCGTAGGGCGTGTATTGAATTTGCTTGCGCAAGTGCCGGTTCACGCTGGCGTCGGATCTCGGAATGGCTTCCGTCGATCGCGTTTCGCGCTCGTGTCGGACGGCGGATCGGGAGGCTGGGATTTCGCAATCCGGGTTTCGTTCCACTGACCACAGTTGGCCGCCTGCCCTCATCGGTCCGCCCACTTCTGGTCCCCGTCCTCTGTCTTTTATGCTCGGTCGCCTTTACTCCCGCAGCCGCGCAGGACATTCCGCCCGACACCTCGCAGGCACCCGACGAAACGACGCGTCTCGAAACCCTCACCGAGGACGAAGTGACGGGCGACCCGACGGAACTCCTGGAGCTCCTCAACGATCTTCGCGAAAACCCGCTAGACATCAATCGCGCGTCCGGGCAAGAGTTGGCCCTTATCCCGGGCCTGAGTCCGCTCCTGGCCGATGCCATCGTCCGCTATCGAACCGAACATGGGCCTTTTCCCTCGATCCCTGTCGTGCGAGAAGTGGAAGAGATGACGGAGGAGATTTTCCTGGAGGCGAGACCCTACATCACAATTGGCGAGGTGTTGGATGTAGCCGCTGGCTCGCCATCTTCCTTCCCGGCCGTTCCGCGGATCCGGGAGATCGCCAATAACCTGCGCTACACGGCAACCCAGCGATTCCAGCGGCGACTGACCCTGGCGCAAGGCTTTGAAGGCGACGATTCGACGCGCGCCTACGCCGGTTCGCCTGAGCGGATTTACACCAGGCTCCAGGCGAAGTACCGGCGCAACGTTTCGATCAATGTGACACTCGAAAAGGATCCCGGCGAGGTTTTCGGCTTCGATGGGCAGGTTGGCTACGACTACACATCGGCGCACATCGCGATAAACCGGATTGGCAGAATTGATGCATTGGTTGTTGGAGACTATGCCGCAGAATTCGGACAGGGATTAGTCTTCTGGCGATCAAGTGGCTTTGGAAAGGGCCCCGATGCTGCGCACGGGCCGATCAGAAGCGGCCGTGGCATCCGCCCGTATGGTTCCGTGGAGGAGAACCGGTTCCTGCGTGGCGCCGCTGCTACAATTGGCGTGATGCCCTATTTGTATATCTCGGCCTTCGGATCCCGGCGCGATCTGGACGCGAACATCACCGCGTTCGATTCGCTCGATGTCTTCGATCCGGACCTCCCGCCTGGCGTTTCGGGCGACTTCGCAACAGGCCTGGGCGAGGATGGGCTGCATCGCACCGACACCGAAATTTCCCGAAAAGATGCGCTCGGGGAAACGCTTGTGGGTGGCGCTGTCGAATACCGTGTCGACGCCGACAACCTTGGCGGTCGCATCGGAGCAGTTGGGTACACAGCCAACTTCGATGCGCCGCTCGTTGCGGGCGACAGGCCTGACGAGTTGTTTGAATTCGCAGGGGGGAAAGCGACGATGGCCAGCGTCTATTTCGACCTTCGAACCAGCACGCTGCAAGGCTTTGGCGAGGTCGCCCGATCTCCATCCGGCGCGGTCGGCGGGCTGGTGGGCCTCTCGGCAGAACTCGGCAACGGCACGGAGGTCCTCGTGCTAGGTCGCCACTACCCGCGCGATTTCACGACGCTCCACGGCTATCCATTTGGCGAGCGCAACGGCATCGGACAAAACGAGACGGGTGTTTACGCAGGTGTCAGCACGAAGCCCTTCAAAACTCTCACCGTCGCTTTCTACACCGACCAATATCGTTTCCCATGGTTACGCTTCAGCCTGCCCCGACCTTCAAGCGGCCACGAATCGATGGTGTTTGTGGAGCATAAGCCAAGGCGCTGGCTCCGGTGGTACATACAGGCGCGGACGGAGACAAAGGAGACCGGCGCGGACGTGCTCAACAGCATCCCAGGCTCCATTGTAGGCGGCCTGCTCAACGAGACGCGCCAGACGCTCCGCCTGCAGGGCGAGTACGATGCCAACCGAAGCCTCCGCCTACGCTCCCGCATCGAAGGCTCACGATTCCTGACGCAAGGTGTCGAAACCGCCAGCTTCGGAGTGCTGGTGTATCAGGATGTACGATGGCAGACAACTTCATGGCTCCGCCTCGACGCCCGGCTGACTTTTTTCGACACGGACGACTTCGACTCCCGTATCTACCAGTATGAGAACGATCTGACCGGCGTCTTTTCCATCCCGGCCCTCAGCGGTCGAGGCATCCGCACGTACGCTCTGGCCACCATCACACCAGTCGAGGGCCTGCACTTTCAGATAAAACTTGCGGAGACAATCTTCGAGAACGTGACGAGCGTCTCGTCTGGCAATAACGAGATCGACGGAAATCGCGTGCGGGATCTGGGGGTGCAGTTGCGGTATTCGTTCTGAAGCTCCTCGTCCGGCGCCGACCACCGCTAAAAAACGAAGGTCACCCGCGAAACAACCTCTGTCTACGAGCAGTTCGTCACGCAGCAGTAAACCCGAACATCGCAATGGCATCGACATACCGCGTTTCGATTCGCCAAACCGAAGAGGGCTACAGCGTTTCCTGTCCGGGCCTTCCCGGCTGTTGGTCCGAAGGGAAGACAGAGGCCGATGCGCTAACAAATATCCGAGAGGCCATTGTGGAGTATGTCTCCGTCGCGGAAGAACTCGCCCAGGATGGCGATGCGGAGATTCGGGAAGTTGATGTCGCAGCCTGAGAGATGCCAAAGCTGGCCGGAGTGAACCACGGTCGCGCCGTGCGCGCACTCAAGAAAGTCGGGTTTTCAGTTGCTCGCGAGAGTAAGCACATTGTCATGACGGACGGTCAGCGAATCCTGACTATTCCTCGATCAAACCCGATCAATGCCTTCACGATGGGCGGTATCGTTAAGGATGCAGGGCTGACGGTCGATGAGTTCAAGCATCTCCTTTAGCTGTTGGTCAATCTCGAGCTCAGCCTCAATACAACCAATAGCGGCGCGTGTCGTCCAGAAACTCGGTGCACTCCCCCTCCACGCCCCTTCGGATTTCCTCAACGGACGCGCCATCGTCCATCCCCCTCCGCAGCCCGTCATCGCCCCACAAAATGTCGATCGGCATCAGTTCTTCCTCGTATTCGTAAGGCGGCGAACGCCAGAATGCATATGAATAGGGGGTTTGTTGCTTCGCGGCCTTCAATAGCGCGACGGCCGTCGTCACGGGCCGAAAGGACGCCTGATCTGTGATATGGAGCTGAACGCCTCCGCAAATTTCTCCTGCGTGTTTCTGGAACGTTGGCTCGAACCAACACGGGCGCAGACGAACTCCGTCGAGGTGTTCTGGAGCCACATCCTGCACCAGCCGCTCGGGATCGAGGTGTGGCGCGCCGACGAGCTCGAACGGCTTCGTCGTTCCACGGCCCTCGGAGAGGTTCGTCCCCTCAAAGAGCACCATGCCAGGATAAACATCGCAAGAAGTGGGCGTCGGGAGGTTCGGACTCGGGAAGACGTAGGGCAGCCCCGTGTCCTGCCAGAGCATCTCCCGGCTCCAGCCTTCCATCGGGATCACCTCCAACTCGCAGCCGATTTCTCGAACCTCGTTAAGCCATAGCGCCAGCTCACCTGCAGTAAGCCCGTGGCGCAAAGGAACAGGATGAAGCCCGACAAACGATTCGTAACCCGGCTTGAGCAGCGGTCCTTCCAACACGATTCCGCCCACAGGATTCGGGCGATCCAGCACAACGAAACGAACCCCTGCTTCTGCGCAGGCCTCCATGGCGAGCGCCATCGTCCACACGAAGGTGTAGACCCGGACGCCGACATCCTGAAGGTCAAAAAGCAGGACGTCGAGGCCGTCCAGCATTGCAGGGGTTGGCTTACGAACACCACCGTAGAGCGAGTGAACGGGCAGACCGCTGCCGCGGTCGGCGTAGTCATCCGATTCGATCATGTTGTCCTGCTTCTCTCCTCTCGCCCCGTGTTGTGGCCCAAACAATTTTTCCAGCCCGAATCCGCAAGTCCTGAGCGCATCGACGGCGAGGGTGAGGTCCGGCAGCACGGACGCTGGATGCAATATCAGCCCTAAACGGGCGCTTCGGAGGTGACGCCCGGCCTCGCCTGCTACGAGCCGTTGAAGACCAGTACTTACGATACGTGTGCTGCTCATAGAATCGAAGATAGAACAGATGGCAATGGAGATTGGGTTCTATCCTCGTTGCCATTGACCCGAGTGCTTGGTCCGTACTAAGGCGCTCAAATGCGGCGATCCACCTATCTTGTGCAGACGACCTTGGGCAAAGATGACCACCCATTCCCTGCTCCTCCACCAGCTAGATACGGCCTTCGACACCAAGGCCTGGCACGGCCCGACGCTGAAAGGTGTTCTGCGCGGGATTGATGAACGGCTGGGTTCCTGGCGACCGGCGCCGGAGCGGCACACGATCTGGGAGTTGATGATTCATTGTGCGTACTGGAAGTACACGGTTCGTCGCCGCATCACGGGTGAGAAGCGAGGGGCCTTCGCCGTCACCGGTTCCAATTGGTTTGAAAGACCCGACGGCGAGGCAGATTGGAAGGTTGAGGGGCGGCTGCTGAACGAAACGCACCGCTCGTTGCGAGACGCTGTTGAACGGCTCGGTGCGTCGAAACTGGACGCGGTTCCCTTCGGGAGCACACACACCTTTGCGCAACTCATTGCCGGCGTTGCGGCGCACGATGTCTACCACGCCGGGCAAATCCAATTGATAAAGCGGCTGGCCAGCGAACCGATCATTTCGCCTTTCGCCGCTGAAGAATCATGAATCGGGCTTTTCCACGATTGGAAACCATCCTACTCGGTGACTGCGATCGATTTTAGGAGTTACGCTGCTGAACCGATACCAAGCCTGTCCATTTGTAGCTATTTCCATGCGATTGCTCGCCCTTCCCCTCCTTCTCGCTTTGCTCGCACTGCCAGTTCGAGCACAACAAGACATCGCTGTCGGTGGCATCAGCCTATCTCTTCCGCTTGATTGGGACGGTCCGGTTCAAAGCGACGAAAGTCAGGCTCCCCGACGAGCATCATATTTATTCAGCAATCAGAACGTGGAGAGCGAACTCCTTGGCGCACGGCTGATTGTTTACCGGGTGACCGGTCTCAACGTCATCGACCGCAATGAGTGGTGGCGAGGCAGGCTTTCCTTCGGCTATGCCGGCGCCCGACCAGTTTCAGCGATCACACCTCAAGAGATGGTCTTTGAACAGGCGAGCGGCTACCGCACGGAAGAAAGCGGTCGGCTCGGGACCATCTACTTTACGCAAAATGGTCCTGCCTTCTACGCCATCCACTTCAGCGCACCGGCGGATTCTTTCGAAGATCAGCTCCCCGCACTCCTCGAAGTGGTCCGAACTATTCGATTCTTGTAATCCCTCCTACAAAACCGGCTCATGCACACAGGGTTGCGCATTGCCCGATGCAGAGCGAGCGGTGTCAATTGCTGCAGATTGACTTGAGGACGTGGCGGCGCGAGCAGAGGTGATCGCGCCATTTCTCCTCGTCCACCTCGGAGTCGCCCAGGAAATAATCCCACGCCTCAACGGTATCCTCATTAATGACGATGGGCGTGGTCAAGTGGGCCACGCGCTTGAGTAGCGGCAGTAGGCCCATCTGGTGGATGAAGGTGACCTTGCATTTGCCCTCCTCCACATCGCGAACCGAAAGCCAGTTGTCGCCGCAGACGTGGCACGTAAAGAAACGGCTTTCCTGATCGTCGAGGATGCCCATCTCCTCGGATTCGTCTTGCATCAACTCCATCGGGAGCATGCTAAACGAGCTGCAGGCTTTGCATTGTAGTCGATCCATGGAAGACCAGTTGGTATTGGGGGGAAGGCGGCATAAACTTGCACTGCGGCGTGTGGTTCGCCATTCCCAACGTTTTCATGCCCGATCCTAAACAATCCGATGCCCGCAGGCTAGCCCGCCGATTGAGGTCTGGCCCATATGCGGACGTGCGGGAAGCGCGGTCGGCGAACGTGCCGTATCTCGCGGATTTGCACAACGCGGTCCCTTCGCCAACCGACGCCAGCCCAACCGACCGCTTCACGATAGTCACGTACAACGTCCACAAATGGGGCGGAAGAAGTGGCGGACGAACCTTTTCACCTGGCAAGGCACACGCTGTGTTGTTGGAGCTGGATGCCGACGTGATAGCTCTTCAGGAAGTCCTTCGCCCCTTCGATGGCCCTGACCCGTTGGTGAAACTAGCGGACGAGCTAGGTTTTGCGATGGCGTTCGTTTGCACGCGTGTTCACCGCAGAGGTGAATTAGGCAACGCCGTGCTGGCTCGGTGGCCGATCTCGGCAGCGTTCGCTATTGATCTGTCGTTCGGGCGGTTGGAGCAACGATCTGCGTTGGCCGTGCAGTTCCGAAGAGAACAGGCGATGCTGACGATTGCCGCGACCCATCTGGCCCTGGTCGATAGCACGCGAGAGCGCCAGATTCGGTCGTTGCTCGCGCATCCGCAAATCGTTTACGGGCCCATCATCCTGCTCGGTGACATGAATGCGTGGCGACGGAAAGGCACGTCCGCACGGCAATTGGACAACGAGTTTCTCGCACGCCACCACAACACAAACTGGCCCGCGAGCTACCCGTCCATCCGTCCAATCCTCGCGTTGGATCGGGCGTATGCTCGCGGCGCACAACTAGAAAACCTTCGCGTCCACACGTCTCCGGCGGCACGCAAGGGTTCCGATCATCTGCCGGTGGTTGCGACGGTTATTCTCGATAAGGGGAGCTGATCGTTTAGTGGCGCTAGCAGGTTTGACGTTAAGTGCAGGCCGTGCTTTTGAGGAGTCCCGGCTCCTCTCGCAGAAGCGCTCCGGCCTGTAAGCTTCAGCCCACAACCGCAATCGGCGCTGCCAGCAGCGTATTCGGAATCCCGAACCCATCGACGAGCGAAACGGCGTAAGGCCGAAGCTGGCCAAGCAGCGCATTGACCTCCTTTCGAATTGCTTTCGCTTTGGCTGCGTCGATGTAGTGCTGTTCGAGGAACCAGCCGCGGTCCTGCTCGACGTGCCAGAGCGCAAAGAGCGCGCACACGCTGCCGAGCAGCTCCTTCAACTCGTCGTCTTCTGCGCCCTCAACGGCGGCTTGAAACGACTCCAGGACGAGTCGCTGAGCGTAGGCGTTGGCCAGCGCGAGCAAATGGTCTTGCACCTCGATGAACGCCGCGAAGGAATCCATTCCGTCGTCGATGCGGCCTTTGAGGCGTCGCGCTGCGGAGATCAACAAATCACGTTCGCGGTCCGCGAAGAGATCGGCGTGAATGCCAGGATCGAGAAGGTGCCGCGTATCGGACTGGTGCCGCTTCAGCGGGTTCACCTCGCCAATCCTTACCTCAACCCGCTCCGCCAGTTTTCCGAGAAGCCCGAAGAAATCGAGGTGTGAGAATTCCTGCTCATAGCCCGACAGCAGGCTCTTGGCCGCCTGGAGGAGCAGAACCGTGTTATCGCCTTCGAAGGTTGTGAAGATATCGGAATCGGCTTTGAGAAGGGCGATACGATTCTCCGCTCGATAACCTTCGCCGCCGCAGGCCTCGCGAGATTCCTGAATCGCCCGTGTAGCGTGGTTCGTGCTCATTGCTTTCAGCGCAGCGGCCTCCGCCTCGATTTCTCTGAGGTCTGCGCCGTCCGACTTCTCGCCGTACCGTTGGGCGAGATCGTGCAATGCAAAGTTGAGCGCGTAGCAGGTAGCCACATGTGGTAGGAGCCGCCGCTGGTGCGAGAGGTAGTCGAGAATCGGCACCTCGGCATGATCCTTTGGGCCGAACTGGCGGCGCTTCGCTCCATACCGCACGGCGATTGTGAGCGCGCTCTTGGCCGCGCTTAGCCCACCTGAAGCCACGGCAATCCGCCCGCCGACGAGCGTCCCGAGCATGGTAAAGAACCGTCGGGATGACGACGGAATCGGGCTCGAATACGTCCCGTCCTCGGAGACCTGGCCGAAACGCGCCAGCAGGTGCTCGCGTGGAATCCGCACGGCATCAAACCAGATGCGCCCATTGTCCACGCCGTTCAGGCCAAGTTTGTGGCCGCTGTCTCCGAGGCGAATACCCGGCATCGTGCTCCCCTGGTCATCTCGTATTGGCACGAGGAACGCATGCACACCATGGATCTGCTCACCGATGACGAGTTGCGCGAAAACGGTCGCCATTTGGCCGTGCTTCGCGGCATTGCCGATCCACTCTTTGTGATCCTGTTCTGTAGGCGTATTGACGACGAATTCCTGAGAGGCAACGTCGTAGGTAGCCGTTGTTTGCAGCTCCCGGACATTAGAGCCGTGCCCACGCTCGGTCATGGCAAAGCACCCGGAGAGAGCGAGCGACCCAACATCCGGCAAAAACTTCCGCTTCTGGTCCTCTGAGCCTAGCGCTCGAATACTTCCTCCAAACAGCCCGAATTGCACGCCGAACTTGATCGCAAGGCTCAAGTCGTGGAAAGAAATCATCTCGAACGACGCGATAAATTGCTCAATGTCGCCCTTGCCACCCGCGTAGGCGGGATAAACGAGCGCGCCGATGCCCTGGTCGGCGAGGAGTTTCGTCCATCTCAAGACGATCTCCTGCATCTCATCCCGCGGCGTTTCTGTGTCGGGGTAAGCGAACGCGGGGTCGCTCAGCAGCGTGCGGAGGCGGTTCCGAAGCGGCGCGAGTCGTCCGTCGAGAATAGACACGAGGCCATCCATTTCAACGGGGCCGATTTCAACCTCCCTTTCTGAAGGCGGCCGGACAACGACCAACTCGCGAACGGCCTCACTGCCGACGATCCCCAAGGCGTCTTCGAGCTCGACAAGGGCGAGCCTGGCTTCCGCTGTCGACCCGGCTACGCTGGCCAAACCAGACATTTCCAATCCAAGCTCGGCGAGCGACTTTTGCGCGGCATCCGGGATCTCGCGCGCCGCGGCCTTGATGCTCCGCACCCAGCGGTAATAGGTGGTGGCGTCCGGTGGATTTTGAGGGTCGAGCCAGCCACAGAGCTGCTCGCGCTCCTCGCTGGTCAACCAGTCCTGCTCCTTAATTCGCGCGTTGATTTGCGCGATCTGTGTGGGCGTGAGCAGACCATCGGCCCACGCGATGTAGAGAAACGGGAGCACCGACGCAACGCCGGGAGTAGCAGGAACGTCGATGCCTAAGGCGGTCGATTCTGGCATAGTAGTGCGTGATGAAGTTGCTTGAAAGGTACTCGGGGAATTTTGGAGCGGGAGATCGGATTAGTACGCTCGGGCTCCACCGGTCTCGAACATCGAGACCTCTGAAAGGGGACGCTTTCTTTGAACTCTGAGGGTTCTAGGCTTTCGGCAATTTATTTGAACCGGGTTGCTAGTTTGGGTAAGCGCCATCTACCATGCCGCCTCACATTCTCGTACCCACCGCCTCCACTTTCTGGAACGACTGATGCGCTCTCATCTCGCAATTCAACCCATTCATAACATCGCGATTCAACGTTTCCTCGCGGCGTTGTGCGTTGCGATAGTTGGCCTCCTGTCCGGTTCCGCGGACGCGCAGGATTCCGTCAACGTTGTACTCGGAGAACGGTACGGTGCCGGTGGGCTCCAACGAGCAATCCTGGGCGACCACTACCGCGACGCGTGGACATCGGAAGTCCGGCTCCCTGTTCTTGATCTGGATGCGTACGCGGGTGGGCTGATGCCGGAACGCATGGGAGGCGGCCAGCAGACAATCTCCTTGGTATTCCTCGGCGGGAATGGACGACGCTACTCGTTCCGGCTTATCGATAAGGACCCAACACCTGCGCTGCCCGAGGAGCTTCGGCGGTCCGTTGCGCGAGACCTCATTCAAGATCAGATAAGCTCGTCGCACCCGCTCGGCGTCATCGTCGTCGATGCGCTGGAAGATGCCGCCGGTGTGCTGCATTCGGAGTCTGAAGCATTCGTCATGCCCGACGACCCCGCCTTGGGCGAATTCCGCGCGCAGTTCGCCAACCAGCCAGGAATGCTCGCCGAGCGACCCGGCGATGAAGAAACAAGCGATGCCATATTTGGTGGATTCGAAAATATCGACGGCAGCAGCCGCATATTTCGACGGGTGGCGGAGAGCCAAACACAGCGCGTCGACTCGCGGGCTTACTTGAACTCTCGCCTGCTCGACCTCCTGATTGGCGATTGGGACCGGCATCGCGGCCAGTGGACGTGGGCGAGACCCGCAGACTCAGACAGCTGGCTTCCGATCGCGGAGGATCGAGACCAGGCGTTCTCGCGGCTTGACGGATTGCTTCCTTCTGTCGCACACCGGTACGCCCGCCAGCTCGTTGGCTTCGAGGAGGATTACCCCGACATCTACGGCCTGCACCACCAGGCACGTGAGCTTGATCGGCAATTCCTCGCGGAGTTAAGCCGTAGCGACTGGAACGAGGCCGTCACCGAGCTCCAGGCAAAAATGACGAACCAGATTATCGATGATGCGGTCCACCGCCTTCCCGACGCCATGTACGCGGAGGATGGTGCCTTCATCTCCAGAAGCCTGAAGATCCGAAGGGACAAGCTGCAGGAAGCAGCCGATGAGCTCTACGGGTTCCTCGCCATCGATGTCGAAATTCACCTGACTGATCTGGCCGAGCATGTCGAGATCACATCAATGACCGATGGCCGCGTCGAGGTGAGAGCCAAACCAGCCGATGATCCTGGCGATGCCTTTTTCAACCGGGTTTTTGATCCGTCTGAAACCAATGAAATCCGAATTTTCATGGGCGATTCAAACGATGTCGCCCTGGTCGGAGGCGTTGGCCAACTCGGTATCCTCGTTCGTGTCGTCGGGGAAGGCGGCGATGATGAAGTCCGGTACGATACAAATGTCGGGCGCGTTCATTACTACGATTCCGAAGGCAACAACCAGGTTACGGGTAGCGCGCCAAGCGACAATATCCGTCGTTCTGCCTACGAGCCGCCGCCCCGTGTAGAGGATGACTTCAACACGCCACCGCATTCAGGAAGTTGGACCGTTCCTCGAGGAGGTGTTGCCTACTCGTCAGAGTTCGGGCTCGTGACAACCCTCGGCGCCACGCGTTACGGCTATGGTTTTCGGAAGGACCCCTACGCCTCGCGCATCCGCTACGAGGGTTCCGCTTCGACGAGTGCTCGCTTCGCCGGAAACGTCAACGTCGACCTCTACCGTGAGAACTCCAACCAACACGTCTCGCTGGACATCAGTGGCTCGCAGTTTGGCCTCTCCAATTTTTATGGATTCGGAAACGACTCCCTCCCCTTCGTTCTCGCTGACTCCGCCGATGTTCTGGCCAGCACGCTATCGGTCGAGCCGCGCTTCGGCATCGCACTCGGCGATGACGCAGACTTTGGGATAAGCCTTATCGGGCAATACACGAGTTCGAGTTCGGATACCAATCCGTTCTTGCCAGCCGGAGTAACGCCGGAACCGCTTTATGGTGCAGGCAATTTCCTACAAGCCGGGGCGCTCATGGACTTTCAGCTGGACACGCGAGACGTTCCCGGTGCCCCAACAAAAGGATTCACGGCCGCTGTGCGCGGATCTATTTCTCCCGCTTTGCTTGACGTCGACAGCACCTACGCCACATTGGAGGCTGTCGGTACGACGTACTTGTCGGCCACTTCGGCGCCCTTTGAGCCAACGCTTGCGCTGCGCGCAGGCGCGAAGCGCGTCTGGGGCCAGGTGCCATTCTTCGATGCCGCATTCATTGGAGGCGGCTCCTCGCTTCGCGGATTTGATCGGCAACGATTCGCCGGCGACACCGCGTTCAACGGAACCGCGGAGCTCCGCCTGTTCCTCACGCGGCTGGGCTTTCTGACGCTGGGTGACTTCGGCGTCCTTGGCTTCGCCGACGCTGGACGCGTTTACATTGACGGGCTCTCGCCAGGCGGGTGGCACACCGCCTTCGGCGGCGGAATCTGGGTCGGAATCCTGGGACGCGCCAACGGGATCTCGGCGGTCATTGCAAACAGCGAGGAAGGCAACCGGTTGCACGTCACCATCGGAATGCCCTTCTGATTCTGAATTGCAAGGTGAAGACAGGTTGGTTCTATACCTCCTTCCAAGCCATAGCGGGCTTGGAACCTCGTGCCTGGGGCGTCCGCAACGTAGGATGAAAGTAGTGGGCAACGGCTCTCTGATTCCGGAGTGTTCGCGAACGAACCCACGTCGTTCCTCATCAAATTATCGGCCTAAAGAGTTAAGGCATTGCGACCGATACCGGACCTGAATCCTCCCTCTGGTCACGGCACCTCCCGTGGTCCAGGCTCGTCGATCAACCACGTCCGATGTCCATGAACCACGCCGCCCGTTTCCTCTCCATCGCCCTGTTGCTTCTGCCGCTGTCGGCCCAGGCCCAGTTTACGGACGCTATCGGTGGCCTTTTCAGCAAGGTGAACTCCATCGTTTTCTACACCCAGGTGGGTGCACTATCGGACAACAGCGTGATCGAAGGGACCGTTGCCGACTTTGGTGTGATTGGCGTCGGAACAGAAGTGCTTATCGACCTGCCGACCTATCGTGGTTCGACCTTCGAATTAAGCCTCGGCACGAACTATTTGCGGGGCTTCGAGGCGACGGAACCCACGCTGGACCTGCGCGCATCAGTCCGCACCTTACCAACCATTGCCGTGTACGCCTCGTTTGCGGGCGTATCGGAAACTGCGATTCTTTCACCGTATGCAGGCGTGAACTTCGGATTCGCAGAACTCTGGAATGCAAGCGGGTACGCCCCCGACGGAACGATTTACGGCCTTAACGGAGATACGTACGAAATAGGAATCACCGGGGGACTCTACGTAAACGGTACGTTTCTGAACGGTCTTTATGTTGAGGCGGGCTATCGCGTAAGGAACTTCGAAAACCTGAACTGGGCCACAGATACGCTGCCGGAGGGCTGGCCGCGCGCTTTTGACACAAGCGGAGTCATTGTCAATATCGGATGGCAGTTCCGCATCGGCGGTGACGAGGATACGGGCACCTGATTCTGCTACTCCGCCATCACGCCAGTCGTTAGCTCCGCGACGAGATCGTCAAGACCATAAACGTTTTCGAGGGCTTCAAGAATCACGCGGACATCTACCATGACGTTGCGGCCGCGGTCGGGCAGGTAGATGTAATCGCGAAGCAAGCCTTCGATCGTACGGTCGAAATTGAGGCCCACGAGTTCAAGATCCTTGTTTAGGGCTGGCGAACCCGAGTTTCCACCGATGGTGTCGGAGGTCGAGGTAAAGTTGACCGGCGTGCTCATGTCGAGGTTGTCGGCCGCATCCAGCCACCGCTGAGGAAGGCCCCAATCGGATTCGGCGCCGTAGCTGTGGTGGTGGTCGAACAGTCCGAACAACGTCGTGTGTGCCGGAGCGACCGTGCCGTTGTAGGGATAGCCCTTTACGATGCCATCCGTGAAACGAAGTGAGAACGTCGCATCCGGGGGCACCGAGGAACCATACGTCGCGAAACGCGCTTGCCCAAGTCGTCTTGCCAGATCGGCCTCACGCGCGCCGAGCCCTACCGTCGCGCTCGTGTAATCCTGAAAAGCTGGCATGATGGACGCGACGACCTGCACCGCCGCATCGCTGCTGGATAACGACATAGCAGTGATTGCCGCCGCGGCCGACTCCTGCGTGCCCAGCGCGGACGAATCCAACAAACGACGCGCTACGGTTGCGGCATCTCCTCCCGTCAGCACATCCGGAATGGCCTGGCCCTTGGCCGCGAAATAGCCGCGAATGTCGCTGAGTTCTGATGTCAGATGGCCCAACTCCACCGATCCCGGGTGGTCTGCTATTTCAAGGACAGCGGCAAAATCGGGGTCCTCAACGCCTGCTTGCGCGGCTTCGTAGGCAACCCTGGCTCGATGCAACAACGACGAGCCATACGCCCGGTTGAACAGCATTCTGAACGCGCGCGTCTCGTTGGCAAGTTCTTCGCGCTGCACCTGCACATCGGCCATCGCATCAATCAGCTCTACAGACCCCGGGTTGGCATTGCGGAAATTGTGTTCGGCCGCGGCTCGGCGCGCCAGGATGTAGTCGTCGGCCAGGGCGGCACGCCGGCCGCGGTAGGCTTTCTGGGAGTTCAATAGGCCAAACAACTGGCCACGGACCGCATCCCTGTTTTCTGCTTCCGGGAGGTAAGCCTGCAACGTCTCAATGCGCTCGTCAAGGAAGCGCAGGACGGTTGGGTTGGAGATGTCCCGTGTTGTCTCCAACTGGGCAACGGTTAGTCCCCGGCTCGTAGATCCCGGATTTCCGACGACAAAAACGAGGTCACCTTCCCCAACGCCTTCTGCGCTTAATGGAAAAAAGTGATCGGTATGAAGCGGTTGCCCATCGTCGCCATAGATGCGGAAGAGCGAAAAATCGAGCGCGTAACGTGGATAGGTGAAGTTATCGAAGTCGCCACCGAAGTAACCCAAACGAGCCTCCGGAGCCATTACCAGTCGAATATCCGTGTAACGACGATAGGTGTAGGCCGAGTAGCGCCCGCCGTTGTACAGGGCGACGACTTGCACCGTAAAGCCGTCGCCCAATTCGGCGCTCATCCTGTCTTCCATGCTCTCGACCGATTCGGTTGCTGCTGCGGCAGCCTCCGCGTCGGTTTGCGCAGCCGCCGCGACAATCATCGCCGTCACCTCCTCCGTCACGTCGGCGATATCGACGAGTTGATCCATGTAGAGGCCAACCACCGGGCGCTCCTCAGACAGGCTGCGCGCCGCAAACCCGTTATCGAGCAATCCCTCTCCCTCTCGGCTCACACCGATAACACTGCCTTGGGCGCAGTGATGGTTTGTAGCCACGAGGCCATTCGGCGAGACGAACGACGCCGAGCACCCCGGCATCCGGAGTGAGGCGAGCTTGGCGCGCTCATACCAGGCGTCGTCTGGTCGGAAGCCGTACGTCTCCTCGAGGTAGTCGGTCGGCGGGTCCTCAAACAACCACATCTTGCCGCCATCAAGCGGGCCGGCCTCGACGGGGCTCTGATCGACCTGGGCCAGGGAGACAAACGGAACGAGTGCTAGCAATAGAACGAGGCGGTGCATCAAATTTTTGGGAAAGGCCACGGATACGAAAGGCATGATACAAACGCGGCCTGGCTCAATCCACGTTGAGCCAGGCCGGTAGTGTTGCCCTCCCGCAAAATCCAGAGCAGCTGGAGGGCGACAGATTCGAACTTCCTTGAGGCTAGAAACCTAGAGCCGCTGCCGTCGCGACGCGCGTTGCCGTAAACGTCCCTTGCTCGACCGGCCCAACGATCGTAATGGTATTCCATGTTCCCGAGAAGCCCGACGCGGAATAATCGGCATGGAAACCCAGTCCGCTATCAGACACGTTCGGATCGCTGATGGAGATGTCAATCGTCCCATCGTTCGATAGGG
This sequence comes from Rubricoccaceae bacterium, assembly GCA_041748175.1. Classification (GTDB taxonomy): domain Bacteria; phylum Bacteroidota; class Rhodothermia; order Rhodothermales; family Rubricoccaceae; genus JAHEJB01. The sequence goes on from JBGTDU010000018.1 coordinate 75,467, forward strand.
AGACCATCATTGATCCGCTGGTCGACGTGATGGGTGCAAGCGGATCGCCCGATGGCGTTGAGAGCATGAAACTACCCGTCGAGTTTGATCCGGTAGCGGGCACAACGAAGCTGAACTGGCCGGTAGCGGCGGTTGTGTCGTTCCTCGCGACGGTAATCTGATACTGAACGGCTGCGGAGCTGATACTGTCCCCGCTATCGCACGCCGCGAACAGGAACAGCGACAAGAGAAGGGCAAATAATGGCTTAAACATGGCTTGGGGGGATGGTGGTGGAAGAAGTGTTTTGCCGGACCCTTAACGGCACGAACCACGCCGCATTGCCAATAGTGACGAGGAAGTGCCATTCTTTGCGTGCCCTTCGCCGAATCTTGCCCAAGATCGGATTCCGGCTAATCTGAGACCGAAATCGCTTTCACCAGGTAGTGACCGGCAAACGCAGCTCCCAGCCCATAGACGATCAACCCCGGCTCCGAGCCCGTTTGGATGCCTATTGCCAGGCCGGGGTCGCCTCTCCCAAAGTCGTGCGTAGCGCTGACCCATAAACCGATTCGGTCGCCGTACATCATCGCAACGTGTAGTTCCACAATTTCGATACGGCCGGGCTCCCACGCCGCGGACAGCCCAATATCAAGTGCGGCTTCTTCGGTAAGCCATCGGCGGTATCGAGGGCCCGCCGATACGTACAGATTATTGGCTCCGATCGCGCCACCGACGGCGTTGCGTTCATCCAGGTTGCGTATCCACCCAACGTCCCCACCGAGGACGAACCCGTGCAAATCGCCGCCGAAGCCATTTTTCGCGAATCGATAGCCAGCCTGAGCCTCCGTAAGCAAGAATGAGCGGCACTCCGGGAGCGGGTGCCCACGAAAGCAGAGGCCACGTGTTTCGGAATAGTCGACTTGTGGTCTCGTCTCTTCAACCGGAAGAATGAGAATGGTCGCTTCCTGCGCCTGCACGAAAAAAGGAATGAGAGCAAGAAATAGAATGAGGCCGCGCAAAGGGAAGGATTGCGAGTGTAATGTGCGGAAATTAGCGCCGGATTGGGCTGACCACGGATGGTGGACAGCGGTCACAGGCTTTGTGCCTAACCCAATCTCGTCAGCACCGCCAATGTCGTCCCGGATACCCGCCTTCGCGGACACAGGCTCGATCCGGGATCTACTGCGTCAGTTTCCTGCGGCGCTGTCGTGCAGCTACGCAGATCCTGATCCCGACAAGTCGGGACAGGATGACAACAAAGGGGAACACAAATCTCGACCGTTGTCATCCCGGACCTGTTCCGGGATCCAGTGGGCCTGTCTCTGGCAGCGCGCCATCATGCAGCCACGTAGATCCTGAAACGAGTTCAGGATGACGGCTAGGGAATCCTGCTATCGACTCGCCACTTTGCTTACAGGTTGCTCCACGAAATAATAAATGTCAAAACGATGACTACCCAACCAGTCCCTGATAGTGCCATCGATGTCACGAAAAGAGCTCTCTCGGCTGGTGTCACATCGCCGTGCCAGCAACGCTTAGCCCATCGAAATTGCTCGATCGGACCCTTTACACTTCGATCCCAAGCCATTCCAAGAAACGCGACAAGTGTTCCAAGAGCAAGCAGGGCAAACCCAGACAAAAGAGCAACTTTTGCTATCTCCATGGTTGAATTCAGCCTCCACGTCCCATTCGCTACCCCTCCACTAACTCCTTCTCCACTTTCGCCGTAACCTCCGGCATATCATTCCCTCTCGGCGTGAACGATTGGATGCCCGTTATCTCGCGACCGAGGATGAGGCCGTGGATGTCGAACGTGCCCTCGTAGGTGTTCACGGATTCCAGGTTGACCATGTGGTGCACCACGCGGTACTCGCCGGTGATGCCGTTGCCGCCGAGCATGTCGCGGGCGACGCGGGCAATGTCGAGCGCTTTGCCGCAATTATTGCGCTTGGCGAGCGAAACCATTGCCGGAGCAAGTTGGCCGGCGTCGTTGAGTTGGCCGAGCCGCCACGCGAGAAGCTGCATTTGCGTGATGTCCGTCAGCATGTTGGCGAGCTTCGTCTGGATTAGCTGCATCGCGCCGAGCGGATAGCCAAACTGCGTGCGCTCCATCACGTACTGGCGGGCGCGCTGGTAGCAGTCCTCTGCGGCCCCAACGGTGCCCCAGGCGATGCCGTAGCGCGCGCTGTTCAGGCAGGAGAACGGACCCTTCAGCCCACGCACTTCAGGGAAGAAATTGGCATCGGGCACGAAGCACTCATCGAGCACGATCTCGCCCGTGATCGAGGCGCGGAGCGACATTTTGTTGTGCGTCTTCGGCGCGGAGTAGCCATCAAACTCTTTCTCAACGATGAACCCGCGGATGACACCTTCTTCGTCGCGGCGCTCCTTGGCCTTCGCCCAGACGATGGCGACATCCGCAAAGGGCGAGTTCGTGATCCACATTTTCGCGCCGTTCAGGATCCAGCCGCCGTCAACCTTTAGCGCCGTGGTCTCCATCGAGCCAGGATCGGAGCCATGGTTGGGTTCCGTGAGGCCGAAACAGCCGATCAACTCAGCGCTCGCGAGTCGGGGAAGGAAGCGCTGCCGTTGCTCCTCGGTGCCCCACTTGTAGATCGGAAACATCACCAGCGAGGACTGCACCGACGCGAACGACCGATAGCCGGAGTCCACGCGTTCCAGCTCGCGCGCGATCAATCCGTAAGCCGTGTAGCTCGCTCCGAGACCACCGTACTCTTCGGGGATCGTCGCCCCGAGCAGGCCCATCTCGGCCATTTCTTTTGGGATTTCGGCGTGGAAGACTTCGTCTTGATTGCCTTCGAGTGCGCGAGGTTCCAGATTCGCCTGCGCGTAATCCCGCGCCGATTGCATGACCAGGCGGTCCTCCTCGCTCAGCATTTGCTCGAAGTTGAAGGCGTCGTCGATGTTGAAAGGGTTGCTGGGCATGGCGTCTTGTTAGTGATTCTATCCTGCAAAGTACCCTTTCGGCATTCCGGAGAGGGCTGGGCTCATGCCGAAGATCGCCGAAATCTCTACGTCTCATTCGAGGCCGGATGAGCGACTCCGTGCAGGTTCCTCAATCTTGGCCAATCCCTAATCCGAACGTAGAGGCACGAGTGAGCCAACGATAACGTTACATTTCCCGGTACCTGGTCGGGATTTGAACGAGTCAGCTTGCCCGAGCGGTTCAAAGGGGATTCCGCCATTAATCGACTCAACGGGAGACTATCATGAAATCCATCGCCGAAAAGGCATTCAACAAAGTCCGCCCTCAATCGGCGGTTTTCATCGGGCTGCTGATCGCCGTCTCCGCCTGCCAGGCGAGCTTGAACAGCGATGCCGACGCGCAATCCACCCAACAATCCGCAATGAGCAACGTGGCTCTGGAAACCAGTCCCCATCGCGTCTACTTCGCGCGTGGAGTGCCCGGGCCAGAACTGCTATCCACTGGCGCATTGTGGATGCCGTTTCTCCGACAACCACAGATCAACGAATGGAACGAGGACGAAACCGTCCTGACGTTCCGGCCAGAGATTATGGAACGGCACATCCGCGAACTAATGCCATTGATTGAGGAGCGGGGGTATTTGATGCTCGACCTCGAATCCGGCCCGCGCGCCCAAACCGTCGGCCGCCTAGACGAGTGGGTGACGGATGTTAACGAGGCCATCAGGTATGCGGCCGAGCTCTGTCCCGAAGGAACAATCGTCGGCTCGTATCCATCCCCATCACACGTCCGCCGATTTACAGACGATTCCTTCAGGGTATTAGATAACTCTACGGGGCTCTTCTTCCCAATTCACACGATGAACCGGGCCCGGATGGAAGCATTTGCGCAACGAATTGACGCAATGGGGCAAGGCGAAAAACCCGTAATTGCCTATCTCTGGCAGTTTATGGACCCACCAGCCAATGCGGGCACGCCCACCGAGCCGTCTTTGTGGGAAGATCAGGGTGCCGGAGAATGGGTTCCTGAACGCATGATCCGGGAACGTGTGAACGATGCGCTTGATCTGTTCAACGATGTGCAGATTGTTGTACGCGGCAAGGGCCCTCAGGCCGCCCGGGCCGTGGAACTTGCCCAAGAGGTGACCCGCGGCCGAGAATAGTCGCCGCGCAATTCAGATTTATTGCCCACTACGTTCAGTCCCAACGATCAGAACTCGCGGCGGGATGAATTACCACATTCTCTATTCTTTTCCCTAGCCCACATTCCACTTGACGCCGGGCCGATTTCGAGGTGTTTAGAACCAGAGCATCGCGATCATTGTGACGGCGACGACGCCTACGATCACGTTGACAACAAACCCTGCTCGGAAATAATCAGCAAAGCGATATCCGCCGGGAGCCATCACCATCAGATTTGTTTGATAACCAATTGGCGTCATGAAGCTCGCGGAAGCTGCCACAGCAACGGTAACGGCAAACGCCTCCGGTGGCGCGCCCACCATCTCCGACGCGGCAAGCCCAACGCCGAGCATGAGCGCTGCGGCAGCGTTGTTGGTAATCACCTCTGTGAGCAGGTTGGTAGCCACATAGACAGCCGCAATCATGCCGAGCGGACCAAAGGCGGAAGCCGGGCCCGTAATCGCTGAAGCTGCCGCCTCGGCAAGCCCTGTGTTTTCGATTGCGCGGCCCAGACCAAGCGCGGCGGCAATCACGACGAGAACGGGCAGATCTACAGAGCGGCCCGCGTCACGCGATGAAATGCAGCCGGTCGCAATCATCGCAAGAGCGCCCACAAATGCCGTCGTGACAATGGAGGCGAGGTTGAGGGCGGCAACGGCCACGACCGCGATCAGAATTGTGATCGCCAGCGGGGCCTTCTCGGAAGGAACACGTGCAACGCCGCCCCTGCGTTGCGACACGAGGTAAAACTCATCCCTGCGACGATTCCAGCGTCGGTCGAACCCCGCCGACGCTTCAATCAACAGCAGGTCGCCGGCGGCGAGTGGGGTCTGGCCAAGGGCGCCTTTGAGGACGGCATCCTGTCGGCGAACCGCCAGCACGACTCCCTGATATCGCTCGCGGAAGTCGATCTCCTTGAGTGTGCGCCCAACGAGTGCAGAGGAGGGAGAAATAACGGCTTCGTAGAGAGGGAGCGTCGTCGCCGCGTCTGCGTCGACAGAGGCAACCGCGCGCACCAGGCCAGGCTGCGCCAGAAGTCGCTCAACGGCCGCGCTATTTCCTGTGAATGTCATGCGGTCGCCCTCCCGAATGACCGTGTCCGGTCCGGCCGCTCTCAAATCGTCGCCACGACGAAGGTGCACCAGGAATGCGTCGCCTAGCGACCGGAGACCCGCCTCCTCGACAGTCTTTCCAACGAACAGTGAGCCGGGCGCAACGCGCGCTTCGAAGAGGCACTCGCCAAGGTCGTCCTCCAGAGCCTCTCCCGCTTCACCTCGAGCAGGGAGAAACCGGTATCCCAACAGTGAAAAGTAGGCGATGATCGCAATTGCAACCGGGAGACCTACACCAGTCAGGGTGAACAAGCCCAGCGGAGAATACCCGGCATCCTCCAACAGCCCGGACACGACCAGGTTGGTACTCGTGCCTATCAAGGTAATCACTCCGCCCACGATCGCCGCATATGAGAGCGGAATCATTAACCGTGAGGCCGGCACACCTGTCCGCTCGCTCCACGCTTGCACGCGAGGGATGAGCATAGCAACGATTGGAGTGTTGTTTAGGAAGGCCGACATCGTAGCCGTTGTTGCCATGAGCCGCAATGTGGCGAGAGAGACGTTGGGCTTCTTTGGGAACAGTAGACGATCCGCGAACGCAAGTGCACCGGTGTTCTGAACTCCTGCGGCCACCACGAAGAGGGATCCCACAACCAGAACGGCGCTATTGGAAAGACCGGCGAAGGCCTCCTCAGTCGTTAGAATTCCTAAGATGAGGAGCGGGACAAGGCTCCCAAGGAGGACGAGATGCGGGCGCGCGATGTCCCGTGCCAGCGCAAATAGAGAAAGACCGATGGTCGCCAGCGTGATCCAGGCCTCCCATGAAAGAGCGTCAGGCATAGGAGAATCGAACGAAACAGCTTCCTTGCGGAAGCGCGAACAGATCAATCCGTGGCTGAATGCTCCGGCGCTAGCCGACGGGACACCCGGCTGGAAATCAATCCTGAAAAGACACGCCCCTCAATCGAAAGGACGGTATAGAACAGACGATTTTACGACCGTTTTAGGATTCCGGCTCTCGACTGCCGTCCGCAGGGCAATTCTACACGGCGAGGTCGATGGATAAGTGCGGAGCAACTCCCCAAATCCTAACCCAGATTCCAGTTGACCCCACGTCCGATTTCCGGATCGGGGTAACTCCATCTCACCGCGCCCTGATCGCAGGCATACATACACGTGCCACACTCGATACAATCCTCGAACTGGAAGTGGACCTGATTGGCTTCGTCGAGCGTGAAGCAGTTTGCCGGGCACACGTAGGTCGTGCACTTATGCGGGCACGTCGAGTTGCAAATCTCTGTCTCGACGAGAATATGCGCCTTCGCCTCCGCGCGGCCCTGATTACGGTAGGCCACTTTGCCGAGGCGCTCGGCGATAGAGAGAGTATTCACTTCGTTCATACTGTATTGCGTGATCCGTATTGCGTATTGATTCGAGCCCGAACCCCTACGTAATACGCAATACGCGCTATCAAATTACATCGCTCGGCTCGCTCGTCCGCTCAACTTCACTAGGTCCCAGAAACTCATGTGTTGTTTGCGCGCGTCGCTGAGGATTTTGTAAGCCTTGCGAGTCGGTTTGTTGTCTACGGTGAAGAACTCCCGCCCAAAATCGCACACCATGCGCGGCACTGCCGTGAACATCTCCGGACTGTGGAGCACCTTCACGGCTTGCTGGAAGCCCCGAAGATCCTGCATCACGTAACTGTTTTCGAGCGCGGTACGGTAGTTCTTGAGCATCGCCGAACTGAAGTCGCCTGCCTTCTTCGCTTCGATGGCGGCTTCTGCCGCGAGGATGCCCGATCGCATCGCATAATCCATCCCCTGAATGGCACGCCCCGCGTTGAGCACAAGGTTGGCAGCTTCTCCGGTCACCATCAAGCCGTCGGCAAAAATCTCCTTCGGCATGATGGACATATCGCCGGTTGAGACCACCTTTGCGTTGTACTCCAACACTTCGCCGCCGCGGAGTTGGTCGGCGATGGCAGGGTGCTGCTTGAACTGATTCAGGAGATCGTACGGTTTGAGGCCCTTAGCTCGCAGGTCGACCATGCCAAGGACGAGGCCGACGGAGAGCGTATCGCGGTTTGTGTAGAGGAAGCCGCCACCCTCAACCCCGCCGGACGCGTAGCCAACGAACTCGTTCGTCAACCCGCTATTCCCCGAAAGCTGGAATCGATCCTCCAGCACGTTCTGATCGAACTGGATGACTTCTTTGACGCCCACAGCGAGGCCGTCGGCCGGGACGTAGTCGGTCTGCAAGCCGACCTGCCGTGTGAGCAGGTTGTTGACGCCTTCGGCGAGGATGACGCAATCGGCGTGGAAGGTCTCCTCCCCTGCCCGGATGCCCACCGCCTTGCCACCTTCCATCAGCACTTCTTCGACGAGGATATCAGTGGCGATAAAGGACTCGTCAGCGTGGGTGCTCTGTTCGATGGCTTCCTGCACTTTGCCCGCCAGCCAGGCGTCGAATCTGGAGCGCAGAACCATGAGGCCGGTGTGGGGCGTCCGGTTGAAGTGATCGGACTTGAAATCAAGAGTGAACGCGGCGCCATCGTCCATAAACGTGAGGCGGCGGTGGTTGACGAACCTCTCGAAGGCGCCGTCTTCTTCCCAGTAATTGGGGACGAGCCGGTTCAGATCGGTACCCCAGAGCACGCCACCCGATACGTTTTTGGCGCCGCTCCACGCCCCGCGTTCGATGAGGAGGAACTTGGCGTCTGCACGCGCCAACGTCATCGCGGCCGATAGCCCGGCGACGCCTCCCCCTACGATGATGCAGTCGAATTTGTCGTCCATCAGAAGCTAAAACCCTCTAAATGTCATCCCGACGACCGAAGGGAGGAGGGATCTCCACGGCCCATACCCGAGATGCCGTTGGGAGATCCTTCGTCGCACGCTCCTCTGGATGACATTGGTGAGAGATCGACATCAAGCCACCACCACCGCCTTCTTCTTGATCTCCTCGATCAGAATCGGCAGCACTTTGTAGAGATCGCCCACGATGCCGTAGGTGGCTACGTCGAAGATCGGAGCGTCCGGATTGGTGTTGATGGCGACGATGGTGCGGCTGTTCGACATGCCAGCAACGTGCTGGATGGCCCCCGAAATCCCCACGCCAATGTAGAGATCGGGTGAGACGACCTTGCCCGTCTGGCCGATTTGCGCCGTGGCTGCAAACATGCCCGACTCGACCACCGCACGCGAGGAACCAATGGCCGCTCCGAGGACGCTCGCCAGTTCCTCGACGAGCTGCTTGCCGACTTCGTCCTTTACGCCCCGGCCTGCCGCAACCACCACCTGGGCATCCACCAGATCGACCGCTCCTGCCGTCGAGCCGACGATCTCGCGGAGCGTCTGACGAAGCGTGCTTTCATCCATCGAGAAAGCAACCTCTTCGACCGTAGTCTCGGTCGGAGCTTCGCTGGCTTCATAGGATCCCGACCGAACCGATACCAACACGAGGTCGCCTTCGGCGCGTGTGCGCGCCATAAACTTGGCCGCCATCACAGGGCGCAACGCTTCGACGCCTCCATCCTTTACTACAAAAGAGGCAACGTCCGGCAACACGGCAGCGCCCGTACGAACGGCGAGCGCACCTAGCACATCCTTTACCCCTTCCGACGATGGAAAGACGAGCAGCGAGGGACGGGCTTGCGCAATTGCAGCTTCCAAACCAGCCACTACGGGCGTGTTTAAGTGTCGCGAAAACGCGGGATGGTTGACGGCGAAGACTTTCTGTGCACCATATCGTGCTAATTCGTTCGCAACGCCCGAGGCACCTGGAGCGAGAACCACAGCCGCACATACGCCACTGCCAGCTTGTGCAAGCTGCCGGGCATGGCTCAACACTTCCAGTGAGGCACGGCTCGGGCTTCCATTCTGGATTGCAACGTAGGTGAGAATCGTAGACATCTATCAGTGAATGGGAAAACTTGGTGGGCGAAATGTAATTCGCCCCTACGACAATTCCAGAAGACCAACAAGTTCGGCAACCTGCTCCGCTGGCTCGCCCTCAATGAAACGACCGGGCGCTCGGCTCGGCAGAGGTTCATAGCTGAGAACACGAATCGTCGAGCGTGGAATTTCGGCAAGTGGCGTCGAATCGACGGGCTTTTTCTTCGCGCCCATCACGCCTTTCAGGTTGGGGATTCGGGGGTTGTTCATATCGTTCGAGCACGTGACGAGGCACGGCGTCGGCAGCGCGATAATCTCTTGGCCCGTGTCGCCTTGGCGCGTTACCACGAGTTGATCGCCCTCAATGGCAAGTCCGACGGCGTTGGTGGCGTACGGGAGTCCGAGGCGCTCGGCCAGCATCCCGCCGACCAGGCCCGCGTCGGTGTCCTGAGCCTGTTTTCCGGTGAGGATGACGTCGTAGGTATGTCCTTCAAAATTACGGGAAAGGATGTGCGAAACGGCGCCCGAATCGAGCTCGGTTCCTTCCGGGATGACGAGATGCGTTCCGCGACCTGCACCCATCGCAAGGGCCTTGCGGATGGTCTCCGTCGCCTTTTCGGGGCCAATCAGGACGACATCGACTTCACCGTCCGTGCCGTCCGTGAGAATGAGTGCTTCCTCGACCGCTGAGGCGTCGTACGCATTCAAAACCACTCGGCCCGCATCCATAGACAGCGCGCCATCGCGGATCTGGATCGGCGCGGTTACGTCCGGGACTTGCTTGATGCAGACGCAGAATTTCATCGGCTGGACACGCTGTTTTCGGATCGGATAGGTGCGGCACTTCGCGCTGCTTGCTTCGCTGCGGAGGAGGAGGGATTCGAACCCTCGGTGACGCAAGCGCCACACCGGTTTTCGAGACCGACCCATTCAACCACTCTGGCACCCCTCCGGGCGGGCGAAAACTTACGGTGCGATCGTGGCCCCTTGTGTGAGGAGACAGGAAAATGAGAGGTAGGTGGTAGCCTGTGGTCAGTCCATTGAAACATCTCTGAAAACAAACTCCCGAAATCCGAACGGCGGACGGCTCGGCGAGCCGTCCCTACCTCCGAAATCCCGATTCGAATCTCTATTCAGCGTTTGATCATCGGGTGCACCACGTCGGTATGCGCGGCCTCAGCCAACTCGGCAACGTAGGATCCGTCCTCGGCCCGGTTCTCAATGGCATGGCCTACGACAATGAAGCTCGCTCCCGCCTCAACCCTAGTTGCCACACCTTCCGGCGTTCGAATGCCCCCGCCGACGACCAATGGGATTTCAACCGTCTGCGTTATGGCACTAATCATCTCCTGCGAAACGGGATGTTCGGCCCCCGAACCACCATCGGTGAAAATGAGTTTCATTCCGAGCATTTCTGCCGCGAGTGCAGTAGTGGCAGCGATTTCAGGTTTGTGCCGAGGGATTGGCGCCGAGCCACTCATGTACTGTGCCGTCGTCATTCGGCCGCTCTCGATTAAAAGGTAGGCTGTCGGTATGGGCTCCATTCCGAATCGCTTAATCAAGGGCGCTGCATGGACGTGCTGGCCGATGAGGAGCTCCGGATTTCGTCCGCTCATGACGGAAAGGAACAACACGGCGTCGTACGCGGATGCCAGCTGGCTCACCGACCCGGGAAACCCGATAATGGGTCGGTCGGTGGTCAGTTTCATCCGCCCCACGTAGTGGTCCAGCTCGCCGGAGTGCATCAGGCTGCCTCCGATAAAGAACGCGTCCACGCCAGCCTCTGTGCAGCGCTCGGCGAAGGCGGGGGCATCGCGCTCGTCAAGCTTGTCCGGGTCGACAAGAACGATGAACCCTGCACCCTTTTCCAGCCTGGTGGCCAGTAAATAGTCGTAAATCGAATGGTTATTTGTAACGGCTGTCACGTGCGATCCGGTAAGGGCCAAATGATGGCGGCAATGTAGCCGACCGCCTCTGCTGTTTCAACCGCACTGGTTGCATCGCGCTTTCGGGCGAAGGGCGGTTTCCACTCCACATTTACGGTTTGGCCACGGCCACATGGTGGAACTTCCGCCGAATGAATCCTCAACCCACGCTGTCGCCAAAACTGGCCTATGCGGCCCTCGCAACAGCGGGCGCATTGTGGGGCACGTCGTTCATGTTTGGGAAGATCGCGCTGCAGGACATGGGGCCAGCGTACCTGGTTTTGTACCGATTCATTTTAGCGTCCGTTGTTCTGATTCCGTTCGTTCCTCGCGATCGCCCACGTATCTCCCGGCGCGATGTCGGTTTGCTTGTGCTCGGCGCGTTTTTGATGGGACCGATCATGTTCCTGCTTCAGTTTGAGGGTCTCGACAGAACGACGGCTTCGAGCGCGGCTCTGATCGTTGGGACGATTCCGCCGATGATGGCAATCGGTGGCTTCCTGGTAGATGGCGAGCGCCCGATGCGGCTGGCATGGATCGCCATAGGTCTTTCCGCTATCGGCGTTGGTTTGCTTGTCGGTGGGCCGGGTACTGGCCGAACGGTCGTCGGAGACGGACTCGTGTTTATCTCTATGGTCGCGTCGGTTGCATGGACCCTTCTCACCCGCCGTTTAGCGCACCGCATTGGCGTACTGACAACGACAGCTTTTCTATTCGGCACAGGGACCCTTTTCCTGCTGCCATTCGCCGTCGCGCTGGAAGGCGCTCCGCCTTTCCTGCTTTCCGCCGACGGATACATAGCGATCGTGGCTCTCGGCGTCATCTGTACCGCCGTCACGTTCTGGTTGTGGAATTGGGGATTTCAACGCACGGAAGCCGCGCGAGCGGGCGTGTTCGTGAATCTCGAACCGCTCGTTGGCTCCGTCCTCGGCGTCACGCTTTTGGGGGAACACCTTGGCCCGTTTGCGCTGATGGGCGGGACTCTGGTTGTCGGCGCGGCACTGATGATTTCGTTTGGCAGGTCGAACGCCGGATAGATCCGAGTCCCATCTGGCTACCCACTTCGGGGCAGCGATCTGGACCACGCATGTGCAACCGAAGTTGGCTTCAAAAAAGCGGACGTGTCTCCCGTGATTCACAGGAAGCGGCACGAATTAGTCTGCCCCGATTCCGACCTATTGACCGCTAACAAACAGATCCAACGAATAATCACCGATTGTCGGTTCTCCAACGTACGTGTTGACGCCAATGGCGTAAAGGCCGGGGTCGAGCGTCTCCAAAATCTGCGAGTCAAAGCCAAGTACACCGCCACCCGTATCGTCGTCTTCAAAAAGAATGGTGCCCTGGCTATCGAAAAGGTAGAGGTACATATCGAGCTCGTTTGACGCCAAATCTATTTGAACGGCGGTGAACTCACTCAACGTGAAGCCGAAGTAATCGAGCTTGGAAACGTTGCCGAAGTTGAAGTGGTCGCAGTCCTCCATCGAGAGCGATCCATCTCGTGTTTGGCCGGATGAAATGGAGGCAACGGTAGTACAGCCAACCGCATTTGCAAGCGCCTCGAGATCGACCTGAGTAATTCCACCAGAGTTATTGGATGGCGTGTTCGAGTCGCAGCCTGCAATGGCGAGCCCGGCGAGAAGCGTAGCAGCAGGAAAAGAGAGGCGCATGATGTCGGAGGTGATCATTGGGAAAACGAAGGGTTGACGGGGAAGCGTTGACGGTAGTGGTCGCATTGTGGAAACGCACAGCCACGTCGCCACGATAAGCGATAGGTTTGGAAACCTGATGAACGGCACGGCATCATCACATCCCAAATGCCGCACCGTAGAATTCATCCCGCGGAATGACTCATGCGCCTTCCCACAATCGCACTTGTGCTGCTCTGTTCAGGCTGCGCCAGCATCCAAAGCTCGCTTTATACCATGGGCGTTGCCTCCGAGCGGTCACAATCCGGACTTGAACATCGAACAGTTGAGATCAATGGCACGTCGATCCATTATCTGGAACGGCCTGGCCGAAGTCCGGGCGCGGAAACGCTCGTGCTCATTCACGGATTCGCCGGCAACAAGGACCATTGGATTCGATTTGCCCGTTTCCTGCCGCCATGCTACCGCGTCCTGGCGCTTGACCTACCGGGACACGGCGATAACGCGCGGGACACAACGGCGATCTATTCGATCTCAAACCTCACGGGTGTTGTCTCCGCATTTGTCAGTGAGCTGGCGCCTGGGCAAGCTCACGTCGTGGGGAATTCGCTCGGTGGTCGAATAGCCGCCGAACTGGCTCTGTCTGATCCACACCGCGCCCGAACGATTTCGCTACTCGATCCCGCTGGAGTTCCCTCGCCCGAGCCCAGCGAACTCGACGCCGCGCTCGCACGCGGAGTAAACCTGCTAATCCCCACAACACGCGAGGAATACGAACGTCTGCTTTCCATTTCTTTCGGAGACGAGGCGCCCAATTTCCCCTGGCCCGTTGCATCCGTTGTAAGCCGACAGTACACCACTCGTGCCGCGTTCTATCGGAGAATGTGGGCCGATCTTGGTTCCGAGCCAAACGATCTGGAGTTCCGGCTCAGTGAACTCCGAACTCCACTTTTGGTCATTTGGGGGGACGAGGATGGCGTTCTTGATGTATCCGCCGCACACCGTTGGGAAGAACTCGTGGCAGGAGCGCTGATCGAGGTCATGGCGGGAGTTGGACACGCTCCGATGTTGGAACGCCCCGAAGAGACCGCGGAGCTTGTCCATGCTTTTATTGAACAGGCACCTTGAGAATCAGCGAATCGGCTAGATTCCGTAAATGTTCGACGGCTCGACAATCGGCTGGATTCTAGGAATCGGTATCCCGCTGATTCATATGCTCGGTATCGGGCATGCCATTGATGCCATCATGCGAACGCGAACGCCCCAGGGCGCCACCGCATGGTTTATCTCGCTGATCCTACTCCCCTATCTGGCACTTCCTGCCTACTGGGTGTTTGGCCGCTTTCAATTTGATGAGTACTTCCAGGCCCTCCGGTCGTTCGATGCCGTGGTCGATCGGAATCTCGAACAGATGCGCCATAACGTGCTGGCGGATTTCATCGCGCATCCGAGCGATGAACGCGGCGAGCTTAAGGCTTTTCGCGCACTTTCCACGCTTCCATTTACACGGGGCAATGATGCCGTGTTACTCATTGACGGGGAAGCAACGTTTGAGGCCATTCTCTCCTCCATAGAAACCGCCACATCCTATGTGCTCGTTCAGTTCTATACCGTTCGAGACGACATTATCGGTGGCCGTTTTCAGGAAGTCCTCGCACGCAAAGCCTCGGAGGGAGTCCGCATCCATTTCCTTTACGACGAAATCGGAAGCGTGCACCTTTCGAAGAACTATTGGAAAAACCTGCGCCGCGATGGCGTCGAAACGACGGGGTTCGCGGGCCGACGCCGCTGGCTTGGCCGCTTTCGATTGAACTTTCGCAACCATCGAAAAATCGTAGTCGTGGATGGTCGCGAAGCATTTGTTGGTGGCTTGAACGTGGGTGACGAGTATCTAGGGCGCCATCCCCGGCTCGCCCCGTGGCGCGATACGCACGTTCACGTTACGGGACCCATGGTGCAGGGCATCCAGCTTTCTTTCCTTCGCGACTGGTTCTACAGCCGCGAGGAAATTCTGGACGTGCAGTGGAAACCGGTTGCTGCGGAGGCAGATCGTATCGGCCTCGTCCTTGGCTCAAGCCCGGCTGACGACCTCGAAAGGTGTGGCCTCCTTTTCGCTCACGCTATCGTCTCCGCCGAAAAAAGGGTTTGGATCGCTTCCCCCTATTTCGTGCCGGACGGGAGAGTACTCGGCGCGCTTCAACTGGCTGCACTGCGAGGTGTTGACGTGCGCATCCTGATGCCTCGAATGACAGATTCTTTCTATTTCAAGTTCGTTCCTTATGCCTATCTCCCTGACGTTGAACAGGCCGGTGTGAAAGTCTATCTCTATGAAAATGGGTTTATGCACCAAAAAGTGTTTGTAGTGGATGACGATTACGCAGGCGTTGGTACCGCAAATCTCGACAATCGATCTTTTCGCCTCAATTTCGAATTATTCTGTTTGTTTAATGACACTACGGTCTGTGGTAATGTCGCAGCAATGCTTGAGCATGATTTCACGCACTCAACGCGGATTACGCAGGACGAACTGGCGCAGCGGCCCTTCGCCTTCCACCTCGCCGTTCAACTAACCCGCCTACTGGCGCCGGTGCTGTAGGGTTAGTGAGGACTTGGGGCCTGCCGGACTTAGGCAGATTCTCCTGCGGCGGCACAATCCCGCCTCCGAAACCGGACGGTCGATATTACTCCAACAAGCCAATCAACCAAACGAGCAGGGGCACGCCGAACAGGATCATGAGGCCGATCATTATCCATGCAACGCCACGGGTTCCGGGCCTGGGCGCGGGGAACTCATAGCCGCAATACGGGCACTCCATTACATCTCCTGGAGCGTCAAGTGCACAGGATGGGCATTCTCGGGAGCTCAAAGCGTCAGCAGCGCGATGAACTCGGCGTTGGCCGTTGCATCAGAACGACCGGTCGTTGCAATCCATCCACCGGCGAGGACATCATCCCCGTCATACAAGACCAGCGACTGGCCCAGGGTAATGGCGGTTCGGGGTTCTTCGAACACAACTTCCAGCTCGTCTTCCGCCGTCTGGCGAACGAGGCACGCTGCGCCAGGGTCCTTGTAGCGGATCTGTCCACTCGCGCGGGTTTCGCTAGCAAATCCCACCACTTTGCCGAAGTTGATTTGTCGGGCGGTTAACGTCTTCCCCTCCAATTCGCCCTTTGCGCCCACGAACACCGTGTTGGTCGCAGCGTCGATGCGCGTCACGTAGACGGGCTCGCCGAAGGAGAGATCGAGACCTCGGCGCTGGCCAATGGTATAGAACGGATAGCCATGGTGCCTTCCAACCACCTCGCCCGTGGCCTCCATCGTGAAGTTGCCGCCGTCCACTTTTTCTTCTAATCCGTCAATTCGGCGCTTAAGGAAGCCCCGATAGTCGTTGTCGGGGATGAAACAGATCTCGTACGAGTCTGGCTTCCCGGCGACATGGTCGAGCCCAAAATCGGATGCCATCGTTCGGATAGCAGGCTTGGTGAAGCCGCCGAGCGGGAAAATGCTGCGCGCAAGATGCTTCTGCTCAATCCCCCAGAGGGCATAGCTCTGGTCCTTGTTCCGATCTAGCCCGCGACTCACGATGTTCCGCCCTCCTTCCTCACGAACTCGCGCATAGTGGCCAGTCGCAATGTGCTCGCAGCCTAGCGCATCGGCGCGCTCCAGAAGAGCAGCCCATTTGATGTGGGTGTTGCAAAGAACACAGGGGTTCGGGGTTCGTCCGGCCAGGTAGTCGCTTGTGAAACGGTCCACAACCCAATCGCCGAACTCCCGGCGAATGTCCACGACAAAGTGCGGGAAATCCATCCGAACGGCAACGGAACGCGCATCGTTCATGGATTCGAGGGTGCAACAACCAACCTCCTTCGTGCGCTTCTTCGCCTCTGCCGCGCCGCCAGTCGTCGCGTAATCCCACGTTTTCATCGTAATGCCAACGACCTCATAGCCTTCCTCCCGCAAAAGCGCAGCGGTTACGGAGGAGTCCACTCCTCCGCTCATGGCTACAAGCACGCGCCCATTACGGCTCATCGGATTGCGTTGGTAGGGATGAAGTGGTTGCCTCGCCAACGGATCCGGAACGGCATCCGTTCCGACCGAGACTGCTTCCGAAAGGCACAACGCAGGGCCAAGCCCGGTTCAAACGGAATCTTCGCTTGGCGAAGCACGAAGCGCTCGGTACCTATGGGCGCGTTCTAAGCGACCTATTTTCTTTCCTGTTTTCCTATGAATGTCCCCCCTCCTTCCCGGCGCGTTTCTGTCAAAACTCCCAACGCTCCGGCTGCGATAGGGCCCTACACACAAGGGATGCTAGCAGGCAATATTCTCTTCTGCTCGGGCCAGATTGCACTCGATCCAGCCACGGGAGAAATGGTTCGGGGCGATGTTGAGGAGGAGGCTACCCGGGTTCTCGACAACCTCGGAGCCGTATTAATCGCAGCGGGTTTGGACTTCCAGCACGCCGTCCAGTGCACGGTTTTCCTAACCAACATGGACGATTATGCACTCGTGAACGAGGTGTATGCGCGGTACTTCAGCGAGGCGCCGCCCGCGCGTGAAACGGTTCAGGTTGCAGCGCTTCCGCGAGGTGCCCGGGTAGAGATCTCCTGTATCGCGGCTCGCTAGGGGTTTGCCGGACCTAGATCTCGATCACCGATCGAATGGGAACGCCTCCAGGGAGCTGCGCCCGACCACTGAGGAACATCAGTTCAAGGAGAAAAGAGAACCCGACCACTTCTGCTCCCGTCTGCTTTATCAGGCGAGCCACTGCTCCCGCCGTACCACCAGTGGCAATTATATCATCGTGGATGAGGACGCGATCTCCCTGTTTTAGCGTGTCGCTGTGGATCTCGACGGCATCCGCTCCATATTCAAGATCGTAGGTCTCGCGTATTGTCGCGCCCGGAAGTTTGCCTGGCTTTCGGGCAGGAATGAACCCCGCTTCCAGGCGCTCGGCCAGCGCCGGACCAAACCAGAACCCGCGCGCTTCGATACCCACCACGTGCGTCACGTCTGCGCCAGCATACGGAGATTTGAGGAGACTGAGTGCTTCGGCGTACAACTCGGCATTGGCGAGTATCGGTGTGATATCCTTGAACTGGATGCCGGGCTTCGGGAAATCCTGGATTGTTCGGACAGCGTCTGCGAGGCGTTCGTACATGACGGCTTCGTCTAGGGGTCTGTTGATCGATTCCCCCTGCCTGCGGCGGCGACTCTTGATCGATCTCTGCGTTGCGAGAATCTCGCCGGATCACCAATACGGCTGCGATCTCGCGCCTTGATCTCGACCAAGATCCGCTCGTCTCGCCGACGGTTGAATAGATCAACAGCCTGCTAGGGGCAAATAAAAACGGTGCGCCTCAAAAGTACGAGGCGCACCGTTCACTGCTGCAGATTAGGTTTTGCTATTTCACGGCGGTTGCGTTCAGTTTCGCGCCGCGCGGAGGCCGTTCTCGTAATGCTCTTTGTAGTCGCGGATAGCCCGGAAGATGGCGCTTGCGATGAGGTCCTGGCCATCGTCGCTGGCGAGAAAACGAGCCTCATCCGAATTGGTAACAAACCCGGTCTCGACGAGGACGGCTGGCATTGAGGCACGCCAGAGGACCAGAAATCCAGCTTGTTTCACCCCTCTGCTGTTCCGGTCGGCGCGGTTTCCGAACTGGCCCTCGATTAAGCTCGCCAATTCCTGGCTTTCCTGTTGGTAGCTGCTCATCGCAAGCGTGCGAATGATTCCTCCTTCGGCGTCGAAATCCTCATAGAGCTCGGGCGCACTTTCGAGACGGACGACGCCGTTCTCCCGGGCCATCACATCGCGTGCGCTTTGCGTTCTGTGTGGGGCGAGAAAGTACGTTTCGGTGCCCGTCGCCGAACTTGACGGCGCCGCGTTGGCATGAATAGAGACGAAGAGTTTACCGCATGACGTGTTGGCGATCCGGCCGCGTTCATGCAGTTCGATGAAGCGGTCATCGGAACGCGTATAGACCACGCGGACGCCCAACAGGTCTTGCACGTAGGTGCCCAGCCGCCTCGCGATACCCAGCGTAACATCTTTTTCGCGGACGCCATTGTAGGTAGCCCCGCCGTCGTGGCCTCCGTGGCCTGCATCGATCACCATACAATCCAATTGCCAGTTGCTCTGGTTCGGGCTACCGGCTCTGCCACCGCCGCCGCTCCCAACCGTTGTCAGCGTTACCGGAGGAGAGCTTGTGGGCAGCGACAAAAGCAAATCGTTGGTGGCGCGATCTGGATAGGCCTGGGGCTGCACATGAACGCCTGCCCGAAGCGAAAAAACAAAGACAACACGATCGTCGGCAGGTAGAACGCGATAGCTCGCGACCGGCCCTAGTGCGGGATCTCTCTGGAGATCTGCTGCCAGCCCCGCCTGAAAAACTGTAAGCTGAAGCTCGGTATCCGAAGACTGCTCGACACTGTACGCAGCGATACGCCCGCTAATATGCAGCCGGACCACGTGACCATGTCCATCTGATCGCGCGGAGAAGGACACCCGCTCAATGTCCGCGCCTCCACGAGCGGCCGAACCGGGACTGATCAGTGCGATCAGAATCAGCGAGAGGACAACGAGGCGAATCTTGAACACGATGGGCTGGCGGGCGAACAACATAGTGGGCGAGGGAACTTCTGCAGCGCGCAGAACAAACTTAATGGCAGAACAGGGAGCCCGAGCCACGAAGACACGGGCTTTATCGCTGAGAAAAACTTGTGCCGCCCTCTTCTTATCGACCACATATAGGGAATGGACTGCCGCGCCAGTTCACCGAATGCCTTTGGAACGCCCGGTTTTCAGCGATTCCGGCTAAACAATCTGAAGCTACGACGAGCGCATGAACCTTGAGCCCCCTACCTCTCCCGAGAGGTTTCGTACCGTTTGCATTACGAAGAGCCCCACTGAAATGCGGAATCCCGACGAGAAAACTCGCCGGGATTTCGGTAGTGCAGAACATTTTACGAGTTTACCAACCGCTTCCTTGAACGCCAAGGAGCTCGCGTTTGCGCTCCTCAATGAGGTTCTGGCGGTCTCGGTTGCGGTCGTCAAGCGACTCGCGGAGTTCCCGGGCTTCTTGTCGAAGCTCCTCCGCCTGTTGCTCCATGTGTGCGGCGCGTTCCGCGCGCGAGCGGCCGCGAAGTTCGAAGAGCTGCTCCAGGACGTCATCTAGCTCGCGTTCGAGCGCCGAATCGGGATTTCCACGAAGCCGCGACGCGATCTCAACGGATCGACGCTCAAGCCCCATCATCTCGCGCCGCGTTTCGGGCGAGGCACCCATCATTCCGTTGAGGTGCATGAAGTTGGGGCCGAATGCGAATTCATTTGAGCCTCCGTCACCAAACATCCGGAGGCGCATTTCGTGGCCTTCTGGCGCTTCGAAGTCGAAATTGTGCTCGAAGTCCGGCATTCGAAACGAGAAGGCGTTTTGTCCTAGGCCGTCTAGCTCGATGATCTGCTCTTCCCCGCCCGGCGTTCGAATTATCATGACACGCTTGCCGTCGATGGTTGTGTCCGAAATCATCCCGTCCGAGTCGCTCAACCATCGCATGCCATCGCCATTCATCGAAAAATGGCGCTCTTCGCCGTTTTCGTCTCGGAAGATGATTTTGCCGTGGCGTTCGATTCGGGGAAACCCGCCTTCGCCTCGTTGCCTAAACATTGCACGATTGGGGCGCCGAAGAACGTGGCGTTCAACGCTAGGCCGATCGCCGTCAGAATCTTGCTCGCTGATGATGATGCGGCGTCCGTCCTCGGTTTCGAAAACCGCTTCCTCGGCGTCATCACCGTCGTCAGCCTGGGCTGAGACCACCTGAGGTGCGCCGAAGCCGACGATGAGGAAACCAGCTAAGAACAATCGAAAAGGTGGAAACATGGTTCGTAAGGTTTAGAGGGAAGAACCGTGGCGGTCGGTGGGACCGGCTTCTCCAAGCGTGGTTTCGATCAGGGGCCTCGTTTACCTGTTAACTCACGCAGGCGGCGCTCTATGATCTGTTCTTTGCGGGATGAACGCTCGTCTACCAGCCGCCGCAACTCATCGATCTGGGACTCCGCCTGTTCAATTTCGTCGGCGCGGATCTGCTGCTTGAGCTCGAATGACTCGTTCAGCATATCACGAAGCGCTTCTTCTATCCTGCTCCGGTCCTCAGCATTCCCAGCCCGCCTGTACTCGCCGGCAAGCCGGTAGGTCTCCAATTCGAGCGACTGCTCATCCTGAATCTGATCGTAAAGTGGGCGGGCGCGTGAGGACAACTGTCGCAGGTACGCATCCTCTTCTTCTTCTTCGTCCGCGTCGTCAAATACTTGGGAGCGGGGGATTTCCGCACTGGCCGACCGAATGGGAGAAGCCGGTGCATTCATTTCTGGCTGGCCGAGGAAGTAGACATTGGCTCGATTGGGCGCTGCGTCATCCATCCGGATCAACCGATCACCTTCCAGGACATACACCTCCCCGTCGATCTCCAGGACAGGCGTGACAGGACCGCTGAAATGGTACGTCACGTCGAGTCCCTGCAGGCTCAAACCCCTGGGCAAATGGCCGGACGGGAGCGTCTGTCCATCCAGTTTGACATCTCCGCCGTGGATTTCGAGAATGCGTGTTCGGACCACCTCTTCTGCGGCGTCCGATGCAGGCCCCTCGCGCTCCTGCGCCTGAGGCACCGGGCTACCCAGCACATTCAGTGAGATTAGAACGGCAAGAAGTGATACGGCTTTCATTGATCGTTTGTCCGTTCGCTGGAACGCATCTGCACATTTACACGGCCGAGTGGGGCACCCGCACGAACGGCATGGATGCCATCCGCGGAAGCGCCGGTCATGGGCTCGGAAGCCCCAAGTGGATTCGGCGGCTCGTCCCACGCAAGACCCTCGTTAGAACTGGCAAGTTGATTAAGTCGGAGCGATAGCACACGGACATCTTCTCCCGCATCCCACTCTGAAACGGTGGCCGCAGGTTGGTTCGTATCGGCGGAGGCAATTCCTCGGGAAGCCTCCGAGCGTTCTGCCCGATTTTCGCTCACGACGTCCGCAGTGAGGCCGGGGGTTTGATTTGACTCAACGCTTCGGCGTTCGGGTAGCCCAAATGCCGAAGGCACTGAAGCAGCGACGTTGCTCGGCAGACGATGCTGGGAGACGGTTGGCTGACCACTCCCTGGCGGTTGGCCAAACAAGCCCGTGGGTGGTGCTTCTGCGAGTTCGGTCTCTGTTTCCGGGGGAGCTTCGAAAACCGCCGCGTCGTTGGCGACGGGCGGCTGAGCCTCCGCCACCAACCCGGTATCTGCAGCCTGTTGCCCGACGGGAAGGACGTTGGCAACCCACAATCCCGTTATCGCCACAATCACAATTGAAGCCGCCATCGCCAGGGCAGGCACCCATCGGCGGATGTTGCTTCGTGATTGGGCGGGACGATCCGACGCCATTTTTAGTGTTGGCGCGTCGGGCGTCGCGGCGCCGAGAACAGCAGCGAAGACAGAGGCATCCGGACGAGCACGCGGAAGAGTGTCGAGTGCCGCTCTCGTCGAGCTCAGCAAGGCATACTCCACGTAGTTCGCCGACTCCGGGGCCGGAGGCGCCGCTTCCCCATACGCGGCAAGCACTGCAGCACGTTGCCACTCCGCCGCCGCAGACTTTACCGCCTCCAAACCTTCGGAACCCGCACTAACCCGCGGGAGCGTGTCCAACGCAGCCATTGTCGTCGTCAGCAACGAGAACTCAACGTACTCCGGCGACTGCGCTTGCGGGGCCTCCCCTTCACCGTATGCCGCCAGCAGTGGCGTGACCTGATGCGCCGCCGCCGCCAACTTTACAGAATCAATAAGAGCGGGATCGGGCCGACTCCGATGGAGCCTATCCAAAGCCGCCTTAGTCGTTCGGAGCAACTCGTATTCGGCGACACGAGCATTGTCCATTCCCATGCTGTCTACCGAACCTTCCTCCTCGTATGCGCTTCTCAGAGCCTGGAAGACATCCGCTGCCGCAGCGTCCTTGATTGCGATCACCGTGGCATCGGGAGGCGTTGGTTGAGGCATGTTGCTCAACACGAGCTTCATCTCCTGGAGCACTTGAAGCTCGACCGACTGCAAAGAACCGGGCGCAGGAGCAGACCCGGAAGTTTCTTCGCCGTAGACGTGTTTAATTGGATCGAGGCCGTCGTTCATCGCGGCGCGAGAGGGCGTGTAGCTGAAAGAATCGAGAGGGATACGCGGGTCGTGGATGTGGGACAGCCGGTCAGGCGACGGGTTGGGTCGGCGCATGCGGCTTCGTTCGCTGGGATGTGGTTGTCGCTTCGAGGGGGGTTTCATCGAACCATTCGGGTTCAAGGAGCTTGCGCAGGTTGATCAGCGCGTAGCGCATCCGCCCGAGGGCGGTATTGATGGAGACACCGGTTATGTCCGCGATCTCGCGGAAGGTCAGGTCGGATTGATGGCGCATCACAACCACCTCGCGCTGCTCAGGAGGCAGTTGCTCGATTGCTTGCTCAACCTCCTGCCACAGGTCCGCGCGGTTTAGAAGTGCCGAGGAGTCGGGTGCTTCGTCCGGGAGGCGATCCCAAAAAGTCGCGCCGTTGTCGTCGTCACCCGCCCCCACGTCCTGCCATTTTTTGCGGCTTCGGAGGTGGTCGAGGGCGGCATTTCGGGCAATGCGCATCACCCATGCCAGCCAACGGTCCTGCTGTTCATAGGAGCCCCGGTTGCGGTTCATCGCCTGAATCGCGCGGAGGAACGTCTCTTGAAAAAGGTCGGATGCAATACTGCGGTCGCGCACCATCCCCATCAGGTAGCCGAAGATCCGCTCCTGATGCCGGTCAACGAGGATCCCGAAGGCTCGCTCATCTCCCTTCTCGAGATAGATAACAACGAGTTGCTCGTCCGTCTGGTCGGTCATCGATGACATAGTGCGCGCGGGTTCAAAACGTCAACTGGTTGGGCTTATTGTACGACCGGACGAACCTTCGTTCTAGCTTCTTGCGCGGGGAGCGTGAGAGGTGCGAACCACAGTCCGATGCCCAGCAAATCTACCGTCCCCGAGTTCTGTTCGCGGGCGATGATTTTTTTCCATGCGTTTCGAACTGGCCGGAAGGGTTCGATGTCATCGAAGGCAACACACGCACCGGGCGCAAGGAGTGGCCGGATCCGCTCAAAATAACGAAGCGTCGCAGCCTCCTCATGGTGGCCGTCGATGAAGACCAGGTCGAACGGCGCGGCATGTGCGTAGCCGGTAGAGAGAACCTCGTCGAAGTGCCCAGTGAGCACGGTGGCGGTGTCTTTGGCAACCACCCGGGTGAGGTTCTCTCGGGAGATTTTGGAGAGCGTCGGATCTCCTTCGATCGTAAGCAGCTTCCCCCCTTCTTGGTTGAGTTCCAACGCAGCCGCGAGGTGCATTGCGGAGACGCCGAGGTTCGTTCCCAACTCCAGAACACGGTGAGGCTTCAGGGAACGAACCAACCGGAACATGAACCGGCCCCACGCGGGCGATGCAGCGGCACGCCTGTAGATCTCGGAGATACTGCGCTCGGTCGGCTTGCTTTCTGATGAGAGCACACTCCCCCGCGTGCCAGCGCCGAAGTCGAGCATCTCGATGGCCTCGCTGGAGAGGGCCATCTCGCTGCGGATTTCGTTGATGGCGATCTCGGCTCCGCGCTCCGCATCGTCGAGGCGAAGTGAGACGATATCGCGGAGTGCATCTGCCTGGTCGCGAAGGCGGGTGTGCTGCATCGACGCGAGTACGCCGAGCCAAATACGGAACGACGAGAATGTTTGGTGTGATGCCATGACCAACAATGGTGGGCCCGGAAGATATTGCCACTCACCTTGGTCTCCCCTTGAGGAGAGTACCCGGGCCAACCGGGGGAGAGGTGTCGCTGCGATCCGATGACGCGGCCACCCTATCCGACATCCCCCATCCCGCCATGCGGCGACCTACGTCTGTCAAAGGCGGAATTTACAAAACCAGGTCCAGCGCCTCCGAAAGCGTCGAGACCGGAAGCAACTCAATACCCGCTGGGGCATCAAGATTCTTCAGATTGGCTTTGGGCAAGAGCATTCTCTCAAAGCCGAGTTGTTTGGCCTCGGAAAGCCGTGGTTCGATGCGAGCGACCGCGCGGATCTCTCCGCCAAGGCCCACTTCTCCAACAACAACGGTCGACGAATCCGTCGGCACATCCCGGAAAGAGGACGCTATCGCGAGCGCCACACCAAGATCGACGGCAGGCTCTTCCAATCGAACGCCGCCGGCGACGTTCAGAAAGACATCGTGCTGGGAGAACCGAAGACCCTCACGCTTTTCCAGGACGGCCAGCAAAAGCTGAAGTCGGCGGGAATCGAATCCGGCGGCCGTTCGCTGAGGCGTCCCGTAGAAAGTTTGTGCGACGAGCGCCTGCACTTCCACCAAAAGCGGTCGCGTCCCTTCCATGGCGCAGACAACCACGCTGCCGCTCTGCCCGAAATTGCGCTCAGCAAGGAATAACGCGGATGGATTCCCCACCTCAACCAATCCTTTATCTCGCATCTCGAATACGCCAATCTCGTGTGCAGCCCCGAACCGGTTCTTGATGGATCGCAGAATCCGATAGGCATGATGTCGATCGCCCTCGAAATAGAGCACGGTATCCACCATGTGCTCGAGCACGCGCGGCCCCGCGATGCTTCCATCTTTCGTGACATGACCGACGAGGAACGTAGAGACGGGCAGTGTTTTGGTGAGGTTGAGGAGCGCGGCGGTCGACTCGCGGACCTGCGCGACAGAGCCCGGCGCGCTGGAGAGGTCGGGGCGATAGACCGTTTGGATGGAATCAACAATCATCACGTCTGGCTGCAGATCGTACGCGGCAGCCATGATGGCCTCGATGTTCGTCTCGGGGAAGAGGTAGAATGCGTCGGCATCGATCCCCAGGCGCTCGACCCGGAGCTTGACTTGTTGTGCACTCTCTTCCCCGGTTACGTAGAGGACGCTTTGCTCCGTAAGGTGCCGCCCAAGTTCCGTCATCAACGTCGATTTGCCGATGCCTGGGTCGCCCGCCACGAGCGTAAGCGAGCCCTGGAGAATTCCACCTCCCATCACACGATCAAACTCGGCGAGACCTGTAACGAGCCGAGGTTGCGCCGACATGGCAATATCCCCGAGCCGCTGCGGGCGGACTCCACCGCATGCGCCAGCCTTCCCCCCATTCGAGATTGCCCGCATCACGGGTGCCTTCACGGACGACGGGGCGACTCCCTCAACCATCGTGTTCCATTCGGCGCAGCCAGGGCACTGGCCCGTCCAGCGCGGTGTATCGTGGCCGCACGCCTGGCAGACAAAGCGGGTTCGGAGTTTGGCCATTCTTGGGCGGCGGTTGATTCGAGCTGCCCGCCTGGGCAGAAGGGGCCGGGGATGGTCGAACGAGTTGGCTGAAAACCTGTTCAGGCCATGTATCTTTTCGAGTATAGCACCCGCCTGCGACAACCTGCGTCACCCACAGCAACGATGCCTTCCTACGACGACGCTCTGAAACTTTTCCATGAATGGACGGAAGGCGACAGCCTGCGCCGCCACGCCCATGCCGTGGAAGCCGGAATGGCGTGGTATGCCGAGCACTTCGGTGAGGAGATCGAGACCTGGCGCATCACGGGGCTCCTGCACGACATGGACTATGAAAAGCACCCGACGCCGGACGAGCATCCGTTTGTATGCGTCAAATTGTTGGAGGCTCTTGGCTATTCGGAGGAAATCAGAACCGCGATTCTCGGCCATGCCACGTACTCGGGCGTGCCCCGCGAAACGACGATGGCGAAGGCCCTTTTCGCTGTCGATGAGTTG
>JBGTDU010000019.1:0-9372 GCA_041748175.1 Rubricoccaceae bacterium
GCTGTCTCGCGTCGTAGTACTGGCCTGCCTGGATGGACGCTTGGGTTTGGGGCGGGGTTCACTCACCGTGAAGCCGCGCTGCGCGCAACAGGGGAACTCGCTCAACTCATTGCACCGACGGACAGCGTAGTGCAGAAAAATCCGACAGCCTGGGTAGACACCGCGTCAACAGAGGACAATCCCCACCTGATTGCAGCGGGTGAGCACGTGGCCCCAACCAGAGCACTGGAGGCAGGCCTCCAAACATTGGTCTCTGCACTTGAAAGTGTGGGCCTGCGGGCCTTCGTAATCGATCAGATGCATTCCCTCGTTGGCGTACCCGTTGTGCGAACACTCGCGCCCGGTCTGGTGCATTTCTGGCGACGCCTGGGCGGCGCAAGAGTATATGAGGTCCCGATCAAAATGGGATGGCTTGAGATAGCAAAGACGGAATCCGAGATGAACACGCTCGACCTTACACTCTAGCAAACAATGGCACACTGCACGCGCCGTATTGGTTGTGAATGGTATCCTACGACGTAAGATTCCGATGGCAGGCCCACATGTCACTTCGATTGAGGCAGAATGTCGTTTTAGGTGCCACTTTGTTGTTTCCGCTCTGGTCCTGTGTGCCAAAAGCGACGGCGCAATCGGAGCAGCCTTGGCAATACATTGAAGACCTACCCGCCTCGGTTACCACGGCTGTCTTGCAGGACAAGGACGGGTTCATCTGGGTTGGTACGTACGTTGGATTGGCGTACTCCGACGGAATCCACACAGACGTTTTCAGACCGAGTTCAAGCACGAGCGGCTCAATTTCCAACGCCGTCGTAAATATTGGAGCTTTGCTACTGGACCGTCAGGGCTCGAACTGGATCGGGACGAGAGACGGGCTTTGCAAACGCGAGCCAACCTCCACGCTATTCAACTGCATCGGAGATGCATCGAGCCCGGAAAGCTTCGTCAACAGCAATATCGCCGCCCTCGCAGAAGGACCAGATGGCACAATCTGGGTTGGCACACCAAATGGATTGTACACCGTGGACTCGGCCACACTATCAGCCCGTCAATTTGAGGAAGCCTACGCACCTAAAAATTCGTGGATTTCAGCACTGGCGGTCGAGGAAGATGGAACTATCTGGGTAGGTACTCCCACTGGTCTGGCTGTTCGGCATCCCTCCTCTTCTGCTTTCGTTTCCGTCGCTGGTATGCCGGACACACTCGTCCAGGCCATCGAAATTTCGCAGAGCGGCGAAGTCTGGGTGGGAACGATGGGACAAGGCTTGTTTCGGGTAGAAGACGACGCCGACAGAGTAACGCACATTGCATTGGGTAGTCGCGTGGGCGGACAGATGCCCATCTCCCATATCGTCGCGCTGGATACTGACCAAATGGGACACGTTTGGATAGGTACCTGGGGCGATGGGCTTCTGGTGTACGATCCGGTCGCCAAAACCTCCCGGCAGTTCCGTTCAAGCGCTGGTAGTTCGAGTGGACTCCCCGCCGATGAGGTGGTAGACGTCAGCATTGACGAACGAGGAGGAGTTTGGGTGGCCACGTGGGGCGGCGTGGCGTACCTACCTCCATCACCTCCATTTCGATTTCTGACTCACCGCGCCGGAGATCCGTACTCTCTCTCAAACCCACGTGTCACACGGATTGTCGTTGGTCCAACGGGTGAACTATGGGTGGGAACCTTCGATGGCGGACTGAACAAATGTGACCCGGAAACGCTCACCTGCGAGCAGTATAGGCACGACCCTTCCGACCCCAGCACTCTCTGCAATGACAGCGTTCTCGACCTTGGGTGGCAGACTGACGGGAGCCTGTGGGTGGCAACATCCGGAGCAGGGATTTGCAGGTTTGATACAAGAACCGAGAAGTTTGATCGTCCTCTCGATCGCGGCCCGGTCTCGCTTGCCACGGAACATGTTTATTCGATGGCGCTTGCTGTCTCGGGAGAGAGTTGGATCGGAACGGCTGAACATGGCCTGGCGAAGATGAATCACTCGACAGGTGAAACTGAATTCGTAGCGCCCTTTTCCCGGACATCAGTCTACGCTCTTGCTTCCGCCGGACCCAAACATCTCTGGGTTGGCACATTGGGACGCGGCCTGTGCCAGCTTGATGCCGGGGACGCATTTCAATGCCTTCGTGCAGAAGCGGATGGCCTTTCTGACGACTGGGTGACAACACTCGCAACTGCCATAAACGGAGTCTGGGCAGGTGGTACCAGCGGATTGGACTGGATACCGGAAGGCGGCCAACCTCAGAGGGTCTTGAGCGACCGACAGCTCAACCGTCCTCATGTCACCTGCGTCCTCCCGACAGCATCCGGCACCTGGGTTGCAACGGCGAGCGGAATTCTCCGCCTGGACCCGGACACCCACCAGATAACGCATGATGCAACCATCGCGGGATTTCCAGCCCGGGGGTTCCTGCGGCCAGCCTGCGCCGAAATTCGGCATGACCTGGTGGCCTTCGGGACGGAAAATGGCGTCCTGCTCTTTGATCCAGCGGATGTCATGAACGCCAGTCCACCGCCCATCCGGATAACAGCCGTTCGAGTTGACGGCACTGACGCCGCTCCCGGCAGCCGCGCAGACCTTACGGACATAATCAGGATCGGCCCCAATCAAGGTGGGCCGACGCTTCGGTTTGCTTCGCTGAGCTTCAATTCGCTGGAGGCGAGACGCTATGTGTGTCGTCTCGATGGCCTCGAACAAGAGTGGTCGCGCCCCAGTGGAAGCTCCGAGATCACCTACCCCAAACTGCCTCCGGGCCGCTATACCTTCCGCGTTCGTCCGGCGATGCAACCGGACGCCAATGAGGCTACGGTTGAGCTTCTCGTGCTGGCGCCTTTCTGGAAACGGCCCTGGTTTTTCCTGCTTGCAGCGATCGTGCTGTCGTCCATCGGGTTTGCGATTTTCAGAGCCCGTGTGCAGTATTTGCTTGGCATCGAGCGCACGCGAGTGACCATAGCAGACGACCTGCACGACGATATCGGAAGCCGCCTGAGCGGGCTTGCATTGGGGCTGGACGTAGCGGCAAAGAATCCCAGCGTCGCATCTCCCACTATTCTCGCGGATCGCGCCGAAGAAGCGCGGTCCATTTTGGGCGACCTTCGGGATACCACATGGATCGTAGGCGATACGCATGAAACCCTGGCGAAGCTGGCCGACCGAATCCAGCAAGTTGCGGAGACTCTGCTGCCAGGTGTATCGGTAACCATGACGAGAAGTGGGGCTCTGAACCAGAATGTCGGCATGGAGGTTCGACGGCAGGTTCTTTTCTTCTGCAAAGAAGTCCTGCACAATACGAGCCGGCACGGCAGCGCGACGATGGTCAACATCAGTCTGGCGATGAAGGCGGACCGGTCCGTGTGTCTCACGATTTCGGATGACGGAAGAGGGTTCACGATGACAACGTTCCCAGGCAGAGGCCTCGCTTCCCTGAAACGCAGGAGTGAGGCCATCGGCGGCGCTTTTCAAATCACCTCGGCACCGGGAGAGGGAACCACGGTTTCTCTATCCTTCTAGATATGAGATCGCGCGATCGCGCGATGAACGGTACCGCTCGCCTTCGTACGCTTGTGCATGACCAAGGCTCTCTCCATATGGCTGGTTGAGGACGAGCAGATCTTCCGGGATTCGTTCGAGGAGTTGATCGAACTCGAGGACGAGTTCCAGTTGACGGCCGCCTTCGAGACGTACGAAGAATTGCAATCGCATTGCAGAGCCACCCCCAGGCTTGAACTCCCGGATCTGGTAGCAATGGACATCCGGTTACCCGGCAAGAGCGGCATCGAGGCCACGCGAGAACTCTGCAAGACCTATCCGGATCTCCGCGTTCTCGCGTTAACCCAAAAGGATGACCCGGATTCCGTGTTCGCCATCCTTGAAGCCGGAGCATGCGGCTACGTGGTGAAAGGCGCGACGAAGTCTGATTCCCTGATCGCCGCCATGCGGGAGACAATTGAGGGCGGCGCCGTATTCTCCCCGGCCGTGGCACGCCATGTCCTGCGACAATTCGAGGCCGCTCCGCCTCTCGAGGATCCGCTGTCCGTCCGCGAGCGCCAGGTGCTCCTTCAGCTTTCCAAAGGCGGGACCAAGTCCGGCATTGGTGAAACCCTCTGCCTGAGCCGCCACACGGTGGATACTCATTTGCGCAACGTCTACCGGAAGCTCCACGCCAACACAGGCGCTGAGGCCGTGGCCAAGGGGATTCGGTCGGGGATTATATAGTTGTGTTATGTCGAATTATTGCCGCCTAGCGCGATGTCGCTTTCCTTTTCGGCACGCGACGAGTTCCGCCACCTCAACCCATCCGGCGGATTCTATGCAGCGGCCGAGGACCTGTTGAATTCGTAGGCCGGAAGGTGCTTATCGGGCGGACCGGGCGCAGCAAGTAATGTCTGCAGACGACGCATCGTATCGACTTCAAACTGTACATCGCCGCAGACGCTGCAAACGAGCGCCGGTACATGGTCGATGCAAATGGTGTTACCGGTTCGTTCCACACAATGCAGAATTTCGCGCCGTTCGTACGTACCCGTGCATCCACTCAGGATGCATCGCGGGCCGGCATCCGCGCGTAATTTCGTGCCTTCCATGGCTATGGGATTCGACGTTGCGCGGGTGAGACGAAGATCGGGGGCGATGGTTCGTAGACGGTAATGATAAAGAGCGGCGCTCGCGCAGACGTGCAGACGATATGGATGGGACGATGCCGTCTCGTCTCGCCGTTAATCAGGCAGCACGAACCACGAACCGCGTCCGGGTAGTTCTCGAGTATCTCGCCGGAACGAATCCCAGCAAACACATCGTCAACAGTCAATCGAAGTGCCTCCTGTTCCATCGCGTTCAAGGCGTGCGGCCCGAACAAGACAATCTCAGCTTCCGCGAGTCGACGAAGCAGTGGGGGTCAACCCCGCGCTTAGTATGAGAATGCTGCAGGGGCGGGGAAACCGCATCGCGTATCGCTTCGAGGTTTCCGGCAATCGGCGGCCATGGTCCGTCGACTACCTCGTCGATGCGACTACAGGCGGAGCGACTGTCTGGGGTCACAACGTGATCGAATAGCAAGTCGAAGGGGGCAATAACCTTTGACCGAGGCCGGCTATGTACTGAAGCTCAGCCACTCACATGGAACGCTGCGCCCCACCCACGCGTCTGTGACGTTGCACTATCTGCAACGAGTATGACAGCTTTACTGGAACGTGCCGTAAACGAAGCCGCCACTCTCTCCGACGACGAGCAGAACGCTATAGCAGCCCGCATCCTGGCCGAGAAAGACGACGAGAGTGAATGGGGCTGCCTCTTTGCGAGCACCACTAACGAGCAATGGGACAGACTGGCCGCGATAGCCCGTCACGATATCGACGCTGAGGACTCGTCCACTTTGGAGGAACGGATTCGAGGCGAAGGTGATTAGGTCGCGCGTTGCAACTGCCTTCCGGAAGCGCTTCTCAAGTTTGCCGAAGCACGTACAAGAAAGGGCGCGGGAAGCCTATTCCCTTTGGCTGAAGGATCCACGGCATCCGGGGCTTCATTTCAAGCGAATAAGCCAACGGCAGCCGATCTGGTCGGCTCGCGTGGGCAAGCATCATCGCACCGTGGCATAATGGAAAACACAGGACGCCACGGTATGGTGGTTCTGGAAAGGAACGCATGCTGAATACGACGACCTGATTCTACGCCTCTAATCGTCCCACAATTATAGAATAGATCGGGGCAGAGCAAGGCTTAGCCGCAACAATCCCGCAATCGCGCGATGCACGATAGGGATGGTGCGTGCTACGCTGTGATAAACGCATGGGGCTTCTCCTTCGAAGAAGTTCCGGAATTCAATCGGATATCTCCGGATCCACAATGATCTACCCCTCGCCATCTTTATCTCGCCGCTCTACTTCCTCATCAAGCAGAAGTGGCTGGCGTTCATCGTCCACGCAATTCTGTATCCCATTGCTCTGTTCACCATCGTGTTCTTCGGCTTTGGGATCTTCCTGTGGTTCCTCTTGGCCGTGCACGCGATGTGGGATCTCCGACACCAACGGGATCAGGAAATGGCACGAGCAATGGCCAGAGAGATGGTTTCGGCCATGGATCAGCGAGATCATTCGAGATCCTAATCTTCAATATTGCGAGATGGCGTTGACATTTGAGGGGTAGCAGGAGGACCCTGGTGGTGGGTCCCTCGCCTTCCCGTTCGTGGTGGGGCGGGAAGGCGAGGTCGAGTGGTCCGAATATCACGCGATCGCGCGATGCGAGGTATTGGGGCTGCACGGTACGCTAACCAACGAACCATACCCATGACCCCTCCCCTTAGCTGGGAGACCGCCGCCAGATCAGCCCTCAACATCGTCGGATCCACCTGAACGAAGCCATGCGAGCCAAACACCTAACCCACAATGTTAGTGGTTCAGAAGAGCGCCCAAGCCAAGGTGTTGGAATCGTTAGCGCATGTTTGCTGTTGGGAAATGTTGCCCAAGCCTTCTCGCACCAGTTCTCCGGGCTGTTTGGTCCAAGTGAAATTCCATCGTCAAGCGATCACGACCAGCTAGATCTCTTGTAGCCATTCGAAGCATTTCGCCATGGTACTACAAAGGGGGCATTTCATTTTTCAACTCGCCCATGGGCTGGTTCTAATTGGGTGGAGCCTGGGGGTTATGTCGCCCGCCGCGGCTCAGGACGCCCAGTCCATAAAAACCAATCAGGCCGGCGTCGCGGTTTACCTGAACGGCGAATCACAGGGCCTCACGAATGATGTCGGCATCCTCCGGATTTACGCGCCACCGGGAGAGTACACGATTCGCCTGGAGAAGGACGGGTTCGCTCCTGTCTCCAGCTCCATAACCATCCGGGCCGTCTACGACGAATACTCTTTCACGCTCGTGGAGGAGAGCCAGATTATCCGAACCAGTCCCGGAGGCGTGGACGTGTTTGTTGGTGATGTTAGAATCGGCACGACGGATTCCGATGGGATGCTGGCCAGCGAGATTGCGGCGGGTGAACACGCCTTTCGCCTGGAAAAAGCGGGCTATGCGACGCTCTCCGACACGCGGACGGTCACCGGGTCAACCAGAGAGATTTTGTTTTCCCTCGATCCGAGCGGCAGTTGGCTTTCGAGGACTCTGAAAAATATCAAGCCCGTGGAGTGGCTGCTCATCGCCATGGGCGGACTTTGTCTGGTGCTTGGGACATTGCTTGGTGCAGTCCTCATTCGGCAGCGCAGCCCGCGAGCAAGACGAGTGGGTCTGATCCCTTCGTCGTTCGACCGCTATGATGTTGTCCGGCAACTTGGGCGGGGCGGAATGGCGACGGTCTACCTCGCCCGCGACCGGACACTCGGCGACGAAGTGGCCTTGAAGGTCATGGACAACTCCCTCCTCAACGATCCGGACCTAGTCCGCAAGTTTGTCAAGGAGGGCGAGGCGCTGCAGAAGATTTCGGCCTCCTCGCCTCGCGCTCCAGTTGTCCGTGCGCTGCGCTATGGCCGTGAGCACAACGCCGAGAATGGGCGCCCGTACGTGGCCCTCGAGTACCTGGAAGGCACGACGCTGCTAAACCTGATCAGACAGAACGGCCCCATTCCCGTCAGGCACGTGCTGGTGGTCGCCCGGCAGGTGGCGGAGGGCCTCGCGGCCGCGCACGCGCATGGGATCTGGCACCGCGACATCAGCCCCGACAACGTTTTCATGACGGGCGAGGACTACCACGGCCCGACGGTCAAACTGATCGACTTCGGCGAGGCCAAGCACGAGTTCACCCAGATCCACACGCTCGATGGTTCCATCGCCGGCAAGCCCGCCTACATGTCGCCGGAGCAGTGCCGGGGTGAGGCTGTAGACGGCAGGACGGACCTCTACTCGGTGGGCGTCTTGATGTACACGCTGCTGACCGGCCATCCGCCCTTCTCCGATCAGAACCCGCTCATCGTAATGAAGCTTCACGAGAACGCCGCGCCGCCGCCGCTGCCGACGAATATCCCACAACCTGTGGCCGCTCTGGTCTACCGCCTGCTGAACAAGAACCCCAACGACCGCCCCTCTTCCGCGTCCGAACTCGCCGTGGAGATTTACGCGCTCGAACGAATGAACTAACCCTCTCTCACGCAAACCCCACAACCATGCGCAGCTCTAGTACATCGCTCGTGGCGCTTCCCGCGCTGCTCCTCTCACTGCTGATCACCAGCCCGGTATTCGCTCAGGACGAGCCGGCGGCGGCGGAAACCTCCCAGGAATGCGCTGCGCTGACCATTCCGCCAGATTCTCCTCAGCAATCTAAAGTCAGGGAGTTGTACCGCAACTACGACGTCTGTGGAAACGAACGAGTTGAGGTGGAAGGCACGGTAAAGCAGTACGCTGAAGGCCCAAATACAACTACAGGATTTTATTACTTGGCGGACCGTTTTGGTGTCTGGATCAAGGTTCGAGCCCCAAGCATCGAAGCACTTCCTCCAATTAATTCAACGCATCGAGTAAGCGGAATTGTGGGCTACGACCGAGTTCGTATCGACCGCCGTGAGGATGACTGGCGAACCGACTATCCAGAACCAGTTCGGGCGTTGCTCGTTGTTGAACCAGGCGGCATTTACATCAGCGAACCATTCATTAGTGAAGACGGCGCATGCCCGGAGGGACAAACTCGAGACGCATCTGGCAACTGTGTTGCGTCAATACCACCCTGCGGCGAAAACGAAGTTCGAAGTGGTGAGACATGCATCTGCCGCGAAGGCTACAAGCGCAACGAAGCGGGCATTTGCGACCACGGCGGCTTCACATGGCTCTGGGTTGGCGTCGGCCTAGCCGCCCTCCTCCTCATCGGCCTCGGCGTGGCATTAATGCGCACGCTCAACGCCAAGCCTTCTTCCACGACAGGCACGACGACCCGCGTGCCATCGTCAACGCCGTCAGGAACGCCGTCATCGACTCCGCCGTCCGGAACGCCAGCGGGGACGCCCATACCCCAAGTGGTGGAAGGCAAGACGATCAAGATGCACCTCCCTCCGGACGACAAGACAGTGAAGGTGCTGCCCGGCCGGTTCAAGGTCAAAGGCGGTCTCGACGACATCACCGAGGTCCGCTTCTTCATGCCTCAGGGCAGAAGCACGACCGAGATCACGTTCGGGCGCACCGAGGGACGGCCCTACGAGCACATCCAACTCAAGCCGCGCACGGTCAGCAGCCGTCAGGCCAAGCTCGTCTTCGACGGCGGGAAGTACACCCTGTACAACCACGCCTCTACGGAGAGCAACCCGACGACCCATAATGGGCGGCGCCTCGGCGAAGGAGAATCCATCCTCCTGAACGACGGCGACCGCGTTACGATGGGCGAAGTCGAATTCGAATTCGCAGCCAGCTAGAAATCAGTCAAATGGCTGAATCGGCCACGC
>JBGTDU010000020.1:0-41867 GCA_041748175.1 Rubricoccaceae bacterium
TCTGTCTATACGGGCAGCATCTCTCTAGAGAGACGCATGATGCCTGCCAGCGTGCCTCCGCGCTGGCGGTGGGAAAGTCGGCGCGGCCTGGGTCTTGTGGTGGGGCCCGTGGGGCCGCGCCGACGCTTTTGTGGCTGGGAGAAGTTCTCAAAGCCTGGCACACGTATTTTTAGGGATCGAAGTATTACTGCACGCACCCTTTGCCCCAACCCGCCGTCTCGGTAGTTATTGTCTCGTGGAACGGTCGGGAGTTGCTCGAGCGTTTCCTACCGTCGGTGCTGGCGACGGACTATGAAAACTTCGATGTCGTGGTTGCCGACAATGCATCGACAGATGGCACATCCGCATGGCTCGCCGAAACGCATCCGAGCGTCCACCTCATCCGGCATCCGGAGAATTGGCTCTTCGCGCGCGGCAACAACGCTGCCGTGGCGAAAACCGACACCCCCTACGTGTGCCTTCTAAACAACGACGTAGAGGTACGTCCCGACTGGCTTCGTCCGTTGGTTGCCGTGCTGGAGAAGGACCCGGAGGTAGCCGCCGTCCAACCCAAACTCCTTCAGCATGGCAACCGAGGCCGGTTTGAGTATGCAGGAGCATCGGGAGGCTTTCTGGACTCCGTCGGCTATCCATTCGCCCGAGGTCGGCTGTTCTCTACACTGGAGGCAGACCGTGGCCAATACGATGCGGCCCGCGATGTCTGCTGGGCCACGGGCGCATGCGTAATGCTGCGGCGTTCCGCGTTCGACGCGGTCGGCGGCCTCGACGAACGCTTCGAGATGCACATGGAGGAAATCGACCTGTGCTGGCGATTCTGGCGTGCTGGCTGGCGGGTCCGCGTGGAGCCCACCAGTACGGTGTTCCACCTCGGCGGGGCTACCCTTCCGCAAGGGGATCCGCGCAAGACCTACCTGAACTTCCGTAACAGCTTGCTGATGCTTTGCAAGAACACCGCCGTCGCGGAATGGCCGGGCGTGTTTCGACGGCGGAGATTGCTGGATGCGTTGGCGTTCGTCAGAGGATTCGCAATCGGGCGGCCATCAGAATCCAGAGCTATTCGCCAGGCCTATCGCGATGCCGCGTCACTTTTTCTGCACTATTCTGACGACCGGCCTACCCGCCCTTCAGCGACCGCCATGCCGCAATACCGTGGATCTATCGCAGCGGCTTACTTCCTCGGAGGACGGCGGCATTTCGATTCACTGCCCGCCAGTCTCTTCAATTCGCCCGATTGAGTCGGTGGATCGTTTACGCCCGCCGTTGGCCCCTTGCGAACCAACACGACCGCAATCGCCGACATTACGACGAGCATTC
The DNA here is from genome assembly GCA_041748175.1 of Rubricoccaceae bacterium. Taxonomy (GTDB): domain Bacteria; phylum Bacteroidota; class Rhodothermia; order Rhodothermales; family Rubricoccaceae; genus JAHEJB01. The sequence continues at coordinate 1,315 of JBGTDU010000020.1, forward strand.
CTATGAGTGCAAGAGCGGACGGGAACTCGGCGAAGAGAAGCATTGCCAGTATTGACGCCCCGATGGGTTCGGTCAGCGTGAGCAACCCGATGAGCGCCGCCGGTAGGTATCGGACAGCGTAGTTGAACGAAGTGTGCCCGATGAGCTGGGGGCCAAGCGCCATCAATAGGCACAGGCCAATAATTTTCGGCGGCTGAGCCATGGGGGCGCCTTGTAGGAGTGCTCCAGCTATACATGTTACTGCGGCAACGGCGAAAAGCGGCATCAGATAGGCCAGAAGCGTCGTTCTGCGCCGAATGGTCCGTCCGATGAGCAAGTAAACGGCGAAGAGAAGCGCAGCCGAGACAGCCAACCCGTTACCCAGGAGTGCTCTCGGGAATTCTTCCACCGTCGCGTCCGCGCCACCAATCAACGCGGCGCCTCCAACGGCCGCCAGAATTGCAAGAACGGTTCGGACACCAAGATGCTCTCGCAGTACGAAGTACCCCAGTATGGCGATGAACAACGGGCTCGTCGTTACAAGAACCGATGCGCTTGCGACGCTCGTATGGTACAAAGATTCGGTCCAGGCAATGAAGTGCAAGCCGAGGAGGAGGCCTGCCACACTAATCAACAGGGCATCGCGCCTCGGCAAGGCGCGTATTTCCGGGCCTGCCTTCAGCCATGCCACCGGAGCAAGAAGCACGGAAGCGAAAACGGTGCGCCAAGCGGCAACGACCACGCCCGGCGCATCGGAAGCGTAGCGAATAAGAATGGCCGATGTTCCCAGAACGGCCAGGCCGGCAGCAAGCACAAACCAGACGCGGAGCGGAGCACGCTCTTCCATAAGGACTTCCTCGCTTTAGCGCAGCCTGTCCACCGAGCGCACGAGTGCGATGTCTTTCTGAACCGCCCGACGGCCAAGGCTGAACATGACGTACGCGGCTACGGGCACCAGGAGCACCACATACGTGATCATGGAGGGCACAACTGCCTCCGTCTCTCCGCCAAAGCGCCGCATTCCCATCGTCACTACCACTACAAGGATGAGGGCCAGATCGAGCCATTGGGCAGCCGTAATAACACGCACTTGTCTCGCGCGGTCCTTATAGAGTAGCAAGGCTGCCAGGCCAACCAGCCCGGTTGCGGCGGCCAAAACGTAGACGACCAGCGGAATCGAAGCATGGATGGCGGCCAGCGAAGTCACCGACGCGCCGCCCATTGCGACGAACGATGCGAGAAGCAGGGTCGCGACCAGCAAATAGACCGATTGAATGCGTTGGATCATAGTCCTTCCAATACCTGGAAAAGAGAAGTCAAGCCGAGACCATCGAAGCAATGCGATCAGCCAGATTTTCGGCAAACTCCATGGTCGAAGATGCGCCGCCAAGATCGGCCGTGAGATTCGTTCTCTCCACGTAGACGGCGTGGAGATTCTCCGCGACTACATCTGCCGCTTCGGTTTCGCCGATGTGGCGAAGCATCATCTCGCCCGAACGAATGATGGCCGTCGGATTGGCAATGCCCTGGCCCGCGATGTCGGGAGCTGAGCCGTGCACGGCTTCAAAAATGGCGCATTCGTCGCCGATGTTCGCGGCGCCGGTCACGCCAAGCCCACCGACGAGCCCGGACATGAGGTCTGAAAGGATGTCGCCGAACAAGTTCGTGGTGACGATGCAGTCATAGCGATCTGGGTGGATAACGAGCTGCATTGCCATATTGTCCACGATGCGGTCGTCGAATTCGATCGCCGGATAATCCTTGGCGATTTCCCGACCGATGTCCAGAAACATGCCACCGCTGAGCTTGAGGATGTTCGCTTTGTGGACGAGCGTCAGGCGTTTACGGCCTCGGCGTAGCGCATCCTCAAAGGCAAACTTGATAATGCGCTCGCTACCTCGCCTCGTAACGCGAGCGATAGAATCGGCGATCTGGTTGCGTTCGTCGAAATACTCGATGCCGGCGTAGAGGCCTTCCGTGTTTTCGCGGTAGAGGATGAGATCCAGTCCATCGAACGGGCCGCGCGTATTGGGCAGCGACTTGGCCGGCCGGACGTTTGCATACGTGTCGAAATGCTGCCGAATCCGCACATTCACACTTCGGAAACCCGTCCCGAGCGGGGTCGTCAATGGGCCTTTCAACGCTAAATGGGTGCGCTCAATTGAATCGAGCACGGCTTGTGGAAGTGGATCGCCGGTGCGCTCGAAAGCCATCATGCCGGCTTCCTGCTCATCCCAATCGAACCCAACGCCCGTTGCTTCCAGGACTCGAACGGCCGCCGCAACGACTTCGGGGCCGATCCCGTCGCCAGGTAGGAGGGTTACGGAGTAAGCCATTGCGATGCAATTGGAGTGGTCGTACGTGTCGCCGAGAAGCTAGCTCGGGTCGGCGCGGGCATCCGTGGAGACGAGCCAAAAACGGGAAAACAAAAAAGGCGCGCCAGAGCGGCGCGCCCATGAAATTCGATCCCAGTATCGGCTAGGAGTCCATCTCGCGCGTCGTCGAGTAGTTGATTCGGAGTGTCTCCGCCTCCCTCAACTCGGCCTGCACGTCGTAGAGAAGGCCCGTCTCAACCTCTTTGTCGACCCGGAAAGAAATGATCATCTGCGGCTCTTCCAGCACCTTTCGGTACATAATGTTTCGGATCTCGTTCAAATCATCGACGATCGCATCGTCTATCTGGACGGCGTCCTCACCATACCCGCCACCATCTTCTACCTTGGGTCCGACATAGATGTACGAAACGAGGCGCTTCTGCTCGATCTTCTCGACAGCTTCGGCTGCCGGCAATGATGTCCGAACCAGGAGCTCTGTTTCCCGCATCACGGTCGTGACCATGAAGAAAATCAGCAGCATGAAGATGATATCCGGCAGCGAGGCTGTAGGAATATCCTGACTGGTCTTCGCGGACTTCTTCTTGAAGTGAGCCGACATGGGCGTTCGTGATTACGTATGAGCTATGCTTCCGGGAAACGGATCGGACGTCAACCGGGGTCGGGCTCGGCGAGGGAGATTTTTATGGGGTACTTGTTCTTCACTTCGTCCTCGTCATCCTCACCCAACTGACCTCTGTAGGTAGGGTAGTCCACCCCGCGCAGTTCCTGTGCGTAGGTATTCCGAATCTGGTCGTAGGCACCTCGTATCTCGTCAAGCACATTTATGTATTGTTCGTACGGAAGCTGTCGCTCGGTCTTGAAGGAGACGATGGCTTCATCGGGGCTGTCCGAGTAGTTCGGCAAGCGACCTTCATTCGTCACGTGCCTCACAACCGCTTCCTTGATGTTGTCAACCGCCATGAACTGCCCATCCACCAAAACATCACCCGTGTTGTTGACGAGGACATTGAGCAGATTGCGCTGCTGGATTTCAGGCGGAGGTACGTCCGTCGGCTTGGGGGGTAGCTGCATGTAAATCCCCGAGTCCACGTTGATGGTCGTGGTAACGAGGAAAAAAATGAGCAGCAGGAACGCGATGTCTGCCATCGACGCCGTAGGGATCTCAGCAGTTCGAACTGACCGCCGCTTCAACAAAGGCATAGCGCGAGTAGGTTTTGATGGACGCCAGATCGGGGAGCCCGACCCGGCTCACATGCAATACTATCGAAAGAGGCCGCGTACCGCAGAGCCCAGAAGAGCAAGAATAGCCAGACCGAACATCGCTACGGCGGCAAGCACGATGGCCGCCTCGCCCGTAGTTACCGCATTGCCGTTTATCGGCGGATACGAGTCCGGGTTGGCAACTGCGAGAGCAATCAGAAACACCACAATCGCCAGGACCATGCTTCCAATGGCAATGTAGTTTTTGCGCCCAAGCAAGAGCCCACGCAGGCCAAAGCCAACCATCATGAGCAGGCTCAAAACGATCAGCGCTTCCGAAATGTAAATAAGGATTGTGACCATGTCGACGAAGGAGAAGGGAGTCCAGCAGTGTCAGGGGTGCGGCAAGGCAGGTGCCCTCGCCGACACACCAAAGAATACGTCGCGCTCAAACTTCTGAAGCAGAGCCCGCGCCGCGAACCGGGCGTCCCATATTCATCATAGCCAGCGCATCGATAAGCTCAACGGACGCCTCTTCCATCTCCGCAACAATCCGGTCGATCTTGGAAACCGCATAGTTGTAGAAGACCTGGAGGATGATGGCGACTATAAGACCAGCGACCGTGGTGATGAGGGCAACCTTGATACCATTGGCAACGAGGCTTGGTGAGATGTCGCCCGCCACTTCGATCGCGTCGAAGGCGATGATCATTCCCCAAACCGTCCCGAGGAAGCCAAACATCGGAGCGAGCGAAATGAAGAGACTGAGCCAAACCAGGCCGCGTTCGAGAAAACTCATTTCGATAGAGCCGTAGGCGACTACGGCTTTTTCGACCGCATCCATGCCCTCGTCATATCGAAGCAGGCCAGACTGGACCACCGAAGCGACTGGGCCCCGTGTGTTGGCGCAGACTTCCTCTGCCTGCGAAATACCACCGGACTCGAGCGCCTCTTTGACGCTGCTCATAAATTTCCGGGAGTTGACATCAGAACGGTTGAGCGAGATGATTCGCTCGAAGGCGATGGCGAGCCCAACCACAAGACAGATTAGAACCGGCCACATAAAGCCGCCGTCATTGCCTTCGTTGAACCGCTGGACCAACATATTGGTAAACCCGCCGTCGTTTGCGGCGGCGTCCTGCAGTAGCAGCAGCGCGTAGAGCTTCATATGCAACCTCCTGATGGAGCGAAAGAGTTGGGCGAAAAGGAAAAAGCCTCAAAAGGCAGAGGCGCGTAGCAGTGGGAAAGTGCTGCCGAAGTCTCCAGCGAGGAAGGGGCGGCGGCCGCAACGCTCCGCAATATCCCCACTGCGGTTGGTATTGTCAACGGAGTTTGAATTGAGGCGGAAGGCCCCGCGCCCAACCCCTTGTTCCTTGACCGACAACAAGCGGCGAAGTTGCTTCGGACGACTCGCCTACTCCAAACTCCGGCGAAGCATCCTCAATTCAAACGCCCGTCCGCTAAGATTAAAGAAGCCCCGTCTTCCGCAATGGAAGCCGGGGCTTTATTGAATGGAAAGGCTCGCCGCGACCGGTCAGCGTCTGGGGCGCGCGACCGCCAGATCGGACGCCGCGTCCCAGAGTTGCATGGCCTCGAGCAGCGTGTTGTCGATGCTGCCCACGACCGGGTAAAAGGCCTCGACGCCGAACAGTCTGCGCGCCATAAACGCCTTGATGCGGGTCTCAATATCTTTGCGAGAGGCTATCGCCTCCGATCGGACCAGAACGGGATCCTCTGTTTCCGCCTCCGGTCGGGCGGCGACAACGTTGATTCCCTGCCGCTCAGCAAAGGCGAAGAACGAAGAAAATGTTGCGTCGTCAATGGAGTAATTGCGGAAGAACTCATCCTCTCTCCCTTGCCACTGCTGGCGGAAACCATCGCCAAGGCTGGTCAGCCGATCCCTGGCAAACTCGTCATCCAGCCTTCGCCCGATGACCGTTCTAAGTGCGGCATCAACGCTATCGACTCGCACGAGGTAGTCCGGAAGAATGCCGCCGCCGCCGAAAACGAGTCGCCCTGAATCCGTCGTGTACTTCAGCGAGTCCGGGACCTGATCGGCAAAAAGCGAGACGTCAAGAAGACCCTGATTGCCCTCTCCTTCCATCATTTCGCGGACCTCTCGTTTGGCCTCGAAATACGAGGTTTCATCCTCGCCGTTCTCGTAGTGCGTTTGGATGAGCCGCCCAGCCGGCGTGAAATACCGCGAGACAGTCATCTGCAAAACGCTTCCGTCAGTAAGGCCGAATTGCTGCTGAACAAGCCCCTTCCCAAACGTACGGCGCCCGACGATGAGACCACGATCGTGATCCTGGATGGCTCCCGCTACGATCTCGGAAGCCGACGCCGAATTTTCATCCACGAGCACGATGACAGGCTGCGTCTCGAACGTCCCGCCTGCGGTCGCGCGGTACTCGCGGTTGTTCGCGCTGTGGCGGCTGTCCGTGTAAACCACCATCTCGCCTGACGCAAGGAACTCATCGGCAATCTGCCAGGCCTGTTCCAGCAAGCCACCCGCATTGCCACGAAGGTCAAGGATTAATCGATCCATCCCCTGCGCTCGCAGGTTGCTAATCGCTTCGAGAAGCTCGGCGTGGCTCGTCCTCGCGAACCGCTGGAGGCGGACGTAGCCCGTCTGATCGTCCGTCATATAGGCCGCTATCACGGTCTCAAGCGGGATGCGGTCGCGGGTGATCCGGAACATCAACCGTTCTTCGTAACCCGGTCGGGCAATGTGCACGGTTACTTGCGAACCCGACGGACCCTTCAGGTAGTGCTGAACCTGCTCGTTCGTGAAGCCTATCGCGGTCGTATCGCCTATCTGTACGATGCGGTCACCAGCATGAAGCCCCGCCTCGTCGCTCGGCCCTCCGGCGATGGGCATCAGAACGGCGAGCGTATCGCGGTCTTCGGGTCCCTCGATTAGTTCGAAGTAGATCCCAATCCCTTCAAACGAAGCATCGAAGCTCTCCCGCACGCTCCGCATCTCCTCCGCGTTGATGTACACAGAATGCGGATCCAATCCGGCCAGCATCCCTTCAATCGCATGCTCGGCCAGCTCCGACGAATCGACGGGTTCGACGTATCCGCGCGTGATAAAGTTGTAGGCCTCTTCGATCTTCCGGAAGTTCTCAAGGTTGCTGTTTCCCGAGGCAACCTCGCGGATCTGGAAGCCTAGAAGTATGCCGACGACGAGCACGCCGACGATGAGTATGTAGGAAAACCGGCTAGGCTTCATCGAGGGGGATGTCGGATTTGGAAGCACGGAATTGGAGTCTGGTCGAGGTAAACGGAAAAGGTAGGCTTGTTCGTGCCTGCCTACGGGTGCAATCCGGGGAGGTTCGCCGCGTCACAAATTCGTGCCCGAACGCGCTGGTTCCAAAAGTCCTTCCGCGGCAGACGTTGCCGGGCATCGCGCCTACGCATGGACTATCGCGATGCAAGGTCGGAGCGCACGGTCGCCGGGATAAGGATGGGGTGCGGTCGGGCCAGACGGCTCGAAACTTTTTCACCGGCACACACGAAAGCGATTTCAGCCCTCGTTGTTGAGGGTGCTATCTCCAAGCAAACCCCGTGATGGTGGTCTCGGGTAGTGCGAAGCTCTCCTCCGAGGGCTTCGCACTTTTTTTGGACGAGCCTTTTCAGCCTCCCAACGGGTGATAGCGGCCGTACGAAATGGGATAATTTGACCGTTGAGTGACCCACTGCGTGCAACTGATCCAGTATTCGCGCGTGACACCAAACGCCGCATTCTCCACTTCAACCAGGACACCAAGATGAGTACAGGAACCAAACGAAAGCTGTCCATAGCTGCCTTGTTGACCGCCGCTTTCCTGGCCGGCATCTTTTTCATAACATCGGCTGCGAATCTGATCAACTCGGGTGGATTGCTGGGACAGAATGCCTCCGCAGCCTCTGACGCCATCGCGACTGCTCAGGATTTAGGCGACGCATTTAGCGAAGTCTCGGAAGCCGTCAACCCGGCTGTCGTTCAAATTCGCTCGACGCGGCTGATCTCTCAAAACGGTTCGGGTGGGGCGGCACAGAATCCCTTCGGTGGGACACCGTTCGAGGACTTTTTCCAGCAACCGAGCCCCGGCGGCAACGGCCAGCCGTTCGAGCAGAGCGGCCTCGGGTCCGGCGCCTTTGTCCGATCAGACGGCTTCATCATTACAAACAACCACGTCATCGAGAACGCGGATGAGCTTGAGGTTGCACTTTTTGATGGCCGCGTACTCAGCGCCGAAGTCGTTGGTGCCGATCCCTTCAGTGACCTTGCCGTACTTCGCGTCCATGGCAGTGGCTTCCCGTTTCTAGCTTTCGGAGATGTAGCCACGCTCCGGGTTGGCCAGTGGGTGCTGGCATTCGGTAGTCCGCTCTCTGCGGATCTCGGCAATACGGTTACCGCCGGCATTATTTCCGCCTTTGGCCGCCGGCAGGGCGCGGGGATTTCGGACTACCTCCAGACGGACGCGGCGGTGAACCCGGGGAATTCGGGTGGACCGCTTGTAAACCTCCAGGGCGAAATCATTGGGATCAACACCGCCATCGCAACACGCACGGGAGGATTCCAGGGTATCAGCTTTGCAATCCCGGCCAATACGGCTCAGAATACCGTGGACCAGCTCATCGACTCGGGGTCCGTTGAGAGAGGCTACCTCGGTATCCGTTTCGGCGGGGTTACGCCCTCCCTGGCGCGGGCGCTCGACGTTCCTTTGAGCGCCGCTCAGATTGCGTCGATTGAGGAAGATGCAGAGGGCAACCGCCCGGCGGGCGACGCCGGACTTCGCGAAGGCGATGTACTCGTGGCCGTGGACGGGCATGATCTTACCGATCATCGTGAGCTCGTTTCGCTCATTGCAAACAAGCGACCCGGTGAGACAATAGAGTTGACCTACAACCGGGATGGCGACGTAAGGGCCGCGACGGTCACGCTTGGCAGGAAACCGGTGGAGGAAGACGTCATCACGCGGAATGGACGTAGCCCAGCCCAGCCTAGTCCTCAATCTGCTCCGACACGAATGGACGGCCTTGGGCTCGAACTGCACGACCTTACGGCGGAAGCGGGCCAGCGCCTTGGGCTCAACAAGGATCTGGTAGAGGGCGTCCTCGTAAGCAACGTCGATCGTTCGACGGAGGCCTACCACGATGCCAACCTCAGGCAGGGGGACGTGATCACGGAAGTGAACCGTAAGCCCGTCAAGACTGTCGCCGAGTTTCAAGCGGAATACAACAGCGTTCGGGGCGGCGACACCTTCCTCGTAAGGGTTGTTCGCGGCAATGGTTCATTCCTGACGGCGCTTACGAAACCGAGCTGATCGAAGCTGAGCGGCCAAGGTCAAGGCGCGTCCCGAGGATTTCGGGCGCGCCTTTTTTATACGAACCCTTTTTGCGCTTTTGGGGAACGGCTTGCCCGTGCCTGGCCACATGCCTACGTTCCGGCCCGATCCAGCAGTCTTTAATCGATGAGCAACATTCTGGTTACCGGCGCGCGCGGCCAGATCGGCAGCGACCTCGTCCGCGCCCTCCGCGAACGCCATGGTGCCGAGGCTGTCATCGCAACCGACCTGCGCGACCCGGACGAAGAGGCTACAGGGTCGGGACCATACGAAGTTGTCGACATTCGGGATTACGAAAAGCTGGATGCCGCCATCCAACGCTACAACGTCGATACGATTTATCACCTCGCGAGCTTGTTGTCCGCGCGAGGTGAGCAGGCCCCGGACCTGGCGTGGGAGGTCAACATGGGTGGGCTTAGAAACGCGCTGGAGCTTGCGCGCGAGAATGACCTGAAAGTCTTCTGGCCATCCTCTATCGCCGTTTTCGGGCCAACGTCTCCCAAGCATGCGCCGCAGCGAACCATCCTGGAGCCTTCAACGATGTACGGCGTCACGAAGGTTGCGGGTGAACTCCTCTGCCAGTACTACTTCTCCCGCTTCGGGGTAGATGTCCGGAGCCTACGTTATCCCGGCCTGATCTCGTACGGTGCTGAACCTGGTGGCGGAACCACGGATTACGCGGTTGAGATCTTTCACGCAGCCATTCAGAAAGGAGAATACACGTGCTTTCTGGACGCCGAGACACGCCTCCCGATGATGTATATGCCGGACGCCGTCCGTGCCACGATAGAGCTGATGGAGGTTGAGGCGGAGGCGCTGTCGGTTCGCACGAGCTACAACGTGACCGCGTTCAGTTTCTCGGCTGAAGAACTCTCGGCCTCAATCGCCAAGCGCATTGAGGGCTTCGTCACGCACTACGCGCCCGATTTCAGACAGGCGATTGCCGCATCATGGCCGTCCTCCATCGACGACTCAAGCGCCCGATCCGATTGGAACTGGGAGCCCGCCTTCACGCTTGATGAGATGGTGGATGAGATGCTGGTTCAACTTGGTATGAAGGAAAAAGTCGTACGTTAACTTTCGTTGACATCAATTCTCTGGACGATGAATGCGCCTCTCTTCAGCCAGTGTGAAGATCTCTTCGCAGAGTTAGACCTTCCACAGCATCAGGTTTGCCTCAATTGTGAGGCCGGCATAAAATCTCCCCTTCTGCCCTGGCACATCGGCAGCGAATATGGAAGTACTAGGGACCGACTTGTCTTCGTCGGTAAAACACACAGAAGGGCACCTGGTGAGAAATTGGCCTCCGGTGCTCTTGACGCCAGAAAGCGTGCGGAGGAATTGTACACGGACGTGCCGTGGCCCTACTGGAGTTACACGCGAGATGTTCTCAAAACGGTATATGGAGATGTGGCGGTCGGCTGGGAAAGAATCGCCCTCCTAAACGCCGTCAAGTGCACGAGCACACAGACATCGGACAAGACGTCAAGACAGATGGCCACATCCTGCCTATCCAAGGTAGGAGTTCTGGGTCGGGAACTTGAGATTTTACAACCGACCATGGTCGTCCTCTATACGTGGAGCTTTTACAAAGATTTGTTTGAGAACCCTTTTCCGGATTCCGCGAAAGCCAAATGCATCGCGATACACACAACGTGGACGAACAGAGTTGACTGTGGGCGGAAACAACTCGGATGGTGGCACAGGACATTTGAAACGAAGTGGTGCCCTCAGTTGCACATGCTCGTAGTAGGCCACCCTGAAAGAAAGAAGAGAAAAGAATACGTGCCCCTGCTCGCTAACTGGATTGAAAATTATTCGGCTCCATAAAATCGAAAATGGCGCGCAACTATGGACTTATATCATTTATTACCGGAGTTCCAGGAACTAATAGCCACCGAATATTTTGCGTACGGAGGGCATCGCTATTTCCTGTACTCGGACAATGCAACCGACGAGCCAATTTGCCTGGCATGGCAAAAAGTGCAGGAAACACCCGCGCCGTCTTGCTGGCCCGAACAGAAGAACTGGCCTGACCCTCTTCTGCCGACAGACCGATATACGCTCACACACATTCCGCATGAGCAAACAGCGCGATTCTACCCGCTGTTTCCGCAGGTTGCCGTGGAAGCAGAATGCTTGCTCCGCAACAATTGGGGCAACGACCTCAGCGAGCCTGGCGGACGGCAGTTGTTCTTTGTTTCGTACGGAGAGAACGTCGGCTTGGCGTGCTTCTTCGCCTACTACTTGTGCTCAAAACGCGCCTTTGAAAAATTTATTCGATTCAACATAGAATCATTCGACTGTGAAGTATCCTGGTTGACGCTGACGAAACCGTGGGCTTCTGTGGAGGAGACGCTGGCGTTGCTTAACATCACACTCCACTTCATCGGCGAGAAACTAGGAGCCGCAGAAGTCGCTGGCTCGTGACGGTTATCAAATCGCGGGCAAACATATTAATTGGAGAAGCGTGCGATCTGATTCAGTTGGAGGAACAGTGGTCACGACGCGCCCTGGTTGAACAACATATCCAGCACGCTCAGGCCCGGAACAAAGCCGGGAAAGTTTTGCGTCCGTTGTTGTTCGGTAAAGTGAAAGGTCTCGACGTGCGGGCCGCGAAAGTTTTCGGAGTCCCGTTTGGCTGATTCGGGAAGCGTGATGAGCGTGTCAAATCGGCCAAGAACGTCCCAAACGCCCTCCAGCGTGTCAGGCGCGCCGGGTAGTTCGGAGGCCACGATCAACTCGGAAGGGCCGCCGATCTTTGCGTGAACCCACCTCACCGTGGCGACAGCGAGAGCTCCTAACGTTGGATACGACCGTCCAAGCAACGCGTTAAGATCGTCGGACAGCATCTCGTAAAATGGTGCCATGCTATAATTGACTTGCAATGCACGCTGGTGCGTCCGGGCCCAGGGGCTCGCATCGTCAAGTTCAAGGGCGTTCAGGACGAGGTTCTTCGCTCCGTGTTTTCTCGGAACCGTGAGCCACTGCCAGCCTTGCGCGTCGGGCGTGCGGATTTTTGTGCGGTTGTGCCAACTCTGGCGGCTGAAGGGAAACGTATCGGCGACCACGAACCGCTCCGCCGCAAGCATCAGTGCGCAATACTCAAGCCTTGGAAAATATTCGGGTGGACGAATGGCGGTCACGTCAACTATGGAAGAGCGGGTTTCGAGGAGATGTGGTTTGGATCGCGAAGCGTCGCCAACGATTGGCGTATTCAAACAACGCGCAACGACAGTCCGCTCGTCAGACGCATCCGGATGGTGACGCTTGACACTCAGGTGGCGAATATAGATCGGGCACGGTGCATCGAATGGTTGGCCAATGCATGGCCGACACGCCGTCGTCGTGGCATCTTTCATCTTCGTTCATCGCATCCAAAACGAAGACGAGCGTCCAAGCCCGCAGTCACAGGCCTGGCCGCATTGACGGAAAGCATCTGTGGAGCTTGTCGAATGTCCGCAGCGATTTCTCCGACGCACCTTGTCTGTCCCGCCCTTTCTCTATATTTACCGGCGTCTCATTCTCCTGGCCAAATACCATGCGCCTCGCCCTGCTCCTCCTGCTCCTTTTTGCCCTCGCCGGTGCGCTGCTGGCAACCCAGCCTCAGAATCTGGAAGACGTGGCATTCGTCCTCCCATTCACCGGCGATCCCGGCCTCCAGTTCGTCGCCCCTCGACTGATCGTCGTGGCGTCGACGCTTCTCCTGGGATTTGCACTCGGCTACTTCGTGGCATTGCCCGGGCGAATCGGGGCGGCCCACCGTGCGCGAAAGGCCGAGAAGCGCCTGGGCAAAGTTGAGGCAACGGAAGCTGACGTTCGCGTAGAGGCAGCCGATGCAAGAGCCGAGGTAGCAAAGGAACGCGCAGAGGAGGCCCGCGAAGCTGAGCATGATGCCAGGGCGCGGCTCGACGCAGTTGAAACCCAGCGGCTTGCCGACGAGGTAGCACAACGTACGGCGGACGAAATAGCACGGCGCCCGGACCTCCCTCCCGTAGACCCAATCTGACCCGACGCCTGGCCGACAATTTCTTGCGGCGAACGGTTGAAGTGCAGCAGCCTGGTCAACCACCCTAGAAGCCGTAAACGAACGTGGGCAGACTCAAAAACCTGGGACTGAAAAAGTGGGCCTTAACACGTGCCGAGGGACGTGCGCTTGCTCGGAGCGCCGGCAAGCTGATCAAGCTACCGTCCGATCTGGTCGGGCGGCGTTCCTACTCGATGGGGCTTCCACCCGGTTCGCTGGCCTCTTCTCCTGAAGAGGCTCTGCTTCCTCCGGCGCGGATCTCAGTCATCCGCTACGACGCTACTTCCATCGACGAACACGTTGGGATTGACCCGTCGACAGCGAAGGAATTGACCGATGCGTCCACCACCGACGTAACATGGATTGACGTAAAAGGCGTGCATGATTTGCATGCTATCGCAGGCATCGGGGAAGCCTTCGGACTGCATCCTTTGGTCCAGGAAGATCTCTCCAGCACGCATCAGCGACCGAAACTGGAGGTGTATGGAGACATAACGTTTGTTGTTTTAAGGATGGTCCGGCCGCTTGAGGGCACGGGTATCGAGACGTACCAACGTGGGCGGCCAGGGCATGCCATCGAGCAGATTTCCTTTGTCCTGGGCAATGGGTTTCTGCTCTCGTTTCAGGAAGAAGAGGGGGATGTTTTCGATCCCATCCGAAAACGTCTCAGGAATCACGCGGGAAGCGTCCGCGATTGCGGGGCCGACTATCTGCTCTATGCGCTGCTCGATGTCATTATCGATCACTACTTCATCACGCTTGAACGAATTGGCGACGCGACCGAGTTTTTCGAAGAACGGGTGTTCGACGATCCCAAGCCCGAAATTCAGCGGTCGCTCAGCGCTTTGCGCCGTCAAGTCATTGTGCTCAGGCGGGCCATATGGCCGTTGCGGGACGTACTCACGTCGTTGTTGAGGGACGAAATCCCCTGGGTGGCAGAGAAGACCGGCATCTATCTACGTGACGCACATGACCATCTTATTCAGGCGGTCGACGTTCTCGAAACCTTGCGCGACGTTCTCAGTGGCCTGTCCGATCTGTACCTCTCGGCCGTCAGCAACCGGATGAACGAAGTGATGAAGGTGCTTACCGTCGTGGGCACGCTGTTCATTCCTCTAACCTTTATAGCCGGGATTTACGGGATGAACTTCGATAATATGCCAGAGCTCCACTATCGGAACGGATATTATATGTTGCTCGGCGTCATGGCAGTTGTGACAATCATCTCGCTGATTTACTTCCGGAGAAAACGCTGGCTTTAACGGCGGCTTTCAGCCTTCGTCGTGAGCGTAAAAATCGAGGAAACCACAGGCCAGGCAACGATAGGCCGAGATCGGCATCTTCCTTCGGCCTTTCAGTTTCAGGCCGGTCCAGATGCTTTTCTCGGGGATACCCGCCACCCACTGGCCTTGCTTCATGCCTCCGTGAAGCTCGTCCAGCGCAAACCCCTCCTCCATTTCTCCACCGCACCGCAGGCAGGCCTTGTACCAGATCTCGCTCATCTGATTCGCGTAAAGGAACTCGCTGCCAGAACCTCATCGGCGGAGACGAGACGGACGATGTAAGTCCCGGACGCCATAGTCGAGGCTGTCGCGTCTGTGCCGTCCCATACCACGGAACGCTCATTGGCGGCAACCGGGAGCCGCACCAGGGAGCGTCCCCGGCTATCGAATACGGTTAACTCGGCGTCGCTCGGAACATCTCCATCCAACCGAAACGTGACGTAGCGGCTGGATGGATTGGGCTCGACGCGCAGGTCAATCGCGCGATCTTCGAGCGGAGCGGGTGGCGCGGCAGAACCGACCTGAAACACCCCGTTGCTGTAAAAAAGCAAACCGCCACTTCGGTTGCCGACCACCATGTCCGGGTCGCCGTCGTTGTCCAGATCACCAAACGCCGGAACCGTGGTCGGGCGAAAAGCTGCGATACCCTCCTCTTCCACATACGCTGGATTTGTTGTCGAGCCGGTATTTCGGAAGAACCGGATCGGGCCTTCCTGCGTGCCGGTCAGGACATCGAGATCGCCGTCGGTGTCGATGTCCACGAAGCGTGGCGCGCTGTCAAAACCCACGTCGATGCCGAGGCCAATCCCGTCGCGATAGGCCAGATCCGCTGAGACCGGCGAGCCGTTTGACTCTGTATCGAAAGCTGGCGTTTGAGGCGTTCCAGTGTTCCGGTAGATCTTCAGAAGCCCGTTCGACTCGCCCGTGAGCAGGTCTAAGTCGCCGTCCCCATCCACATCACCCAGAGAAAGCCGGATGTATTGCCCCACGTCGATGTTCTGAAAACGTTCGTCCTCAAGAACGTAGTTCGGGCTGGTCGAAGAACCCGTATTTCGCAGGAACGCCAGCCTCCCGTTGAAACCGCCGACGATCAAATCAAGATCGTCATCGCCATCCATATCGGCGAAAACGGGCGCATAGGCACCGAAATCATACACGAGAGACAGCCAGTCTGGATCGGTCAACCGGAACGAAGCACCCGATGCATTTCCCTTATTTTCGTAATACGCAAGCTGCGAACCGAGCAGGCCGAGTGGATCGTTTCCAATTACCATATCGAGATCGCCGTCGCCATCCACGTCCGCCAGGACGGGGACGGCACGCTCGCCAAGATCGACGCCTTCGATAAGGCGCTCGGACCGCAAGGTATACTGCTCGTCGCTGGGCGTTCCGGCGTTCTCGTAAAAGTAGAGATTATCGAACTTGTTCTCGATGGATGAACAGAGGCCGCCGAGGATTCCGATGACGAGATCAGCGTCGCCGTCTTCGTCAACATCCCCAAAGAACGACGTGTTGTAGCCGCCGGATGTTAGTGGCTCATCGAGCGGAAAAACCTCAGAGATCAACGCATACTCGGGGTCCGCCGCGCTCCCCGTATTGTTGAAGAAGTAGAGGCTCCGCGCGAAAAAGTCGCCCCAGAAAAGCTCGAAATCGCTGTCGTCGTCCAGATCCACGAACGCGAGCGCGTTGGCGCCATGCAACGATCCTCGACCTCCCGAGACAGGTTCTTCACAGGTAGGGCTCTCTTCAAACACTTCAATGCCCTCGAAATCAACCGTAATGAGCGTGAGCTGCGGAAGCCCACCGCTCACGCCATCGTTGCGGAAAAATGTGATGTGCCCACGGTCGGCCTGGCCGTGGAGAAAGTCGAGGTCGCCATCGCCGTCAATGTCGACAAGCGCGGGGATGGAGGTGTCCTCGTTGGTTACGGGGTCAATCCCGTTGGTCTGCATCAGCTCATCAGCCGCCAGTGTGAACGTGGCATTCTCCGCCGTGCCCGTGTTGCGGTAGTAGCGAACACGCCCCGATGCACCTTGGGTAATGAGATCGGGATCGCCGTCGTCGTCGAGATCTCCCATCCGAAACCACGTTCCCGGCGCGATGCCATCCAATCCATCCGACCGCCACGCGAAGCCGTGCCCCGGCCCACCCTCTCCCACGTTTTCGAAGTAAGAAAGCCCCCTTCCTCCCTCATCGACGACGAGATCTGCATCGCCGTCGTTATCGAGATCCACGAGCTGGGGGCGCGGCTGGACGAAGCCACCGGCGAACGGGTAGGCGTGTGCAGCGCCATCGAGGCCACGAATCTCGAACGGGTACATGTTCCGAACGAAATCAAGCGGTGCCTGGGCAACCAAGGGCGGCGGTGCGCACGCTGACGCGATCAGAGCAAGGGGAGCAACAAGAATTCCGGTGCGCATACGGCTAGATTTGGCCTTCGGGCAAGGAGAATGATACACGGAAGTGAGCGGCAGATTCGGCTGGGAGCAGCGGAAACTCCTCATTGATCCGGCCGCAGTTCGGAGAATATAAATGGGGCGCCGGCACGAGCCGCCTATCTCCGATCGAAGATCGACATGCCCGACGCCCATTTGCCCGTTTGAACGACGCCCAGGACCGCGTTAGTCGCGGTATCGATGACGACAACGTTGCCGAACTCGGTATTGGGGAGTGGCGCGCCATCTTCGCCCAACGTCGGATAGGGTGGTGTCCACAGGCCAACGTTCAGGTTCCGGTTGGCAATGAAGAGCAAGCCGCCATCGTCCGAAATCGCCGAGCCATGGGGCTCCGAAAAGATGGCGTTACCTCCCGCGGGGTTGCGAATGGTGGCCGTCACGGTGCGAGAAGCCACGTCAACAACGGATACGTCGTGCGAGATACGGTTGGGAACGTATACGGTCGAGCCATCCGGAGAGAACACAGGATGCCAGGGCTCTTGCCCGACGTTAACCGCCCCGTCTTCGGTGATGGCACCGGAATTCGGGTCCAGCTGAAAAAAGAGCAGCTTGCCCTGGGTTTGGGATGTCGCGACCGCGGTTGCCCGATCCGCACTCAAGGCAAATTGAACAAACGCGAGTGGAGCTCCCGGAACCTCCAGAAACGACACCAGATCGCCGTTTTCGGCATCGATTGAGTTGATTCGATTGTTGCCTTCCAGCGAAGCGGTAACGGCCCATTTTCCGTTGGTGCTCACACCGATGGCGTGAGGATGCTCAACACCAAGGGTGGCAAACTCCTCAAACTGCATCGTCGTCCGATTGAAGCGGGCAATGCCTGTCGATGCGGGATCGGCAGCGAATGAGCGCCCTACCATGAGGCGATCACTTCCCGGATCAAGCCACATCATCCCCGGCGTTTGGAATGTTCCTTCGCCGGATGGTGGCATCTCGCGCGCGAGCACATAGGCGGGGTCGGACGGATCCATGCCCATATCGGCCGAAAGCTTGAACACGGATCCACCATCTGTGCCCGCGATCAGCGTCACGTACCATGCACTGCCGTCGGGTTCAACGGCGGTATGATGTGGAAGTGCGCCCATGGGTCCGCCGGGCTCGCCCAAATCGGCGAAGTAGACGTTGCGAATAACCTGCATCCTCAAACCATCCACAATCGCAACCCGGTTGGCGAGCTGATTACAAACGAAGAGCACGACCTCGGCATCGCCGAACGGAACCCGGTCGTTGTCGTTCTTCGCGCCATTCTCAATCCAGCGACGGAGGAACGCAACTTCGTCTTCCTGCAAGAACGCGACGCTTGGAAACGGGATAGGCGCCGGTCCGGCGGGAGCCACACAGTTCCCCTCCGCACAGCGGATTAGCAAGCTCTCATCCGCATCGAAAGGGATAATCGTCGCGCTCGACGGATTGTCGTCGAGGAATAGAGCGCTCCAGGTGTAGGCATCAAGGCGATCCTCTGGTTCGGCCCCGTCTACTCCGAAGACGTTGCGGTAAGCCAGAAGCGGTTGCACGTAGTCGTTGTATCCGAGCGACTGGATTTGATCGTAGTCGACGGTATCCGGGTTGAACGAACCCATAGTCCGGGGAGTGGCCGGACCATTGGAGTCGCAGCCCAACCACAGAAGGAGCGTGAGAAGTCCGAGCGGGGCAATTGTGCGGCGAAATTCCATTGCTATCATTGAAATTGAGGGTGTCCAATCCTGAGATTCGCAAGCTACGGCGGCATGGTGACGGCGAATGGGAGGGAATCCATATTTGCGGACCGACGCCCCCATGGCAGGCCGCGTCGGCATACATCGTTGTCGTCAGGAAGCGGTAGAACGCCGACACGAGTGCACGGATAACACGAGCACGCGCGGTCGTAAGCGGAAACGAAACGTCCGCGCCTACTTGCTGTGCCGCGTTCGCGAGAGGTTCGACGTCCTCGCGTTCGCGCTATTCCTGGCCACCCTGGCCATGCTCTTCGTGGTCCATGCCCCCGTGATCCATTTCCTCATGATCCATCTCCTCGTGATCCATTCCGCCGTGCATGGGATGTTCGAGGCCGGACGGACCGGCGCCTAGCTGGATCACTTTGATGACGTTGCCTGTCGCCTCGTCCACCACCGTCACATTTCCAAACGCACTGGCCTCCTCGGGTGCGCGTTGCCCGTCGACTTCATCATCGCCTAGAAAAAGGAAGTCTGGCGTCCATGAGCCGTTGAGGTTCGAATCCGTCACAAAGAACACGGAGCCGTCGTGAGATGGCGCCGGAGAATGAGGCTGCGCAAACGACGAGTTTTCGTCCGGCCCGCGGACAGACATTCGAACGCGACGTTCGGGCACATCAATCAACGTAGCGCCGCTCCCGGAGCGAAGCGGAACGAGCAACGTTCGGCCGTCGTGATCGAGGTGGGCGTGCCAGGCACGCGAACCGTCAGGTCCGGCCGAAACCGAGCCATCGGGTGTCAGCGTTCCATCTGCATCGAGGGTGAAGAAGAGCACATCACTTGCACCGCCTTGCGTGTTGGCGGTCAGCGTAGCCGTCCGTCCGTCGGGCAGGACGTTCATGTGCACCAGTTCGCGCGTGCCGCCGACCTCGGCCTGGCTGACGATGTCGCCCGTTTGGGTATCGACAACCACCGCGCGGTCGCCCGTCAGCGAGGCCGTCAGAATGAACCGGGCATCGGGTGTGAGGCCGAGCGCATGCGGTACATCAAACCCGGGCAATGGATAGTCCATCACCTGCTCAAGCGAGGTCCGGTCGAACGCGCCCATCCCGAACGTGCCGCCACTCGAAAGCGTCGATCGACCGGCATAAAGGCGGTTCGAGTGCGGATCTACCGCCAACATGCCTGGCGTCGTGAACCCTCCTCCCGGCGACGCCGCAATCAGATAGTCCTCACTCGAAGGGTCCATGGACAGGTCGGTCGAGAACTTTGCGATGCGCCCGGCGCTGATAATGGACGTAAACCATGCCGAGCCATCTGGTTCGAAGGCAATGTGATGCGGCCCGTTCGGCGTGCTGGAAAGGTCGTGGTCGTCCAGATAGACACGCCGGATGACCTGGTGCCGGACCATATCTATCAGCGCGACGCTATTCTGACCCTGCTCGCATGCGTAGAGGATGTGGTCAACATCGGCATAAGGCACGATGCCGTCGTCGTTCTTTGCGCCATCCGCGATCCAGCGTTTGAGATAACGGAATTCATCGGCCTCCAGCGCGCGGAGATTGGGATAGGGAATCGCCGCGTCGGAGCGCAGGTCCTCAACGTAACGGACGAACCAGCTGCCTTCCTCATCAAACGGGATAATGGTTTCTCCCCACGCGCTTTGGAAAACGTCGTCCCAATCGTAGTCCTCCGAATCCGCAGGCTGATCGGTTGCCGTTGACGCAAATACATTTCGCGCGGCGAGCAAGGGCTGGACGGTGTCGCCGTAGTCGAAGGTCTCGATCTGGTCGTAGTCGACTGTAGCGGGATCGAGGATCGTGCCAGCGACGGGTTCATTCGAGTCGCACCCAGCGAGGGCGAGGCAAGCGGAAAGAGCGGGAATTAGCATGTTTCGGGCAGGCATTGGAGGCATGATCGTAGAGACGCGCGAAGGTCGCGCGCACCGGAGTCGATTTCTGAAAGTTTACGACGCGCACGTCCTCTGTTGGGTTGCAATGCCCGAATGAAGAAGCAACACCATGCGAAGTTCGCATACTGAAACCCGCCTCGGATGCACGCCAAGGTATCTTCGACCTCGCCGATTCGGATTGCATATCGTGCCCTCGCTTCGCCCGCTGACTCGACAAAGCCGTATTGCCGTTGCCGCCCCGGCAAGCGCGGCGCTCGTGCCTGAAGACGCGCACCTTGGGCTTGCCGCACTAAGAGAACGTGGGTTGAGTGTAGACCTGGTTCGCCCCATGCCCCCCGAGCCGCTCGGCTATCTGGCAGGGGACGACCACGCCCGTGCCTACGAGTTGAATAGCCTCTTCGCCAGGGAGGACATCGACGCTATTTTTTGCCTTCGGGGCGGCTACGGGACGCTTCGCATTCTGGATCGGCTGGATTACAAAGCGCTTCTAGATCATCCCAAATTGATCGTCGGATACTCGGATATTACAGCGCTGCAATTAGCGGTATACATGATGATTGGTGTGCCATCACTTTCCGGCCCAATGGTTGCACCCGACTGGCCGAAGATTGGTGATGCGGCCGAGGCACAGTTCTGGAAATTCGCCGGTGGCGCAGCGCCGATGACGATCATCGGGCCAGGCGGCGAGAAACTGACGGGCATGAAAGACGGCTCCGCAAGCGGGGTCTTGCTCGGCGGAAACCTGACCATGATTTGCGCCCTTCTCGGAACGCCGTACCTCCCTGATCTTTCCGGCGCAATTTTGTTTGTGGAGGATGTCGGCGAGAAGCTGTATCGGATCGACCGGCTGTTTGCGCAGCTGCGGCTGGCTGGTGTGCTGGAAGAGTTGGGAGGCCTCGTCTTTGGCGCTTTTGTCGGCGCCGAGGCACAGCCAAATCGTCCCTCACTGGCCTTGGAGGAAGTGCTCGGCCATTACGCCCAATTTGTCGCGGGGCCCGTTGCGAGCGGCCTCATTTACGGGCACTTTCCAAACAAGTCCACGTTACCCATTGGACTTAATTCATCCCTCGAGGTGAACGGCTCGCTGGCCAACCTAGCAGTGACCGAATCTTTGACGTCGATAAATGTCTGATTCAAATATGGCACTCAAACTCGCCGTCTTCGCGTCGGGCGGAGGCTCCAACTTCGGAGCAATTCTCAGGGCGATCGAATCAGGAAACCTGAATGCCGAGCCGGTTCTGTTGATCGCGGATCGGCGTGACATCGGCGCGATTGACAAAGCCGAGGATTGGGACATTCCGGTCGCCGTCCTTCCGCCTGCCGACTTCGAAAACGAGGATTCTTTTGCTGAGGCTGTGCTAGGGTCGCTGGCCGAGCATCTGGCCGACTTCATCGCGCTGGCTGGATACCTAAAAAAGATTCCTTCGCCCGTCGTCAACGCATTCCATCATCGAATGCTGAACATCCACCCTGCTCTTCTGCCGGCCTTTGGGGGAAAGGGGATGTACGGGAACCGAATCCACGAAGCTGTTCTCGAACACGGCTGCCGCGTCACAGGCGTCACCGTCCACCTCGTGGACGCCCGGTATGACGCTGGCCCCATCGTCCTGCAAGAACCCGTCGCCGTTCGCGAGGAGGATACGCCGAAATCGCTCGCCGCTCGCGTCCTTCAACTGGAGCACCGGCTTTATCCCGAGGCCCTTCAGTTGTTTGCGGAAGGAAGGGTTGGGGTGGATGGGCGGCGCGTTCAAATACGCGATGGATAGTGCGTAGTGTGTAATGCGCAATTCTTCTAGCCACTCAGAATTGTAATTCCCGCCTTTTACGAAATACGCAATACGCAGCCTCCGATAATCCAACACGTCTTCCCACCCACATCGCATGATTTCCTCAAAAACCCTCCCCCCGCCAGCCGACCGTTACACCGTTCGCCGTGCGCTGCTGTCCGTAAGCGACAAGGCGGGGCTCGCCGAATTCGCCATGCGCCTCCATGGGCTCGGCATCGAGTTGCTCTCGACCGGCGGCACGGCGCAAACAATCCGCGAAGCGGGAATCCCGGTGAAGGACGTGGCCGAGGTCACCGGCTCGCCCGAACTGTTGGGTGGGCGTGTGAAAACCTTGCATCCGAACATCCATGCAGGAATCCTCGCCCGGAGGACGGACGAAGACGACCTGTCCCAATTGGAGGAACACGGCATCGGCCTTATCGACCTCGTTGTCGTGAACCTCTATCCATTTGCAGATGCCGTGGCGAACGCCAATTTGACCGACGCCCTTGCGGCCGAGAACATCGATATTGGCGGACCAACCATGGTGAGGGCCTCCGCGAAAAACTGGTTCTTCGTGGGCGTGGTGACCGACCCGACGCAATACGAGGCCATCGCGGAGGAACTGGAGACGAACGACGGGTCCCTGGGAATGATCACGCGGCATCAACTGGCACGAGCCGCCTTCGGGCACACGGCTGAATACGACGCCGCGATTACGGCGTACCTCACCGGCGAATTTGTAGAGATAGGGCGCGGCCCGGTCCTGCAAGGCGGCGTAGCCTCGACCGATTTCGCGATTCAATTGCCACGCGCACAATCACTCCGGTACGGCGAGAACCCGCACCAACAAGCCGCGCTTTACGGCGATCCGAGCGCGTTCTACGAGAAACTCCATGGCAAGGCCCTATCGTTTAATAACCTGATCGACCTCTCCGCAGCGCTACGGCTGATTGCCGAGTTCGAGGAAGCGCCACCGACGGTCGCCATCCTGAAGCACACGAATCCTTGCGGCGTGGGGACCGCCGCGTCGTTGGAGGCGGCCTACCAGAAAGCCTTGGCAACAGATCGCCAGAGCCCGTTTGGGGGAATCGTCGTCGTGAACCAGCCCTTGGACCTTTCGACGGCCAAAGCAATCGATGCGGTATTTACGGAGATCATCATCGCGCCGGGCTATGGGGACGGTGTGCTGGATTTCCTGATGGAAAAGCAGAACCGGCGGCTGATCAAATCGCTTGCCTCGGCGCGGAACGACGCCGCCCCTGATGTCCGCAGTGTGGTGGGCGGGATGCTAGTCCAGGATGCGGATGCCATGCTCGCCTCTCCCATCTCCTTGCGTGTTGGCTGGGCCGTGGCAACCGACAGACAGCCCTCCGAAAGCGAGTGGGCCGACCTCGACTTCGCCTGGCGCGTCTGCAAACACGTAAAAAGCAACGCGATTGTCTACGCGAAGGATGACGCAACTCTAGGAATAGGCGCGGGGCAGATGAGCCGCATCGATTCGAGCGAGATCGCTCTCGCAAAGGGCGCCAAGAGCGGATTGGGTTTCTCAGGCTGCGTGGTCGCCTCGGACGCGTTCTTCCCCTTCGCCGACGGCCTCCTAGCCGCTGCCGACGCCGGAGCGACCGCCGCCATCCAGCCCGGCGGCTCCGTCCGCGACGACGAGGTGATCGCTGCCGCCAACGAGCGCGGGATGACGATGGTGTTTACGGGGGAAAGGCACTTCAGGCACTAGTCGATTCTCAAGTGTCGAGCGTAGCAGCGCCGAATGCGACTGCGTCAGATCGCCTCGCAACATTCGCCCAATTCTTCTCCACCGGGGCACAAACGGGTGCCCCGCCCGCTTGGCTGAAGCCGTAGCTTCTCAGTTCATCATCTTTGGACTCTAACCCGCCACCACCCGGTGTTCAATCCGTTCTCGGTCGATATCGCCATCGACCTCGGCACCGCCAACACGCTCATCCATATCAAGGACAAGGGGATTGTCCTGAACGAGCCTTCCATTGTCGCGCGAAACCGCATCACGGGCAAGGTGGAAGCGATTGGCATGGAAGCGCTCCACATGCACGAGCGCACGCACAAGGATATCGAAACCATCCGTCCACTCAACGATGGCGTGATCGCCGACTTCAACGTGGCGGAGCATCTCATCAAAGGACTAATCAAGCGCGTCCATCCGGGTTGGTTCGCCGGCATCCGCCGCATGGTAATTTGCGTACCGAGCGGCATCACGGAAGTAGAGAAACGCGCCGTCCGCGACTCGGCTGTCTACGCCGGTGCCAAAGAGGTCAAGCTGATTGACGAGCCCATGGCGGCCGCCATCGGCATTGGGTTGGGGGTAACGGACCCCGTCGGCAACATGGTGGTGGATATCGGCGGTGGCACGACAGAGATCGCGGTCATCGCACTTTCCGGTATCGTTGTCGACGAATCGTTGCGCGTGGGCGGCAACGAGCTCGACGAGGCCATCGTGCAGTATTTCAAGAAACACCACAACCTGCTGATTGGTCAGCGAACCGCGGAGAAGATCAAATGCGAGATCGGCAGCGCGACAAAGCTCGATCCGGAACTCGAGCTTACCGTGAAGGGGCGCGATCTCGTTTCGGGCGTTCCAAAGACGCGCTCCGTTTCCAGTGAAGACGTTCGGGATGCCCTGCGGACGCCCATCAACCAGATCGCCGCGGCGGTGGTGCGCGCGCTGGAAGCAACGCCGCCCGAACTTGGCGGCGATGTCCTCGAACGCGGGATCATGCTGACGGGAGGCGGCGCGCTCCTCAAAGGGCTGGACGTCTATCTCCGCGAGCGCACCGAATTGCCCGTCTACGTAGCCGAAGATCCGCTGACGGCGGTCGTACGCGGCACAGGCATGGTGCTGGAAAACCCGGAGACCTACAAACGCGTCCTCTCGGACTGAGTTGCTAAATCGTATTGCGTAATACGTATTGCGAAAGGCACGTGGAGTGCTGACCTTAGTCTACGCAAAACGAATTACGCGCTAGCTCAACCATGTCCCTCACCGCCAAGCTTTGGGAACGCAGCCGAGACTGGATTGTGTTTGGCGTCCTGTTTCTGATCAGTGCTATCGTGCTGGTGAGGCACGACGGCCCGGTGCTCCGGACTGTTCGAGCCGCGAGCCTGACGGTGACGGCACCCGTTGAAGGCGCAATTTCCAGCATTGGAAGGTTCAGACACGCGGTCGGGGAAAACGACCGCCTGCGAGCAGAAACGATAGACCTTGCAACAGAGGTAGCGCGGCTCCGGGAAGCGCGGGCGGAGAACGAACGCCTGCGTTCTCTCCTGGCCTTTGCCGATACAACGGAAATTGAGCGCGTACTGGCCCGGGTTGTGGCCAAAGACATCACCCAACAGGAAAACCTCCTGACGATCAACGTGGGCAGCCGTCATGGCGTCGAAGACGGCATGCCCGTCATCGACGAACGCGGACTCGTTGGAAAGGTCGTCCTGACCGGAGCACGACACGCTATGGTAATGCCAAGCCAGAGCACGCAGTTCGCCGTTCCGGCAGTCATCGACGTACTGCAGCAGGACGGAATCGTTCGGTGGGATGGCGTGCACTACGACCGACTCCTCATGGAATATGTCCCCAAAACGGAGCCTGTTGAGAAAGGGCAGATTGTCACCACGAGTGGATACAGCGAGGTTTTCCCGGCCGGCATCCCAGTCGGCGTTGTGGACTCTGTTTTTGCCGCACGGGGTCGCAACGACTTTATCATCTACCTCCGTCCCTCAGCGCCGATTTCGCAGGTGAACTACGTGTATGTCCTGCTCACCGAACCCGACGCCGAGCAGGCCGCACTTGAAGAGGCAGCGGCGGAAGGACTTGCGGAGTGACGCATGGCCCATTCCATTGACCGACGACTACGGACCATCGCCATCGCCATCGCCGCGGCTGTGCTCATCAGCGGATCCGCCGCAGCCCAGGAGACAGCAACACCTGCGGCCCTCGCTGGTCGCATCGACGCCGTTCTGGATGCTGCCGCGTTCGATGAAGCCTTCTGGGGTGTGCTCGTGGTTGATCTGGAGACTGGCCGCACGATCTACTCACGCAACGCCGACAACCGGTTTATGCCGGCGTCCAGCCTCAAACTGATCACAACGGCTGCTGCTCTCGATGGCCTCGGCCTCGACTTCCGCTATGAGACCGGGCTCTATCTGGATGGTGAGGTGCGAGGCGGCACCCTGGAGGGCAACCTCGTCATTCGTGGCTCAGGCGATCCTACCCTCGGAAGCACGCGCTTCGGCTCCGACGATCCATTGCAAACCTTCCAGAGATGGGCTGACGAACTGAAAAGCCGAGGCGTCTCCCGGATTTCGGGCGACGTGATTGGCGATGACAACGTGTTCGACGACGTGCCGTACGGCCTGGGTTGGGCATGGGATGACTTCGTGTACGACTATGGCGCAGAAGTAAGTGGGCTCACCTTCCACGAAGGTGCCATCGACATGACGGTGCGCGGGACGTCTGTCGGCGGCCTAGCCGCTGTCTCGTGGCATCCGTTGCAAACCGATTACATCCGGGTAGACAATCTGAGCCGAACGCTGGCTTCAGGAAGCGCCGCAGAAGAAGGCTATGCGCGCGATTTAAGCGGCAATCGATTCACGGTTTCCACGGCGGTTGCTGCGGGACAAGACGGCCATGCAGCCCTCGCCATTCACAACCCCACCTTGTACACCGCCCATACGCTGCGCCTGGTACTCCTCCAGGAGGGTATAGCTGTCGAAGGCCGCGCGGTTGACGTCGATGACCTCCCGTCGCCTCCCAGCTATCTGCAGATGCATCGCATCGCGTCGGCAACCTCGCCATCGCTTGCACAGATCGTCGACGTTACGAACGGCAAAAGCATCAACCTCTTTGCCGAACACCTGCTGCGGACGCTCGGGGTGGAGCGATACCACGGAATAGAAGCTGAACCTGGTTCCGTCGAAGCAGGCGTGCTGGCGATGCGATCGATGCTCACCGAGGCTGGAATAAGCGAAGACGAGCTTCAGATGGTTGATGGATCGGGGCTTTCGTTTATGGACCGCGTGACACCACGCGCGCTGGTTGAGATCCTGCAGTTCATGCACGGGCACGCCAACCGAGCCGTCCGAAATGCTTTTTATGATTCGTTGCCCGTAGGTGGGCGAAGTGGAACGCTATCGGGGCGATTTCCAAGTGGCGCCGCGCGCGACAATGTCCGTGCAAAAACAGGCTATATCAATGGCGTGCGGACGCTTTCGGGCTATGTCACGGCTGGATCGGGAAACCGCCTCGCGTTCTCGATCCTGTGCAACCACTACGCTACACAAACGAGTCGGGTGAACGAGGCCCAGGACGATGTAGTAGAGTTGCTGGCAGACTTCCTGGGCCGTTGATCAGTTCGCTCTGCCCGACTTGAGATGACGTCGAGATAGTGTCTCCGGATGATCTCATGATTTCCCTGGCTGCTGTACCTTGCCATTAGTGAAAAGCGGCAGCGATTCCAATGCGAGAAACTCAGCCGTGTATTAAATCCGTCTGCGTACATTCGCGACACGTCGGAAATATTCCCTTTTACTTTATCGGGCCATTGGACTACGCAAAAGAAACCAGGTCTGCTCCAATCCGATCCACCACGGTTCTCGGTGTTCTCCACAACGGCAAGGTTGCCCTTGGCTCAGATGGGCAGGCTACCATGAAAGACACCGTACTGAAGCACAAGGCTCGCAAGGTTCGCCCACTGCATGGCGGGAAGATCCTCGCAGGGTTCGCGGGCGCCACCGCAGACGCCTTTACACTTTTTGAAAGGTTCGAGGCGAAGCTCCAGAGCTATGGCGGAAACTTGCAGCGCTCGGCGGTGGAACTTGCCAAGGACTGGCGCACCGACCGTTATTTGCGGCGTCTGGAAGCGCTGCTGGCCGTGGCTAGTTCCGACCAGTTGCTCCTTATTTCCGGCACAGGAGATGTCATCGAACCCGATGACAACGTGATCGCAATCGGCTCCGGCGCACCCTACGCACTGGCTGCTGCCCGCGCTATGATCAAACATAGCCCTCAACTTTCGGCGCGCGAGATCGTGGAGGAAGGTCTTAGCATCGCAGCCGACATTTGCATCTACACCAACCACGAAACGACCATCCTCGAATTCGACGCGAGCGGAACGCCCGTAGCGAGCGATACGTAATCGGACAATCACCACACCGCCCCAAATCATCCCACGAAACGAAAGAGACGATGAGTGCTACACTTCTAACCCGATCCGCTGCTGTCCTGATAGATTATCAGAACTTGTATTATTATCTCAAGAATCGCCTTCAATACCCCGCCCAGCCCGGTGACAGCGCGGCGGAAATGATTGAGAATCTCCGAACTTTGCTTGAGGGCCAGGGCATTCGTATCGCGCGCGGTTTTGC
Organism: Rubricoccaceae bacterium; assembly: GCA_041748175.1. GTDB lineage: Bacteria > Bacteroidota > Rhodothermia > Rhodothermales > Rubricoccaceae > JAHEJB01. Next base: position 29,652 of record JBGTDU010000020.1, read on the forward strand.
CTACGCGGACTTTGGCGGGCTCGATGAGCATATCCGCCACGTTCAAAGGTCGCTATACCTCCACGGGATTCAACCGTTCTACGTGCCGTCTACCATGCACCGCAACACCACGGACCTGCAGCTTGCCATCGACGCGCTCTCGATCGTTTCCTCGAAAGCGGAGACGGACACCGTTGTGCTTTTTTCAGGAGACCGCGATTACGCCCCGGTCGTCCAGGCACTTCAGGCGGCAGGCCAGCACGTCATCATGGTTTCCTTCCGCGGACATCTGTCGGCGTATCTGCTCGACAATACGGCCTCAGGAAGTTATGTCGATGCTACCGACCTTCTCAGCGATTCTGCGCGCGAACACCTCATCGAGGAAGACGAAGTCCGAACGCCAGAAGCCACCACGGAGTTCGAAGAAGCGGCGGACGTTCCGTACGACATCGACATTGAAGCGTTGGAAGTTATCGAGCGATTCTTCGGGCAATACGAGGAGGTTTACCTTACTCCGCTGCTCCGTAAGCTATCGGAGGAATTGGGCGATGCTGACGACCACGATCCGAAGTCGCTGATCGGCGATCTGGAAGAGTGCGGTGCCGTTCGGCTTGAGCGCCGCCGCGGTATGCCCTACGACTACACTGTTCTCATTGTCAACCGCCAGCACCCCACCGTGATCGAAATCAAGGAAGAGATGGCGGAGCAGGGCGTCACATTCGACGGCTCCCGGTTTGAATCCGAATATGCGAAGCGCGAGGGCTATGAGGATGGCGACGGTTCGGTCGAAATAGTTGAAGACGAAGTTTAGCAGGCCCTTGATCTATTCCCCCTACCTGCTACGTGAGCGCGAACCTCAACGAATGGTTGGTCGTATTCGCGTCAATCAACAGTGCGAGCCCGGTCTGAATAGGTCGGGCTCGTCTTTCCTCCGCATTTAATTCGCTGACAGCATTCGCCGAAATGCCCGAGACTGCGCCCACACCGGTCCTCCCCGAGCCCGGAATTTCCGACCACGAACTCACCCCGCGCCAGATCGTAGCCGAGCTGGACAAGTACATCATCGGGCAGAACGACGCCAAGAAGAGCGTCGCCATCGCGCTGCGAAACCGATGGCGCCGCCTCAACGCGCCCGAAGACATGCGCGATGAGATCATGCCCAACAACATCATTATGATCGGACCAACCGGCGTGGGCAAAACGGAGATAGCGCGGCGACTAGCCCGCCTGGCCAACGCTCCATTCATAAAAGTGGAGGCGACGAAATTCACCGAGGTTGGCTACGTGGGCCGCGACGTGGAGTCTATGATCCGCGACCTCGTGGACATGGCTGTCACGCAGGAGAACGAAGCGCAAGCAGAGCGCGTGACCGGGAAAGCCCAGGAACGAGCCGAGGAACGCCTGCTGGATGTTCTGCTTGGCACCGACAAACAGCAACGCCCGGCCCTTGGCGCCGGCTTCAATGCTCCTGCAACGACGGAGGGCGACGGTGCGAGTCATGAATCGGATGAACTGCGGACACGCACGCGGGAGCGCTTCCGGACCATGCTGCGTAGCGGCGAACTCGACGACCGTGAGGTGGAGGTTGATGTCTCAAACAACCAGTCGCCGACGCTGCAAATGTTCGGGCCGATGGGGTTGGAAGAAATGGGCATCAACCTGCAGGATATGCTCGGCAACATGGGGGGCCAGCGCCGGAAGAAGCGGCGCGTGAAGGTGGATGAAGCGCGAGAATTGCTCGCTCACGAAGAAGCCCAAAAACTGATCGATCACGATGCCGCGAAGTTGGAGGCCATCCGGCGCGTAGAGCAGGCGGGGATCGTCTTCATCGACGAGATCGACAAAGTCGCGGGGCGCTCGGCGTCCAAATCAAGCGGGCCGGACGTGAGCCGGGAAGGCGTCCAGCGCGACTTGCTGCCGATCGTCGAGGGTTCCTCTGTAATGACAAAGCATGGCGTTGTGAAAACCGACCACGTCCTCTTTATCGCCTCGGGCGCATTTCACGTCGCGAAACCGAGCGACCTCATCCCCGAACTGCAAGGCCGCTTCCCCATCCGCGTCGAGCTGAGCAGCCTCACCGAGGACGACTTCTACCAGATTCTGACCGTCCCCCAGAATGCGCTGCTGAAGCAATACAAGGCGCTTTTCGGATCGGAGGGTGTAGCCGTTGACTTTACGGACGAGGCGGTCCGCGAGATTGCGCGGATCGCAGCCCACGTGAATGAGGACGTCGAGAACATCGGCGCGCGGCGGCTCCACACGATCCTGACGACGGTCCTCGAAGAGATCCTGTTCGACTTGCCCGATGGACTCGACAAAACGTCGATAGAGATCGACGCGGCATACGTAAACGATCGACTGGATGAAATCGTCACCAACAGGGATCTGAGCCAGTACATCCTGTAACGGGCCATGGCTGAGCGTAAATCGCCAGCACCCGGCCTATCTTCCGGCGCCCTTGCGAACTCATCCGATTCGGCTCTGAACGCTCGCTCTTATGCCCTCGACGATTCCGCTGCGCGGGCCGCGTATTTGGATCTGTGGGAAATCAGCCCACAGCGGAGTGTGTTCGCTCATCCTCGCTTTGTAGAGGCCGCTGGCGAGGCATTCGGGCATCCTGTACGCTTGGTCGCGGTTGAGGGGAGGAACGGATTTGAGGCAGCTGTTCCAGTTTTTGAGAAGCGCAGAGGTCCGTTTGTGGCGGCCGCGTTGCCCCACGCGACGCCCTTCCTCTCCCCTCTTCTGAGGACAGGAGCCGACGAAACGGCAACCAATCAGAGGCGCTCGGCCCTGGATGTTCTCCTGAGTGCACTTGCGGAGTCCTACAATCAGGTCACATTGCAACTCCACCCGTCGATCACCGATGTCCGCCCTTTCGCGTGGGCGGGCTGGACGGTCGCCCCGCGCTATACGCACATCGCCGATCTCTCCATGGACGACCCAGTCTCGGCCTGGTCCAAATCGGTTCGATACACGATTCGAACGGAAGCCGAGCGATTTCTTGTGCAGGAAGGCGACCACTTCGCCAGCGCCGGCGTTGCTCTGATGCAGGCCAGCTACGACCGAAAGGGCTCGCCACTTGGTCTTTCAAGGAACACGCTGACAACGCTGGTCCAGAGGCTCGCTCAGGAGGGGCTGGTTCGCGTGTTCGCTGCAACCCGCCACGGCGAGGAATCCCCCGAGGCCGTGGCAATCATTGCCCACGACGGAATGACCGCCTTCTACTGGATGGCCGGGAGCACGCCGGGGTCATCCATGGCCGTGCTGTTGGCCAACGTTGTACCCCGGCTGAAAGCAGCCAACATTTCATCCCTTGACTTTGCTGGAGCCAACGTTCCTTCCGTAGCAGAATTCAAGCGAAAGTATGGGACTGTTCTGTGCTCGTATTTTCGAGTTCGTCACGTTTCCGGTGCCGTGGTCCGTCTGCTGGATCGGCTACGGCCCAAGTAACAACACCTCCTCCACCCTATCCACCGCCACACTGCTCGTGTCGCGCTACCTCCCAATAGCCCCGTACAAGCGCTCAAAAGGCAAGCGTCCATCGCGCCCGCCGCTTTTTTTGGTCCTGATTGGCCTTGCGCTACATTTTTTACGATTCGGGTACGTGTATGGCGATGGAGATCAGGACGAGCTTATTCCCGCAGCGCTCCGTCTCCTCAACAACGACCTCTTCACCAATGACTGGCTCATCCAGTATGTGACGTCCGGCGTCAATGTGCGCACGTATTTCGTTGCTCTGGTTAGCGCGTTTGGAGTCTTTGTTCCTCTGTGGCTCGCCGTTGCCCTTCTACATGTTCTGGTGTGGTGCGGAGTCGCGTATGGTATTTACGCCATCGCATTCGAGTTGGCACGGGACCGAATCGCCGCCTCTCTGGGCATGTTGATGGCCCTCCTCATTACCCCGATCATGACGCTCGGAGGCAACACGGTCATTCACAATGCGCTCGTCCCCGAGGGCGTCGCGTGGGCCTTGGCCATCCCCGGGGTTGCGTTGTTCCTCCGAAAAAAATGGATTTTTGCGGGCGCTTTGCTCGGGACTGCGACGTGGTTCCATCTGCTGGCCGGAGGTCTCACCGCGTTCGTACTCGGCGTCGTGATGCTGTGGAGGACGTTGGAAAAAGGGCGTCGATACGATCTCGATGCGGTTCTTCGCTTTGGTGGGGCCTTCGTGGCGGCGTTCCTTCCCGTGCTGATTCCGCTGGCACTGGCACAAGGAAGCGCGGCCCCGGAGAGCGAATCTCCCTTTTACATCCATGCATTATTCAGGAACCCGCATCACCACTTGTTTTTCTCTTTCGAACTGGCCCGCCACCTTCGTTTCTGGCCGTTGATGATACTCGGCGTGGTTTCTCTCCGGTGGCTGCGGCGCAAGCGGCGCATTCGCCATTCCGCCGAAATAGTGCGTTTCTGGATTGTTTCATTCATCCTGTGTTGCGCCAGTGTCGTGTTTGTGGAGGTCAGACCTGTCGAACTCGTTGCCAAACTGCAGTTCTTCAAACTGACTGTGCCGTCGGCTCTGTTCGCCTCACTCGTGCTCAGCGCAACCATCGCCACATCGCTCCCCGACGGTGTCCAGGCACTTGTCAAGCGTGCGATGTCTTATAGAAAGACGGGACTATTTGTGGCTGTTCTGCTGTGTGGTGTCGTGTTGCTTCTGGCTGATCGCGGAACGGGTCGGCCCGGAGCATTGCTGTATCCCGCACGACACATCGAAACCGAGCTTGGCGAAGTGGAAGCATGGGCCCGGACACAGACGTCGGCCGACGCCCTCTTTGCCGTTCCGCCAAGCACTGGGACGTTTCGATCATTCGGGGAGCGAAGCGTGGTTGCAAACTGGCACGCATTCGTGTTTGATGATCGTGCCATGCAGACATGGTATGAGCGGCTGATGGACATTGCCCCGATCTCACCTGCGGTCACCGGGATGGATGCGAAGCCCGCACTCGACGCCGCCTACCATGCGTGGTCGGGAGATGAATGGAAGCGCCTCTCAGAGCAATATGATATCGACTACTTGCTTGTTCGTAGGGATGAATCAGTTCTTGACTTTACTCAAGCGTTTCAAAATGACGAATGGATTGTGTATTTATTTGAATAGCGTAGAAAATAAAGATCGATGAAACGCTGGTTAACCCATCTCGCGGCCCGGCTGAAGCTGTCCGGCTCATTCATCGGACCCGTGGTGACGTTGATTGGCGGAGTCGTGGCAGCTCAGGCGGTGGTATTCGCCAGTCGGCCGTTCCTGACTCGGATGTTTACCCCCGACGAGTTTGGCGTCCTCACGATTTTTGTGACGCTCGTGGCTGTACTCGCCACGTTGGTCACAGGCCGGTATGAGGACGCCGGCCTACTCCCGAAATCCGACAAGGACGCCGCTGGACTTTTCATTTTGGCGCTCGGCCTTTCGGCAGTAAGCGCGGTTGTCGTGGCGCTGTTCTTCCCCTGGCGAACGGGTCTGGCATCTGTTTTCAATACTCCTGAGTTGGCGACTTCCATCATTCTGCTCCCCGCCGGTATTCTAACCGCTACGTGGGGCAAGGCGCTTGAGGGATGGCATGCGCGCAACAACCGGTTTGGCTTGGTGTCCGCTGGTCGCATTGTTCAAAGTTGCGTCGTCGTATGCGTGCAGTTGGTCGCCGGTTTGTTGGGTGCCAGCGCATTCGGGCTCACGGGCGGAGTCGTTGTGGGCTTTTCTGCACTGGCCCTCGTGGTGGGCATTCCGTTTCTCGCGCGCGACAACGTCGTTCTGAAGGCGTCGTTGGCAACTGACTCACTCAGGGCACTTGCGAATCGATACCGGCGCTTCCCTTTTTTCTCGACGCCAGCGGCCTTCCTCAATCTCGTCGCATCGCGCATAGCTGTGTTCCTACTTGCGTGGTTTTACGGGCCTGGAACGGTCGGACTATTTGGCCTGGCGTTCGGAACATTGGCACTGCCCGTTGGATCTGTGACGGACGCTATCGGACAGGTTTTCGGCGTCCGCGCACCTGCCGCGCACCTGAAATCCAGCCTCGGCCCACTCACAGAACTCGTGTTTGCACGGCTGATTGCTGTATCCGTTTTCCCGATGGCGGTTGTCGCCGTCGCCGGCCCTGATCTGTTCGCACTGGTCTTCGGCGAGCCGTGGCGAGAGGCCGGTGTTTACGCCCGCATTCTTTCGCCGTGGCTGTGCGCGATGACCATAGCTGTTCCGCTGACTCGCCTTTTTGATGTCACTGAAAAGCAGCGGAGCGACCTGGCTTTTAGCCTGTTTCTTCTTACGGCCCAGATTGTCGCCATCCTGATTGTTGGTGGGAGCGGAAAGCCCCGCACGGCCATCGCAGCCGTTTCCATTGCGGGGTTGCTCTCCCGATGGTCCCAAATAGCCTGGATGCTGCGGTTGGGTGAGGCCTCTCTGCTCGGTGGGCTGCGTGTTTTTGCAATCCACATTGCGTTGACGACGTTCTTGCTGTTGCCAGTCGGCCTCATGGTTTATCGCGGCGTTCCCATATTCTGGATGATTTTCGGGCTCATCGTCGCGACCGGAATCTATGCGGTCGCGGTCATCCGTATGGACTGGCGAAGCACGGAGGGCAAGCCATTGACAACTACAGAATCGACCGGAATGTAGGTGGAAGTTCGCCGGACGGCGTTTCGGATTGTTCGACAAACGGCTCCGCCTGCACGGCGCCATCGCCGGAAGTTTCTCCGCAGAAGCGCTCGAACGCGCTCACGAGGTCATGCGCAATCGCGGAAGCACTTCGGCCTTCGATGTGTCGGCGTTCAAGAACGAAAACCGGATCGCCATCCTTCAGCAAAGCCATGAATGGCGACGACGGCGGAATCCCAACCATGTGCTCACGCAGGCGCGTCGTCGCCTCCAAATCCTGCCCGGCAAACACGGTTACGTAGCGGTCGGGCTGCGTGTCTACACCGCGCGCCATTGCCACCGCCGGGCGCGCATTGGCCGCCGCGCATCCGCAGACCGAATTGATGACCGCGAGGGTCGTTCCATGCTGGGCTTGGCCCATCGCCCGATCCACGTCGGCAGAGGTACGAAGTTCTTCTACGCCGAGGCGCGTCAGTTCTTCGCGCATGGGTGCGACGAGTGGCTCTGGATACGGCATAGTTGTGTGGGTTTGGTTAGGCGAGGTGATTGCGGCGGTGGGCAGGTAATCGTTGGCGTCCAACTAGGGTTCCCTTCAACCCCACCAGAATCGGCCATTTTCCAAGTTTCGGTCTGATTTCTTGATTTGTTCCCGAATGCTGTTATTTTCGCATCCCCACCGCCAGGCCCGCCACCACATGTCTTCTACGCGCTACGCGTTCTCGCGCAGAGTTCTGCTTGCTGTTCTTTTCTCAATCATTCCGTTCACAGGATGCGCCGCGCTAAGCTCTTTGCAGCAGGCGGAGCAGAATGGTGGGGGAACATGGGTACGGGGTCTGGAAATTGGTACGCCGACGGAAGAGGCAGAGCAATCTCGTACTGGCCAAAGTGAAAGCGCGACCCACAGCCCGCATATTCGAACGGTCTCGGTCGGGCCGGACGAAAGAACCGCTGGTTCGTCCCTCGCGGCATCAACAGCACTTGCCGCCATCGTGCGCGAGGAAAGCGCAGACTGGATTGGCACGCGCTACCGATACGGTGGAACCACGCGGCGTGGGATCGACTGCTCTTCGTTCGTGCAACATATTATGCGGGATGGGCTCGATGTCGATCTCCCACGGACAACGGCTTCGCAAGTGCAGATCGGTGAATCGGTGAGCCGCGACGACCTCCGCCCAGCCGATCTCGTCTTTTTCCGGCGTCGCGGCGTGCGGCATGTAGGCATCTATCTCGGCAACGGCGAGTTCGTTCACGCATCGTCGAGAAACGGCGTGATCATTTCGAGCCTGTCGGAAGGCTATTATGAAAGACACTTTTGGGCAGCACGGCGGGTCGTAGAGAATCCTCGCGATGTAATGCCTGACAGGAGTTTCTTTAAGCGGCCCAGCAACCCCGAGGAGCTACTTCGCCCGGGCCGCGGCCGAGCATCGACCCCTGCCGTCGACACGAGTCCGTCGACCCACGGAGCAGGGCGCGGAGTCTGGTAGACCAACGTCGTCGGTTGACGTTTTCAAAGAAGCCGAACAGTTCTTGGACTGCGGCTGGTCGTATCTTTTGACAGCTACCCACCGCCGCGCATCCCGACAATGTTGGGCCGTGGCGTTTTTTTATCGCCTAGTCCAGTAGCTGTACATGAGCGACAAAACCGTCTATCTGACTGCCGAAAGCCTTCAGAGACTGAAGGACGAACTCCAGCTGGCGCGCACCACGGAGCGGCAGAGCGTGGTTGAGTCGATCGCAGAAGCTCGTGCCCAGGGCGATCTCTCGGAGAATGCTGAGTACGATGCGGCCAAGGACGCGCAAGCCCACCTTGAGGCTCGCATTCGGAAGCTGGAAAGCACAATCGGTAAAGCGCGAATTGTGGACGAGCGAACGATGGACAATTCGTCGGTCCGCATTCTCTCGAAGGTGCGCGTGATGAACCACAAGGCGAAGAAGGAAGCGCTGTACACGATCGTTGCGGGCGCGGAGGCGAGTTTCGCGCAAGGCAAGATTTCGGTGGAAAGCCCGATTGGCCGCGGCCTGTTGGGAAAAGCGGTGGGCGACACGATCGAAATAAAAGTCCCCGCAGGTAAGATCCTGCTCGAAGTCCTCGAAATCAGTCGCTGAGGGGCATCGGCGTAGGCGGCGATGACAGGGCCGAAGAAATTGCCCAAAAAGAAACCGCGCAGCCGGTTCGGATGGCTGGGCAAGATCGCCCGGCTGGTTTTTTTTGCCGTGTTCGCCTATATGCTGGCGTGTACGTTTTTGCTGGCTGCCTATCGTTTCGTCGACCCGCCAATTACGACGGTGCAGATCCAGCGGTTGGTGGAAGGCTTGGGTCCGGATGTCTCGTACCACCACTCGCCCGTCGCTGAGGCGGACATGGACGCGGACATTCGTCACGCGGTTGTGGCTTCGGAGGACGCCAGATTCTACGACCACAATGGCTTTGATTGGGTAGAGATCGGGCGCGCGCGCGAAGATGCCAGGCGGCGAGGAACGTCGCCGCGCGGTGCGTCTACCATCACGCAGCAGCTCGTCAAAAACCTCTTTCTCACTACCCACCGCTCGTGGATCCGCAAGGGCTTCGAGTTGCCATTGACCTACCTCGCGGACTTCATCCTGCCCAAGGAGCGCATCCTCACGCTCTACCTCAATGTTGTGGAATGGGGGCCCGGCGTGTTCGGCATACAAGAAGCGGCGCAACATCACTTCGGCGTGAGTGCGAGCAGCCTCAGCCGAAATCAGGCTGCGCGGCTTGCAGTGTGCCTCCCAAGTCCCCGCGACCGACGCCCGCAGAACATGGGAAGCTCGGCAGGCCGTATTGAACGCCGCATGAGGCAAATGGGCTGGTAAGTTGCGCCGTGCAGAAAATCGTTGACCTTCGCTCCGACACGGTAACCAAGCCCACTCGGGAGATGCGGAGAGCCATGGCCGACGCCGAGGTCGGCGACGACGTGTTTGGAGAAGACCCAACGGTTCGTCGGTTGGAGGAGTGCGTGACGGAGCTCCTCGGCAAAGAGGCCGCTGTTTTTGTGCCCAGCGGTGTGATGGGCAACCAGATCGCACTGGCTGTGCACACACGGCCTGGCGATGAAGTGGTCGTCGCCGAGCGAAGCCACATCTTCCATTACGAATCGGGCGCGCCGGCTCACATTTCGGGCGTACAGCTTCGGCCGGTGGGTAACGAAACGGGAATCCTGAAGCCTGCTGATGTCGAAGCCGTCGTCCGAGGTGGATTCGACTGGGAACCACGTACTACGCTCCTTTGCCTCGAAAACACGATCAACAAAGCTGGTGGCACCGTTTTCCCGATGGATGCCATCCTTGCTGTGGCCCAGGTTGCCCGAGCCAATACCCTCGCTCTTCACCTCGATGGCGCGCGACTTTGGAACGCTTCGGCGGCGAGCGGGACGCCCGAAGCCGATTTCGCCGCGCCATTCGATACGGTTGCTGTATGCCTCTCGAAAGGCCTCGGCGCGCCGGTGGGCTCTCTGCTGGCAGGTTCTTCTACCCACATCCTCGAAGCGAGGCGAATGCGGAAGCGGCTGGGAGGCGGCATGCGCCAGGCCGGCATCCTCGCGGCGGCAGGGCTCCTTGCACTCGAACACCGAGCAAACCTCGCGACCGACCACGCCCATGCCAAATCATTTGCCGATGCTCTCGCAGCCTGTGGTGCGTTTCGCGTCATTCCTCCTGAGACGAACATTGTTCTGTTTGACACGGTGGAGGACGATGCGACGACCGTGTTAACCAAGCTCGAGAACGAGGGCGTCCGGGTAGTATCGTTTGGACCTCGAACCCTTCGGGCGACCTTTCACCGCGACGTGACAGAGCCCAACCTGAACCACGCTGTTGCAACCATCCGAAAGCTATTTGGCTAACAGGCTGTTGATCTATGATGATCGGTTCGTATTGCGCCGATGGCAAGAAACCACTGGTCACAAAATCCCCCTTGAAGAGCATCCTGCCAATCCGTTCGACCACCCCAGCCCCTCCTGCTCAGCAGGGGAGCTTGGCGGCGAGTATTTCAACAGCCTGTTAGCAGTCTTCGGCACCGAGGAACTCGGCAATATCGGCGGCGCGGGCGGCTGCGTCGGCCTCGCCAATTTCTACGAGTCGGCTCATGTACTCAGGTTCAAAGAGCAGCATCGAGAGCCAGTCCGGGCTTCGCGTTTCGTGGACACCCAGACCGCGCATTAGGAAGCGAAAAGTTGGCGGGAGGTTTGGTTCATACTGTTTCGCCAGGCTGCCAAGATCCTGCGATGGCCGGACAACCAGCAACCTGACAGGTCGAAAGCCAGCATGAGGGTCCGGGCCGGGCCTGCCGTCGGGCCACGCCTCCAACAACGAGTTGATGCGCCGGAGGACCTGAGCGTCTTGATCCAAAAGATCGAGAAAGATTGCATTCATCAGGACGCCGAGAATCTGCGCAGGAGGCGGGTAATCGTCGATGAGCGGCGTGTTGGCCTCTCTGGTAGTGCGGTCGTAGCGCGTCGAAACGGCAATGATTTTACGTGCGCCGAGATGAAGAGCCGGGGATAAAGGCGCGGTCAACCGGATGCCGCCGTCGCCATACCACGCCTTGCCAATGGCTGGATGGTCAACATGAACCGCCGGAAAAAAGAATGGCAATGACGCCGATGCCATTACATGTTCGGGGCCAATCTGCGTCTGCACGGCCCGCCTGTTCGGACGATTCCAGCTTTCCACGTCGCGCCCCTGAACCCATGTGACGGACTGCCCGGTGGTGTACGAACTTGAGGTTATGGCAAGCGCGTCGACGCGCCCGGACGCGATATTTGTGTCGATGCCCGTATTCAGCCCACCACGTCTGCTGAGTTCGCGGTCAAGCAACTCGCGCAGAGGCGATGCATCGAGAAGCGCCAGGGCTTTTCTGGAAGATTTTGAACCGCCGACAAGCAACCGCCGCGCCCACGTGAAGCTTGTCTTGGCGACACTCGGCCCCGTAACGTTGAAAACGTGCTCCGTGCGAAGCTGCCGCCACAGTCGGCCGAGCCCACTGACGGCGGCCGGAAACGAACCCGTGTGGTTGGCCAGATAGGCGGCGTTGATGGCCCCGGCAGAAACGCCCGTGAGGATGGTCGGTGCGAACTCGGGATACATCCGTGCGATGCCCCGGATTACACCCATCTGGTAGGCCGCGCGTGCTCCTCCGCCGCTCATGGCCAGGGCCATACACCGCCCCTCCGGTGCAGCGCCAGGCATCTGGTCCGGCTCATCGGGGGCGAGATGAGGTGTGGCGCGACGGTTGGGCATGATGTGGGCAAGCGATGGCGTGCGGAGTATACGACGCCGAAATTGACGCCTTCGTCTACTCGCAAGCGGCCCACGTGGCCCGAATCTTTGCCCACCTTAACAGGTTGTTGATTTATTCAACCGTGAGCGAGGCGAGCGGATCTTGGTCGAGATCAAGGCGCGAGATCGCAGTCGTATTGGTGATCCGGCGAGATTCTCGCAACGCTGAGATCGAACAAGAGCCGCCGCCACAGGCAGGGGGAATAGTTCGGGGCCGACTAATAAGCCTCGATCAGTGGTAGGACGGCAAAGTTGGTTTTTCTGTAGCTGCGGGTGAATTTTCCGGCGTAGGAGTGCAAAGTCGATAAAAGACCCGAGAAGCGTGCTCGCCACCACTTCTCCAGGTCGTG
>JBGTDU010000021.1:0-2052 GCA_041748175.1 Rubricoccaceae bacterium
ACGGCCTACTTCGATTACGAGATGAGCTCGCTCAGCACCGAAGCGCGTAGCCGCCTCGACGAGAACATCGAAGTTCTCACACGCTGCCCGAACGTCTGCGTGGTGATCAACGGCTACGCCGATGATCAGGAACGCGACAAGCTGCGCCTCTCCGAGCGCCGTGCCGATGAAGTACAAGCGTACTACGTGGCCAACGGTGTTGAAGAGAGCAGGATCGTGGCTCGCGGCCTCGGTGAGCATCCGGACGCCAACTCGAAGGAGGATCCGGGACCGGGCGACCGCAACGCGCGCCGTGCCGACTCCATCCCTGTTGACTGTTCACGCCTGGACAGCTTCCGCTAAGTCGGCAAACCGGACCCTCGTGGTTCGGAGAACTCAAGGGCGGCCTCGCATTTATGCGGGGCCGCCCTTTGTTTTTGTTTCGGTCACGTGATTTTGCGCCCAGGAAGCCAGTTGGGCCATGCTCCGCATGCTTGCAGGCAATTGTTGATGAAACCGCCATGGCGAGCGAAGCGAAGCAATCGCGCCCGGACTGCCCGTTGCGAGAGGATCTCGACTTCGCGAAGCCCCTCCTTCGCTTCACAAATGGGCTTGTCGCACATACCATTCGAGGATTGGCAACACCTTCCCTGCCGCTGTGGGCCGCTTCCGGGGCTGAAAACCAACGAATTTCCCAACCGCACGAAGGCAATGTTCCCCTTCCCAACGCAGTCTCCATCGCACCGGCAACGAGAAATCACCTTCGGAATGTGCTTTCTGAGCCGAAGAAAAAAAATGAGCTAGACGCTTTCCCGTTTGGCTTGTCTTCTCTACCTTGAACGACAGTGGAGAGACGGGTGGATTCCGTCCCGACACCATCTCCACAATTTCTTACTCCAAACGATCCTCCAGCCACATGGCACGCCCTCTACGCTTTCTCTCACTTGCTGCACTCGTTGCACTATGCTTTGCGACGACGTTTGCGCAAGCGCAACGACCGAGCAAAACCCTTTACATTTCCGCACGAGCAGGCGCAACTGCTTACGGCGGCGAACTCGACGGTACCGGCGGCCCGAACAGCGCCGATAACGGCAGCCTCGGATGGCTCTTTCGCGACTTCGGCTTCGGCGGCGGCGGCGAAATCGGGTACCAGTTCACCCAGGGCTTTAGTTTTGGTGTCGGCGTCCTCTACGGCAAGTACACCAATCTCGACCGCACTGACATCCGCAATCCCGTTAATCTGCAAATTGGGCAACTCAACACGACGACATCTGTTGGCCAACTTCAGGGGCTGTTCCGCCTCAACCTCATTCCCAGTTGGGGGATTAGCCCCTACATCCAGTTTGGCGGCGTTGTAACGCGGGGCGCGGGTGAGGACGCAGGCGGCAGCAAAATCACTGGTTATGGCCCCCACCTTGGTGGTGGGTTTGACGTCCGACTTGGTCGGCAGGCTTCGCTATTCCTGGAGGCTTCTGGTGCTCTCGTCTTCCCGGACGATGCAATCGATAGCTCCGATCCAAGCGCGAGCAACCTTCCGTGGGCAGACGATGCTGACTTCGACGCCCTAATGTTCTACGGTGGCGGCTTGCGTTTCTTCTTCAAGGGATCGGGCACGAACGTTACGGTGATGGCGGACTGTACGTCTGAACTGAACGTCGGCCAGTCAGGCTCCTTCACGGCTTCGAGCAACGCCGACGCCTCCGGGCCGATCTCCTACTCGTGGAATTACGGCGACGGATCGACAGGGGCCAACATGACCTCGTCCCACGCCTTCTCGGCGCCGGGTGCCTACACGGTTTCTGTCACGGCCCAAGGGCCCTACAACTCGGACACGGCTACCTGTCTCGTGAACGTGGTTGAAGTGACCGAGCCGCCTACGGCCAGTTGCCGCATCACCCCGAGCCGTGCCGATCTCGGCCAGACGGTCACGGTCGCCGGGACGATCTCGGGCTCCGAGCCTTACACGGTAAGCGTCGACTTCGGCGATGGCGAATCGGCCAGCAGCCTGCCTGCTACGCATAGCTACGACGACCCAGGCACGTATACCGTCACGGTTTCCGCGACCAACGCATA
>JBGTDU010000022.1:0-1657 GCA_041748175.1 Rubricoccaceae bacterium
TTCGGAGACAAAGCGCCGCGAGCGCGTCTATGTCGTGGATGCGGAGCGGAGGCCGACCGTGGAGGCTTCCGAGCCGCTGTTCATACCGCGCGGCTATGGCGACTGGGTCTCCCATCGCCCACCGAATGAGATCCCGTTCACCATCGAGCCCGATTCTACGTTGATCACCGGCCGACGCGGGTACAACTCCTTCAAGAACCTCACCCACGCGATCACGCTGCCCCTTCCGTACGCCGATCCGGCGAATGACGACTACGGTTTCTTCGCCAACACCATCTGGCTGGAGCCGCTCAACAAGCACCAGCTGTTCGTCCTGGGCGGTGTCTCGGTGACCAGGTTTGTTGATCGCTCCTTCCTGCTTCTGTCGTACATCAACAACACGCTGGCGCCGAGTCTCGCGCTCAATCTCTACCGTTTCCCGAGCCCGAGCAGCTTCTACGGCAATGCGCTGCTGGTCGAAAACCTCACCGGCGGCGACCTCTCTGCCACGCTCCCGCTCGACCTCACGGACACGCCCTACACGACGACGCTGGCCGGCGCGCGGGTTCGCTATGCCTACGCCGAGCCGTTCGACTTGGCCTCCGACGTTGACCTGGAAACGGCAGCTGGCGAACTGCCTTTACCAGAAACCGGCTACCGGACAGACCTTCAGCTGGGCTTCGCCTGGAAGCACCAACGGCCCTACCGCTACAACGTCATCGATCCGCTGGATGGCACGGGCGTCCGCGCGCGTGTGACGTTGGGCGCACCCATTCTTGGCTCGAACAATCAGTTCGTGCGGCCCGATCTGGCGGCCTATTGGATTTCTCCGCAGATCGCAATCGGGCGGTTCTATGCCTACGGAAGAGCAACTGCGCAATTCGGCGAGTTGCTCGCGCAGGACTACCTCGGCCTCTCACGCTACGATGATTTCGACATCCAACTCCCCGTTTTCGGGGCCATCACGCTGGACGACGCCGAGCGCGTCCGCGGCTATCGCAGCTATGCCATTGGCAATCGGGTGCTGTTCGGCACACTCGAATACCGCCTTCCGCCCGTTATCGACCTGAGTACGAATCTCCTTGGCATCATCGACCTCGACCGGCTCGGGTTCTCTCTGTTCGCCGATGCCGGGATGGTCTGGACGGGCTCGAATACAAGCGACGCCATCCACCGAACGGGCGTGGGCATCGAAGCCAAGAATGTAGTTTCCATCGGTGGATTTCAGATCCTCCACAGCCTGGGCATTGCCGCGCCCTGGAGCGAGCTCGACGAAAACCTCGTCTGGGACGACGTGGATTTGTACTACCGCGTGCAGGCGGCAGTGGCGTTTTAGCAGGCTGTCGAACTTTTCCTGCCGGATGCAGCGATGGTCGTCGTTCTTGCGGTCACGTTGTAGCGACGTTGCACGCAACGTCGAAGGAGGGAACCCTGCACGTCCGGCGAAATCTGCGTCGGCTCGTTCTGACTAACCATCATGCGACCGCTGCGGTCACTCGACCAATCGACGTTGCATGCAACGTCGCTACGCGTTCTTGGCCGGCCAGCGGATACGCAGCTCCGCGCAGCGAGCTCGACGAAGACTTCGTCTGGGAGGGCGTGGAATTGTATTGCCGGGTTCTGGCGGGCGGTGGCGTTTTAGCAGGCTGTCGACCTATTCCTGCCGGATGCAGTGCTG
>JBGTDU010000023.1:0-5497 GCA_041748175.1 Rubricoccaceae bacterium
GCAATCGCCTCGACGAAGTACTTCTGAGCGAAGAGATAGACGACGATGACGGGGATGACCGTGATTGCCGACGCCGCCATCAGCGTGCTTACTGTCGTGAAGAATTCTCCGCGGAATTGCGCGAGCGCGAGGGGAAGGGTCTGCTTTTCTAGCGAATTCACAAAGATCAGCGGACCAAACAGATCATTCCAGGACTCGATGAAGGTAAAAATTCCGACAGCGGCCAGTGCCGGTTTAGTTTGTGGCAACATGACCCGTAAAAAAATCTGAAACCGGTTCGCCCCGTCCACAAGCGCAGCATCCTCCAATTCGCGTGGAACAGTTTTAAAAGCCTGGCGCATCAGGAAGGTTCCGAAGACCGGCGTGAATGCCCGGGGCACCCACAGCGGATAAAAGGTATCTATCCACCCGATTTTCTGAAACAACAGATATTGCGGCAATACATAGACGATGCTCGGCACGATCGCCGTCGCAAGAATAAAGAGGAAGGCGATGTTCTTTCCGGGAAACTCTAGGCGCGCAAAAGCATATCCCGCCAGCGATGACACCACGAGCACGCCGCTCACGCTGAGCGCGGCCAACATCACGCTGTTCATAAAGAACGGACGCACCGCATCCCACGCCTCCAAAAAATTCGACGGCCGTGCATCCGCGACGTAAAGCGCGACCGGGTTTTGGGCGATCTCTACTTCGGACTTCAACGCGGTGACCATCATCCAGAGCAGCGGATACAGTGTGATAAACGCGATCAGGCACACGAGCAGGAATATCAGCGTCCGATAGGCGAGGGGCGACGGTTTCGGCCCCGCCCACCAGGGCCGGTGCAGTATGCTGGCCGCGGTCGCTGTCATTTCAACACCTTCGGGCGGTGGCACTGTCGGGAGAAATGCTCAGGTTCCATAGAACACCCAGCGCTTTTGCAGCCGCCACTGGAAGAACGTGACCAAACCAATGATAAGGAAAAGCACCCATGCCATTGCCGACGCGTAGCCTATGCGGCCGAAAGTGAAGGCGGTCTGGTAGAGGTAGTAAATTAGAATGTTGGTTGCGTTCCCGGGTCCGCCGCCAGTCATCACGTAAATAATCGCGAAGACCTGAAACGACATGATGAACTGGACGATGATGACGAAGAAAAGATGCGGGGTAAGCAAAGGCAGCGTAATCGAACAGAATTGGCGCCAGCGGCCGGCGCGGTCGAGCAGTGCAGCTTCGTAGAGCGACGTTGGGATGTTCTGCAGCCCGGCGAGGAGAATGACCATCGGATAACCCATCCCTTGCCAAACCGCGACGACGATGACCGCCGGCATGGCGAAATTCAAATCGGTTAGCCAGTTTGGGCCGTCGATCCCGAAATTCGCCAGTATGCTGTTAAGCGTTCCGTCGGGTGCATAGAACTCCGACCAGACAAGTCCGATAGCGACCGCGCTAGTCACATAGGGCGTGAAGAGCACGGTGCGGAACAGCGTCCGGCCAATCAGCTTCGGCGTCTCCAGCAGGACGGCTAGGAATAATGCGACTACAACGGTGAGTGGAACGGCACCCAGCGTGAAAATGACTGTGTTCCAGAGGGTCTTTTCGAACAGCGGGTCGCGCGTCAGTCGGCTATAGTTTCCAAGCCCTATCCAGCTGGCCTGGGTAAGCCCGTCCCAATCCGTAAATGAGACGAACAGCGAAGCGATGATTGGGCCGATCTGGAGTGTTACGATCCCAATCATCACCGGCGCTATAAACAGCCACCCCGTCCAATTACTTTCAAATTGTCGCTTTGTTCGGCGGCGCGGGGCCGCCGAGCTTGCCGTAACACGATCGGGAGGGCTCTGTGTATTGCCCACTCCGTACTCCTCAGCCCTCCTGCAGCAGGGAGTCGATCTGTTCCTTGACGCTGCCTAGAGCCTCTTCCGCACTCATCTGGCCCGTATAGACCAACTCAAGCAGCGGACGGTAAAGCGCGACTGCCTCCGCAGTGGCGATCGTCGAGTTGACGCTGTTCTGGTGCGCCGCAGCTTCCGCCAGTATTGACAGCGACGGGTCGAGCTTCTCCGCCGCCGCACGGTTCACCGGAACGAAGACATTCTTTTCGGCGAAAGCACTACCGCCTTCCTCACTGGATAGAGCGTGAAGGAACTCCCAGGCGGCATCCTTCTGATCCGCGGCTTCGGGAACCACGAAAATCACCATGCTGCCTTCCTGCACCTGGTTCACATTTCCAGGAAATGGCGCAATTCCCCACTCGAAGTCCTGCACGGTCTCGGAGTACTGGGCGACATCGCCCATTGTCCCCGATACCATCGCCAATTCTCCGCTCGCAAACATATTGTATTCGACGTTTGGAGTCTGGATCTCTCCCCATTCGGGCTGGACCCCATGCACGAGAGTAAGGTCGGCCAGCCATTGGATCGCTTCGACATTCGGGCTGTTCGCAAGCGTGAAGTCACGGCCGTCTTCGGAGAAGATGCCCTCGCCCCCATTATTCACCGCAAACGTCTGCTCACTGCCTGTATCGTGGATGAACAGCGCCCCATAACGATCCTCGTTCGTCAGCGCTTTCGCCGCTTCAAGAAAGTCGTCCCATGTCCAGCCCTCCATCGTCCAGGTGTCGGGCGGCAGGTCCAGGCCAGCCTCCTCAAAGGCTGTCTTGTTATAGTACACTACCCGAGGGGAAACGCCGATCACTACACCGATATGGCCGCTGGGGAGTTGGGTGAAATTCCAGACCTCCTGGAAATAGTCGTCGATATTGAAATCCGACGCTTCGATCAACGGCGTAAGGTCCGTCAGCTGCTGCTTGTCCGCCATCTCACGCAGAAAATCGTCATTGAGCCGCATGACGTCGGGCGGATTGCCGCTCGCCAGCAAGACCCTGAATCGGGTCTGGTAGTCGCTGAATTGCACGTTGCCCTGAGCATCGATGTCGATGCCGCGCGAACTCTCGTAATTCGCGAGGAACTCGTCGTAGATGTCGTTAACAATTGGCGCGCTGTTCCAGTTCGCGAACGTGAACGCACTGCCATCCTGAGCCATGGCGTGGCTGCCGACGAACAGCAAACCAACCGTCGCCGCAGAGATGCGGAGTAAGTTCCTACGAGAGTGCTTCGATAGATTGGAAATCATGATGTTTCTCCTTCCATGATGTTGATGATTGCGGCCGCATATCCGTTCAGCGACCATTTTCCTGGACCTCAAGGCCAGGTTTCCTTCGTGGAACGCTTTTCTAAGGCGCAACGCTTCTTGAACTTTACGTGCCATCTCTAGCCGCGCCAAGCCATCCGGCGGCTCTCGCTCTCATCTGCCTGACGAAGTCTTCACAGCCATTGCTGACGTGCCGCTTGACGATTTCCGCCGCGGCCTGTGCATTCCGAGCGTGCGCCGCCTCGATCAGTTCCCGATGCTCCTTGGCCATGCTGTCCTTGCGTTCATCCGAAAAGCCAAGCTCCAGCCGCAGGGTCCTCAATAGATCGAGATGGTTTTCGATCGTTGCGGCGATCACCTCGTTCCGCGCGAAACTGTCGAGCGTCCAGTGGAACAGAGAATTTGCAGCGATGATCGATTCGAGTTCTCCGAGCTCCACATATTCTTCGTAAAGATCTTGGATGATCACAAGACGCTCGAGCACTGCTGCCGTCATAAGCACAACACTCTTGGCAGAGATATGAGACGCCAAAACACACCGCATGTCATGCAGTTGCAGAATGAAACTCTCGTCGACTCCCCGCACCCAGGCGCCACGGTTCGGTGTGATGGTGACCAACCCCTCTCCCGCGAGTTTTTGCAGCGCTTCACGGATTGGCACCGGGCTGATGTCATACATCTGAGCCAGCTCCGTAGCCTTAAGGCGGGAGCCCGACGCGATTCTGCCCGTGATGATGTCACGTCGGATGATGTTGTGGACCCGCAAATAGCTCGTTTGCCGAACACTCGTCGATACTTTGCGAATCTCATCGGCCAATTCTTGCCTGATCAATGCAACCGAGCGCGATTTCATCATGGCAGTCATTATATCTTGTTCAATTGGAGATCAATTTGCGCTCCTTATTATTACCACTTCATGATCTGAGATCGAAGGTACTTCGAATGACAACCGGCCGGCCTTCGCATGGGCTTGCACACTGATGTTGGCAACTCTTAGTTCCACTTGCTGTTCCTTGAAGCCGTCGTCGGACGCGCCAACCTCCACCTTCACTGGCCCGATTGGAATGATGGTCTCCTGGCGGCCCGGACCCTTGCCGGCAATTAGCCTGTTGTTAAGGTGAAGAACGATCCTATCGCCCTGCCGATATGGCGTCGCACTAATCTGTCCATAGGTTCCCTCGAGCGCGACCAGCGGCTGGCCCAGTACCTCGTCGACCGCATTGGTCAACAGCATGGCGTGCTCGAAGCTGCCGTCGCGAGCGTAGCAGCGATCCACATCGGCAAAGAACCAGATCAGCTTGGAGCCGTTCGGACCCATCCTGGCAGCGATGGCCGGAATGTCGGTCGACGATTCGCCCATATAAGAGGTTTCCGGGGGGAAGATCGGGAAATCGGGAATGTATGTCGAAATAACCGTGGTCTCGTCATCCACCTTGAAGACCGGCAGATAACCGCCAAACGGCAGCGTGTCTGTTCCGTCCAGACCTTTGAAGATCGCGTGGCGTTCAGCGGAAACCGATTTCTCGAGGTCGGGGTCATTTGGACCGTAGCATTCGCCGCGCAACGGGGGTGCAAGCCGCAAATAACTGTGGCGAAACCCGGTTTCCATGCTGTGCGTACGGGCGGGAATGCCCCCGATCCTCGCGTCTGTGAGCTTGACGCCGAAGAGATCGCCCAATCCAAGCTCGGCACGTGGATCGCCGTTTTCGTCGTAAGCGCTGGTTTCCGAAGTCACGATGAGGGAGCCGCCTAATTCGGCAAAGGCTCTGATCTCAGAGAGTTGCGCGTCGGACATTGCTGCCAGATTCGGGAGAACTAAGACCCGGAAGCGATCCGCGGCCCCTGCCAATCGGTCGGCATGTACCGGAAGGTAAGGTGTTCCTGCGCGGTCGAGCGCCTGCACGACGCCCCGATATGGCATCAGCGTGCGGTTTGCCGCGTCGTCTCTGCCGTGAAAGTCATGGTTGGTTTGTGACCACACCACACCGACATCCGCAATGGGCGCGCGCTGGACCAGGATATCCTGGTTGGCTTCGTGCCATTGAAAAATCGGCTCGGCCGTCTGGTATTGACGGCGGTCGTCGTGGCAGGAGCCAATATGGTGCCACCAGGGTTGGATGCCGCCGGCGAAACCAGCCGAACTCCAAAGACGCACTTCGGCGGGAGGCATGCTCGACAACCGGAAAGCCGGATAGCCGAGTTGGTATTGCGGCGTGCTTTCCGGGATCAGTTTGTCCCATCCTAAGAGCTCGTGCAGCCGTTTTCCGACCTCCGTGTTCTGCGCGAATCCGTCGAACGCGTTCCGCCGCTGGTGGTCGAGCATGACGATCTCGCTCTCGGCGAGAATTCTCTCAAGATCGACAAATCT
>JBGTDU010000024.1:0-8735 GCA_041748175.1 Rubricoccaceae bacterium
CACCGGACCCCTGACCGTCGGCCACGGCCGCAACGCGGTTCTCGGCGATACCATTGCCAATCTGCTGGAGTGGACCGGCTACGACGTAACCCGTGAGTACTATTTCAACGACGCTGGTCGGCAGATGCGGGTGCTCGGGGAAAGCGTGAGAGCCCGAGTGGAAAGGCTGGCTAACCCAAAAGGTCCGACGAAGACTCTGCAAGATGGCACGGTTGTGCCCGAGAGTTTTCCCGATGAGGGCTATCTCGGCGAGTACATCAATGAATTAGCTAAACGGCTTTGGGAATCAAAAGAACCAATGTTTCGGCTCGACCTCGAGAGTGCGGTAGACGAATCGGCTGTCGTGAAGATTTACGCCGAAGCGGCTGGTACATACATACATCGAATGATTGATCAGACACTCTCAGATCTCAACATCGGCTATAAAGATGATCGATCATCAAGAATGGATTTCTTTAGTGAAGGCTCGATTTACGATGACTATGACGAGCGCAAAAGTGATGTCCGACGCTCGTCGTGGAAAGTGCGTGATGTGCTAAAGGGACTTGAGACCTCCAGTCTCACCTACATTAAGGACGGCGCAACGTGGTTCAAAACGGGCAAGCTTGGGAAAACACGAACAGACGCCGATGGAGAGCAGGCGGTAGATACGGTCCTGGTCAAGTCGTCGGGCGAGCCCACCTACCGCCTGCCTGACATCGCCTACCACATGGACAAGCTTGCGCGTGGCTTTGACAAGATTGTCGATGTCTTTGGCGCGGACCACATCGGGACTTTTCCGGACGTGCTCCTGGGTGTGGAGGCGCTCGGCGGCGATGTCTCAAGAATCGACGTCGTGATCTACCAGTTCGTGACGCTGGTTCGCGCGGGCGAGCCCATCAAGATGTCGACGCGGAAGGCCAACTACGTCACGCTCGACGAGTTGATGGACGAGGTGACTCCCGACGTAACGCGCTTCTTTTTCCTGATGCGCTCGCCCAACTCGCACCTCGAATTCGACCTCGATCTCGCGAAAGAAGCAGGCGAGAAGAACCCGGTTTTCTACCTCCAGTACGCCCACGCACGGATTTGCTCGATCATCCGCAAAGCCGAAGAGGTCGGTATTTTCCTGAACACGAGGGCCGATTTGTCGCTTCTGGCAAACGACAGCGAGCTCGGACTGATGAAGGAAATTCTCCGTCTGCCCGACGTCATCGCCCAGGCCGCCGACAGCAAGGAGCCCCACAAAGTGGCTACGTATCTCCGCGAAGTCGCCACGGCCTTCAACCAGTTCTACCGCGACAGCCACATCATGGGCGCGGAGTCGCAGGCTCTGGGAGTCGCGCGCTTGCATCTCGCCAAGGCCACGCAACTCGTTCTGCACAATGGACTGGCCGTGTTGGGCATCGGGGCACCGAAGCAAATGTGAGAGGCGGAAAGTGAAAAGTGAAAAGGAAAGGGTATAAAGACATCGGAAGGGATGACTGGAGGTCTCGTGTGGACATTCTCGCGTAGAGGGAGGAGGATGAAGGAGAAGATGAAAGTGCTCCCACGCAGGTGCCAAGCTTCACGTAATTTGTTCAGGCTCGTCGACGCGTTCACCTTTTCCCTTCTCTCTTTTCCCTTTAGTCAATGCTTCTCCCTTACGCATTCCGCGAGGGCCTCGCCGGGTTCAGCCGCGCCAAGTTCTCGGCCGCAATGGCTGTGACGGCGCTCTCGGTTGCGCTGATTCTGATTGGGATTGTTGGATTGCTTTCGTGGCAGGGGCAGCAAGTGGCCGAGTGGGTCAAGCAGCGCATTGGTGAGGTGCAGGTCTTCCTCGAACCCGCCGACGACACGGCGATCGAGCGCCTTCGAACCCGCCTAGTGGCTGAAGCGGGCGTCGATTCCGTGGAGTACATCTCCACGGCGCGAGCCGCCGAGATATTCCGCGAGGAGTTTGGCGATGAAGCCGCAATGTTCGACGACGAGATGTTTCTGCCTGCGTCGTTCCGGGTTAGGCTCGATGCCGATCACGCGATCTCCGACAGCCTGGTCCAATTCCAGGAGCGCGTGCAGACGTGGGCGAAGGTGGACACCGTGGCATTCGAGCGAACGCTCCTCAGCCGCGTCGAGCACAACGTGCGGATCTACTCCTGGACCGGAATGGGCATTGGCCTGCTTGTTGTTTTGGCCGCATTGCTGCTCGTTGGCAACACGGTTCGGCTGACGATTTATGCTCGGCGACTTCTTATCCGGACCATGAAGCTCGTCGGCGCGACCGACGGATTCATCCGGCGGCCGTTTTTGGTGGAAGGCATCCTGCAGGGGCTCATAGCCGGCGTCGTTGCGGCAGTTGTCGTCTGGGCGCTCTACACGGGAATGCAGGGACTGGTGGTGGGCCTCGGCGCTGAGGGCTGGCCGGGAGGATCTGCCTTCCTCACACTTTCCGGGCTGATTCTTCTCGGCGTGCTCCTTGGCTGGCTGGCCTCGTGGGTCGCGGTCCGGCGGTTTATCAGAAAGGTGCGGCTATCGTAGCCAAGAGCCGAAAGTCAAGAGCAGAACCCAGAACGTTTGGCCAGGACACCTGACGCTCCCGTTCCGAAGAATTGTCAGCTTACCATGCTGAGACTGCGCCAACCGCAAGCCGTTAACTAACGTTGGCGAAGTCGATGATCTCCCAATGCGCATGTACTCCCGGCTCCGCGGCTTCCCGTGAACGGAATATTTGCCCGTCGGAGATCTGCTGATTGAGAATCGTCCCGGTGACAATGTCTCGCATGTCCTGGATGGTTCCGTCAATCGTGTCCGACATCATGTACCTCGCTAGTGTTGGCTAATGCTGAGTATGGGATCTGGAAATCCGGGCCTCTCATTTTCACTTGACCCCGGCTTCGTCCAGCCCTTCGTTTGCTCAAACAATACCATGCACGGCATCTTGTAAATGAAAAAAGAACTGCCCTTACGTTTGGGATGCTGGAGGCGTACACTTAAGGCTTGCTTGCTAATTTTATGCGGTAATTTTAGCAGCGAGGTTTTTGCCCAGCCGATAGCGCTGGATACATTGTTTGCACCGACTCCTTGTGCATTTTGCGGTTTCGGGTTCGATCTGGATGCAGTGACGGAGACGGCAGGAACCTCAAGAATGATTGTTCTGGAGAAATTCCGCCCGCCCGACGGCGCGGGCTATCTACTTGAGCACGATGCAGCGAATACGAGTTGGTTGGTCGAAGACTCTCTGGGAAGTATGAACCCGGATGGAGGACTGGGCAGCGAGGTTAACATATTGGCAAATTCAACAATTCCGTTGGCGCTCCTTAGCGATGCCGGAGAGGTTGCCCTGTGGCGAAGGGACCCGGCCGGAGGTAAGTGGGAGTTCGAGACGCTGCTTGCTGGAATCTCAAAGCCTGGCCTTGGCATCCCACGGTTTGGCTCTGAGATTGAAGGTGCGCTACTCCAAAGCGGCGATGAACTCGTCTTTATCGGCGCGCCAAACGGCGGTGACGATCCGACCGGCGGAGTCCGCGAGGGCAGCGCATATGCCTTCCTCCGGCCGGCAGGCGAGCCGCCCGGCCCGAACGCATGGATGATGGAAGCGCGCATTCTAGCCCCGGACGGTGAGCAGGGTGATTTTTTCGGTGTGTCCGTGGCTATGCTCCCAACACCCGGCCTCAGCGGCGGTGACCCCGGCGACGCGCTGGTCCTGGTGGGTGCCAGTTCCCATCCCAACTCCACCTCGCGAACGGGCGTGGTTCATGTCCTGCTTCGAGATGGCAAGACGAAGACGTGGTCATTTGAAACGGAGCTTGCCGCGCACGCCGGCGACGCGTTCGACGTTTTTGGGGCGACGGCTGCCCTTATTGCGTTGCCCGGCGGCGTGCCCGGCGAAGCGCTCGCCTTAATCGGCGCCGGTGGTGACGACGACCTAATCGGAAACTCCGGCGCCGCCTACGCCTTCCGTCGGGAATATGTAGCCGCAGCCGATACCTTTCGCTGGGTTGAGGAAATCAAGCTCTATCCGGCGGGCGTCGTCGAGGGTCTTTTTTTCGGTGCGGGAGCTATCGCACTGACCGTCGACACGCTCGCATCCGGCACACCGGTCGTGCTGGCGCTCGTGGGTGCCGACCCCGATGAGTTTCAGGACGACCAGGGCCACCCGAGTGAGGCGAACCTGTTCGTGCGCTCCACCGCAACGGGCTCGCCCGTCTGGATCCGCCGCGCCACGTACTCAACCGGCGCGCAAGGCGTCGAGTCCGACTGGTTCGGGAGCGCCGTTGGGTTTGCGCCCACTGAGAATGGCCCACTGGCCTTGGTGGGGGCCTACCGCTCGAACGCCGCGCTGGAGCAAGGTTACCCGAGCGGCACGGAGGCCGGGGCGGTGTTCATCTACGACACGCGCATCCTTGTCGCCGAGGAACCGAATCTGCCCGAACCGCCGGATGAATTGACTATCTCCGTTTATCCCAACCCGGCCCGCGACCATGCGGAGATCCGGCTGTGGCTGGCGGAATCCGAGGGTATCCGCGTGGCGCTGTATGACGTGCTGGGACGGCAGGTGGCGGTGGTGTTTGAGGGCAACCTTGTGGCGGGTCAGCAACGACTCGCCTTGGATGTCCGCCAGTTTGCGGCCGGAGTGTATATCCTTCGACTGGAAAGCGCTCACGCAAGCGAATCAATATCGGCTAGCGTTGTGCGGTAGCGACGAATGGCCGTCCGATCCAGAGAAGGTCCTATCCCCGTACCACGCCTCCAACACCATCTCCGCTGGTTTCCCCTCCACTGAGAACCCGATGGACTCGCCATCCATCCAGCGCCTCCGGCGTTTTTCGGGACGAATGGTCCACTTCCAGACTATCGAGCCCGCGAACCAGTCTTCCTCCCAGAACGTCTCAAAAAAGGCCGAGTAAAGTTGGCGCTGCAGCGTCGTGTCTGCGGCGGTCGTCTCGCCTCGTGCGGGCCACCTCCACGGCTCGGCAGCGGCGTAGTGAACGCTTCGGTAGCCGATCTCGGTGAACAGGATGGGCTTTCCCGTCCGTTCGGCCGTCTGTCGCAGGGCTGCTTTATGAGGTGCCCAGGCCGTCCGAAACTCGGCGACGGAGTGGTTGGCGATGTCGGAATCCGCGAGTGGGAAATAAGCCTGGATTCCCACATAATCGAGCGCGTCCCAGAAGGCCACGTGCTCGTAGTCCTCGTGCCAGTTTGAGGCGTAGGTAAGCGCGCCGGAATAGACAGCGCGGATCTCGGCGATCAGCGCTCGCCAGAACTCCGGGCGTTCGCGCACAGCGATCCCCAGTTCCGTGCCGATGACGAAAACCGGCGAGCCAATTTCCGCCGCGATCCGCGCATGGTGGAGGATGAACGTCCGATAGTTGGCTTCCCAGGCCTGCCAGTCGGCCTCGTTGTCGAAGCCAATGTTGGCGCTCCAGGCGCCGTCGTCGTGGCCCAGCCAGATCTGCGGCTTGATGATGACATCGAAACCGAGCGAATCGCCTAGCGCGGCCAACTCACGGGTCGCCTCAGATCCTTCGGAGTACCAGCCAGGCTCCGGGTCGAAGCGCAGCGCCGGATCGTCGTGCGCGGCTTGAAAGGCGAACGGGATCAATGTTATGTGATCGACGCCCATTTCGGCGAGATGAGCGAGTGCCTCGTCCGAAGGTTTTTCCACGGCATCCAGTGTCATTCCCCGAATCATGCCCGAGCGAGTGGGGCCATCACTCTCGGTCTCGGGCGGTTCGGCGGACGAGGTGCAGGCCGCCATCAGCAGAGGAACGGCGGAGACGAGAAGGAAGCGGTAGATCGCGCGCATGGTGGCAAATGTAGCAGGGTTGCCTTTCGATTTCATCATGCATCGGTGCGGGCCGGGATTTAACGCAATGCATTTGCCGCAAGCCTCGTTTCAGCCGATACTGTCCGTTCCGTCACACGCACGCTTCGCCATGTCGCTTCGTCGGTCGTCCCGCCGCGATTCGAATCGCTCGTACCACGTTCGCAAAAAGCGGCGCGGTCCTCTTGGGCGCTACTTCGGGGCGCTGCGCGATCCCAAAACGAAAACCTGGCGGAAGATCCTGCTCGCCGTCAGTGGGCTGCTGGTGGTCGGGTTGACTGCCGTGATTGGGCTCGCTGTCTACGTCGCCATTCTCATCCCAACCACGCCGAGCGGCCTCGAACTTCAGCGTGCGGCGGAGGCCCGGCCGAGCATCGTGCTCGCGGCGAGCGGCGAGAAGCTGACGCAGTTCGAGGCGCCGTTCCGCGAGTGGGTTTCGCTCGATAACGTCCCGCAACACGTTGTGGATGCGCTTTTGGCGACGGAGGACCGCAAGTTCTACGACCACAACGGCATCGATATCCGCAGAACGCTTGGAGCCGTTTGGCACTCTGTGACAGGCAACCGGGAGGGAGGATCGACCATCACCCAACAGCTCGCGCGTAACCTGTTCCCCGTGGAGATCGGCCGATCCGGGACCATCAAGCGGAAGATCCGCGAGATCATTGCGGCGGTCAAGATCGAGCGCGCACACACGAAGCGGGACATCCTGGAGGCCTACGTCAATACCGTTCCATTTCTTTACAATGCCACCGGCGTAGAGCGTGCTGCACAAACCTATTTCAGCAAGTCCGCAACGCAACTGACGGTCTCGGAAGGCGCGACGCTCGTGGCCATGCTCAAGGGGCCGGACTATTACAACCCCGTCCGTCATCCCCAACGCGCCACCGAGCGGCGAAACCTTGTGCTGCGCCTGATGGCGGAGCAGGGCGATCTGGACGCGAGCGAGCTGGAGCGCCTCCGTGGCAGCGATCTTGGCCTGAACTTTCGGCGCTTGCCCGGCAACGAAAGCCTTGCCCCGCACTTTACGGCCGCTGTGCGCGTGAGGATGGAAGCGTGGGCCGCGCGGAATGGCTACGATCTCGAAGCGGATGGCCTGGTCATCCGCACGACGCTGGATCTGGGAATGCAGCGTGTGGCCGAGGACGCTGTCCGCGAACAGGCGGCGCGGCTTCAAGCGGTTGCCGATGTGGAGTGGAGCAGAAGCGGGATGCCTTCGCTTGGGAACGCGGACGCCTACGCTCGCTATCGTTCGGGCGTAGAGCCATTCGGTTATTTCTGGCGGACGCGGTCGGCGGTCGTGGAGCGCCACATACGCCGTTCGGATGATTTTCGCAACGACGTTGAAGGCGGTCGCTCGGAGGCCGAAGTCATGGCGGAGCTCCAACGGAATGCCGCCTACATGGATTCCCTGCGCACCGTCGCGACGCGATTGGAAGCTGGATTCGTGGCGGTCGAGCCTTCCTCCGGAGACGTCCGTGCGTGGGTTGGCAGCCGCGATTTCGCGCTTGATGAGTTCGACCACGTGGCCGTCGCGCGTCGACAGCCCGGCTCCACGTTCAAGCCGTTCGTGTACGCCGCTGCCCTCCAGCGTGGATATTCCCCGCTCGACCTGATTACCGATGAGGCCGTCACGATTAACCTCGGCGGCGGACGGACGTGGCGCGCAACGAACAGTGGTAGCCTGGGTTCCGGCGCGGAATTGACGCTGGCTGACGGATTGGCCTACTCCAAAAACACGATCACCGTTCAGCTTATGGACGAGATTGGCCCGGCCCGCGTGGCGCTGCTCGCTCGCCAGATGGGCATCAGCGATAGCGATCTCGACGCCGTTCCGTCGCTTGCGCTGGGCACGAGCCCGGTCACCCTGTTGGAGATGGTCTCGGCCTACGGTACGATCGCGAACGAGGGCCTCCGGCGCGTGCCGCGCTTGGTCACGCGAATCGAAACAGCCAATGGCCATGTCCTCGAAGCGTTCGGTGGGCAGGGTGGGCAGGTCCTCACCCGTAGCGACGCACGCACGCTTATTGACATGATGCGCGGCGTCGTCGACAGAGGGACCGGGCGCGGCATTCGCGACTGGGGCGTGGTTGGCGATGTCGCCGGGAAGACCGGCACAACACAGCGCAACGCCGACGGCTGGTTCATCCTGATGCACCCCAATCTCGTCGCGGGATCCTGGGTAGGATTCAATGACCAGCAAGTTGCTTTCCGGTCGAACTATTGGGGCCAGGGCGCGCACAATGCGCTCTTCGTCGTTGGCCAGTTCTTCCGGGATTATCAGAGCAGGCTTCCCGACAGTCGATTCCCCGATCCTCCCAACTATGGCCAGATCCCCGACTCGACCTATGCCAGCGCAGATTCCGTCTACGAGTGGATCGACCGATTCTTCCGCGGCGATTCGATGGGGTACGAACCCCTTGAGGATCTGCGGTTCGAGGACTTCGACCACACAGAATTCGATGCAGAGACGTACGAGGAGACGTTCGGCCAAACGGAAGAAATCGACGTGGGCGATCCCTACGAGCGCCTTCAGAATGCAACGCTCGCCGACGATCCGTCCATCGTCGATCCGGTTGAGCCGGACTTTCAATCCGTGCCGATTCCGCAACGAGGGAGTGGGCGCTATGACGATGGGGGTGGGCAGAGGCCATAGACTCGGAACGGCTGGCGCCTTGCCCTGCCGCAGTATACTTAGCGCCCCGCCCTGCGCACTCCGATGCTCCGGCTGACCCTCCTCGTCCTTCTGCTGCTCGCCGCCGTTCCCGCCTCTGCGCAGGGGTATGCCGTCGAGACGTACGGCGTGGCGGAAGGACTGGGGGGCGTCACCGACCTCGCCCTTGACGGCGACGACCTGCTCTGGCTCGCTTCGCCCCGCGGGCTCGTGCGCTACGACGGGGCCCGGCTGCGGGCGATCCCGCTGCCCGGACTCGACGGCGTGCCGGTGCTGATG
>JBGTDU010000025.1:0-36358 GCA_041748175.1 Rubricoccaceae bacterium
TACTTCGAGGAGAAGGTGGCAGCGGACAAGGAGAAGCGCCTGGTGCTGAACAACCTGGCCAACCGCGTGCTGCGCGTTATGTGCGCTGTGCTCAAGAGCAGCGAGCCCTACCGCCCCGGATACATGAGTATCTCTCCAGCAATCTTGACAAGTCATAGGCAATCAGGATGACAAATTGGGGTTAGTGGCAAGGAAGACCGCGCATATAAACTGCCGTTGGATTACTCAACGACAAGCTGTCCTCCTGGCCTGGAGGAGCCGAGGGTCGTTGATCGGAATGACTGGAAGCGCTTCTGTCTGCCATTGCTTGCGGATTGCGACGCCTCCACACCGTCAGCCTCGCAGGCTCGGCACGAGAATCCCCGAGCAAGCACGACATCGGCGCGATGCGACGACCCTTCAGGGAGGACAAAAATCAGCCGCCCTCGTCTGAAGAGGGCAGCTTCCAAACCGGCTACATTCGCCCTTCGCCCTTCAACATTCGCCTCGCCATGCCACAGCGTTGCGCCTGGGTCTCCGACGACCCTCTCGACCAGCTGTATCACGACACCGAGTGGGGCGTGCCCGAGCACGACGACAACAAACTCTTCGAGGGCATCACGCTCGAAGGCGCGCAGGCCGGACTGAGCTGGATCACGATCCTCAGAAAACGCGAGGGCTACCGCGACGCGTTCGCTGGCTTCGATCCGCAAATCGTGACTGCGTTCGACGAGGCAAAGATTGAAGAGCTCCTGCAAAACCCCGGCATTGTCCGGCATCGGCAGAAGATTGAATCGACGATCGGCAATGCGAAGGCCGTGCTGGACGTGCAAAGGGAATACGGAAGCCTGGATGCCTTCCTGTGGGAGATCGTCGGTGGACAGCCCATCGACAACAAGTTGGCGCGCATCGCCGACGCGCCTTCATCAACCGAGCTGTCAAAGCAAATGAGCAAGGTTCTCAAACAGCACGGCTTCCGTTTTATTGGGCCGACTACGTGTTATGCGTTCATGCAAGCCGCAGGGATGGTAAACGATCACACAACGGACTGCTTTCGCTATCATCTCTTGCCATCTCACTAACGGTTCGCCATGTTCTCACCCGAAACCTACGCCGCCCGCCGCCGCGCCCTCGCCAATTCGGTTTCCTCCGGGGTTATTGTCGTCCTTGGAAACAATCAGGCGCCGATGAACTACGCCGGGAACTACTATGGCTTCCGGCAGGATGGGTCCTTCCTGTATTTCGCCGGACTCGATGAACCCGGCCTTGCGCTAACCGTTGATGCCGATTCCGGCGAAGCCGTGCTTTACGGCCACGACCCGACGATGGACGATGTGGTGTGGGAAGGGCCGTTGCCTCCACTCGCAGATCGCGCCGCGTCGATCGGCGTCTCGCAAACTGCTCCCACAGAAGCACTCGCTGGCGTCATCAATCAGGCATTGGCCGCGAATCGGATCGTGCATGTTCTCCCGCCATACCGCGGCGATCAGTCGCTGAAACTTGGTAAACTGCTTGGTGTCAGTCCGTATGAAATCGCGCCGTCGGAGGAATTGATTTTTGCCGTGATTGCCCAGCGGCTAATCAAATCGGAGGAGGAGATTGTGGAGATGGACAAAGCCGTGGCGCTCACTGCCGAGATGCATCTCCTGGCCATGCGTATGGCGCAGCCAGGACGCTCGGAGATGAAAGTGGCGGCAGCCATGGAAGGCGTTGCACACGCAGCTGGAGGCTATCCGAGCTTCCCCATCATCCTCACCCGGCGCGGAGAGGTGCTCCACAACCACGCCACGGAATACGTCCTTCAGGAAGGCGACCTCATGCTCACCGATGGCGGCGCGCAGGCCCCGGGCAGTCGGTACGCCGGAGACATAACGCGGGTCAGCCCGGTTGGCGGACACTTTTCTGATCGTCAGCGAGCACTGTATGAGATTGTTCTGGCGGCCCAGATGCGGTCCATCGCGGCGTGCAAACCTGGGGTGTCGTTTCGGGATGTCCACATGATTGCCTGCACGGTAATCGCCGAGGGACTGATAGGACTCGACTTGATGAAAGGCGACGCCGCGGAAGCCGTCGCTGCGGGTGCCCATGCGATGTTTATGCCGCACGGTCTCGGCCACGCACTCGGGCTGGACGTTCATGACATGGAAGCCCTCGGCGAAAACCGCGTCGGCTACGACGACGAGTTCAAACGCTCGGAGCAGTTCGGAACGGCGTACCTCCGCTACGCAAAACGCCTCGAAGTTGGCAACGTGATGACCGTCGAACCCGGCCTCTACTTGATTGGCGCGCTTGCGGACCTGTGGAACGCCGAAGGCAAGCACGCCGCGTTCATCAACTACGACGAGTTCGACAAATGGCGCGACTTCGGCGGAATCCGCATCGAAGACGACATCGTGGTTACGGATGACGGTTGCCGCGTTCTCGGGCCGGGCATTCCGAAACAGCCGAACGAAGTAGAGGCTATCGTGCAATCGGGCGCCGAAACGTTCGCCGTTGTATAAAACTTCCAAATCTCCCCGACCTCCATGCGCATTCTCGGCATTTCAGGGAGCCTCCGCGTAGGCTCGTTCAACACAATGGCTCTCAAAGCCGCTCAAGCGCTGGCGCCGGAGGGCGTCGCGTTGGACATCCGCACGCTTCCCGATATCCCACTCTACAATGGCGATGTCGAGGCGGAGGGGATTCCGGCGTCTGTGCTTGCGTTTCGTGAAACCGTCGTAGCCG
Source organism: Rubricoccaceae bacterium (assembly GCA_041748175.1). Taxonomy (GTDB): domain Bacteria; phylum Bacteroidota; class Rhodothermia; order Rhodothermales; family Rubricoccaceae; genus JAHEJB01. The sequence goes on from JBGTDU010000025.1 coordinate 2,704, forward strand.
CGGATGCCGTGCTCATCTGCACGCCTGAGTACAACTACTCCGTGCCGGGTGTGCTCAAGAACGCCCTCGATTGGCTTTCGCGTTCCGGGGGAAAACCGCTGGATGGCAAACCCCTTGCGATCATGGGTGCCAGTCGTGGAAGGCTTGGCACGGCGCGCGCTCAGTACCACCTCCGGCAAGTGCTGGTCACGTTCAATGCGCGCGTTCTAAACGCCCCCGAGGTGATGATCTCGGCGGCGCACGAGGCGTTCGACGAAAACGGAGGATTCGCCGACGAAGGGACAGCGAACCTCGTCGGGCGCCAACTTCAGGCGCTCGTCGATTTCGCCGGTTTGCTCGAACGTGGCAAAGCAGGTGTTAGCGCATCCGGGTGATTCGGCTCGTGGACATCCGTCCATCCACGACAAGCCGAGCCAGGTAGACCCCGGCGGTCCTATCGTTGCCCTCGAGTGCGAAGCGGTGACTTCCAGCTTCGAGCGGGCCTGAGGCAAGCAAGGCGACACGACGGCCCAGGGCATCGAAGACGGCCAGCTCTACGTGCGCAGCCTCGTCCAGCGTGACGCCGATGGTACTGGACTCTGTGAATGGATTTGGATACGCAGACGGCGCGGCGAGATTGGCCTCGGTAAATGGCGCTTCTTGTGCAAATCCCAACGGCTGCATGAGCGCAACGAGTTCCAGCGAAGACGCGACCAGAAGCGCGGCGGCTTCTTCCGACTCTGCCCAAGCCAGCACGGAGAGTGCGCCCTCGCCCGCCGGAACGGGAAACAGTGCGCTGCCATCCACCATCACGAGGCCGTCCGCAAAGTGGGCGACGAATCCGATAGAAAAGACTTCAGCGCCATCCTCCCTCAAGAGCGTGACCACATCAAAAGCGCCTCCCGCCATCACCCTCGACGAACGCGCTACGATGCTGCCTCCGACAAAGGCAGCTCGAATGAAATCCGCGTCGAAGCTCGAAGTTGTGTTGGCGACGAGAAGAGCACCCAGGCGGCGTCCATCCGGGCGGAGGTAGTCCGCCGCGGCTGCATCCGCGACGCCAGGCATTTCATCTGGACTGAAAAGGACGGCAAACGAGCCGTAGGGGCCGGTTTCGGGGATCAGGCTGGTCGGCGTGATCGGACTGGCTCCGACCGTTTGGAGCCCAAAGAAGGCGAAAAGGAAGAGAGAGGCTGCAAGACGCATGGAGCGAGATCAGAACGTGACCGACCTGGTCGCGCAACGGCTGTGCCGCGCCTAAATAGCTACCCGAGAAAGCTCTGTACCGCACGCCCAATGGGAAACCATTGCTCGAAAACGTGCGATTCGCGCCCGGCGACCTGGGTGTTCTGCACCCGCGACAGGAATCTTTGAAATGCTTAACAGGCAGTTGATCTATTCCCCCTACCTGCGGCGGCGGCGCTTGATCGATCTCAGCGTTGCGAGATATCGTCGGATTACCAATACGACTGCGATCTCGCGCCTTGATCTCGACCAAGATTCGCTCGCCTCGCTCACGGTCGAATAAATCAACAGCCTGCTACGCGCTCGCTAGGGAATAGGATTTCAGCAGGTCCGCTGAAAGGCCTTTGGAGGCTAGCTTTCTGTCATGACCGTCCTTTTCCGCAAACTTCGCGTGTTCTGGGTGCGCTTTCTGGCGCCCGGCGCGCTCGAGCGCGAACCTGAGTTTCGCACGACGATGGACGCGCTTACCCGCCGAGGTCTTCGCGTGGCAGGCACTCTGGGTCTGCTCGGCGTCACCATTTATCTGCTGGCTCATCTGTCGGCGGGGCGCCGCTTTGTCTGGATGTTCTCGTCGATCGACCCCGGCGTCAACGTCGTGCTTTGGAATAAGGTGCTCATTGGCAGCATGAGCATCGCCGCGCTGGTGCTGGCCCGGGTCCGGCCTCGCGTTCGGCCTGGGCGCATTCTGATGAGCCTCTTTCTGATCGTTGCCGCCTTCGCTCTGATTCTGGAAGACGTTTCCCGCGGCGACTTCACCTTCACCGCCGGTTGGCTTACGCTCATCATGCTCATAACCGTGGGCACGGTGCCGTTCCAGCCCTGGCAGACGGGGATGTTGTGTATAGCCATCGCCGCTCTCTACGGATTCTACGCCTCTTTGCCAACGGCTCTGATCAACTCGATAAGCACCGGTGTCCCGGTTTCCCGCCTGATTTATCTCGGGCTCGTCTCGTTTCTATGCACGAGTATGGGCGCATCGCTCTACGTCAGTCGATACGAGCAGTACCGGGCACTTCGGCGTGTGGAGCGGCTAAAGGAGCACCTGGCGTCCCGATCCGATGCCCTTGAGCGGGCGGCCGAAAGAAGCCGACAGATGCAGGACCAGCTTGTCCAAAAGGAGAAGCTCGCGTCGCTAGGCCAACTGACGGCAGGAATTGCCCATGAGATCAAAAACCCCCTCAACTTCGTCAACAATTTCTCGCAGCTCTCACAAGAGTTGATCGACGAGCTGATCGAGTCCTTTGAGGCCAATCCCGAAAAACCCAGTGGAGAGATGCTCGCAGATGTGCAGGATCTGCTTGATGATCTGCGAACCAACACGGGAAAAGTCGCCGAACACGGGAGACGTGCCGACGCCATTGTAAAAAGCATGTTGGCCCACTCGCGGACCACGGCGGGTGAGCGGCAGCCCGTTGACCTTAACCACCTGGTCGTGGAATACGTTGGGTTGGCCTACCATGGCATGCGCGCCCGGCACACCTCCTTTAACGTGGACATCGCCACCGATTTGGACGACGCGCTGAAGCTCATCCCTGTTGTGCCGGAGGAAATTGGTCGGGTGTTTCTCAACCTGCTCGACAATGCCTTCGATGCCGTTCGGATGCGCGCAATGGAAGAGAGCCAGGGGTTTGCGCCACAGGTTCGCGTGACAACGAAGCGGACGCCCGACGGCGCGACGATCACGTTTGCCGACAACGGCAAAGGTATTCCGGCTGAGATTCGCGAACGCATTTTCGAGCCCTTCTTTACGACGAAGCCAGCGGGCGAAGGCACCGGCCTCGGGCTTTCCTTGTCCTACGACATCGTAACGGCGGGCCATGGCGGCACGATGGAAATGGACGCCGTTGACGGCGAGGGAACCACCTTCACAGTCACACTCCCTTCTGTTCCGGTTGCAATGGGAGATGCGTAGCGTTCTGCCGTTCCTCCCACTTTTTCCGGAGGTAGCGAGGTGCGTGGCCAAGCAGAGCCCATGGCACATGCGAGCGGCCGGGGAGGTCCCAGGCGTACTGGTAGAAGCGGAGCACGTAATTGGCGTACCCTGCAATTGACGGCGCTTGGCGGGAGGCGATTGCCCCGGTTTTGTATCGCCATCGGTGGGACGCCCAGAGGTTCTGCCGAGTCAGGCCGCGAACGAGATTGGCATAGGCGGCGTCCCAGGCAAACGGCACCGGGTGCGACCACGCGCGAGCGAGAACCTCGGCAGGAATGCTGCCGGGCGTAAAGTTGGCCAGCCAGGTAAGCGCGTCGCGGACGGCCAGAAACACGCCCAGCTCGGTTGCCCGATCGAGGGCTTCATCCCACTCAATGACGGCGGAACGCAGGATCATCAAGGCATCAACAACCCAGCGTGCAATGGAGTGCGAGTCGCCACGGCGACCGTGGGCCGTCACGAGCAGGAGAAGATCCGTCGGGTCTGGCACGCGAAAGCTCAGGCCGTGCGCCTCCGCTGGAATTGCGCGTGCTCGAAAGGCCAACTCGGCGTCTTTGTTCTCCTGAAACGGGAAGGGCCGATCGTGCAGGTCGAGCTCCGCAAGGTTCGGGTTTACGCAGGCGACGGCGTGGGCAAACGGTACGAAATCTGGCGATGGGATGGGCTTGGGGAGCGCCCAGCCCGCGGCTCTCAGGGCCGTTGCAGCATTCGCCCATTGGCTCTCCGCGACGAGCAAATCGACGTCGTACATAAGCCTGTCACCGACGTTTTCGTAATGCAGCAGCGCGAGAGGAAGCCCCTTCAGCGCGATGCTCTCGATGTCAGCCGCTTCCAAAACCTCGGTGGCTTTGGCGAAGGTGCGGATGGCGAGCTGGTTCCGTGCACAGGCCTGGCGGCGGATTCCCCTGAGACGTGCTATCTCGGGCACCCCACGGCCGAACTTTCGCACGTTGGCATAGACCGCCGGGAGCAGGAAGAAGGCGCCATCCGATGCCCGGTCTATGGTGTTCGAGGCGAGCCAGCTCGCCCACGCGTCGCGTGCTTCGCGCTCGCCAGAAAGGGCAGCGCGCAAAAGGAGGAGGAGCGGCGGCGATGGCCAACCCTCGTCACGAAGCGGATTCCACCGCATGGGTTGTAGAGGTAAGTCGTCCGCCGTCCAGATGGTAGATGCGGTCGGCGCGCCCGGCGAGGGAGGGATCGTGCGTGATGACGAGGATACCGGGCCGTTCGGGGAGCGCAGAAAGATGGTCGAGCAGTCCTGATGTCGTTTCTGGATCAAGGTGGTTGCTTGGCTCATCGAGAATGAGGAGCCTGGGGTGCTTGAGCAAGGCACGCGCGAGGGTGATACGCTGCCGCTGCCCCCCGGAGAGAAAGACGCCGCTCTCGCCGACAGCTGTCTCGTACCCATTCGGGAGCGCCATGATGAACTCGTGCGCCAGCGCGTTCCGGCCAGCCGCCTCGATCTCTTTGGGCGTCGCGTCGATATCCGTGTAGGCAATGTTTTCGGAAATCGTCCCGGCAAACAAGACGGGATCTTGCGTAACCACCCCGAGTCGGCGTCGCAACGCGGACATGGAAATCGTCGAGTACGGCACACCATCCGCCAGCAAGCGACCTTTCGAGGGCGCGTACAGGCCGAGCAACAGATACAGGATGGACGTTTTTCCGGAGCCGTTGGAGCCGGTGACGGCCACCGTTTCGCCCATCGAGATGGTGAGATCTACGCCCCGAAGCACCTCCCGGCTATCGTATCCGAAGGAGACGTTTTCCAGCGCCAGCGTTTCAACGGCGGGTTCGGGGCCTGCATCAGAGTAGGGGCGCGGCGCGTTGAGCTCGAGCAAGGCGCTGATCCGCGCAAAAGCAGACCTTCCCTCCAGCCAGTTGCTATATCCTGAAGCCAGCGTCCGCGTCGAGTTGCGCAACATCATTACGCCGACGAAAAAAGCAATCAGGTCGCCAGTCGAAAGGGTTTCCTCCGCAATCAGCGCGCCTCCGGCCACCAGCACGAGCACGCCGGCTACGGCCATCAAGGACTGTTGCAAGGCGTTGTATGAGGAGACGGAGGCCACCATCCGTTCGACGGCACCGTGATACCCTTCCATCACATCGTTCTGCCGCTTGCGTTCCAGTGGCTCCGCGGCGTGGAGGCGGGTAAGGTCCATCAGTTCCAGCGCGCGATACGCCTCGCGGCTGAATCGCCCAAAGCGTTCGTGGTAGTTTGCGACGTATACCTTCGTTCTATCCTTCATCGTGAGCCGCAGAACGATCCAGCCCGGGAACGCGAGCACAACGAGAAATCCGAGCAGGCGCAGGTCAAGAACGCCAAGGACGACGCAAAGCAATAACGTCACAAGCGCGGAGGGCAGTTGTTCAGCCAGCACGCTGTTGACGAGGACGTCCACGCGTTCGGTGTCGTGGACGACGAGCGCATGCATCAACCCCCGGTCCTCTGCCTGGACGGCGGTCCGCGACAGGCCGTAAAGTCGATCCAGAATCTCCCTGCGGAATCGCGTCGTGGCGCGTTTCACCTGCCGGAGGATGAAAATGCGTACCCACACCGCTACGCCGGTCTGGGTGAGGTAAAGGAGTGCGATCACGCCCCCCGCAAGTACAAGCGGCCCGACCGCTCGCTCAGGAACAACCTCCACAAAGAGATACCTGACCAGCAAGGGGATGGTCAGGAGCAAACTTGCCTGCACCACAGCTCCGAGTATGCTGACGGTCAGCAGTTGGCGCGGCTGCGAGAGATACTGGCGAAATGTGCTGGCAAGACCCATGTTCAACTTCCTTCCTGCCTGGCCGCTCGACGCGCAAGCGCGGCACGAACCACCGTCAGGTATCCATCTCGCGACGACCGTTCGCGAATGCCAATGTTGTCATCGTGAATACGCCGGCGGAAAAGCACATCGTCGAGCATTCTGATGTTCACATCGGCCTCTACAGCACGCGCATACCAGTCCGCCATTTGTCCGGTTCGTCCTTTAAATGGCCCGACAGCGTTCATCGCCGAACGGCGAGCCAGCAATGAAGCCGGTTCGTTTCCGTTTTGAGCCCCTCCGCCGACAGTTGGTCAATGAAGATTTCCACGTCCGATAAAATGCCTTCGATGTTTTCCGGGTACCGTTTCGCAAGACTCTCGGCTAAGGCTTGAGACGAGCAAGCCTTCGACAAACATCCGATAAGCTCTGCTCCGGTCCCGGCCGCGCTGTAGTAACAGCCGGTTTCAAAGTGGATAAGAACCGCTTCGCCGTTGAGAATTTCGCAAGCCACAATGTGCTCGTTCAGTCGAAAGTTGGGCATTGGCGGCGCGCTGGATGGGACGCGAAGATGCAACGGAAGGCGTCCAGACGCAAATTTTTCGCGGCCTCTCGTTAGCTTTCTCCAACCAAGCATCCGACGGAATGCCCGAGCGCCCACCCTTCTTTGACCGCGAGTTATCGTGGCTCGCCTTCAATCATCGCGTATTGCAGGAGGCCGCCGATCCGACGGTTCCTCTAAACGAACGGATCAACTTCCTGGCGATCTTCTCGTCCAACCTCGACGAGTTCTTTCGCGTTCGCGTTGCTGGACTACGAGCACTTCTGCGGCTGAAGAAGAAGCAACGCAAGGCGCTGGCCTTCGATCTTGAAAAGCTCCTCGACGACATCCACGAGATCGTATTGGACCATCAGGTTACGTTTGGCCGCGTTTTCAGGGAGGACATCATTCCCGGCCTGAACGACCACGGCGTTCATCTCAGCGAAGGCCGTTCGCCATCGACCAGCGAACAGGAGCACCTCGACGCGTTTATTGAGAGCAACCTACGAGCGTTGCTCTCACCCATCCTGTTGGGCGACGGCCCCGCTCCTTTTCTCGAGAACGGACAGTTGTACCTCGCGGTCGAACACTGGCCAAAAGGCGCTGAGGTGCGCGGCGATTCTCTCTGCGCGCTTGTCCCCGTGCCATCGACTATTCCGCGTTTTGTGGAAGTGCCGTCCGCCGATGGGCGGCTTGTGCTCTTTCTGGATGACGTAATCCGGCGCAGCCTGCCTGCCCTTTTTCCCGACTACGAGGTGGGCGAAGCCTTCGCGATAAAACTCACGCGCGATGCCGACTTGCAGCTCGAAGACGAGTTTGAAGGGGATCTGGTCGAGAACATCCGGGAGGCGATTCAACGGCGCGACGAGGGTGTTCCGAGCCGCTTTCTGTTTGATTTGAGGATGCCTCACGGCTTGCTCCTTCAGTTGCAAGAAGAGCTTGGCCTGGAGGACGAAGATTTGGTAGGCGGTGGGCGTTACCACAACCTCTCCGATTTGTGGACGCTGCCGAGGCCAGATGATCCGGCCCTTTCCTACCCGCCGATGCCCGCGCTTCCACATCCAGAGCTGCACGACGCCGAATCGCTACTTGATGCAATCGGCGAGCGGGATCGGCTGCTACATTTTCCCTATCAGCAGTACGAAACTGTCGTGCGCTTTTTCGACGAGGCTGCGTCCGATCCGGAGGTGGAGGAAGTTGCAGTAACACTGTATCGCGTCGCGAAAGACTCGGCGGTCGTGCAGGCACTAATCCGGGCGGCAGAGGCAGGAAAGAAAACCATGGCTTTTGTGGAATTAAAAGCGCGATTTGATGAGGAAAACAATCTGGAGTGGGCCGACCGAATGGAACAGGCTGGCGTGCAGGTACGCTATTCGATGCCCGGGATGAAAGTCCACTGCAAAGTGGCGCTGGTGGCGAGGCGCGAGGAGGGGCAGCTTCGCGATTACGCGTATTTCGGAACGGGCAACTTCAACGAAAAAACGTCCCGTATTTACGCCGACCATGCCCTGTTCACCGCCGATGAGCGGCTCACGACCGACGCGCGAAAGGTCTTTGGATTCCTGACGGAGGAGTTGGAGCAACCTACGTTCGATCACTTGATCGTAGCGCCTTTTACACTTCGCAGCGGCATTATGGCGCTCATCAACCGCGAAGTAAAGAATGCAAAATCAGGGCGCGGCGGCGCGATGTTCGTCAAGTTGAACGGGCTTGAGGACGACAAGATTATTCTGAAGCTGTACAAGGCAGCGCGCGAGGGCGTTGACGTACGCTTGATGGTCCGCGGCATTTTTCGCGCGGTTGTCGGCGAGGAGGAATGGGGCGAAACCATCCAGGCCCGCAGTATCGTGGACCGCTATCTGGAGCACGCCCGCGTCTACCAGTTCGCCAATGGCGGCAAGGAGGTGCTCTACCTGGCCTCCGCCGATTGGATGACGCGCAACCTGAGCCGCCGCGTCGAGGTTGCGTTCCCCATCTACGACGAGGCCCTCCGCGAAGAAATCAAACACATCCTCGACCTTCAGTGGGCCGACGACACGAAGGCGCGCGTTCTCGACGCGGATCAGACCAATGTCTTTCATCAATCCGAAAACCGAAGCCGGGTTCGGGCGCAGTTCGACACGTATGCCTGGCTAAAGAAGCGGCTCGCCGCATCCAACAGCTGATGTCGTGCGGTTAGCAGCACACGCAATTTTTCTGCACAGCGATATGTGGCCTGCCGCCCATCGCCTGCCGTCCTTAAAACAATTCTATCTGACCGCCGGAAAGGTGCCGGAAATGGTCGGCACAGACAGGCAACCGGGGTTGATCGAGCCCATATTGGGCGCAGGCGGCGCGAAAAACGTGTCGGATGACTTCACCCCATTCGCCTTCCCCACGCATGCGTTTATGGAATCGATTTTCGACAAGTTTGCCGCCGCGTAGCCCACGGATTCGGTTCAGCACCTTGTCGGCGCGATCAGGAAAGACTCGCTCGAGCCACGCCGGAAATAGTTGCTCGACAGCCCCGGGTAAACGCACAATGGTGTAGCCGGCAGATTGCGCGCCATGTTCCGAACAGGCCTTCAGGATCTCCGGAATTTCCTCGTCTGTCAGGCCGGGAATGATCGGGGCCACGTTGACGCCCACATGAACACCTGCCTGCGCTAGCTTCTCGATGGCTTTCAAACGGGCCGCCGGACGTGACGTGCGAGGTTCCATTTTTCCCGTGATCTCGTCGCGCAGCGACGTCACCGAGACCACGACCCGAACGATGTTGAACGGCACCATCTCTTGCAGAATGTCCAGGTCCCGCGTCACGAGCGCATTTTTGGTGATGATGCCGACGGGGTTGCGGTGCTTCAGGAAGACCTCCAGACAGCCGCGTGTGATCTTCAGTTTGCGCTCGATGGGCTGGTAGCAATCTGTGTTGCCGGAGAGGCAAACCATCTCGGGTTTCCACGAAGGCTTCTGGAAAAGCTCGGCGAGCAGGCGCGGTGCGTCGTGCTTGACCACGATCTTTGTCTCGAAGTCGAGCCCCGCCGAAAAGCCGAGGTACTCATGAGTGGGCCGGGCGTAGCAATAAACACAACCGTGCTCGCAGCCACGATAGGGGTTCAGCCCGTAGCGGAATGGAATGTCCGGGCTGTTGTTCTCGGAGAGGATCTTCCGCGTGGTATCGCGGAAGAGTTCGGTCTTGACGCTCCGCAACTCTTCCTCTTCCAGCTCATCGGGGTCAATCTCGGCGCGGAGCCGGTCGAACCGGTTGGCGGGGTTCTCTGCGGCGCCGCGTCCTCGCCGTTGGAGGGGGATGGTGGTATCCATAATGCCGGGGAGTGATTTCCCACAGCGTAGGGCCCGCCGGTGACAGGGAGGGTCACGTCATAAAGAAAGCCGCCCAATCTAAATGATAAGGCGGCTTTGTGTGCCCGGGACTGGGGCACTGATTGCGATTCAGAGTATATCGCTTGAGCTTGGATATTGTGCGTATTCAGGGAGTTGGGGCCGTTTTGAAACCGAATGTATATTGAGCGAGTTCCAATGATCGCGAAATAACCTTTACCCCTACCTTTACCTTGCAGCGCGACTAATGGCTAGGTACACGCCCGTCCTCTGGAAACATAAGTCGCAACCCGGCGGGCATTTCCCGATCTGGCTCCGGTTCTCGGATCGTGATCGAACACTCTACGCCTCCCTCGGCGTCAACATCCATCCGCGTTTCTGGAACGACGACCGCAGAGAGGTTCGCAAAGGACACCCGCAGAGCGAGAACATCAACGCGCTGATTCAGGCGCGTCTCTCAGCCGTGGAGGCCGAACGACTACGGCTGCTTCGAGAAAACGAGCCGGTGACTGCTGAGGCTCTGAAAGCGGTCGTTGCACCGTCACAGGCTACCGCTCATGCCTGTTTTTTCGCGTTCGCCCGAGAGAAGCTGGCCGAAGCTGAGCGACGTGGAAACATCAGCCGCGTCAAGAAGGAAGGGACGGTGCTCAACAAGCTCGAATCCTTCGCCGGTTCTCCCCTGCCCTTCGGTCATATCACCCCTACGTTCCTCCGCAAGTTCGAAGGACACTTGATCGAGGGACTTGACAACAAAGCTTCGACGGTTCAAGCAAATCTCAGCACGCTCCGCGCACACTACCGCAGAGCTGTCCGGGACGAGGTCGTGCCGCGGGAATCCGACCCGTTCGTAGTCTACTCCCCGCCGAAGGCTGAACGTCCGGAACGCCACAAACTCAGCGAGGCGGAACTTGCGCGGATCGAAGCCCTAGACCTTGGAGGTAGAGGCCCGACAGCTCCGCTGATGGCGCGCGTGCGAGACGCTTTCGTGTTCAGTCTGTACTCCGCCGGAATCCGCTTTGGCGACGTGGTGACGATGAAAGTCGAAAACATCACCGAGGAGAAAGACGGCCTCCGGCTCGCCTATCGAATGGGCAAGACGAAGAAGCGTGCAACGCTCCGACTGATACCGCAAGCCGAACGCATTGCCCGCGCCTATATGGCCACGGAGAGTGGCAGGGAGAAAGGCCGGGATGAGTTCCTCTTCCCCATGCTCAACCGCTACGACCTGAGCACACCGAGGAAGCTGGCCAATGCGATCTCGTCTCAAAACACGGTGGCGAACAAGTACTTGAAGCAAATAGCGATGAAGGCGAAGGTTGACGGAAAGCTGTCTTTCCACATTGCGCGGCACTCCTTCGCCGACCTAGCGCGGAAGCGAGGGTGGGGTGTCTACGAAATCTCTAAGGCGCTGGCGCACAGTGGCCTTCCTATCACCGAGAAGTATCTCGCCGGATTCGACGACGAGTTGGTCGATGCCAAGATGAGCACGCTGTTCTCCGATGAGTGACCAAGAAATAAATGGCATAGATCTGGCGCGTTCGTGTCCAGTAGTTGAACTGTTTGGGGATACTCTATTATGAATCAAGGTGGATCGTCGGAGAATCCCAATCGTGATTCTGGCAACATGATTCCGAGCGCGAGAGACATCGCCAACATGGAAGCGTTCGTGGAAAGAGCGAAATACGGGATTTGGACTGGACCGAATCGTGGGTGTGGGCTGTTTTGGACGGAAGCGAACACGCGGCAGACTGGCCGAAGCCCGTGGGACGTATTCGACTTTCCAAACGAAAATGATTTCCCCGTGGTTTTCGGCGACTGCTTTGCAGCAGACTGCATCACGGTCTTATCTCACACGTGGCCGTCTGTCAGCTTCGTTGAAGAATGTGAGCCATCGCATATCGTTGAATGGATGGACGAATTCACCCTGTCAGAACCGGATTTGGAGACGGAGATAGTCCGAATCTGGGAGCGTCTCATGAGGGAAAGTCGGTTCTATCCATTGGTAGCCGACGCTTTGATGGTTCTTATCGCTGAGACGGAGGGATCGTTGCAACCGATCTACCAGCGTGTAACATTTCCAAGTGGTGAAGTTCGGGAAATCGAACGCATGGGCCCAGAGGAGCTTCATCTCGCGGCAAATACACTTTGGGAGCGCATGCTACGAGGAGCATCTGCAACCGTTGTCCTCGATGTTTATCTGGAGTTATCAACTAGATTCTCGGTTAATGAGAGTCTTGCGAAAGGCCAACGATCCTTGTTGCAGTATTTGATGACTGACCGCGGGCCATTGCTCGTTCACGCGAAGAAGCTAGAGGCAGCGTGGAGGTCCAAGCACCTGGTTCGGAGGACGGAATCGCTGGCCGCTGCTCGCCATAGTCACGACGCCTTTCGCGCGGTTGCGTATGGACTCGCTTGGAAGAAGGGCGAATGCGGCTCGTGGCAGCGGAACGACTCGCTCCGAGGTATCTACGAGAAGGCGACGGCACTGGTTGGCTGCACACCCTACCGTGGCAAGGACGACGGTTTTCAGGCATTTCGGCAGCGGTTCTCGAAGCCCCCTTACGACCATCCGCCACCCGACTCGTCGTAGGAAAGCGGAAAATCGGTAGTCATTTTGTAGTCCGGCTACCTACAAAAGGTGGATACCGTTGAGCGCATTTGAACGCTTATCCGCCAATGGCCACCGAAGTACTCGTACTCACCCGCACTCAGTTCGAGAAGGCTCTTCGTTACTACTCCGACGCGCTCGTTCGAGAGTTCGCCCCGAAATTTCGACTGGACGAGCGCGACCGGCCTAGCAAGGCGTGGCTTACGAACGCGGAGACGATGGAGTATTTGGCGCTCTCGCGTCCGACCCTCGCCCGTTATCGGGCGGACGGGCGGCTGCCGTTCAGCAAAATTGGGTCTTCCATTTTCTACCGCCTGGAAGACGTGGAGGCACTGCTCGAATCGGGCATGAATCGCAACGGTGCGGATCACTAACCCTTAAACAAAAGCCTCGGACGCATACGGGAGGGCATCCCGCGTCCGAGGCAAAAACCGCTACTAGACGGCATGAGCAAATTACCAAGAACCCAAACTCGAAACCGCGAGGATGCTCTAGTCCGGAGCTTTCTCCCGGCTCCGGCGCTGAGCTGGGCGACAATCCGGCACGCAAGGCGCGTGCGAAGCAGCCAGCTCGATCCGTGGCCGCAGCGGCGCGTAGATTCGGACCCGGCGCCCGGATTACGCTTCGACGCGGTGCGCGACTTCCCGCTCCGTGCCGCGGCAGTGTCGGTCGGAATCGCCATGGCCTTGGACTTAAATGCCGCGGGATTCCTCGCCTGGCGTGAGGACGAAGCTGGCCGTCTGCTCTTCGCCTCCGCCGGAACGGACCTGCCGGCGTACATCGGGAGGTCGAAATGACAACCCTTGAAGTCGCTAGCGCATATCTAAGTAGCTATGGCTGGCACTCTGTCCCGATTCCGCACAAGTCGAAGGCACCCAACTTGACGGGCTGGCAGGATCTTCGGCTTTCGGCAGACGAACTAACCAACCACTTCAACGGAAAGCCTCAGAACATCGGCGTTCTACTTGGCGAGGCGTCCGCCGGGCTGATTGACGTTGACCTCGACTGTACGGAGGCGATCCAGCTAGCGTCGCATTTCCTGCCTGAAACGCTAACGTTCGGACGTGTAAGCAAGCCTCGTTCGCATTGGCTCTACATAGCTGACGACCTGATTCCTCAGACAGCGAGGTATCAAACTCACCGCATGGATGAAAGCGAGCGAATGTCTGAAACGCTCGTTGAGCTTCGGAGCACGGGAGGCCAAACAGTCTTCCCACCAAGCGTCCATCCGTCCGGCGAATCCATCGCCTTCACCGAGAAATTGGATGTGCTACGGATTCCCGGCGGTGAGCTTGCCGAGGCCGTGAAGCGGCTGGCCGTGGCGTGCCTCTTCGTACGCAACTGGCCCCGGATGCCGGGCACCCGGAATGATTGCGCACTGGCGCTTGCGGGGGCACTGGTTCGCGCCGGGATGAGCGAGGCCGATACGTCCCGCTTCATCTATGCCGTCTGCTTATGCGCGGGGGATGAGGAAGCCGAGACGCGGGCGAGAACAGCCGGATATGCCGACGTGCGACTAACGAACGGCGGAAGCGTTTGGGGTTGGCCGAAAGTCGCTGAACTTCTCGGTGAGGATACGGCGGACGTTGCGCGGAACTGGTTGGGCGTTCGTGGAAGCGACGATGATCGGCGAGGGGCGATGGAGAATGCAAGGCGTGATCCGGAAGACTCAACCGAACCGCACGGCGCACTAGTAATTCGCCCCGTCAACGAGTGGCAAGCAGGCGCGGCGCAAAATCCCAAGCCCGAACGCCTCTTCGGCGATTGTTGGTTCAAGGGAGAACTTTGCATCCTCTTTGCCGAAACCAACGTCGGGAAGTCCATCCTCGCCACACAGATAGGGCACGGGATCACGGAGGGCTGCGAAGCGCTTCCGGGCTTCCCCGTTGACGGCACTGGGGAAAAGGTGCTCTTGCTCGACTTCGAGTTATCCGCCCGTCAGTTCCTCAGCCGATACTCCGACGAACACAGAACTCCTTTCACCTTCGATCCAAAGTTTCTTCGCAGCGAGGTGAATATCGACTTCGACTTTTTCGACGGTTGGGAGGAAGCAATGAGGGCGGCTATCGAATCGGCAATCATTGAGACGAGCGCTCGGATTGTGATCGTTGACAATATCACGTACCTGAAAGACGAAACGGAGAAGTCAAGGGCGGCGCTCCCGCTAATGCGGCACCTGAACAGCCTGAAAAGACGGTACGAGCTTTCCATCCTTGCGCAGGCGCATACTCCCAAGCGAGACGGCTCGCAGCCCATTACACGCAACCACCTGGCCGGGAGCCGCAACCTCCTCAACCTTGCCGATTCTTGCTTCGCGCTGGGAGAGAGTGGCAGGGATGAGGGAATGAGATACCTGAAACAGGTTAAGGTGCGAGAAACGGAGTTCACCCTCGACTCGGAGAACGTCGCACTTCTCAGCCTTGGAAAAGACGGCGGCTTCCTCCGGTTCGTGCTTGAAGGTTTCGGCTCGGAGGTTGAGCACCTTCGGCGTCGGGACTCGGCTGAGACCTCCGAACTCGAATCCAACATCATCGCGCTGAGAGAAAGCCAACCCCAGCTATCGAACCGCGAAATCGCCAAACGGCTAGGAACGAATCATACCAAAGTCTCCCGAACGCTAAAGAAGGTGGAACAGGGTGGAACACCTGGAACACCTGTTCCACCTGTTCCAGTGCGTTCCACCGGCGACGGCACTTCAATAACGGCCTTCCCTTCCATTGCCGATGATGAGCCGCGACCGTGGGCAGACATTGACCCCTTTGCGTGATGGACTCGCTCGGAAGAATCATCGAACTGGCTCGAATGGCCCAGTGGTTCGAGACCAACCGCACCCGCTTCAAAGTCGGAAGACAGGAAGACGCCGACGCCTGCTTTGCTACGATCCTTGATCCGCTTCACCTGGGCGCGCTAGGGGAAGTGCTCAGGACGTGGCTGGCGGAATCCGAGGGTGCGGACGGGAGGACTGGCGATCCAGCGGCAGAGCGAAGCCTGCGGGCTGAGCGACGTGCGGGCTGAGCGAAGTCTCGACACGGTGTCGAAGTGGCGCTGGACTAAAAAGAAGCGCCACACCCGTTTCACCGGGCGCAGCCTCGGGAGAGGCGGCGATCCCAGATACGGATGTGGCGACAAACAAGGGAATGCATGCCCTCGACCGAGGTTCCATTGAGGGAGCAGGCGACATGGCGCCGACGTTCCCTATATTCGCACGGCCCCGCTCCCACGGTGGAACGAGTACGTGTAGGTTCATCGTGCGTAGGTTCGGTACTGTCTCGAAACTGACCGGATTCACCGGGGTTCGCCGGGCTTCCGCATGGGGGATGCGCGTAGGCATCCCCCATGCGACGAACTCCATCGGCTTTGCCCGATATGCCTCGGTCCCGGTCAGCCGGAAACGCACTCAGGCCAACGTCCAGTCGTCCACCTTATTAATGGAAACACCAGGAATTAGACCACGTAAGCTGAAAAGATTCTCCTCGTCGCGAGCACCGTCCTACGGTGATCGAGAGACATCAGAAGGGCCTTCAGGCGCCGTACGGCCGACATCTCGCGTGTCGGGCTGCGGTGGGCTACCGGAAGGCCCTTCTTCGCTGCTGATAATTTCCGGCCGGTCGGCGCCATTTTGTAGCGTTTCGAACGCGAGGAGCCGCGGCCGCGGCCGAGACAAGTTCAGGCAAGACTTCCCTACCTGAGACTGATTATAGACTTCCCGCGACAGGTTTCTTTCGTCTCCGGCTCGTCGACCGCCTGATTCTTTTGGTAGTCTCGGCAAGTACGCTAATACAGTGATTAGCCGAGAGAGAGCCCGAACATTACTCTTGACCTTCGCCAAAAAAAAATGGCCTCGTTCTTGGTTCAGGGCTTTGGGACGGAGACACGGAACCGCAGGACTGCCAGTATGCAGGATACCCACTGCCTCCGAACTACCCCGCCGGGTATTGGGTCGCGCTCTCGCAGTTTGACGATGGCCAGGATATGCTTAGATCATCTCAGTTGCTAGTGGTCAGCAAAGAGACGGGTGAGGTGGACTGGCTCGGCTCCGCAGGCGACGAAGGGTGACCTTTCGCGGTACCTTTGATATGCCCCGCTCCCACGTCGGGACGTGCATGTGTAGGCCCGGCGTGCGTAGGCCCGGTTTTGTCAGATCACTGGCCGGATCCATCGGGGCGCCTTTTCTCCGATCATCGCGCCTTGACGACCCATTACTCTGAATGTCGAGAGTTCCTCCATCCATGCTATCGAGATCGTCGCGGCGCCAATACTCCGATCTCGAAGTCATCGGCGCTTTCTACATGGGAGAATGGGGGACCATCCCCAAGCAGACGAAGACGCGTTGGTTGCGGGAGGCATCTGAATGGCGGGTTGAGCAATGGCAGGCGGCGCGTGAGGGCCGACAACCGGAGGCAGGAACTCGCATAGCGCGTGCCCTTCTCTCTGCAGAACGAGCCAAGGAAACCCTTGATCGCGGCGTCGGCAACGCAGAAGGAATGACTGGAAGTACCGAAGTGGGGACCGGCCCCAACGCGCGCGAGGTGGACGCGGTGAGAATGCAATTATCCGCGGCCCTCGATGTGCCCGATACTCTGGCCGTCGTGCTATGTGCACTCCTTCGAGAGCTTATGAAACGCGCTCCGACCTTGACGAACGAGCAACTGTTGGAGGCACTGACGATGCTCTTGCTCCGCTACGAGAAGATTTACCTGCCGACGCATCCTGTTGTGGGAGATGTAGGAGGAGGCCCGGATTCGATATTGGGGTTGATATTCAATCGGGAAAGGGCCAACTAGAAGCGGTGAGGGCAGAGCTGATGGCGCCACACAGTATTCTCAGATCTCACCTCACAGCGGGGAGGCGATGGTGCTTGGTGGCCAGGGACCTATCCTGACATACCAACGTGCTATCGTTCGCGCATGCACGGTCTGCGACCTCGGACAAAAGACCGCGAAAGCGCATGGAGCCCAAAGCGCGCCTTCTCGGCAAGGCGCTATGCTTGATCCATCCGAGTCAGATTTGCACGAACGACCGTCAAACGATTGGGTAACTCAAGGAGTCAGCCGAGAGTGTGTGTCTCAGCATCGAGAGGATAGAGCACATTTAGGAAGCCCTGGACAGGCATGGAATCCAGTGATTCTGGCCAGAGGGCTGGACGGTCGCTCTCGAATCCTGAATTAGGACATCTTTTTCGCGTCCGAGGAAAAGCCCAGGTGAAATCGTCTTCGGTAAGAAGAAGGTTTGGTTTTGCGCGATACGCTCTCACTGGCAAGCTGGAGCCCCGTTGACCAAGAACGCGGTACGTCGTTACTTGCCGAGTAGCCATGCAGAAAATGACCGACGCACAGACTCAGGACTTCATCGACCGCTGGAAGGCCTCCGGCGCGTCGGAGAAGGCCAACTTCCAGTCGTTCATCAACGAGCTGTGCGATCTGCTGGACGTTCCGCGTCCCGACGCGGCCACAGGGATCCGGGAAAACGACGGCTACGCCTTCGAGCGCCCGGTGACATTTGTTGAAGGGGCCACGGGCTTCATCGACCTGTACAAGCGCGGCTGTTTTGTGATGGAGGGCAAGCAAGGAGCCGATGCGCCTGAACCCACACCCGCCGAGGCGCTGGGAGGCGCGAAGGTTCAACGGCGGACGGGCACGGCGAAGCGGGGCACCCGAAGTTGGGATCGTGCTATGGAAGCCGCTCGCAATCAGGCCGAGCGCTACGCCCGAGCTATCGACGACGAGTGGCCGCCGTTCCTGTTAGTCGTTGATGTGGGCTACTGCATCGACGTGTTCGCCGACTTCGCGCGGATGGGCAAGGGCTACGGTCGTTTCCCCACGCCAACAGATTACAGGATTGGCCTCGATGACCTCCTCCGACCCGAGATCCGTGATCGGCTGCGCACCGTCTTTGTCGCTCCCCTCGACCTCGACCCAGAGCGCCGCACCGCGCCGGTCACGCGCAAACTGGCCGAGCGCCTTGCCCTACTCGCGCGTTCGCTGGAAGCCGCAGGTCACGACGCCGACACCGTTGCGGGCTACCTCGTGCGCTGCCTGTTCACGATGTTCGCCGAGGACGTGGGGCTAATACGCGAGCGCAGCTTCACCGAACTCCTCGAAAAACACCGCGACCGCCTCTCGGCTATCCCAAAGCTGACGACGGAACTCTGGCAGGCGATGGACAAAGGCGGCTTCTCGGCGGGCATTGCCGACGATGTGCGCCGGTTCAACGGGCGGCTCTTTCACGATGCCAAGGCGCTCGAACTTGACGAAGCTGGGCTCGATCTCCTCATAGAAGCGGCGGAGGCCGACTGGGCCGACGTGGAGCCCGCCATATTCGGGACGTTGCTCGAACGCGCCCTCAGTCCACGCGAACGCCACCGCCTTGGCGCGCACTACACGCCCCGCGCCTACGTCGAGCGCCTCGTGCGGCCCACCATTATCGAACCCCTCACCGACGAGTGGAAAGCCGTCCAGGCCGCCGCCGCCCGGTTCGACGAGCAGGGCAAGGTTCCGGACGCCGTTGCGGCCATCAACGCTTTCCACCAGCGCCTGTGTACGATTACGGTGCTCGACCCCGCGTGCGGCTCGGGCAACTTCCTCTACGTCACGCTCGACCTCCTGAAGCGCCTCGAACGTGAGGTCCTCGACGCGCTCGAAGGCTTCGGCCAGTCCACGCTCGAACTCTCCGAGGGCAACCGCGTCAGCCCCACGCAGCTACGCGGGCTGGAGATCAACCCGCGGGCCGCCGCCGTGGCCGAGGTCGTCCTCTGGATCGGCTACCTCCAGTGGCACTTCCGCACGTACGGCAACGCCAACCGCCTCGACGAGCCACTCCTCAAAGACCGCCAACTCATCGAGCGACGCGACGCCGTCCTCGCGCACGGCTTCCCCACGCAGCGCCTCGACCCTTCGACAGGCTCAGGGCAGGCTGCCGGCAAGCCGGTAACACGCTGGGACGGCACGATGAAGCCCAGCCCCGTGACCGGCGAGCCCATCCCCGACGAAACCGCCCGCACGCCCGTCTTTGATTACCCCGACTCCCGCCCCGCCGACTGGCCCGAAGCGACGTTTATTGTGGGAAATCCACCGTTTGTGGGTGCATTCAAGATGCGAGAGGCCTTGGGAGATGGTTATGCGGAAGCGCTCCGAAAAGCCTATCCCAACGTGCCTGAAAGCGCTGATTTCGTGATGTACTGGTGGCATGTGGCCTCTGGCAAAGTGGCGCGAGGAGAGGCCGAACGGTTCGGTCTGATCACGACAAATTCCATCTCGCAGACTTTCCAAAGGCGGGTGGTGGAAGCACGTTTGGAGGCTGCCGAGCCGATCCATCTGGCCTACGCGATCTCTGACCATCCGTGGGTGGACAGCACAGACGGCGCTGCTGTGCGAATTGGTATGACGGTCGGCGCAAGCGGTGGAGGAATTGGACGACTTGCCACCGTGGCCGACGAAGAACGCTCGGGGGAGATCGCGCGGATCGTGCAGCTGGATGAGCGCTCGGGCACTATCCACGCGGATTTGACGATTGGTGTCGATGTGACGAGCGCCATACCATTGGTTGCGAATGGAGAAATCATCTGCCCGGGCGTCAAGCTGCATGGTGCTGGATTCATCGTGACAGTTGACAAGGCTGTTGAGCTTGGATTGGGCTTGGTCGAAGGATTGGATCGCCATATCCGGCCGTATCGAAATGGACGAGATCTGACGCAAAAACTGCGCGATGTTATGGTTATTGACCTGTTCGGTTTGGTGGCAGAAGAAGTCAGGACTCGATTCCCCCGCGTGTATCAGCACGTAGTCGACTATGTAAAATCGGAACGAGACCAGAACCGCGATAAGACGATCCGTGAAAACTGGTGGATTCACGGTCGCCCTAGGCCGGAACTTCGAGATCACACTTCGGGCCTTTCGCGCTTCATCGCCACGGTAGAAACCAGCAAGCATCGCTTCTTCGTGTTTCTGGATGAGGAGATTTTGCCAGATAACACGCTCATCAATATCGGAAGTGATAACGCCTTCCAGCTCGGGGTCCTGTCCAGCCACATCCACGTGACATGGGCGCTGGCTGCAGGAGGGCGATTGGGAATTGGCAATGATCCTCGATACACCTCTACACGCACGTTTCAACCTTTCCCTTTCCCGGCCGCCAGCGAGCCGCAGAAAGAAGCCATACGCAAACTGGCCGAGGAACTGGACGCTCACCGCAAGCAGCAGCAGGCCGCGCACGCCGGGCTTACGCTAACCAACATGTACAACGTGCTGGAGAAGCTGCGGTCTGGCGAGGCGCTGTCCGCCAAGGAGAAAACCGTCTACGAGCAGGGGTTGGTCGGCGTCCTCAAGGATCTGCACGACCGGCTGGATGCCGCCGTCGCCGAGGCGTACGGCTGGCCTGCGAATTTGAAAGACGAGGAGATTCTGGAGCGGCTGTTAGCCCTCAACGCCGAGCGAGCCGCCGAGGAAGCGCAGGGGCAGATCCGCTGGCTGCGCCCTGAGTATCAGGCCCCAGAGGCTGCGGGCACGCAGACGAGCCTGGCCGTCGAGAAACCGAAGGCGAAGAAGTCCGAGCGCGCCGCCGCGCCGTGGCCGGACGGGCTACCCGCGCAGATGCAAGCTGTCCAGCGGTTGCTAGGCGAGGCCGCGTCGCCGCTGGACGCCGCGTCCGCCGCCCAAATCTTCGAGGGCCGCGCATCTAAAAAACGCCGCGAGGTCGTCGGCGAGATTCTTGAAACGCTGGCGGGGCTGGGGTTGGCGAGGCAAACGGGCGACGGGGCGTACACGACGTAGCTGGACCTCGGCCTCCGAGCCGTGAAGAGACTACTGCATTTTTTACAGCATCCGAAAGACTCGAAAATGATCGCTCCTCAGATTGTGCGGCCACTGCATTTTTCATTTGCTCACACTGCGGGTTATGGGGTTCTTTCCAGGTAATCAGTAGTTATGTGGCGCCCCCAACCATGAGCACCGTCACTTATAGCGTCTCAATAGACCCTGACGAGGAGGGGTTCATAGGCCGGGAGTGCCCAGAGTGCGAGAAGTACTTCAAGGTTGTGCCTGGCACTGGGATCGTTGGTGAGGGAGACATCCCCTGCATCTGTCCCTACTGTGGCACTCAGGCTCCAAGCGATCACTTTTGGACGCAGGTCCAGCTCGAATATGCGCGGTCAGTCGCCGTCGGCCATCTCGTTGGTGAGTTTACCAAAAGCCTGAGGCGGCTTGAGCGGAAGCCAGATCCCAGAGCATTCCTTTCTATAGGCATCAAGGTTGAGGGGAAGCCAGTCCCAATCGCCTACTATCGGGAGGTAGACCTCGAACAGCGACTAACCTGCGACAACTGCACGCTGCAGTATGCGATCTATGGCGTTTTCGGCTACTGCCCCGATTGCGGCAGCCATAACTCGCTCCAGATCCTTCTGAACAACCTCCGGCTCGTTGATCAGGTGCTCGCACTCGCTGAGACGGCGGATGCGGAAATCGGTCGAAAGCTAATAGAGAGTGCTCTCGCTGACTGTATTGCCGCCTTCGATGGCTTCGGCCGGGAGGTTGCTACGGTCAACTCAAACCGGGCAGCGAAACCGAAGCAAGCTGCTTCTCTCTCCTTCCAAAACATCACCGCTGCGGCCGAGGCGGTCGAAACTCTGTTCGGGGTCAAGATGAGCGAGCCTTTGTCTGACTCCGAATGGGAGCAGTTAAATCGTTGTTTCCAGAAGCGGCATATTCTCGCTCACCGG
This sequence comes from Rubricoccaceae bacterium, assembly GCA_041748175.1. Classification (GTDB taxonomy): domain Bacteria; phylum Bacteroidota; class Rhodothermia; order Rhodothermales; family Rubricoccaceae; genus JAHEJB01. The sequence goes on from JBGTDU010000025.1 coordinate 24,799, forward strand.
ATGGGCGTCGCGGACCAGAAGTATGTCGAGCGTTCCGGTGACGACCCCGGGTTGATTGGGCACAAGGTGAGCATCACAGCCGCCGAAGTGGAGGAGTTTGCGTCATCGCTCGGAAAGGTTGCTTCGCATCTCGCTACCGCACTCAGACCAAGCGCCAGATAACCCGCGCTCGCAGCAGACGCAGGGCTCTGCCGCCTTGCCTCGTTCCGGCTTTCGCATCTAAACTGCCTCGTTCACGCGCCATGCCGCCCTGCGCCGCTGAAGCGCCAGTCGTTATTTATGATTTGAGGTATCACTACGATGCAGCCAGAACACCAACTTCCTGTCCATAGGTGGTACGCCCGTCCAGTCTTGTTTGTATCCGACATCGGGCGTTCTGAGCGCTTTTATGTGGACCAATTAGGCTTTAATAAGGCTTGGCATGAAGGTGACGGGCACGGAACGGTTTGCCAAGTGAACCGCAGTGATTGCGAGATCATTCTTTGCCAAGATCATCAACGTCGAGACAAATCTCGTCTGTTCATTGAACTAACCGCTAGTGGTCTTGACGCTTTTCGCCGTGAAGTGGCTGAGCGGTCTGTTTCTTCCAAAGAAACGTGGTGGGGTTACGACACCCTTCAAATAAATGATCCAGACGGTAACGAGCTATTCTTTCCCACCCCCGAATGAGCGGCCTTCCCCAGCACAGGCAGATCGGCATCATGCCTAACAATTCACTCAAGCCGAACCCGCTTCGCGGATCGGCTTAATTCAGGCGTTCTGCCGCTCTCTCACTTCGCAGCTTCTCATGATGGATCGAGTACGTCAGTCTCCCCTGCTACCACTCGTCGCGGTTGTCGCTGTCCTTTTGGCCTGCGGTTCGAGTGATTCGGAGGGTTCTTCCAGCCCTTCGAATGTTGTAATGACGGGCGAGGAGGCCGTCGTTCGTTGGAGCATGCCGGGCGGCGATCCTTTCTGGCTCGCTGCTGACGAGGAAGCCCTCGATCTGATGACGGAAGCGGCCGTAGCGCGAGATGAGGTGGGTATGGGCCAACTGGCGCTCGCAGGTCGCATCTATTCGGTTCCGGTTGGAACGCGCGTTCTCGTCCTTGACCCGGGTTTTCTGCAAACGAAAGTCCGCGTCCTCGAAGGCGAGCATACAGGTCGGGTAGGTTGGCAAGCCCGCGAGTTTGTCGTCCCAGCCCCCCAGCCATGAGCGGCAGAACCAGCCGCTGCAGGCGGACCGAGGGCGTCAGCGTTCTCGGTTCGACTTGGCATCGCCGCGACTGGCGCTCCGACTTACCTTCGTGCTGTCCGCCCTCGGCCGCTGAGCGGCCCTCTGTTATACATCCTCAGCTTTGATCAACATCGGAGGCGCTCATCATCGGCAGGTTTTCGCCCAGTTCGGGGCAGCGCTATTCCAGTGCCAGGCTCTTGAAGGACGCCTCTCGGTCCTGTTGGCATTAGCAGAGTCTCCAGGCCCACATGAGGGTACGCGAGAGGATCTACAAGCCTTGCTCGACTTGCTACACAGAAGGCCGTTGGGAGTACTTATTGCCCGATACTGCAAGTCGGGTCTGATCCCGGACGGCTACGAGCCCAGGCTGGCCGAAGCGCTCGCGCTCCGCAACCATCTCGCCCACCACTACTTCTCCGAGAACATGGGCAAACTTGCCTCACCAGAAGGCAGAAACGAGATGATCGTTGAGCTGAACCAGCACGCTGCCTCGATGCGGGAGGTCGAGCAGGAAATAGCTGTGTTCACGAAGCAGTGGCACACGAAGCACGGGATCACAGACGAGGCGATAAAGGCCGCGGAGGAGGAAATCATGAGAGGGTATGTATAACTCGCCGCTGTTATTAAGTGGAAGTCAAGTCCTGGCTGCGATTCACGTCAGATTGAGGTGGTCGGGGGATTGTATAGCTTGGTGCTTCGAGACGGACATGGTCGATTATATTCAGTGGACAAGAATTTCCTTATCGACGCCACCGCGTCTTATCCATACAAAGTAGCGATAACGCTCAACCCCATGCCCTATCCGCTTCGTTACAAATGCGTTGTTCCCCGGCCAAGCTGCGTGTTATGTGTACCGTGTAGGGATAAACAGTAGTTATGCCTCTTCATTTCAGTTGGAGAACTAATATGAGACTCACGTTTGCGGTGTTACTCGTTTTGATTATATCTGTGGGCGCCTTTGCCCAGTCTACAGGAACAAGGACTTACAAATTCGAGATGAAGGAAGGCTCACATACGGCACGGGTCATCTTCCGTACTAAAGTGTTCGCCCGCGCCGGCCACAGGAGTACCAAAGTTGTGCGGGGTCAGACGATGGTAGATGGGCGTCCGGCTATCGGGACCGACGGTAACATCCCGGGCGTGGAGATTGATTCGATGAGGTTTTACCTTGACGAGAAAGAGATCAGAATCCCGTCCAGGTTGTATGCGGATTGTTTCGAGCCCAATTTCGGTAATGATTACGTCACGCTAGAGTTTCAACGCGATCTTCAGAGTGTGATTATCACGATGTCGGGGTCTGATGGGGCGGGCGGTTATCAGGTGATCTGGAGATTGAGGAAGAACGGTCAGCATCGCAGGTCAATCTCAGTAAGTTGAAGTTCGAGGCATAACAACGGCATGCACCCGACCGCGAATAGCGCGGCTTTCATCCGCAAGACGCCGTGCCTGTTGTATTGCTGCGCGGCGGGTGATGCCGAGCGTTATGTGTCTCTCCTACCCATCTAGCAATGCCGACTGAGCCTGTCGCGGATCTCCTGCCCAGGCACAGCGACTCCGAGGTCCAGCGGATACTCGATGCGCTCGCCGAGAGTCTGGACGAGGTGGTCAACTTTGGGACTCATGTCTTCGTCTGGCAGAACAACGCTTGCGAAGGAAAAGCCGACGAGGTGGCACCTGTCTCACAGCTATTCCGGCATCTGCTCGAAATGGTGGACGCTGTCGCCTTGCTCGTCCGCTCGTCATCTATTGAACCGTCCCACACCTGCCTCAGGTCTGCATTCGAGGCTTCAGTTCAACTACACTGGATCCTCCAGGCGGACTCGGACAGAAGAGGGATGGCCTTTATGGCTTGGCACGTTCATCAGCGTCTGAAGCTGTACCAGAGGCACGACCGCAGCACAGAGCAAGGGAAACAACTCGCCAAGCAACTTGAAGGCACGCCGTACGAGGACATCGATACTTCGCAATTCGATCTGGCGGCGGCGCGGGCGAACCTAGAATCATTGCTCCAGCGACCTCGATATCAAGAGGCGGCTGCGGAGTATGAGCGCCTCAGGAGCGAAGGAGAGCGCAACCCCGCTTGGTACCGGCTGTTTGGCGGACACCGCACTCTGGAGCAACTTGCTACGGTAGTCGGGATGCCCGAATGGTATCAGATACTGTATCGCCAATGGTCGGCGGTCACGCACGCCACGGATATCATCACAGGAAAGGTCCTTGGCAACGGTGGCCAGACTGAGATTCTGGCGCTCCGCCATCCAATCGGCGTCGAGAGCGTTTACTCCTTCTCCGTCAGCCTTGCGCTCAAGACTTATCGGCTACTGATGGGGCACTACGACCGGCCCAAGCTCAATGTTATCAGGGACTGGTACATTCGGGAAATCCGTGACATGTACAATAGCGGGTCGTCCGCCTCTTTGATCGTCGCAGAAGACACATAACCCCTATATGGCTCTCATTGTCAACGGTTCATAGTTCTTCCGGGCCGATTGTGGATCCGCCGTTTTGATTCGAGGCGTGCGCCTTCGGTAGTGGTGACTCCTTGCAGGCTGATGGATTTCGGGTGACAGCCTGTGGCTGTACCAAACCCCTATCGAGCGTCGTCATTCCCGGTCGAGGCCGTGGCCTCAAGTCCGGGCGCGGCTAGCATCAGTCCTGTTTCCACCGGCGATCGGCTTCACGCGTCGGGCTCGCCTCTCGGCGTCCAGTTAGTTGGCCCGTTCCGCTGGCGGAGCAGTCACATGGCGATGAGCTGTCCCGAGGGATCGGTCCATCGTTGTCGTCGTGGGCGCTGCCGGGTGTCCATTCCCGCGCAGATGAGCTTTGCCGTTGCGGGTCCATCGAGTTCGTCGGTTGGTTCTTTGCGACCATTGCCTTTCGATGTGCTCCCTGGGCGTGGCTCAGTTATACGCCGGGCTCACCCGGCAGCCCCACTGCTCTACCCAGCTCACTGTGCTAGTGCGCCAGGAATCGGTTCAGTTCGAACGCCTCGCCTCGCTTGAGCATGTAGTACACTGAACGGCCGAGCTTGGCTGAGAGAATCGACAAGGCCTTGCCCTTGCCGTGCTTCTGGGCCAGCCGGTCCAGGCGGCGCTTGACGTCGGGTTCGTAGCGCAGCAGGAGGACCGTCGCCTCCGAAAATGCCCACTTCAGATGGGCGTTGCCGATTTTCTTGCCGCTGCTTCCACCGACGGGCTTTCCTGCTGAACGCTTCGAGGGCCGCACCAGGCGGCTGTAGCTGACAAAATCCTGCACGCGGGGAAAGCGGCCGATCGTGCCCACCTCGTAGAGAATCGTCATCGCGAGGATGCGGCCCACGCCAGGGATCGTCCGGAGCAGATAATACGTCTGCGGATCGCCAACCTTCGCCATCCGCTCCAGGGTTCGTTCGAGCTCCTTCAACTCAAGGTCAAAGTGGTCGAGCAACGAAAGATCCACCTCAACGCCCTTTCGGACCATCGGATCGGGAAAGTGCTCGGCCACTCCAATGCGGTTCGTCTTGTAGGCCAACTTCTTCGGCAGCGGAGGCAGATTGTACTGGGTAATGGTGTTCTGGACGTGGGCGAGGACCTCAGCCCGTTGGCGCATCACGTAGTGGCGGCGCCTCAGCAGATCACGAGTTGCCCGATGCTCAGCCGGATAGGCGTAGGCGAGCGGGAAGTTGCCGCCCCGCAGCAGGCTCGCCAGCTTGAACGCATCGAGCAGCCTGCCCTGAGCGAAGTCGAAGGGTTCTTAGTTTTCCCGCCGTGGATCGCCTTCATGTAGAGCGCGTGGCCGAGGACAAATCGGATCTGCTCGCGCCGACAGAGGTCGGCCAGCCAGTACCAGCAGAAGACGCACTCGACGCCGACGACCATCTGATCGCCGTACGGAGCGACGATTTCGAGGAACGTCTCCGGGTCAGTCTTGAGGTTGCAGTGGACGAGCTTGTTACCGAGGTTGTCGATGATGCAGACGTACATCGTCCTTGCGTGCAGATCGATGCCGCAGTAGAATGGGTGTTCTTCGTTGAAGAAGGTCATGGTTTCCTCCGGGAATTGGTTGTCAGAGCCCGAAGCTTAGCGTTTCGCCTCGAGGGAGCCATGACTAATATCCCGCGCTGTTATTAAGTGGAAGTCAAGTCTCGGGTGGGAATTTCGTCAGATTGAAGTAGTTGTTGGATTCTGTCTGTTGAGGCTTCGGGACAGACATACCACCCTTGTCCCCTGTCATCAGGCGGGGGAGTCAGCAAACCCCGGCTATCGTACGCGAGCGGAAGCTGTCAGGGATCGGTCGTCTTCGCTGGATGACGTGTTCACCTGCGGAGCGACGGGACGTACTCTATGGGCTCTGCGTTAGAAGTTGCCGCCGAGGGACAGCTGACGCTGCCTCAGTAAACTGAAAACAACTGTCGCTGATGGTGCAATGCGAGCCTCTCAGAACATAGCGTTGCTGAGGGCTTACGCGCGGTTGTCGGTCCTCTCGGCGGCACGGAGGGTGAGACCAGGAGTGATCTCAAGCTGTGAGGGTTATGGTGGAAAATGGTTCAGGCGGCGAGGTCGTACTGGCTCTCGCAGCGGTGGACACGGGCTTCCTCGAAAGGCAGGCCGCTGCGGTGGACGCCGTAAATCAGCACCAGAAGCTTGCGCATGGCTGCCACGCGGGCCTTCTGCTCCGGCATGCGCTTCCGCCGCTCGGCGAAGTGTTCGCCCAACAGGCGGTCGCGACGAAGCAGCGGAAACACGGCCTGGCCCAGCACCTTGCGCAAGAGCGGACGGCCCTTCTTCGAAAGCCGGGTCTGGCCCTTGTACGTGCCGCTCTCACGCTCCCGGAGGTTCATGCCCCCGTAGCGGAGAAGCTGCCGCTTCGAGGCAAAATCCGACAGCGGACCCGTCTGCCCGAGGACGCGGGCCAGGTTGAAGAGCGTCAGCCCACTCACGGCCTCGTCGATAGGTGGTAGGTCTCCCGAGTGCTTTAGCTCGGAACCCAACTGCTCAATCTGCGCCTTCAGATGCTGGGACTCGCACTCGTGCATCTCCAGCTCAGCCAGCAACACCTTCAGCCTGCCACTGAGCACCTCGGCCCGAAGCCCTGGCTCGACCACGCGAACCGAAGCCTCGGCGGCCTCGACGAGCCTATCAGCCGTGATGCTCTTGACGCCGGGAACGCGGCGCCGAAGCCGCTTCAATAAACCAGCATAGCCCACGCTCGTCAGCTGATGAGGGCAGAGCAGTCCTTCCCGCAAGAGCACCCGGCCCGTCTTCGAGAAGGTGAACGCCACGGGCCGGTCGTAGTCGGGGAACAGCTCCCTGAGCGTGGCGAGCAGCCGCGTCCTGAGCGCACTCGTGGTTCGCACCTCATCATCATGAAAGGCCGTCAGCCGACGCAGCAGCTCGTAGGGCTCCGGAAGAAGTCGATGTCGCTGTGTTTTGCCCAGCACGCCGACCAGATGGATCACACGGGCGTCCTTCTTGTCGGTCTTGCCCGTGTCGAGGCTCTCCACTTTCTTGAGTTGATGCACGCGCTCGGGGCTGACCAGCGCCGTCTGCATGCCCAGACGACGAGCCACGGCCAGCAGTGGCCGCTCGAAGCCGCCGGAGGACTCGCACAACACCAGGACCGATGAGAAGCCGTGGCTCTGCGTCACTTCCCCGACTCCGGCGAGCGCGTGCTCCACCGCCACCGTGCGATTAGGAACGCGATCCTCCAGCTTAAACTCGCGGCCACCTCTCTCGAAGCGAGCGAATAGATCAAGTGCATCGCGCGAGACATCGGCGGCGAGCAGAAGCGTCGTGTGTGGGTTGACGGGGACGTTGGCGGAGCGGATCTTCATAGCGGGGCTTCGGCGGCGGGTTGCATGCGCGCTCTGCGCACAAGGCTTCGAACAACCTCAATATCTGCCGTCCGAAGCCCCCTTCCGAAATCCCGCTAATAGTATGGTGCAGCGGACGCAGGGCTCCACCACCTTGCCTCGTTCAACCGCTGGTGCCTACGTTGCCTCGTCCACGCGCCACACCGCCCTGCGCCGCTGAAGCGCCAGTCGTTGGGCCTCACGAAACCCGCACTCGTTATATTATAGTCGTCAATCATGGACTATCACCGCATTCAGCCGTTTCCGAGTCCGGACGCCTTCGAGTTCCCCGAACTGCGCGCCCTAACTTCCGTATGGCACGAACGGAGGACCGCACTTGAGGGAGACGGTGCATACAAGGAGTTCATCAAAAAGCTCCAAAGAGAGTGGGCGATCGAGACAGGAATCATCGAGCGTCTCTATTCATGGGATCGTGGTGTCACTGAAGTCTTGATCGAACAAGGCATTGAGTCTTCGATCATTTCTCATCGCGGAGGGGTGTCGCAGCGAGATGCGGATCACATTCAGACCCTAATCAACGATCACCTTGGCATCGTCGAAGGGCTGTTCGGCTACATCAAAGGCGAAGAACCCCTGACGGAACACTTCATTCGCGGCTTGCAGGCGCAGTTCACAGCCCACCAAGACTACACGGAGGCGGTTACCGAATCTGGTGATCTAGTCCGCGTCACGTTGCTAAAGGGTGAATACAAGACTCTTCCAAACAACCCGAAACGACCGGACGAAGTGATTCATGCGTACTGCCCACCAGAGCTAACAAAGGAGGAAATGGAGAATCTGATTCGCATGTACCGCGAGTCGGAGTCGACCTACTCGCCTGAGGTCAGATCGGCTTGGCTGCATCATCGGTTCACGCAAATTCATCCGTTCCAAGACGGAAATGGTCGGGTTGCACGCGCACTGGCGTCGCTGGTTTTCCTCCGCGAAGGCCTGTTCCCTTTGGTCGTACGCGAATCAGACCGTCAAGAGTACATCGGCGCGCTCGAAACCGCTGATGCCGGTGACCTTAGCTCTTTGGTGACATTTTTTGCTCGTCGCCAGCGAGACGCAATTCTGAAGGCTCTTGGACTTGAGCAACAGGTTCAACAGAGCAAGTACGCGGATCAGATCATCTCTTCTGCACTTGAACTTCTCCGCAATCGATTCAGCAAAGAGCAGAAGAAGGTCTCAGCTGTTTACGAACACGCAGAAAAGCTGTATCAGCAAGTTGAGACGAAGCTCAAAGCATTGGCTGCATCTCTTGATCCGAATCTGCGCTCACTCACGCCGCCCCAGCGGCCCAAGTATCACGCACGCTCCAACTCGGCGGACAATGAATCGAATCAGCGACATTATTTTCAGAAGCAGATAGTTGATGTTGCGAGGCATTTCGACTACTTCGCGAATTTTGAGCGGTATAGAAACTGGGTGCGACTTACGCTGACGACCGACCAAGACTTTGACTATGTTGTCAGCTTCCACGGCTATGGGCCGGGCGACACCGGAATCCTTGCGGCGTCAGCGTTCACGTATGTCAAGGCTCCTCGCGAAGACGGAGGTACTGAACCAGTTGCCCTACACCCAGCGGCGACTAACCTCTTTCAGTTCAATTACGCCGAGACCTTTGAAACAACAGAGAAGCGTTTCGCGGAATGGCTTGAGAGCTCAACGGCTATCGCACTTGCCGAGTGGAAGCGTTCCCTCCAAGCCGGATCGTGAGGCCCAACCCGTCGTTCCAGCGGACGGCCTACGGCCGCCGCTGAACTCCAACGTTATGCCGCACCCCCTCCTATGAAACTTCCCCTCCGTCTCACGGCTGTCGCCCTGCTGCTCTCTGCCTCGCAGGGTAGCCAAGCGCAGAGCGACTGGCGCTTGTTCGAGGAGACCACGATCTCGGGCACAATCTCGGGCGTCGTCCAAATGGGCTACGTGTTCCGCACGACCTCGGGCAACCTGTACGAGGTCGCTGAACCGATAGTCGAGGTCGTCGTTGAGGTAATGCCTCGCGCCACCGTTCTCACGAACGGGGAGATGTACGGCCTCATCGTGGAGGGCTTCGACGATCCGATCCTCTGCCGAAAGCTCAACGAGACAAGTCGTGGTCGTGGAGCAGCTACGGCGTCGGGCGACACGCCGGCCGTCATCGAAAGCCGACTCGCCGGAGCGTTCGAGGGCTTCGACGGCGACACCATCCTTCGGCTTGCCAACGGCCAGATCTGGGAGCAGAGCGAGTATTACTACCATTACCACTACGCCTACGCCGCGGAAGTGATAATCTATCGCTCGGATTCTGGCGGCTATCGAGCGCGCGTCGAGGGCGTGGATCGAGCGGTAGGAGTACGGCGGCTCAGATAGTGCGGCATAACCCCCATAACAAGGTCATTGTCAAGAGGCTGGCTCATTCTTTCGGCGAGGCGCTGCGCGGCGGCGAGCGAGCGCATGTCCCCCTACCCAGCCCGAGTGGGGCGGGTGCTCGCGAGCGTGTATGCAGCGCCTTACTAGATCGGCTGTGGACAGTATGGTGGCGGTCCAAACCCCCATACGGGATCAAGCAGTCGGTGCGACTACTACCTGGGCTTAAAGCCTGGGCGTCCCAGATCGGAGCCTGCCCTGAGCGTAGCCGAACGGGTCGGCGGCTGGGCCGTCGGTCTGATTACCGAGCGGCCCACTCCTCCCTTCCCATTCCCGCCGGAGGCAGTACGGGGATCGTCACGTGTCATGACGCGTCCCCGCTGTCAGTTATACTGGCCGGGCTTGGGAGGAGCGGCTCCACCACCACCGGTGGTGGTCAGCTCCTTCTTCTGCCGGCTCAAGGGAACGCCCTTGAACCGGCCCTTGAAGTCTTCCTGCTTGGAGAGTACGTGATAGGCGATGCGGGCAATCTCCTTCGAGACTAGCGCCCGGGCCACGGCGACAGGCTTCTTGCGCTTCTTCCGCATGTACCACTCCCGGACTTCGGGGTAGTATTGGATCGCCGCACACCAGCATGGCTGAAGGCCAATTTGAGATAGCGGCTACCCTCCTTTGAGCGCTTGTGCCGAACACGAGTGCCGGAGCCTGCCCTGAGCGTAGCCGAAGGGTCTCGCACCGGGCACGAGCCGACAGTAGCTGAAGAACATGCCCTCGCTCGGGAAACGGGTGATGTCATCGACCTCCAACCGGATCGTGAACGCGACGGCCTTACCAACTCCGGGGATCCGGAGCAGACGCTGAACGTCTTCATCCGGCACCAGGTGCGGGTGGAGGGCTTTCTCAAGATTCTTGATCTGTCGCTCCAGAAGCTCCACTTGCTCGATGTGGCAATGCGCCTGAAGCTGCATCATCTCGGGCAGCTCGTCCACAACCTCGACGTTCATCTTCTCCAGAAGACGGCTGATGGAGTTCAGAGCGCCCACGCGGCGGTCGACCAGCTTGAGGCGTGTCCGGAGAACATCACGTAGCGGGCGCATCTCGTCGGAGATCATGTGGGCCTGGGGGAGCAAGTCCGTGCGAAGCAATTGCGCAAGCATACGGGCGTCGGCCGAATCGGTCTTGACTTTCGCCGTGGTGATGGCCCGGACGCCCTTGGCGTGGGCCAGGCGGAGCTCGATGTCCTGACCACGAAACAGGTCGCTCACCCAGTACCAGCCCGCCGTCGCTTCGACCCTTCGACTGCGCTCAGGGCAGGCTCCCGCTTTGTGGCTACCGGGGAGGTCCGCGAAGTAGAGCTGCAGGGCCTCCGGCCGGGTGGGAAGCCTGGAGGAGGCGACGACCTCGCCTTTAGCGTCTACCGTCGTGGCAGTGACGGAGTGCTTGTGGAGGTCGAGTCCGGTGAAGTAGGTGGGTGCGGGCATGGCGGCAGCGGATTGGTGGATCGTTCCTCAAGTGTACCTTGTTGGAAAGATCCCGCCGCTGCAGGCTGACGAAGGGCGCTACCGCCTTGCGTCGCACTAGCCTCAGCGTCTACGTTGCTGCGTCCACCGGCTCTGCCGCCCTTCGCCGCTGAGCCACCAGCTGTTCTGCCGCTTCCCAAGGCAGACGACCGTTTCTGAAAGAGCATCCGATTGACGCATGAAGCACAACGTGTTGATCACAGAGCGCAATCCACAGCTGAGTCTGCTGGACCAGCAACGCCTTCTGGTTGAAAGATACCGCCTCGTTGAGAGGTTTCAGCGCCGTCTCCAGCGCCGGGCCAGTAGTGCCGGCCGCTACCATCAAGCGTGGAGCGAGTAGACGTGGGAGGCGTTGCCACGGAGTTCGAATACGGGAACATCAACCGGGGATGGAAGAGGTTGGCAATGGGATTCGGACAAAAACCTTTACCCCTCCCTTTACCCACATTTCCAAGGTAGGCCCCTAGGTACCTGTCACAAAGAACCTAGAGGCTGTTACCAAGTGCCCGGGACTGGAATCGAACCAGCACGCGATTTCTCGCACCACCCCCTCAAGATGGCGTGTCTACCAATTTCACCACCCGGGCAAGGAAAAGATGTTCAAGAACAGTGATATTCGTGACTCCGGTAGGGCGAACGCGC